>CAZYME010000001.1:0-148743 GCA_964648115.1 uncultured Legionella sp.
TTGCTAAGACTATTCCCGCCCAAATTAAGCGATGTCACGCCGGCAGGTATAGCTCCAAAAGCGATTGCTAAATCGGTGCCGGTTTTATTGCGGAAGCCATTACTGCTCAAATAAAGCGATGTCACGCCGGCGGGTATAGCTCTAAAAGCGATTGCTAAATCGGTGCTGGTTTTATTGCCGAGACCATTCCAGCTCAAATTAAGCGATGTCACGCCGGCAGGTATAGCTCTAAAAGCGATTGCTAAATCGGCGCCGGTTTTATTGTGGAGGCCATTATTGCTCAAATCAAGCGATGTCACGCCGGCAGGTATAGCTGCGATAGCAGTTGCTAATTGGGCACCGGTCATGGTGGCAAGATTCTGTAGTTGAAAGTACATAATTAACCTCTCTTGGGATTCTGACTCAAAATAAAGCCATGTTGACAATCAAATAGGCCAATTATATCTGATTGAAACAATTTTGTACAATAATTTACTAAACAGGTAGGTATCAAGGGAGTTAAAATGCCTTAAGGTAACGTCCGACCCCCTCAGTGACGACAGAATCACCCAGGCATGGGCTCGCCTGCGCTCCGAGCTGAGGCCTTGTAAGAAAACAATGACCAGATAGTGCTTTAAGTGATGGCGCTTCTAGAAAATGTGACTTCATTCCGAGCTAGTGAGGTTATCCTGCAAAGTAGCACGTTTTATATTAGGGTCTGTTGACAATTGCTCTATAAAGCCTACGTGCCTCGGCTTGTCCGCGGCATCCAGACGATCTAAATCAACGGCAAATATCTTCATAGTGCCATTACGGCCACTTGCCATAATATAAGCATAAAATATTATTAATCTTGATACTTCCTGCGGTAAAATAGATCGCAAAACACAAGATAGAAAAACAGCTGATGCTTCGGCAGCCATTAGAAGTGATCCTGATTCCCCGCGTACGCTAGAGGCAAGAAACTATCTAGATAGCTTACAAGAGATCGTTTTGGTTTCTAATGGAATTGCTCCGAAGCCCAGAGAAAGCTTCGCACAAAGATATGAGACGTTACAGGCCGCTGCTTCACATCCAGCGGATGATCAGGAGTTACAAGGGCCGGACTTCTAAGCTAGTTGGCACGCTGGACAAGGTCAGTAAAATTGCGGCTATAACCCACAATACTAAACCCAGCCAGTATGTTTGGGGTGGCCGTTTACGACGCCATTTTTTTATAGAGGCTAACTGAGAAATTAAAAGGGGTAGGCTTGCGACAAAACACAGATAGACAATTTTGGTAAACGGCAGCGAGCCTTTTTCAAATGGTATGAGGGCATGTAGCTTGTAAACAAATTGATGAAGCCAGACTTGGATTCGTAATAATAACCACAAACCCCACTCTTCATAAATTTCAATAAACCAAGAAGCAACTATTAAAGGAACTAATAATTTCACCCCTGGAATAGCAAAAAACCGCTTAAACATGCGTCCAAATTCTTGTGCAAAAAAGGCTGCAATCGATGCACAGAAGACAACCAGGGCTATTGTACCAATCATCCTTTTTTATCCTCCAGTACTTCCCAGCGCGCATATAACTCGGCAAGTAACCTATCATTTTCTACTAACTTTTGTTTAAAATCATTAATTTTTTGTGCATCTTGTTGGTAAAACGCGGGCTTTGCCATTTCATCATGCAAGTTTTGCGTTTTTTTCTCTAATGATTCTATCTGTTGAGGCAATTTTGACAACTCGCGTTGTTCATTAAATGTTAGTTTAGTGGTGTTGTTGCCGCTGCGGGCCACTGGCTGAGGTGGCGCTGATTCACGCTGTTGCATTTTTTTATAACTGCGGTACTCATCGTAACCACCCACATATTCATTAAACCGCCCATCATCTTCGTATATCAATACACTGGTTACGACCTGATTAATAAACGCTCGATCATGACTAATCAACAATAATGTTCCTGGGTAATCAACCAGCATGGTCTCCAATAATTCCAAGGTTTCAATATCTAAGTCGTTTGTGGGCTCATCCATTACCAATAAATTGACGGGTTTTGCAAATAATTTGGCTAATAATAACCGGTTACGCTCCCCACCCGACAAAGACGAAACCGGTTGATTAAAACGTTCGGGAGCAAACAAAAACTCACGCAAATAAGACGCCACATGCTTTTGTTTACCATTAATTGTCACATAATCAGCGCCGTCTCCCACATTAGCCATGACGGTTTGCTGCTCATCAAGCTGGCGGCGTAATTGATCAAAATAGGCGACTTCTAGTGAAGTACCACGACGAATTTTACCTGAGTCAGGCTCCAACTCACCCAGCAGTAAACGCACCAATGTGGTTTTACCGCAGCCATTGGGGCCAATAATTCCTACTTTATCACCACGGGTTAGCAAGAAGGAAAAATCGCGTATCAACTGCAACTGCTGACTGCTCTCGCCGCGGGACGTCGGATTTAGAGGTAACTTATAATTTACCTGTTCCGCTTCAACCACCAAGTTACCAGACCGCGCAACCTCTAGAGCTACTGTCTTCACTTTACCTACTTGTAGCCGGCGTTGTTGATGCGCATCCCGCATGGCTTTTAAAGCACGAACTCTACCTTCATTTCGTGTACGCCTGGCTTTAACCCCCGTACGCAACCAGACTTCTTCTTGGCCCAAACGCTTGTCAAAGAGATCCTGATGTTTTTGTTCGCTAAGACGCATAGCTTCACGCCTATCAAGATACGTTTCGTAATCGCAATCATGTCGATGTAACTGACCTCTATCAATTTCAACAATGCAATTCGCTACATTAGCTAAAAATTCACGATCATGCGTTACAACAACTACGCTGCCTGAATAACTTTTCAAATATGATTCAAGCCACTCAATTGCATCCATATCCAAATGGTTAGTTGGCTCATCCAATAACAATAGATCTGGTGTTGTAATAAGGGCTGCCGCTAATAAGGCGCGTCTTTTCATTCCTCCCGATAATTCATTCATTGATATATCAGGATCTAGCCCTAAACGAGTTGCCATGGTTTCTATGCGGGGTAACAAGTCCCAGGCTTGGAAGTCCTCAATTTTGTGTTGGAAATGCGCTAATTTATCGAGATCACCACCCGTTGACTCTGCACGAAATTGGGCTAAAACTTCCCCTACTTCGCCCAACCCCTTTACGAGAAAATGATAAACCGTTTCATTATGGCTGACAGGAACTTCTTGGGTTAATCCCGCAACACGCAAACCGTTGCGCTGATGAATGTGACCGCGGTCTTGCACCACTTCGCCTTGCAACAACTTTAACAAAGTAGATTTTCCAGCACCATTCCGGCCAACTAAAGCAATCCTATCTTGCAGCTGAACTTGCCAATCAACTTGATCTAAAATGCACGTGTTAGCCAAATTCAAACTAACTCCATGCAGAGATAATATACTCACGTAACAACCATTATTGCGTCCATTTCCACCTGCGCACCACGTGGTAAAGCAGCTACACCGATTGCTGCGCGAGCGGGATATGGTTCGTTAAAGAAATGCGTCATCGCTTCGTTAACCAAAGGAAAATGATTTAAATCCATTAGGTACACGGTTAACTTAACAATATTCGCCAAACTACCACCAGCGGCCTCACAAACTGCCGCTAAATTTTCTATCACTTGTGCTACCTGCAAGCGAATTTCATCACTGCATAATTGCATTGTTTTTGGATCAAGCGGAATTTGCCCAGATAAATAAATAGTATTCCCGCATTTTACCGCTTGACTGTAAGTACCTATCGCGGCAGGCGCTCGTTCACTGTGTATAGGTTGCATTACTTAATCCCCTTGTTTTTTCCGATACAACCGCATCACCACTTTATTAGCACGCAAACGACGCATAACTTTTGCCAAATGTGTCCTATTGAGCACACTAATTGAAAAAGTTACCGCATTATGGCGTCCATCTCGTGGATCCACATTAATATTGCCAATATTCGATTCGGCTTCAGAAATTGCTGTAGCAAGAGCCGCAAGAACACCGCGTTGATTAGCCACATCCACCGTGACATCCACCCAGAATTCACCTTGTACATCATCGTCCCAACGGAGTGAAATGAATTGTTCTGGATTACTGCGTGTCTTCTTGATAGACGGACAATCACTCACGTGCACTAATATCCCTCGCCCCTGCTGGAAACGGCCAACAATATTATCACCAGGAATGGGTTGACAGCACTCCGCAAAATGCACAACCATCCCCTCGGTACCTTTTATAGCAAGCGGTCCACCTTTTGCAGTTTTCGCCAGTGCCCCACTTTCCTCTGCCACCACAAGACGGCGCGCTATCACCATCGACATTTGGTTTCCAATGCCTATGGCATATAACAAATCATCCATCGATTTATAATGCAAATCACTTAACAAGGCTTGTAACGATTCAGGAGGAATTTTGGCATATTCACTGCCTAACTCAGCAAAAGCTTGCTCTAAAAGTCTGGTGCCTAACGTAATTGATTCTGCATGGTGCTGGCTTTTTAGAAAATTACGAATATTACTGCGCGCTTTTCCAGTCACAACAAAATTTAACCATCCAGGATTGGGGCGAGCACCAGGGGCTGTAATAATTTCCACTGTTTGGCCATTGGTTAAAGGGATACTGAGCGGTACTAAACGACGATTAACTTTAGCCGCCACACAGCTATTTCCCACTCCAGAGTGCACTGTATAGGCGAAATCAACTGGGGTAGCCCCTTTAGGGAGCTCCATGATGTGCCCTTTAGGAGTAAACACGTAAACTTCATCCGGGAATAAATCAATTTTCACGTTTTCGATGAACTCTAAAGAATTACCCGTACTACGCTGCATTTCTAACAAACGCTGAACCCATTCTCGAGCCCGCAATTGCGCTTCATTCACTTCCAAGCCTTCATATTTGTAAATCCAGTGTGCCGCCACACCATTTTCAGCAACACTATCCATATCACGCGTACGAATTTGTACTTCCAATGGCACCCCAAAAGGGCCAAATAATGTGGTATGCAAGGATTGGTAACCGTTGACTTTTGGTATGCCAATATAATCTTTAAAACGTTGGGGAACCGGTTTATAAGTACGGTGGAGAGCGCCCATCACCCGATAACATGAATCAATATCATCAGTCACTACGCGGAAAGCAAATACATCGGTTATCTCAGCAAAAGAAGCTTTTTTCTGGCGCATTTTCCGATAAATACTATATAAATGTTTTTGTCTGCCAAAGACGTGCTCATAGGGGATATTTAATTCTTCCAGCGCTTCTTGTAAATCTTGCTCAATTTTTTGAGTTAACTCGCGCCGGTTACCACGCGATTTTTCAACAGCAGATTTGATTGCCCTATAACGCATGGGATAAAGCGCTTTAAAACCAAGATCTTCAAGACCTGTATAAACAGCATGCATTCCTAGACGATTAGCAATGGGCGCATATATTTCTAATGTTTCAATTGCTATACGCCTTTTTTTTGCTGAAGGCATCGCACTCAGTGTTCGCATATTGTGTAGCCGATCTGCAAGCTTAACGATAATCACGCGTATGTCTTTGACCATGGCCATGACCATTTTGCGAAAATTCTCAGCTTGGGCTTCAGCACGTGATTCAAATTTGATTTTAGTTAACTTAGTGACACCATCAACGAGGGTCGCTACATCTTCACCAAATTGTTGGATTAGCTCTTCTTTACTGGTTTTGGTATCTTCGACGACATCATGCAATAACGTAGCCATGATGGTTTGATAATCAAGGCGCATCTCCGCAAGGATCAGCGCCGCTTCAACTGGGTGCGAAATATAAGGTTCACCGGACCGGCGCATCTGGCCTAGATGCCCTTTTTCGGCAACTAAGTAAGCCTGGTGACATTTTTCAATTTCATCCGCTTCAAGGTAGAGTTTTAGCTCTTCATGCAACTCATCAAAGTAACTCACACAACACTCCCTTGGGCTCTTTGCAAATAACTACTTGAACAGCTCCTAATCTTTGTCCAATATATCTGGTTTGATAAACCCTTCTGCAATTTCGCGTAGCGCGACTACTGTTGGTTTATCATTTTCCCATTCCACCATGGGCTGAGCACCACGCACAGCAATTTCACGCGCACGCTTAGAAGCAACCATTACCAACTCAAATCGATTTTCAACATGCTCTAAGCAATCTTCAACCGTTACACGTGCCATACACTGCTCCTCAAAATCATTAAAACGTTATAGTTTACTGCGATGATAGCAGAAATGAAAGCAATTGTCGTTGTTGGCCTACTTGACGGCTCATGCGCAAGCGGTGAGCTACCACAATCGCCTTTAATTCATCAGCGGCTTTAGCAAAGTCATCGTTAACAATTAAATAATCAAACTCTGGATAATGACTGAGCTCATCACATGCACTTTGCATGCGGCTAGCAATCACTTGATCATCATCCTGTCGCCTATCCATCAAGCGTTTTTTAAGCACATCTACTGAAGGAGGAATCACAAAAATACTCACAGCGTTCGTAAACGCATGCTTAATTTGCTCAGCACCCTGCCAATCAATATCTAAAACAATATCAATACCAGCGCGTAAGCGCTCAGTAATTTGTTCAGCAGACGTGCCGTAGAAATGATTGAAGACTTGGGCATGTTCAATAAAAGCACCTACTTCGACCATGCGCATAAATGCTGGCTCATTAACAAAAAAATAATCAACACCGTCTACTTCGCCGGGTCGTTTTTTACGTGTTGTATGTGATACAGAGACAGCTATATCCTCTAAACTATCCACTAATTTTTTGACTAGGCTAGTTTTTCCACCACCCGAGGGGGCTGCCACAATAAATAAATTTCCAGAATAATTATCCGCCATAGTAGTCACTCTATATTTTGAATTTGTTCACGCATTTGCTCTATCAGGACTTTCATCTGTACAGCGTGCTGCGTTAAAACCACTGAATCTGATTTAGAACTTAATGTATTCGCTTCGCGATTTAATTCCTGCATCAAAAAATCGAGCCGCCTGCCTGCAACATTATCACGTTCAAGTGTGCGCGCTACTTCATTAAGGTGGGTCTGTAACCTATCGAGCTCTTCGCTCACATCAAGACGCGCTAGCATCACAGCAATTTCTTGCTCAATGCGGGGCTCTGCTACTTCAATTTGTAATTGTTGCAATCGAGTAAGTAATTTTTCTCTTGTTTGACCAGAAATCAATGCCACCTGTTTATTTGCATGAATAATTTCATCGTTTAAGAGGTGCAAGCGGGTTTTAACATGTTCATTTAACACAGTTCCTTCAGCCAACCGAGCTGCGATTAATTGTGTTAGTGCATCTTGAAATGTCTGTTCAATTTGCTCGCTCAACGTATCAAGATCGGGTTGACTAACCTCGACCACCCCTGGCCAGGCGAGAACATGGCTTACAGTTAAATCATTTGCTAATTGGTGACTAGAAGCCAGCCCAGCTCCTGCCTCTAGTAAGGCCTTCACCAACCCCGCATTAACCAGCATAGACCGGTTTTCACCTGCTATATCATTAATTTTAAGCAGACATTCAAGTTTACCGCGATGAATTTGGCCACGTAATAAATTGCGTAGATTGCTTTCTAAACCACGAAACGACTCAGGCAACCGAAATGAAACGTCGAGATAACGATGGTTAACTGATCTTATTTCCCAACAAAATGAATTTCCAGCCAATTGATTCTGCACTCTGGCAAAGGCTGTCATGCTATGCGTCATTCAGAATTCCGACCAGTTTAATGTTGGGCGACTATACCCCAAATTTGTACAAATGCAAACCTGAAGATAACCTTTTCGTCACCATTGGCCAATAGGTTCAACTGGTTTATACTTGCCGACTTTACATGACCTGCCTAAATCTCAAGAGGAATTCATTATGCGCCCAAGCAAACGCGAAGCTAACCAACTACGCCCCATCAATATTACTCGTAACTACACTAACCATGCAGAAGGTTCTGTTCTCGTTGAGTTTGGGCAAACTCGCGTGCTTTGCACAGCTTCCGTTATTGATGGTGTCCCACGGTTTCTTAAAGGAAAAAATGAAGGTTGGATAACCGCTGAATACGGTATGTTACCGCGTGCCACACATAGTCGTAATGAAAGAGAGGCGAGCAAAGGAAAGCAAGGTGGCAGAACTCTGGAAATTCAACGCTTGATTGGTAGATCGTTGCGTATGTGTGTTGATTTAAAATCATTAGGCGAAACGACCATTACATTAGACTGTGATGTCCTTCAAGCTGATGGAGGCACGCGTACTGCGGCTATTACTGGCGCCTGTGTAGCATTGAAAGACGCTCTGGACTGGATGGTCTCGCGTGAAAAATTACGCAAAAAACTTACCTTCAATTATATCGCCGCTGTTTCTGTGGGAATCTATCGAGGCACATCGGTTCTGGATTTAGATTACGCTGAAGACGTGCTCGCAGAAACGGATATGAATGTGGTGATGAACGAGCAAGGAGATTTTATTGAGGTTCAAGGCACTGCGGAAGATGGTAGTTTTAACCGCACGCAGCTTAATGAGATGTTGGGGCTTGCCGAAATAGGGACTAGAGAGTTGATCGAGTTGCAGAAGAAGGCATCGTAACTGTTATAATCGTTCATGTAATGGTGCCAGCTTAAGAAAAATTGGCTGAAATAAACGGAGCAGATCCAATGTAGCCCGTATGGAGCGCAGCGGAATGCGGGAATGGCCCCAGGTTTGATCCCCGCATTCCGCTGCGCTCCATACGGGCTACATTAGATGTAATCGTTCACGGAATTTACATGCCCTGTGAACGATTACCATTAGGTTTAATTTTAGTGCTTGAAAACTTAAAAAGCAGCCTTATTAAGTGCAACTTCCTTTGCAGTTTTGGTTGATATGAGATCTTCCTTGACCAGCTCTGCCAAATGTTGATCGAAGGTCATCATACCCTGTGCTTGGCCGGTTTGGATGGATGAATACATCTGTGCCACTTTATCTTCGCGGATTAAATTACGGATTGCTGAGTTACAAATCATAATTTCCAGTGCCGCAACACGGCCGCCACCAACTTTTTTCAATAAGCTTTGAGCCACCACTGCCTGCAATGATTCAGACAACATTGATCGCACCATTGATTTTTCATCACCTGGAAACACGTCAATGATCCGGTTGATCGTTTTTGTCGCGGAATTAGTGTGCAGCGTACCAAAAACCAAGTGGCCGGTTTCAGCCGCAGTCATTGCCAAACGAATCGTTTCCAAATCACGTAATTCACCGACTAAAATGATATCGGGATCCTCACGCAAAGCTGATCGCAATGCTGCGCTAAAACTATGCGTATCACGATGAACCTCACGTTGGTTTACCAGACATTTGTTGCTGGTATGCATAAATTCTATGGGATCTTCCACCGTTAAAATATGCTCGTAACGGCTCGCATTAATAAAATCAATTATAGCCGCCAACGTCGTACTTTTACCCGAACCGGTAGGGCCTGTCACCAACACTAATCCTTTGGGAAAGGAAGCCATCTCCTTGAAAACTTCGGGTAAATGCAAATCATCCATGCTCAGAATTTTAGAAGGGATGGTACGAAATACTGCACCCGCCCCTCTCGCCTGGTTAAATGCATTGACCCTAAAGCGGGAAAGATTGGTGATCTCAAACGAAAAATCTGTTTCTAAATGCTCTTCAAATTCTTTGCGTTGTTTATCATTCATGATGTCATAAATAATCTTGATAACATCTTTATGTTCAAGCGCAGGAACATTTATTTTACGCAAATCCCCATCGACACGAATCATTGGCGGCATACCAGCCGACAAGTGCAAGTCAGATGAATTATTTTTTACTGTAAATCCCAAAAGCTCAGCAATATCCACAATACGTCCTTGTTTAGCGCAGAACCAAATAAAATCAATGCAGCCCGTATGGAACGAAGCGAAATGCGGGATTAAACCGCGGAGTCGGTTCCCCCACCTTAACTTAAGATTAGCGCATGAAAAGGCTGGCAGCAAATACTGGCATATACGCTTATTATTCGCTATTATCAGGTAAAAAATATACAAATAATCTACTTTGTGGTAACATTAAGCCCATATTGAGTTATGAAAGAGCGCAAAAGATGTCCCAAAGCCCAGCTGTAACAACAATATCAGAATACAATCCATCACAGGAACGCAAACAAGACACAGCATGGATGTTAAGTTTATACGGTACTGCTATCGGAGCCGGCACACTCTTTCTTCCTATAGATGCTGGATTAAATGGCATTTGGCCGTTAATTATAATGGCAATTCTCGCCTTTCCCATGACATATTTTTCCCATCAAGCGCTGTGTCGATTTGTGCTTTCTGGAACCGCCACAAAAAATGACATCACAGATGTAGTCGAGGAGCATTTTGGTAATAGGGCCGGAAACGTACTAACCCTGCTTTATTTTTTTGCCATCTATCCTATTTTACTGATGTATAGTGTCGCTATTACAAATACAACGCAGAGTTTCATCGTTAATCAGTTAGGAATGGAAGCACCACCTCGCGCTTTGATAGCACTCATATTAATTACGGGGTTAATGGCCATTGTGCGCCTTGGTCAACCGATTATTATAAAATCGATGAGTATGCTTGTTTATCCCTTTATAACTATTTTATTATTACTGTCGATTTACTTAATTCCACACTGGAATACTTCTGTTTTGCACACTACCAACAACCTTATACATGAATCACATGGCTTGCTAATGACGTTATGGCTAGTTATTCCAGTGATGGTCTTCTCTTTTAACCACTCACCCATCATTTCTTCATTTGCCGTAAGCCAAAAGCATCGGCTGGGTGCTCGGGCAGATGAAAATAGCTCACAGATTTTAAAATATAGTCATATCATGATGGTTGGCACTGTAATGCTCTTTGTGTTCAGTTGCGTTTTTAGTTTATCCCCACAAGATTTGGCTTTGGCAAAACAACAAAATATTTCTATTTTGTCTTATCTTGCTAACCATTTTCATACCCCCTTTATCGCATACCTTGCCCCCTTGGTCGCCTTTATTGCTATTGCGAAGTCTTTTTTTGGACACTATTTGGGAGCTAGCGAAGGCTTGCAGGGCTTGGTATCTAAATTCTTTCGTGCCAAGGGGAAAACAGCCTGTAATCAAAAAATTAAGTATTGTATTGAAGCCTTCATGGTACTCACCTGCTGGGTAGTCGCCACAATGAACCCAAACGTTTTGAAAATGATAGAAACCCTAAGCGGACCGGTTATTGCTATTTTTCTATTTCTAATGCCGATGTATGCTATTAAAAAAATACCAGCTATGAAAAAATACAGCGCTCCTTTCAGTAATGTATTTATTACTATTATGGGCATATTAGCTCTCTCTGCCATTCTTTATGGTCTTTGGGGAGCTCTTGTTCATTGAGTCTGACAGGAGTTACAAAATAATAACCGACAACATACTCCATATTAAACAGGCTATCCACCAAGCAGAAGCCGCCTCCCATAGACCAGAGGGAGCAGTCAAATTACTTGCAGTAAGTAAAGGGCATTCAAGCTCCAAAATCGAGGAGGCTTATGCTGCGGGTATTCGGGATTTTGGTGAAAATTATTTACAAGAAGCCTTAGCTAAAATACAAACATTAAAGTCCCTCTCTGTATGTTGGCACTTTATTGGGCCTATTCAAAGCAATAAGACCAATGAGATTGCCCATCATTTTTCTTGGGTACACAGCATTTCGCGCCAAAAGATAGCACAGCTGTTAAATGATACTCGGCCCGCTTCTTTGCCCCCACTTAATGTATGTCTACAAGTGAATTTTGATGATGAAAAATCAAAATCTGGAATAGCGCCTGATCATGTGGCAGAACTTGCCGCTTATGTCACACAGTTGCCACATTTACGTTTACGTGGCTTAATGCTAATTCCAAAACCCGAAACCAATGAGCAATTACAATACCCATCTTTTTTACGACTCACTCACTTGTTAGACACCCTAAATCGGCAATTGAATATAGCGATGGATACACTGTCCATGGGAATGAGTAATGATATGCAAGCAGCTATTCGTGCGGGAAGTACCATCGTTCGGATAGGCACTGCCATTTTTGGAAAGCGAATATGAAAATTAGTTTTATCGGTTATGGCAATATAGCTAAAGCGATTACTATGGGTTTGCGCAACCATGCGAATGAGTTACGAGCCGCATCACCTTCTCTGCCTAACGGTGTTGATGAGCATGGCACTAAAACATATTCGGATAATTTAGCTGTAATTCCTAATGCAGATATTCTCATTCTTGCGGTCAAGCCCGCCCAGATGAGCGCCGTTTTAGACCAAATCAACCCGGCAATGATACCAGCTCATAGCACAATCATTTCTATTGCATCAGGATTAAGCTTGTCTTGGTTTGAAAAATACTTGCCCGATATAGCAATTGTACGTGCCATGCCCAACATCGCATCAGCCTTAGGCAAAGGGGCAACTCCGATGATCGCCAACCCATTTGTTACTAAGGAACAGAGACAAAAAGCTGAGAAAGTGTTTACAAGCCTCGGATTGGTCACTTGGGTTCAGAACGAAAACGATATTAATGCATTCACCGCTCTTTCTGGCAGTGGCCCTGCTTATATCTTCATGTTTATTGAAGCTATGATTAAAGCGGCAATTAGGTTAGGTATCGAGAAAGATGTAGCCAAGGCCTTTGCATTACAGACTTTTGAAGGTGCATTGGGATTGGCAAAAGACACGAAACTAAGTCTTTCAGAGCTGCGTAAAACTGTGACGTCGCCTGCAGGTACTACCGCTGCAGCTATTGAGGTGCTAACTCAACATGGTTTTGACGCAATACTAGATGAAGCGATGCATGCCGCCTGTGAGCGCGCGCGGCAATTGGGGAAAGGATAAATGCTGCAGGAATGCCCCGGATTTGATCCCCGCATTCCGCTAACTATAAATTGAGGAGATATGATGTCTGGATTGATAGCCGTCGGCTATTTTTTATTTGGTTTACTTTTTAGCTTACTTTCTTTTGTGCTTTGGACACGCATCGCCTTACGCTATTTTCGCGTCAGTAGCCTGCATCCATTAAATCTATCTTTAAATAAGCTACTAAACCCAATCACCTTACCATTAAGCAATTTATTCGGGGCAAACAAAAAACGTTTATCTCGTTACGACTGGGCTTGCTTTTGTTTGCTTGTGTTAGTTGAGCTTTTAAAATTTTCACTTATTGGCTGGCTATTTATAGGAGCAAGGTTTCCCTGGCACTTTTTACCCTTGTACGTCTTAGCCGACCTGATTGCACAACCTTGTAATTTGCTATTTTATGCAATTCTTATCCGAGTGATCATGAGCTGGATTAACCCACGCTGGCAACATCCCCTTGCCGATCTCTTACATCTCGTTACGGAACCGCTACTACGTTTAGGTCGACGCATCATCCCTGATATTTCAGGCTTTGATTTTTCACCCTATGTTATGCTGATTATGCTTAAAGTTATTACCCTATTTATAAGCGAATCCTTGCCGCTGCATTTAATTTAGACCTAGAGTATAAATTAAATGCATATTTAACAGGGTTTGCTAAATCATGAGCTATACTGAACAGTAGATTAGGCTTGATTGGATATCCACATGAAACCAAACATTTTAGTCATCAGTGTTTCATTGTTAGCAACAACACCGGCTCTAGCGGTTACGCAGCTCTATTGTCCGCAAAATTCAGGGTATATCAACGTTGGCATGACACAAGCCCAGGTTATAACTGCTTGTGGACAACCGCTGACAAAACAAAAAACCAATGCTCCTGTTACACAAAAAGTAGCTGTTAAACAACTAATTTACAACGCTCTTAATACCGGTGGTTACTACCCGGGTGAAAGCTCTGCATTTTATGGGCAAAACTCCGGAGCTCAATGGACGCTACCCAGTGGTACAGGTGGAATTAGTCTTGAAGTAGATATTATTAATAACAAGGTTAGTGATGTACGAATCAATGGCTCAAGCACGAATGCAATGTCAATCTGTGGCGGTACCAATGTTCAAATTGGGGATAATATTAACCAGGTACTCAATGCCTGCGGCAGCCCTACTATGACCAATAACTCCTATATTAAACAGGTAGTGCCTAGTAACAGCCCACCTGAAGTATGGATATATCAAGTTAATCAATACCAAACCCCGAATAGCTTGACTTTTGTCAATGGCAAACTACAATCCATCAACTAAAAACTCCCCTAAGGATTTTCATTCATGTCCGATACAATTGATGGTTTGACAATTGCTTTCAGTGAAGATGGCGTTGAAACAACAAAGGAATTAGGTAAGCACGTCCTATCAAAAGGAGCTTGGACAACGATTGTTTTTCGCTATCAAGATTGGGACCGCACCAAACAAGATTATGGCCCAGTAAAATACTCCATCAGACGATATCAAAAACGCAATAATCAATATTGGCAAAAATCGAAATTTAACATTTCTAGTGACGATCAGGCCCGGAAGATTATTGAAGTACTGACTGAGTGGTTAAAAGATTAAACGTAGGTTGGGTCATTGACCCAACAAGCGCACGAAGTTCCACATTACCTAACCCGGCTCATAAGATATAGACCTAGCAATGCGAAGACTAGTGTAGGCCCTATTCCAGCCACTATAGGTGGCCATTGCAACACTTCACTAATAGGGCCAAAAAACTTATTAATAATATGAAAACCAAAGCCCACCGTAGCGCCTACCATTAACTTTGAACCCATGGTAGAAGACCGCAAAGGTCCGAAAATAAACGGTATAGCAAGTACCATCATCACCACCGTGGTTAACGGCTGAATAAGTCGCTGCCAATAAGCTAATTGATAATTAAGTGCTGATTGCTGGCTT
This sequence comes from uncultured Legionella sp., assembly GCA_964648115.1. GTDB lineage: Bacteria > Pseudomonadota > Gammaproteobacteria > Legionellales > Legionellaceae > CAZYME01. Next base: position 14,809 of record CAZYME010000001.1, read on the forward strand.
CTTTTTTGAGCACGCAAGTATCGATGCAATTGACTAAGCGTCATCTCATCTGGCTCACTACTACTAGCGTTTAAAATACTAGGTTGAACAGAAACATCCCAGCGCATTTCAGGCACCTTGCGTGCCTTGGTATGAGTACCATGCATGCTCGTTTCAGCAATCCCATAAGCTTGCCAAACCCCATTTTTATATTCTATGCGATCTATCTTGCGAGCTGTGCGTAGATCAAAATCCTCATCAAAATGAAACTGAAAAACATCCAAGAGCTTATTATTAGGTAAAATAGTCCCAATAGTAATGAAATCATTTTTATACCGTAACCACACACCACTAGCAGTTCGCAAAGCTTGGCCCTTACTTAATGCTTGCATTTTTTGATCACGCGCAAAATATGCTAATTTTGGCACTATTGTTTCACCAACCAACGTCACAACGACAATCACAACCAGTGCAGCCTTCAACACAGCCATCGTGATTTGGCCGATAGACATTCCTGCTGCACGCATTACTACTAATTCACGGTGATTAGCCATAACCCCTAAGCCAATCAAGCTACCTAATAAGCTTGCCATTGGAAAAAACAAGTAAACTTGGTATGGCATTTGTAAAAGTACGAATGCAGCAGTCTGCCATATCCCATAATTTGCTTTGCCTATTTCATCCAGCTCATGAACAAATAAGATAAAAATCTGTAGTCCTGCTAACATCAACGTTACTAGGGCAATAGACGCCAATATCGTCTTTGCGATGTAGCGATCGAGTAACCTCATGACAATTTCACTTGATTACGGTAAATAAGTATTAACCCTACTACTAGCGCTACAATATGAAGCCACCAAAGCCCCAACCATACTGGAGTTTTTCCATTGAGCATCCAGTCTCGAGCAACAAACATAAAGTTGGCGTAAATAATATACAGAACAATTGCTGGCAGCAATTTAGCGAATTTTCCAGCACGAGGATTCACTCGACTTAACGGCACCCCCATCAAGGTCAGTGTTAAAACCATCAAAGGCACGGATAAACGCCATTGTAATTCTACAGCCTTAGGCAAATCAGGGTTATTTGGTGGCCACAAGCTAGCGGTGCTAAACGTATGAAGATCGCCTTTTATTTCAACAGTAGGATGAGGTAGTCGGGCTTTGTAACGTTCAAACTCAGCAATTTGATAATCAGCATGCCCTGGCTTACCTTGGTACTCTTTTCCATCCTGCAAAATAACATAGTCTTCGTAGGAGCCCGGTTCCGTTTCTGCAAAAGCTGATTTTGCCCATAGTACATCCCACTGTGGATCCTGCCCATTCTTTTCTACCAAACGAGCCAGAAAAATATGTGAAGCTTTGGTATGTTCACGATTCATAGAGGCCACGTAAAATACTTGTTTCCCGCCAGAAATAGCACGAAAACGACCAGGCATAATAGTTTGTATTAGCGTTTGAACACCTGTTGCACGTAGTAATTTGGATCGCTCAATTGAAATAATGGGGCTTGCCCATAACATCAGAACTGAAACAACTACAGTCACAATAGAAGCCATGATAAAACTGTGTTGTAAGAGCTGTCTTGGACCGTAACCACATGCTTGTAACACTGTCATTTCACTTTCAGCATACAAACGACCGTAAGCGAGCAATAAAGCCACGTAGAAACCCAGGGGCAATAAAAACCCAATGAGATTGGGCATTTCAAGCATCATTAATTTCATGACCAACATCGCTGGGATTTTTCCGCTAGCTGCGCGATTCAAGTATTGGACAAATTGATTGCTCATAAAAATCAATAACAAAATAGCCGTCAAGGCTATCAATGTGATAAAGACTTCTTTGGCAAGATAACGAAAAATGAGCACGATCTATACTCCTCGGACACGAAGATCCTGGTTTTTATGCGACTTAATTTTTTCGCCCAGCGTTTTTAAAAAGATGAGGGATAGTCTACTCTATCGCGAATTTTTTTAAAAACGCTGGGCGGGAAAAGCAATGGCATAAATCCAGGATCTTCGTGTCCGAGGAGTATAGCTCTATGCCTCTGATTAAATAGTAGGTAAACTACTTGCTTTTATGCATTATAACGATGAGTTAACGTCGTGTCGCTTATTCGCGTTGATTTTTACCTATTAAACAACAACGATCCTGAAGCTGTTTGGCTTATTGCTTGTCGTTTGCTCGAAAAAGCCTATCAGCGCGGGCATCGTGTCTTTGTATATTGTGATAATCAAAAAGACGTAGAGCATCTTGATGAGCTGTTATGGGTTTACAAGGACGAGAGTTTTATACCTCATAACATTCAGGGCGAAGGCCCCGAGCCACCGCCACCCGTTCAGATTGGCTTCGGCGCGGAGCCACGTGGGTTTAACGATATATTGCTAAATATGGCAGCAACGATTCCGCCCTACTTTTCACGCTTTCGGCGTGTTATGGAAATAGTAGGCGATAGTGATTCGGCCAAAGAAATAAGCCGGGCTCATTATCGTGAATACCGCGCTAAGCAGTGTGAGTTGCACACGCATCCAATCGCCTGATTTTTTTAAAGCAATGGAGCCCGCATTCCGCTACGCTCCATACGGGCTCCATGAATTTTACATTAACTAACTATATCTCGCGCGCAAATAATGCCCAACTGCTTGTATCCCCATGGCTTCGCCACCTTCAGGCTTACCTGGTCTGTTGCCGAGGTTCCATGCCATGATGTCGAAGTGAGCCCATGAGAGCCCTGCGGGAAGGAAACGTTGTAAAAATAATGCCGCAGTAATTGCTCCCGCGTAGGGGATAGCAGATGCGTTGGTAAAATCAGCAATGCTTGAATTAAAATATTCTGTATAGCCTTCAAACAAAGGCATGCGCCATAGTGGATCAGCGGTTTCTCTTGCTGCATCAGCAAGATCACTGGCCAATTTGTCATCATTGCTAAACAGCGCCGAAATATCTGGGCCAACTGCAACTCGGGCAGCACCGGTTAGTGTTGCAAAATCGATGATCAATTCTGGTTTGTCTTCACATGCTTTAACCAGTGCATCTGCTAAAATTAATCGCCCTTCTGCATCGGTATCATGAATTTCAACTTTCAGGCCATTGCGCATAGTCAAAATATCGCCAGGCCGATACGCTTGTCCATCAATAGCATTTTCTACCGCAGGGATCAAAACCTGTAAACGAATAGGCACTTTATGCGTCATCAACCATTGGGCTAAGCCAATGACATGAGCCGCACCACCCATGTCTTTTTTCATCAGGCGCATGCCCGAACCTGGCTTGAGATCCAAGCCACCTGAATCAAAACATACTCCTTTGCCCACCAATGTCACATGAGGATGATCTTCCTTTCCCCAAACCAGTGATAATAACCGAGGAGCTGAGGCTGATGCGCGTCCTACGGCGTGGATAGCCGGGAAGTTATCACGAAGTAACTCATCACCGACCCACTGTTTAAATTTAGCTCCATGCTCTTCAGCTATTTTAGCCACAACTGTTGCGAGCTCTGCAGGGCCTAAATCATTGGCCGGCGTATTAATCAAATCACGCACTAGAAACACCGCAGCAGCATCAGTTACAACTGAATTTAATTTCTGCTCTGGTACCACTAAAATTCGCGGCATTGATGTATTGATTTTATATTTATCAAATCGATATTGGGCTAAAGACCAGACTACAAGAGCTGCCAGTGATAATGACTGCTCAGGAGCATAACATCCAACTGGTAAAAAATTAGCAACATTAGCAATTGCGATTGCATCTGTGGCATTTTCACCGGCACCCACATACACCTTGTGAGCTTTCCCTTCAGTATCTGTGATGATGCCGATGTTACCAAGTGCACCCTCAAATTTCTGAGCGGTCAGGCAATTACGTTCAAATGGTTTTAAAGTATCCAAGTCATTCAACCATTGCTTCTTGTTAAGCAGCGTAAGTGATATAGCTTTTTCTGTATTAGTTTGATAGTAGTCTTCAACGCGCATTATTTATTCTCTCATTTGACCGCGGAACTGGGCGGGTCTCATTCCAAAAACCCCTAAGGATATTACATAAATCACACTCGCCACTGACACATGCCCCAGTAGCAAACCTAAACGCATTACTGCGGGTTTCGCCAACCAAAACTGCACATCACCAACCACAAACAGCAAATAAAGCGCAACCAATGTATTTGCAGCCATTAACTGCGCCATAAAACGAGCCCATCCTGGTGATGGTTGATAGATTTTACGCCGCAATAATAGCGCTAATAACACTCCACAATTCACAAAACCAGCCATAGATGAGGCGAGCGCTAAACCTGCATGAGCAAGGGGCTTAATCAGAAGAGCGCAAAGCAATGTATTAACAAGCATTGCAAGAGCGCCCACTTTAACTGGAGTTTTGATATTTTGACGCGCATAAAATCCAGACGCCAAGACTTTCACCATCATGAAAGCGGGCACACCCAACCCCAGAGCAATGAGGCTTTTTTGGGTCATTAACACATCAATAGCCGTAAAACGACCGTAAGCAAAACAACTCGCAATCAATGGCATCGCAAAAAACGACAAGCCCACAGCTGATGGTACTCCGGTTAGCAACAAAAGCCTTAAGCCCCAATCCAACGCTCGCGAAAAATTCTCAGGATTCTGTTCTGCGTGTCGACGAGACAAGTGGGGTAAAATAACTGTTGCAATAGCTACGCCAAAAACACCTAGAGGGAAATCAGTTAAGCGATCGGTGAAGTAAAGCCATGATACGCTACCTACTTTCAAAAAAGACGCGAAGACAGTATCAATTAGTAAATTAATTTGGGCGATGGAAACCCCAAAAAGTGCTGGGACCATCAATTTTAAAACGCGCCGTACACCTGGATCCTTTATCATCAAGCTGGGCTTTACCAGGAGTTTACGATGAAAAAGAAATGGGATCTGAAAGATTAATTGCGCAATACCTGCAATGAGAACCCCCCAAGCTAGTGCCACAATAGGCTCTTCAAAATGAGGGCTTAAATAAACTGCTGCTAAAATCATGCTGATATTGAGCAAAACCGGAGTAATAGCTGGCACACCAAAATATCCATACGTATTCAGGACAGCACCGGCCATTGCCGTCAGAGAAATCAACATCAAATAAGGAAATGTTAAGCGCAACATTTCTGTGGCTAAAAGCGTACGCTCAGTACCATGACCAAACCCTGGTGCAAAGAGGAATACGAGAAAGGGTGTTGCAATAACACCTATTAAGGTAATCAGAGAAAGGATTGCTCCTAAACTGCCAGCAACACGCGCCAGAAAAGCGCGCACTTCATCAATTGGTCGCGTTTTTTGATATTCAGCAAGCACAGGGACAAACGCTTGTGAAAAAGCACCTTCTGCAAATAATCGGCGCATAAAATTAGGAATCTTAAATGCAACCATAAAAGCATCCATACCCGCGCCAGCGCCAAAAAAATTTGCGCAAACCATATCACGAGCAAACCCCATCAAACGGGACATCAGTGTCATAACAGATACTAATGTGGTGGAGCGAAGCAGGCTTTGGCGTTTCGGTATCATGGTTTCAGTCACAGACATATCAATTAATTCTAGAAACAAAATACTGTAATGATATACCTAAAAGTAAAAAGTTACACGGAGAACGTTCTTTGAATTGAAGAACGTTCTCCAATTCAAAGAATGCTCCTTTCAAGATAGTGATGTGGTTCCTTCGCCCCGCGAGGGGAGAAGGTGCCCGACAGGGCGGATGAGGGGTGATTAAAAATTTTCCAACACAAAATGTATTTTTTGATTTGAACTACCCTCACCTGCCCTGTCGGGCATCCTCTCCCATCAATGGGAGAAAAACCGATGAGTTATTATTTTGCAAAAACTGGTACACCTTTCCCTTAAAACCCTCTTGACATGATGCTTTCAAAGGTATAGCTTGGATATTCTAACCTATATTTCATTCTAGGTTATCTTGACAATTTCTGCCTGATGGGGCAAGATTAACATCTTTTGTTATATTTGTATCAGTGGAGATTGTAAGTGGCAAATATCAAGTCGGCTATCAAACGCGCTCGCCAAAACACCAAATTGCGTCATCACAATGCTAGTGCGCGTTCCATGTTTCGTACTTTCGTCAAAAATGTTCTAAAAGCTGTTCAAGCAGGCGATCAAGAAGCAGCACGCTCTGCATATGCTAAAGCACAACCCATTATTGATAAAGCAGCTGGCAAAGGTTTATTACATAAAAATAAAGCTGCCCGTATTAAAAGCCGCCTGAGCGCTCGCGTTAAAGCTATGGCTGCTTAATCCAGCGTTTCCGTCGCTCTAAGTCCGAAAACACCCGAACCGGCATGCCCGGTTCGGTTCTAATAACAAGTGGCGATTAAAATAGACACTCACTACGCCTCAGCATAAACATACTACGTCCCCACGCAGAGCGCGCTCTAGCCTATCTACAACCTCTGAACCAATACTCAAAACAAACCACACGACACAGGGCCAGATCATGAGTGATCATTATTTATCTTAATGTCTACGAACCGCGCTTTATACGCGGTATCCATAAATTTTGCTAGATTCCTGGATCCTGCGGTCAAGCCGCACCACGTAGGCCTTATAGAGCAATTGTCAACAGAGCCTAGGGTATGAATTTTAGGCAACGTCCCTAACGCTTTTGGACAACTGTTTCTGATGGAAAGTATAAGAATTGTTGAGGGTCATGTCATTGACATCTACATTTCCCACAAATGTAGAATATACTGAAGCAAATGGAGAATAAATTTCATATCAGTAGTAATGGGAGCACATGATGATTGGTGCAGAGTTATTGGTTAAATGCTTAGAAGCACAAGGCGTGGAGTACATATTTGGTATTCCTGGGGCAAAGATTGATAGTGTTTTTAACGCATTGCTTGATAGCTCCATTCAATTGGTTGTGTGTCGCCATGAACAAAACGCAGTTTTTATGGCGGAATCTTACGGGAGGTTGACCGGTAAACCTGGCGTAGTACTAGTTACTTCAGGCCCTGGGATAAGCAACCTGACAACAGGATTGATGACTGCAACTACGGAAGGGGATCCTGTCGTTGCAATTGGTGGGAATGTCCCTCGAGCAATGATATTGAAGGGCTCTCATCAAAGCGCTAAAAACGCACAGATTATGCAAGCCGTAACTAAAAGTAGCGTAGAGGTGGCCCTTGCTGACAGCATTCCCGAAGTGGTCGAAAACGCGTTTCGAACAGCACTTTCTCCTCGATCTGGCGCGAGCTTTATTAGTTTACCTCAAGATGTACTCCTGGAAGTAACTAATGAAAATCCGATTATGGGCGTGCCCACCTCGAGGTATGGCATTGCCCCCACAGAGCTCTTGAAACAGGCCGCAGCCCTGATTAACCAAGCCAAACAATCCGTGCTTTTTTTAGGTTCAGACAGCAGTAAGCCAGAAAACGCAGAGGCAATTCGAGCATTACTTAAAGTGAGGCCATTTGCTGTTGTGTGTACCTATCAAGGAGCCGGGGTTATTTCTAAAGAATTATTAAAGTATTTTATTGGAAGAGTTGGATTATTTAAAAACCAGCCAGGAGACGAGATTCTTGATATCGCTGATCTTGTAATAACTGTTGGGTTTAACACGGTAGAGTATGATCCGGAAATTTGGAATGCTAATAACAAAAAAAAGATCATTCATCTGGATTATATTCCTTGTTATGTTCAAAATGCCTATCAACCAACTTGTGAGCTATTAGGAGATATTGCAGGGAATATCGAGGCGTTAGGTCCTTTATTAGACAAAGATAAAAAGGGCGGCGCACTAGGAAAGATTGTAGATAACCATCTAAAACTTTTGAATGAAATTGAATCGGGAAAGCATTTTAAGGGTACCCCTATCCACCCCCTGCGTTTTATCTATGAGTTAAGTCAAGTTGTCGATGATGAAATGACAATTTGTTGCGATATAGGTTCGGTTTATGTTTGGCTAGCTCGATACTTCCTTTCCTATCGCCCACGACAAGTATTATTTAGCAATGGGCAGCAAACCTTGGGCGTAGGATTACCTTGGGCAATGGGCTGTAATTATGCGCGTCCTGGGAAAAAAGTTATTTCTATTTCTGGTGATGGGGGGTTTCTATTTAGTGCCGCTGAATTAGAAACCGCTGTTCGTGAAAAACTCCATTTGGTACATTTTATTTGGCGAGATGGTACTTACAATATGGTACTTGAGCAAGAACTAATGAAATACAATCGAAAAAGTGGGGTGGATTTAGGGCGTGTTAATATCCCTGATTTTGCTAGAGCCTTTGGTGCTGTTGGTTTTGAGCTATCAGATCCATCTCAATTTCAAACATTGTTTAATAAAGCCATGAGTATCGATAAACCAGTTTTAATCGATGTTGCTATTGATTACTCAGACAATTTTGAACTATTTAAATCAGTTGATCCAAGCAATGGACATTAGTATGCTAGTGTCATTATTCATGCCCGATCATTTATTCCACTTTTTTTATTTCAGCTTGAATATCAATATCCAACGAGACGTTATCAAACGCTTTGTTATCCAGTAAAGCTAACTCAAAATTCCGAATGGGATTGATCATGACTTGCGCTGATTTGATTTCCAAGTCAAAAACATGCCCACCCGTTGCTTTTTGTTCATCGATATAATGGTAATGGTAACCAGGGATAGTAATAGAAGACGCGTATGCCGGACAATAAGTAACAACCAAAGTACCCTTGGAAGAAGCTAATTCGAAAGCATGTTGTGATTGCGCTAGCGCTACAGATAAAAGAGGATACGGGTGGTGTTGGCAAGATTCACTTCGTAGCTTTACATGTAGCATTTCTCCATCAATCCGAATCATATAAAAAATATTGGGTGTACTCAGATGGGAATCCATCAGTGCGTTTAAAGCGTTTAAATTTTTAATGTTTTGTATCTGAAACGATCTAACTTTTTGAAAAGGACTGACTAATGCAAAAGGAGTGCAGGCATTGGGAGCAGCAATCTGCGCTTTACCTTGCACATCAATTTGATAAAAAACCCCGTCTACCGCGACCATTTCTCCCGCAAGTGCGTTAAATGTTCCCAGGCCAATATCGCCTTTTTTTTGTAATGCTTCTAATGTGCAATCCCCGTCGTAAATACCTTGAAGAAATGCCGGTAAAATCCCTGTTTGAAATAGTGTTGTCACTTTTTTACTCTCAGGGGGTTAGTAAATTTGTAAGTGTTAGTGCTGATGGCGTCACACTATTTAACAATAAAATAAGTGCGCCAAGAGTTGCGGTCAGGTTAGTGACAAAGATGATCGTGTTTAATTGACGAACCTGACCCTCCATATTCCAAAATGGATGGAAGATGAGCACAGCTAAAACATCAAAAACAATTAATAATAATACTGCAATTTTTACATAAACCCCAATGATGAGCATTAGACCAGTCATGATTTGCAGCACAATACCTACTGCGAGAAGTAAAAAAGCGAAAGGAATGTTCTTTTGTCGCATATAGCTTAATGTTGGAGCCCAATGGCAAAGATTCCAAAACCCAAAAAAGACAAAGAAGAAACCCACAAGAAATCGCCCAATAAAGGGCAACGATGCCATGAGCATGTCCATAAGATACCTCTCCGTTAGTGCCCCCACAGGAATGGGGAAAAGCCCCTCTAACCGAATATACCCGGTTGGGGGGTCAGATGTTGATTTAACTGCTCATACGCTCGCTTCGCTGGAGTATAATTTGGAAATTGGGTCATGATTCTATCTAGAATTACTCGAGATGAGTGCTCATCACCACGGTTCCATTCACTTAATGCATCCAAATACATGAGATCAACAGGTTGCGCTAAAACAGGAGTTTGGGCTATTTGAACAGGCTCAATAAAGCTATGGCGTTGTTCTGCCTGCGCATCCAACCATTGCAATGTTCTTCGCGCTTGTAGACTGCCGTTTTCTTGCGCCTGGGCCAGCAGTTGCTTTGCTTCTTGCGGTTGGCGTTTCCCACCTAAACCCTCAAAATAAAACGTAGCTAGTTGATATTGCGCATAAGCGTTACCTAATTTTGCTAATTCTTTATAATATTTTTCCGCTTGTTGGTTATCCTGAGGAACACCCAAACCATATTGATAGATCCGCGCTAGCGCAAGCATAGCCTTAGCATTACCCTTATCAGAAGCTTGTTGGTAATACCGAATCGCCTCAGGGAAATCAAGTTTGATTGCAACACCCGTTTCTGCTAACAAGCCCAATTGGTACAATGCATCACGATCACCTAGTTCTGCCGCTTTCCTATACCAGGCTAATGCTTCTTGCTCATCACGCTCACCTAGTGACCCATTGAAATATAAGCCAGCTAACTGCACCATAGCTTGACGGTGACCACTATCTGCGGCTTGCTGATATAGCTCTTTGGCTTTAACAAAATCAACCGCACGCCCCTTCCCTTTTTCATAAATCAACCCTAAATCAAACTGACCAATTGGATCCTTTTGTTCAGCTGCGTGCTGATAACTCGTGAGTGCTTGCTGATAATCATCATCCACTGTGTCATAAACAAAGCCCAAAGCAATTGCTGCTGGTGCATAAGTGCTTTCTGCTTTGCTATACCATTTTTTTGCTTCCACATAATCAGGCTGATTACCCACTAGACCTAGTTGGTATAACTGTCCTAATAAAAATTGAGCACCAGTTTGGCCCTGCTCAGCTGCCGCTCTATACCACTTCTCAGCGTTGGTAATATCAATGGCGCCACCTAAGCCTTGCTCATACATGTAGGCCAATTTAAATTGGCCATCTTTATCACCTTTGTCAGCTAGGCTCTGATAAATATTGCGTGCTTGTTGTAATTGAGTATCATCATTACCGAGTGAAAGGTAATAATCAGCTAGCAACAAACCAGCTGTGCTATTGCCCAAAGCAAGTGCTTTCTCAAGCTCTGGTAAAAACACCTTTCCCTCTTGCTGTTTCATTACAGCTAAATTAAGGTTCGCGTAAGAGAATCCTGCATCAGCCGCCTTTTGCAACAAGTCAGCTCCTTTTTCTGTATTTTTTCTAATCCCCGTGCCCTGGCTAATATAAGTACCCAGGATAAATGCACCTACAGGATTTACCGATGCTTTCTCATACCAATCAAGAGCCTCTTCTGGATTAGCCTGCTCAATAATACCTCGATCATAAAATAGCCCTAACAACAACGCTGCAGCAGCATTTCCAGCATTCGCGGATTTTTTAGCCTCCTCAAACGCCAAAGCTTGCTTTCCCTTGTCTGAGTCCATTGCATTAAAAAATGCTAAAGGCAAAGCAGCATCTGCTACACCTGAAGAATATGCTCCTTGGTAAAGTTGTTTAATCATTTGGTTACGTTTCTGTTTGCCAGCAACGGTCATATCAGCTTTTTTCTCACGCACTAGCATTTCGGCAAGTCGATATTGCGCAAGTCCATAATCATTTGCTGAGGCAAGAAAATACATCGCTGTTGCCTGTTCAGGATCGGCAGGGATAACCTCCTCCCCTGCCGAGTTACGATAACCATGTTCATTGATATTGGCTAACGTATACTGTGCATGATCATTTCCTTTAAAAGCCGCATCCCGTAATAATGTCACGGCCTTGACATAATCAGCTGGTATTCCATTTCCTTCCAAATAGATAAGCCCTAAATTATATTCTGCGCGCAACTCTTGTTGCGCGGTTGCTAACTCGTAATACTTGATAGCTGCTTGAATATCTTTATTAACACCTATTCCGTCTTGATACATTTGGCTAAGGGTAAATTGGGCATCTGAATCACCAAGAACGGCTCGCTTCTGTAATTGTTCAAAGAAAGCTTGATCACTGAGTTGCCCTGTTTGCTTATCTATTGGATAGCGGGGAAATAGCAATTCAGCAGACTTAGAGTCTCCACTGAGTACGGCCGCTAATGCATCGTAATATTCACTAATCGTAATATCGTTTGGATTGGCCATCACAAATTTAGGCTTATAAAGAGCTGTGCGGTTCAATCTTTCCATTTGCGGTGCTTGGTTATAATTATTTTCTTTTAGCGCATCAGGATTTTGCCAATCACTTAAAATTCCTCGCAACTGATATCCGCTAGCTGCAAGGGTGTGAGCTTTGCCCAAGCTTAGCCAAACGGCCGCATCCATTTGGGCAGATGCAGGCGTACCCTTCGAAGATACAATTGCTTTCTGCGCCCATTCTTTTGCTAAATTTTCGTCTTTATCTACGCCTTGTCCATTTTTATACATTCCTGCCAGGGCGAGTTGCGCCTCACTGGAGCCGTTTTGCGCTGCTTTTAACATTTGTAAAAATCCCAAATGTAGGTCGTAAAAAGGGCTGCTTTGTTGTGTGTAAATTTGTGCTAAACCAACCTCAGCGGGAGTATAATGAGCATTTTCAGCCCTTATATACCAGTCTTTTGCTTGTTTAAAATCACCTTGTTTGCGTAACAACTCCGCCATCTGGTATACAGCAGGGATATAACCTTGATTGATAGCTAAATTAAGCATTTCCTTAGCTTTGACTAAATCAACAGGAACTCCTGCTCCATTAGCATACAGCTCACCAGATTTAGTCTGCGCCGCAGGATTATTTTGAGCAACAGCTTTCTCTAACCAGAGTAAGCCTAATTTTTTATTCGCCTGCTGACGGCTATCAAGAAAACTTTGTGCCAAAGCATATTGTGCGATGCTATTACCCGTCTTAGCAGCTGCGATAAGATAACGTTGGGCCGATTCGGGGTTCTTTTTCACTCCTACACCAAACAGATACGCTGCTGCACAATACATTTGTGCTTGGATATCATTAGAATCTGCAGCACGCTTAAACCAATACAGTGCTTGCTCTGGATTATTCTCTTTCATTAATGCAAACCGTGCCATTGTTTGTTGCGCGGGTAAAAAGCCTTTTTCAGCCGCACGCTTAAAATAGCGAATTGCTGTTGTGTTATTTTTCAATTCTCCATAACCATAGAGACGCATACGTGCTATGTAATAATCAGCGACAGGGTCTTTATTCAAGTCACTAGTAAGTGGCTCTACCGCTTGCATATAATGACCTTGGCGATAAGCGTCTAAGCCATTAGCAGCAAACGCTCCACTGCCACTTGCTGTAGCTATCAGACATAACCATGGGATTAGGCGGCTTTGCGATTTCATAATGTTTCCCTCATTATTTATTATTGTTAGCGAGGAATAATGCCGTAGTGGAGCACTTCTCTGACAGCCCCCCCATTAGTATTACTATCCACTAACCAGTAATTTCCCTGATTATTCATACCATATTTTACCCTGGCATATTCACATACCTTGACGCTTTGAGCACAATCCACAATTTTACCGTAAGTGACTTTTGCATCATCCACCGTACAAATGTATCTCACTTCTTTCTCGCTAGTTGATAATACTGCCCATTGTCTAGGATGAATAACATGGTTCAAAAACAACGTACGTGTACTATCGCCTTTGCGCATTTGATAAAGATTGATATTGCCAGGCAAGGAGTTAAAGATAAAATAAAGTGACTGCCGCGCTCCTGCTTCTTCTGGCAGCAACGCAAGTGTTTTTAATTCAAATTGATACCCTACGTCGCGGCACCCTAAAGGAGGTTTATCCTCTTTTTCCTTAGCCGTAGCAGCATAACCAACAGCGGTTACTGCCATGAACGCAAATATAGTGACGACATAATAAACGCTTTTTTTAATTTTTTTCATCATTTCGTCTCAGCTTAAGTTGAAGGGGCGCTATCGGGATTTACCCATGCACCAGCTTTAACTTTCATGCCAGGAGGATCCTCAAGAGCGGCTTTGGTTGGTTTATATGCTTTACCGGTTACGGGACGCACCACAACCAGTGTGCCCATATAGCCATTCTGTTCTTTAGAGATAGTCACAAATTCTTCATTTAACCACTTCGCATCTCGAGTAAACATCCGGACACAACCATGGCTAGCGCGGTACCCTGGAATATCATCGGACCCGTGTAAAGCAAACCCTTTGTGGAAATACATGCAATAAGGCATTTTTGCACCACCTTTACCGATGGGAAAAATATTGGATTTGCATTTTGGCCCTTCTTTACTAAATACGCGGAAGATGCCTGTTAATGTTCGGCAAGCTCTATTACTATCTGAGCATTTGTCACTGCCTGAGGCGATTGGCCCCCACTTGACTAGTTGACCCTGCTCATCGTAAGCACCCCAAGCCAATTTATCTTGGTCCACGATAATTTCTTTCTCGTGCTCACCATCAATTTTTTGCGGAAATGGAGAAAGATCCAGCAGCGTTGCGTGCTCCATATCACGGGGAACTACAATTTCTTTTCCCGACCATATAGAGTTATAACTACGATTAATCCGCTGGACTAAATCACGTTGCTGTTCATCGGGAAACAATTTATCCCAACTTTGTCCTGAGCTAATTTTGATACACTGGTATTGCGGAGAGGCACATAAACCTGGTCCATAATACGCAGGCTTTTCTGGTGCTGCTTGCTCTGCCATCGCTACAACTGGCAAACATAAAGCAATTACTGCCGTTAGTCTTTTCATCTCATGATTCCCAATTCATTAATCCATCAGGGGGCTGAAACACACCGGCGCATCCTTGCCCGTGATCATCATGTCGGTCATATTCAAAAAAAGTTTAGTGTTTATTAAACAATTATTAATAGACCGTAATATTACTATAGATTAAAAGCGCAATGATGGATATGTGTCTTCTACTTCAAAACACTTGGATGTGAATTTTTAAATCAAAATGATTTATTTAAAGATTTGTTTTGCTAATTTTAGCTAATAAGAATATACGGATTTTGCTTTTTATCGAGCCACATAAGCAGCGCTAATAAGTGCGGCTCATCCATTGAAACGCATCCCGCAGTTGGCAAATTAGGTGCCTTACGTAAGTGCATGAAAATGGCACTTCCGGCACCTGGAATGATAGGGTTCATGTTGTAATTGACTACAACACCCATCTTGTAAGATTTTACTAACATAGACTCATAACTTTTCGCATCCGTTTTACCATTAACCCAAGTGTTGTAATCTTTATGATTTGGATCATCAATAAATTTATCCTCGGACGTGATGTACTTATAATCCATTTTAAGGGCTAATGGCTGAGAACCAAACGCCTCACCTAAAGCATATAAACCGACTGGCGTTTTCATATCCCCCTCTTTCTTTTCTCCCATAGATGCCACACCATTTTCGCCAATGGAGCCCAACCATGAGGGCGCCAACACTTGTCTCCATGTCTTACCCCGCCTCTGACAGGCGGTGATCTCAGCTTTAAAACCACCAAGAGATTGAACCACAATAACTTGCTCGGTAGCAGGAGGTAGGTTTTGAAGATTTGTTAATGTCTGACAATTAACATTTTGTTGTTTGATTGGAGTAGATGCCACCAAAATTTGAGTTGTGGATGCGGCTAAAATTAGAATAACGAGTAACAAGTATTTCATTTATACGCCCTGCATCGCAGTAAAATATTTTGTAAATGCTTGTGGAGTCGCGGCTCTCGTATCCAGCTCATCCAGATAAACTAACTTAAAAGCCGACTTATTAGCAAGAGAGCTAATATCGGGGCTTTCTTGGTAATATTTTAGAAGTGGTAAAAAGAGTGATTGGCCAACGACGTAGCGCTTATCTCTGTTCGCGGGAGCAAGTCCCCAAAGATTTTGATACGTCATAGCCTCTTCCTCGTGATTCCCCATATAAAGCATCACATGCCCCCCCACATAAATAATTGTCATCAATGGGTGCCCGTTAGCCTTTAATGTATTGATACGTTCGTCCTCATTACTTGTCGATAAATCCAACGTCGAATTGAACTGCGTTTGCTGTGCAGAGTTTCTTGGTAACCAAATACCAAATGGCGTGAATATACTTTTCATTTCTTGCGAACAATCATTAAAAAAGAACGCTCCACCCCAACCATATGGACGATTCTGCAATTGTGTAAGAATCTTTGCCATATTTTTTTTAGATGCTACTAACGGCATCAAACTCGCGGCATGTCGATTAATAACGCCCACCTTCATCACCGCTTGCTGCTGTTCATTTTTCACTGGAATAAAGATAGAAATAGCCTGCTCATCTCGTTTAACGAGGGGGAACACAGCACCAATATAGCTTTTAAATTGAAAACGCTGCTGCTTATCAAGCACGCTCGTCTCTGTTTCTGTAATGGCCATAAGACCATTATGAGCCGCAGCCTGCCATTTTTGGATAAATCCACTCGATGCATAAGCAATATCACTGCTTTTAACCCAGGCAAAATACGCATCCGGTGTTAACACCAAAGACCACGCCTTATCCCGTGAAACACTCAAAACATAAAGAGGCGTTCCAGACCAAATAGCGGATTCTTGTAAGTTATCAAATGGGAACCCTTGCCCAGGTAAACTAGCGTGAAAAAAATCGGGAGACTCATCAGGCAAAGCGCGAGCGAAAGTATTCGTAATTGCGATAGCTTTATTCTTGTCATTGAACTCGATCGATTCCAACGCTCCAAAATCCATATTCTGCTTAATTTTGTTCAACCAAACCTCATCATGCTCTTTAAAATTTTCAGCATAATGACGTTCTGTGGCAGCTTTATTCTGATTATCAAAATCTTCTACAATCTGCGGTTCTATTTTTTTTACAACCGGCAATATAGATTTAACCATCTGCTCACTCCACGGAGAGAGCCCTTTAGCATCACTTGCATAATAATGATTATAAAATTGCTGCAACTGCCCAGCTTGATACTCAGGCGTCAACAAAGCAGCGGAATAATCATCACTGTCTGAAGGCAAGTGGTCACCGATGTTCTGCGTATAAGCTTTAATTGAAAAATCATACACAGGTACTTCCATCGCAAAAGATACTGATACAAATAAACACAATAAGATAGAAAGGAAGGGCTTAATTAGATTACAGCGAATAGAAAACATCAAAAATTATCCAACCAGTAAAAGCTGGCATAATTGTATCATAAAGTAAACTATATGAACATTATTTATGCTTTTACTTGGTATGTTAATAAAAACCACCTGGCTGCGCTCCGCACAGGCCGCACTGCATATTTATCAACAACACTGCTTGAGAAGACTTCACCAAGGCAGTGGAATAATCATCACGTCGAGTAAATCGTATATACGGGCAAATAGTATGTATTTTTATCTACATGTGTTATTGTCTGGCAAAATAATCTGAAACGAAACTAATAATGTCGTATCTCAACATTGCCAATCTATTAGAACCATTAGAATCAATATCGCTTATTGAAGAGTTCGAAAGAACAATAACTGAACGAAACATCGCTAAACTCATCCATACAGAGATTCCAGGCTGTAACGATGAAGAACGATTCAAGGTTGTTGAATTATTACTTTCATTAACAAAACGCTTTGATTTTAATTTACCACTAATGCAGGTATGGAGTGGACTATTTGAGCAGTGCTTTACCGCAGAAAATGTATACAAATTCGCAGTTCGTGAGACCGCTTCAGAAACGATGCCGCTCTTTCTAACCAGCGGCCCGCTTTTTGAGGCAAAACAACAAATCAGATTACAACTAATATCACAGCAGATCCCCTTCGCTGCCTTTTTCTGTGATGGTCAGTTTTTTGTGGCGATCAACTCAAACAAAATAGAGTTTAAGCAGCTTTGTTGTACGAATACGAACTACCCAATAGAAACATTACAGGAAGAGCTAACTCCCAAAGGTATAAGCCTTCATGAGCCTCTTGTTTGTATTGCCCCTAATCTGCTGCATAATCTTAATGCGCTTAAACATATAACCGCATGTACAAACATGAACCTTGCCAATCACCCTGATTTATTTGCCCAAGATACAGGATCACATGATCCTGGCCTTTCATTAACACATCAAAATAGTGCTAAGCCATGGGATCCTTTTCAATTATATTTTCAAGCTGAAACCGATCAACTGCTTGGTTGGCGTTTTATAACGAATCTAGAAAAGTCAGAACAGCTCACTGCTAAAAATGTTGCTTTATTTATTGGCTTTATAAATAAAACGGCATCTAACAAGCCAAAACTTTGCCATGAAAATTGGGAAAACCTGGTTTATGCTGTTTCAATCTTAGCTGATAAAAAATTACTTTGTGACTCATGGGTAAAAACCCTCATGCACTCAAGAAAAAACTATCCCACAAAAGGTAAAGTTGATTGGCTGCATCATCACATACAATATAGGGTCAATTTAGACCCAGCTTGGCTACAATCTCGATATACTACGCTGTCAGAAAATGACAACGAGTATTTATGGCCATTGATGCTAATATTTCTGGAGGTATTTAAAAACAAACCCGAACAATACCTCATCGACATGGAAAATTTCTGTAAGTCTATCCCTCGGAGTTATAGTAATTACGACATAGCTGCTGACACCATAAATAAATTACTAGAATTATTAAGAAACGGCCTCCTTGATCAGCATAACTGTAGTATTTTATTTACATTGCGTTGGGAGCGCCCCCTTGAAAATATAATCTATTCAAATGGTTTTTTTGATAATCCCTTGCACTTCAATGAGGGTAAGCCATTTCAAAATTTTCTAGGCTCCTCCTACCCTATCGCCCGTATTGCTGCTTTAAAAAAAGTTATAACATGGGGGCTAGCTGAATCCTACCAAACAATTATAAAACAACATCCATCCGAAGCGTTTTTATTAAGTATTGTAACTTGTCCACCATTAAGTACGTCCCAATTTGATGCTTTGGCAGGCTGCGATCCAGAAACAAGCGAACTACGGGCGAAGGCTCTCTATGTGTTTTATCATAATGACCTACTTACTGTAACGAATACTCAAAAAATTTTCGAGCCTGATGTGCCACCAGGCTTAAGAGATCTAGTTAGCGCCTATTTGCACAGAAAAAATATCGATGACGTTCCCCTCCAACTAACGCAAGAGATAATAGATGCGGCTTTGATGCAGCCTGGCTTGTTTGATGCCCTGCACTCTCTCAAAAAGCGAGGCTTATTGGTTACCAATAATATAAACATATTACTTGCAAAAAAAGATCATTTTTTATTCAATGCAATTGAAATTTTAGGAACTCGATTAACGCAATCTATGCTGGATGTATTGCAGGAGTGTGATCCAAGAACCGCAGTCAAAAATTTTGAAGTACGAGCAAATGCGCTTCCTTTATTAGATGAAATGGGGCTTTTAGAACCAGACCAGCCCTTTATTCTGAATATTGATTCATCAAAAGATGAGCTATTAAAGATAGTCAATCTCCTTAGGGATATACATAAAGAAAAAATTCCCATGACAAGATCCTTGCTTGAGATGTTTCTAGCACACCAAACGCCTAAATTGCTGCTTAATACACTGAAAACAATGGATAAGAGCCTCTTAAGCTACGATAATATTGCGAAAATTACCTCCCAACCATGTTTAGAAGCACTAGCGAATTTTATTAGATTAACCCCACGGTTCTATGAGACCCGATCTTATCAAGCTTATTTTGATAACCTACTTAAGCACATTTTTGTACTTGAAAACGATAAAATAAGGAATGCATTTACCTCTCTTCTGGAGCAAAAAAGAACAGGCGTATTTTATCAGTCATTTTTTGAAATTTGTGCTCAGCAAGAAGAAAAACCTTTGGAAGAAGCTCAAGCAACTGTCATGCGTTTTTTACAGAATTTGTCGAAAGAGGAGTCAGAAAAAGAAAAGCGCCTACTAGAAAAGCGAGAGCAGCTCACCGGGAATCCACACAGCCTAACTTTTTTTAGGGCATCATCAACTGATGTTGAAAAAATAGCCACATCGGGAGAAGCCGATTTCAATGAAATAATAAGGCGCATTCCTTCGACTAAACAAGCGGATATTGAGGTCCAATTAACGGAAGTAACACCCCAACATATATCCTCATTGCATACCATGATGAGTAGTCAAACACATTTACTGAGTGATGCATCTTTTATTCGTGATCCGATGTTTCCTTTCACAGCACTGCTAGCCGTTCGTATAAATCAAATATCTCCTCTTCAATTTGGGACGTTGATGACTTTGTGGGGAGATTTAAAATTTATTTTACCTGGGGCAGAATATATAGAGCTTTTTACACATAACCTAGAAATAAATAAGCGAGCATCCGACTTCTTGTTGCCTAGCCTAGCGCCATCACCAGCGTTCCCTTATTTAATTAATCAAACTCCAGAGCAAATCCTTCTAAACATTTATGAAAAGGCACGTGATTTACCACAAAGCGAGAAAGGCTTTTGGGTAGCAAAGATGCATAGGAGTGCTTACAGCGTAAGCCACTTTATACATCTATCACTGGGTCTCCGATACTTAGCTCTGACTGATGATGGCCGGCTTATAATCCCAAGTTTTGGATTGCGAAAGGCATTTTTAGATGGAGCATTTTCCGATGCTGTTCGACTCAATCCAGTTATCGGCGAGTCTACACCTCTCGATATCAGAATAGGAGGTTTAAAGCGACACCGCGATATCACAATACCTTTTCCCGGAAATCCACTTCCGACCTCTGCAGATAATCACCCCGCGCCTAGAGTGTATGATTTTTTAAATCATGATGCTTATCACGCACTCCGAGCTAGCAGAATTGCTAAAGAAGAAACAGCGCAATATATCAGCATCGGAGACATATTGAGCACCATGCAAGAGCGTTACAATGTCGAAGTAAAGAAACTGACCCAACGCTATCAAGCACAGGTGAGTCGTTTACCTGAATTTGGTAGGGCTATAGAAAAATTACCTGCGAGCACACAACACCAATTGACAGAGGAAGCTCGTAGTGCACTCAATAGATTAATAAAACTTATTGCGATGTTCAAAAATGCGCGCCAATTATATGGGAAGTTGAAATTCACGCTTTGGGATATGGAGCCATATGCAAGTGGCCGCTCACTTGATCATCCTCAAAAAACAGAGCATGAGGATTTTCTTCGAATTGTATTAAGTATAGAGAGATATTTAATCGATTTAACACCACAAGACAATTTGGTTCTTAGCAGATGTTTTACACGTAAAGCTGCTGCTTCTATATTAGATGTAGTAAAACCTAGCGCTCCTCTTCTAAACGCTGCAAAAGCGCGTTTAGAAGAGGAGTTTTCTACAGAAAATCAGACAAGCCTAGAGGACTTTCGGGCTATTTTTATGGGAATGTAAAATGAATATTGGAGGCACTATCGCCTAAGATCGAAAATAGTCATAAATACGCTCTGCCAACGAATAACTAATTCCGCGTACCTTAGCGATTTCCTCCACAGGTGCCCTAGCCAACTCCCGCAATCCCCCAAACCGACGAAGCAACGCCTGACGCCTTTTAGCACCAACACCCTCAATAGACTCAAGCGACGAATCAAGGCTCGCTTTTTGACGCTTTTTTCTATGCGTTGTAATCGCAAATCGATGTGCCTCATCCCGGATCTGCTGCAAAAGATGCAATGCAGGAGAGTCGCTAGGCAGCGTTATTTCTTGCGTTTCGTCAGCTAAAATCAACCGCTCCCAGCCAGCTTTCCGATCCGGCCCCTTAGCAATTCCTAACAACCTCACCCCCTCAACCCCCAAAGCAGAAAAAACACGGCGCGCCACCGTAATCTGACCTTTCCCACCATCTATAATAAGCACATCAGGAAGTCTTTTCTCTTCAACTAAACGCTTAAAGCGTCGCGTAATTGCTTGCTCCATAGCAGCATAATCATCACCTGGAGTAATGCCACTAATGTTAAAACGACGGTATTCGCGCTTACATGGGCCATTAGCATCAAACACAACACAAGAAGCCACTGTTTCATCTCCCTGGGTATGGCTAATATCAAAACATTCCATGCGCAGGATTGGGGTGGACACCCTAATAAGCTCCTCAAGAGACTGATACCTCAACTTCATCAAGGCAGTCGATGTCACCCGCTCAGCAATCACCATACGTAAATTATTCAGAGCAAAATCAAGCCAACGGGCTTTCACCCCTCGCGGCCGCGTTTTGATATGACAAGCCTTACCCCGTAATTCACTTAACATGGTTTGCACAATTTGCGCGTCATCAACTGCCCTGTCAGTCAGAATCAATGCCGGGATACGCTCAGGTATATCAATATAGTAATAAGCTACAAACGCCTCAAATACTTGTTGCCATAAAGACTCATCCGTATCATCTTCAACTAAACGTTGTTTAGGAACGGAAGGGAAAAAACTTTGACTAGCCATGACCTGGCCATCTCGCACCGTAACGCACTGGATGCAAGCAAAACCCGGACGAGCCTCTATCGCAATCACATCTGCATCCCCTCGCAATTGCACAATACCTTGCTGCTCCTGTACTAAACGCAAATTTTTGATTTGATCACGTAAAAGTGCTGCCTCTTCAAAAGCCAAATTGGCAACAGCATCCTCCATACGTTTGGCCAACTCCTCAAGGATTTGCTGACTTTTACCTTGTAAAAATCGTGTTGCATCATCCACAGACTGTTGATAATCACGAGCTGAAATGTATGCAGTACAAGGCGCACTACAGCGTTTAATTTGATATTGCAGACAAGGGCGGGAGCGGCCGCTAAAAAAACTGTCACTACAATTGCGAATTTTGAACACTTTTTGAATAATACCCAACGTCTCACGCACAGCAGTAACACTGGGATAAGGGCCAAAAAACTCCCCCTTCTGTGGCTTTTTCTTAGAGCGAATCATCTCTAATCGAGGAAATGCATTGGCATGGGAAACATGGATAAAGGGATACGATTTATCATCGCGCATTAATACGTTGTATTTTGGTCGCAGCGATTTTATTAAGCTACTTTCTAAAAGAAGCGCTTCTGTTTCACTACGCGTTATAGTGACGTCGATAGTTACGATTTGACTGACTAAAGAGCGTGTTTTGGCACCAGCATTGTGTTTATTAAAATAACTGTTAACACGCTTTTTTAAATTGGAGGCTTTACCAACATAAAGAACCTTTCCCTTGTCATCTAGCATCCGGTACACACCGGGTTCAGAAGTAAGGTTGGAAAGAAACGTAGCTAGGGTTGAGGAAGGTCGAGCATTCATTTACTCATTCATCTTGTGGCGCATCGCTTGGCCGCTCAATTACACCATGTTTCATTGCCATATAGGTCAACTCAACATCATTTGTGATACCCAACTTTTCAAACATACGATAGCGATAACCATTGATTGTTTTAGTACTTAAAAACAACCTATCAGCAATATCCTGGACATTCATGCCTCTAGTGATCATAAGCATCACTTGCATTTCACGTTCAGATAATAGATCAAATGGAGTTTCATTAGGAACCCCTAAACTGCTAATTGCCATTTTTTGTGCGATTTCAGCGCTAAGGTACTTTTCACCCTTAACAACTTTGCGAATGGCAGCTGCCATTTCTTCAGGTCCGGATTCTTTTGTAAGATACCCCATTGCCCCTAACTGCAATACACGGCTTGGGAGTGGCTCAGTACTCAAAGCTGTTACAGCGATGACTTTTACTTTCGGGCTGGTTTTTTTCAAGCGCCTGGTCACCTCCCAACCATCAATACCAGGCATTTTCATGTCTAGTAAAACCACGTCAGGTTGGTGCAATTTAACCAGGGCTAATGCTGTTTCACCATTTTCAGCCTCAGCTACCACCTCAATGTCAGGCAAATCATCTAGTAATCGTCGAATACCCATCCGCACTAAAGCATGGTCATCAACAATTAGAACTCTTATCAAATAATGCTCCTGGACAGTAACGCCAATGAACACAAAAGGTGCAAAGATATTAGCAAGAGTAACTAGTCATTACAATGCTACGAACAAATATCCCTAAAATGAAAGAAAATGGCCACGAATCCAGACTTCATTGAAAATCTTGCAAATGCTCTAGCTAATAAAATCCCGCCAAATCCAGCGATTTGTTCGGAAATTAGAGATATGTTAAATTTGTATCACCAATTTGAATCATCTGAATGTTCAATTACTTGCATTTAAGCGTAATTTTGAAAAACTGCTAGTAAACCTATCAATTAAGTACAAAATACGATGAAACTTATAACAAGACCTGTGCCAATTAACCAATACCCTGACCCAAGCGTTCGTCCTCAAATTCCTTCAGCTAATCATTTGTCAGTTACATTTGGTGACATGCACAGCAATGTTGGTAAATTTATTCATTCTTTGATGATATTCTCCATTATTGACTTTAAACCAGAAGTTGTTAACCCATCTCAGGAATATCAAAATCTAATTAAATTAACCGAAGATGCTTTTCTATTGCTTTCCAAGGATACCCCTGATTCATATATGAAAACTCTTTATGGCCTTAATTTCGTAAAAGATCGCCAAGATGAGAAATCACAAGAAAAAGCTCATGAATTAACTCTGTTACTTAATTCATATTACACAAACACAGATTTGCGCAAAGAATATGTAGTAATTATTGAGATGTTTAAACGTTTCCTTGGTCTTCTTGAAATTAAAGATAGGTCTAAACTCGTGAGACTTCTTGGTGATGAGATGGCTGATAAAGGAGGCGTCAATGATTATTTGATGCTGCTATTTTTATTTTTTTTAGACGAGCAAGGGTTACAAATTACGATAATGTGCTCTAATCATGGGGTAGAGTTTATTCGTTATTATCAAGCAATATGTGAAATGGGTTTTTTTATACCAACTATAGAAGAAAGCCATACGGGATCATTATGGGGCTTAGATTTTTTGATCAAATCGTCCATTATTGGAGTTGCTGAGCTGCAAATGCTTGTTGAAAGAAGCTATAAACCAAAGTTAAAACTAATTGATTATGAAGAAGGTATTGGAATCTATACTCATGCACCTATAAAGTTTGATTGCCTTAAAAGCCTAGCCAGAAAATTTAATGTTGAATACCCTGATAATGTGAGTGAGCCTAATTTTTTTGATCGATTTTCTGAGGCTATAAATACATCCTATCAAATTAACCCGCAGGGTTTAGATCTAATGAATGAATTTTACCCTACTAATAGCGGCGCTTCTCCTGAAGATTGTGACACCTGGCCCTTGTTTCATCTCATATGGTACCGTACAGAAAAAAATAAGCCCTCTAACTGGTCAAATCTATGCGACATAACAGGAAGAAGGGTATTAAATGTGCATGGACACGACGGATCTGAAGGTTTTCATGATGGAGCGGGAGAATGCTATAGAAGGCTATCTTTAAATTCAAAAGTCGGCTCCAGCACCCCCGCTATGGAGAGCAAACAAAGCATCTTAGATTTCATCCTTGTAACAGAAAAACCCGAACCTGGTTTAAAATTGGCACCAGACTCTCCCAAGAAACCTAAAATCCCTATTCCACAGCACAGACTCAATTTAAGTTTGCAGGCACCCCGGGGTGTAACTTTATTCCCTGCCCCTCCTAAAGTAGGGCCAGGGCCAGAACCAAAGAAAGAGGACACTAACACCCTTAGGCCGAAATAACCTAGCCCGCCCCAATAATAATGGTTGGTAGTGTTCAAACAACTGCTCTAGGCTTTTCTCCTCTTTTAAAACCATTTTTAGTAGCAAGCGGCCAAATTGACTCCTAAGCTCACTAAAAAAACAAACTTTCCGGATAGCCTTCCTATACGTTTATATAACGCAGTATTGGAATCTGAAATAACGCTCTTTGATTGAAGTTAGAGCTATCATTACAATGCCACCAACAAATATCCCCGATATGCCCTCGCCTCGTTATCAAGCGTTGCCATACTTTCTAGAAATAGCTTTTCTGGGACCCAATAAGGTTCGTAAAGCTTCCGATACGGATCCATAATAAGTACTCGTCTAGTTTGAGCATCGTAAGCTCCCACTGGCGCAAAATGCCCCTCATTGGTGGCTCCGGCAAAGAATTTTTCATTAAAATTCGCAACGATGAATGTTCGCCCAGTTTTTTCACTTTCCATAAGGGCCGTGTGCAAAATAGATTGGTTTTCTTTTGAATCATTTTTAAGATGAACTACTTTGATGTTGAACTTATGCACACCATAGGCCTCTAAAGCTTTTGCCATAAATACGCTTAACTGCTCCAGGGTGACACCCTGTCCGTCTGCTGCAACACCGTTGCTCCACTCATCACTCTTTACGCGACGCAATACCCCATTTTGAGTAGCTAATGGTTCATTTTCTGCTAGCGGTTGGTTGCTTCGCGCGGCATTGACAACCATAGTTGCTGAAGCAAGGGAACAAGAGGTCTCATTCCGTTGAGAAATATAGTAAGGGCTTATCCTCCAATACGTTAATGCATCATGGTCCCGAATGTATTGATGAGAATGGCTAAGTGTTTCAATTCCGGAAACATACTTAGGCTTAGCGACAGCTCCAGTTATGGTAAATAAAACAACAAAAAATAATATGAAGTTAGTACGTAAATTCTTCAAGTGGTAGCTCCCCCCGTCATGTATTAAAAATACCAGGAATTAAGTAAGATTAAAGATCCTCAATGCATGAGTTAAAAAATGATGCGTCCTATACTATTTTTCCCTATGTTGGTCTTATCAACATCTATCTTTTGCGCCACCACGACGCCCGGGTTTTTCTTTTTTGGCGATAGCCTAACTGACAGTGGTTACCAAAATAATAATCCACTTGTGAAAAGTTTAGGGAAAACACCTCAGTGGACCTCTCCCAACGGACATACTTGGGCTTACTATTTCCTTCAAAATTATGCGCACCAAACAGCTCATTACGATACCACACTGATACCAAATAATGTGGATGCAGCAACGTTTTTCAACCCAGTCCCAACCGATATTCAACCCATATTAGACGGCAATAACTTTGCCGCTGGAGGGTCGACAACAGGCGGAACAGGTCTTGTCGATACCGCTCAATATAAAGCCCCTTCATTGTTAAATCAAATCGATTATTTCGTGAATAGACATGCTCCTAAGCACTCGATCACACTCTCACAGCATGGATATCTGATCTGGTCAGGAACGAATGATCTGATGAAAGAATTAGGTAAACAGAGTGAAACAGAAGTATTGTTGCATAAGTTATATCTCAGTAAACCTGCAGCTTTATTACATCTTTTTAATTTTCAAAAGATATCTGAACGTTTTATCACCACACAAACCCAGATTGCCGAAAACCTACTGACTGCGGTGACTAAACTACAAAAGGCCGGCGCGCGAAAAATAGCAGTGCTCTTATTGCCAGACGTTGGTGACACTCCTTTAATGAATATATGGGCACAAAACCTGCAAAGCTATGGCAGCACCATCACCGCCGCCCAGCTTTCAGCAGAAATGCACACTGTTATCAACAACACTAATGCACTAATACAAACAAAACTGGCAGGCCTAAACGTGTTGGTAATTGATGGTAACCATGTACTGCAGCCTATAATTTACATGAAAACGCCTGGAAATTTTCAGGAAACACAGCAGCAGTTTGGCAAACAACAAGATTTTTTAATTGTAAATAATAAAGAATCTGCATGCTCACCTAAGCAACAAGCTCTTACCTGCATACCTACGGTTCCTAATGCAGAACATTATGTATTCGAGGACGTGGTACATCCAACGAATCAAACACATCACATGATTGGGGATTTTGTGTATTATAAATCGAAATCGTTTTTTGAGTAGGCCCGAGCTTTTATAGCCCCTGTACCCAAATGGCACTTACTTAACGTCGTTTAGCCTGGGAGTTTTTCAATTTCACAATAGCAATAATTAATATCACCGGTAAAACCATATCCATGTAAAGCCAAGATCCAGCATTACCTGGAGCTATGTCATGGTGAATTCTTATTTGATAAATATGCCCAATCGCATCACCCCATAACCAGCACGTAGCGGCGATAACAGTAGCCAAACGAAATCCATAACTTGCTTTGAATGATAAAATAGCAATCACACCAATAGCCAAACATGCCATAGCCACTTCATATTGAAAAGGGCTGGTCTGCCAGCCTATCGTTCTAGCCGTAAACTCAGGGAAAAAAGCATGCATAATAAATGCATAAATGGACGTGATTCCTAGTGGAAAGAAAGAAAACCAGCGATATAAAATTTCAGATGGGGCTTCATTTCTATCCATTAATCGATGTATCAGCATAAAAACAATAGCTACAACAAACATACTCAAACCAAAATTAGCAAATATCCCTGCGATTATATCTTTGAGCATTTCCGTACACTCCGCTTTTATATTTCAGGTATTGGGGCGTGTTTACAATTCATCCCCTAAATTTTTGGTTAATTTGAAGGAAACACATGTGGGTTGGGTCAATGACCGAACCCACATGTGTTTGCCCAATGATTTAATTAAAGATAAACAACGCAATACTAATTAATATAATAACAATAACTACTAATATTTTATGCTTAAATCTCATTTAGAGATATTCCACAGCGATAATTTCATATTCTACTACCCCTCCAGGAGTCTTCACTACCACAGCATCATCAAGCTGCTTACCAATGAGCGCACGCCCGATAGGAGAGCTGTAAGAAATTTTATTTAATTTAATATCCGCCTCGTCCTCACCCACAATTTGATACGTAATTTGAGCGTCTGTTTGCAAATTGCATACGCTTACTTTCGTACCAAAAACGACTTTTCCAGTATTAGGTATTTTGCTGATATCAACGATTTGGGCGTTAGACAACTTAGCCTCTAACTCTTGAATACGTCCTTCCGTAAAACTCTGCTGCTCGCGGGCAGCATGATATTCAGCATTTTCTTTTAGATCACCATGCGCACGAGCAACCGCTATCGATTCAATGATGCGCGGGCGTTCTTCCGTTTTTAATCGATGCAATTCGTTTTTAAGCGCTTCTGCGCCACTTACTGTCATTGGATGTTTTTGCATAACTCCACCCCATTATTAATGTAAATCCTGCAGCCTTGTCACAGTCTCTCTGTCTTCATATTTCATTGCCAAACACGCCGCCTCAGCGCCAGATAAAGTCGTGGTATAGCTAACTTTATGCTGCAATGCATTGCGACGAATTGCGAAAGAATCAGCTATAGCTATCTTACCTTCGGTCGTGTTCACAATAAAATCGATATCGTGATTTTTTATATAATCCACCACATGAGGCCGCCCTTCCGCCACCTTAAACACTCGCTTACAAGGAATACCTGCAGCTTGCAGCACAGCTGTTGTACCCCGTGTTGCAATGATTTCAAACCCAAGAGCAACTAAACGTTTGGCGATTTCACCTACACGCGCCTTGTCAGCATCTCGAACAGAAACAAAAGCACGTCGTCTTTTAACAATATTGGCGCCAGCACCAAGCTGCGCTTTTGCAAACGCCTGCCCAAAACGCTTGGCGATACCCATTACCTCTCCCGTAGATTTCATCTCCGGACCAAGAATGGAATCAACCCCTGAAAATTTAATAAAAGGAAAAACAGGTAGTTTAATTGAGTAGAATGATGGACTGGAATGATGATGCGTTAACCCCTGATCCTTCAGACTTTGCCCTATCTTACACCGCGCTGCAATTTTAGCTAATGATAACCCGGTTGCTTTGGAAACAAACGGCACAGTACGTGAAGCACGAGGATTAACCTCGAGCACATAAATATCATCTGCTTGGATCGCAAACTGAGCATTAATTAGCCCAACCACTCCTAGCTCTAATGCCATGAGCCGCAATTGTTCCTTCAAATCTTGTTGCACTACTACACTAATACTAAATGGGGGTAATGTGCAAGCAGAATCGCCTGAGTGTATTCCAGCCTGCTCAATATGCTCCATAATGGCGCCAATTAATACATCTTTTCCATCGCATACAGCATCAATATCGACTTCGATAGCATCGTTTAGGAATTTATCCAGAAGAACGGGGGAGTCATTAGAGACTTCAACGGCATGCGCTAAATAATGGCGTAAATCCTCCTCTTGATACACCACCTCCATAGCACGTCCTCCTAATACATAAGAAGGTCTGACAACCAATGGATAGCCAATGCGGTTCGCAACTTCAACAGCTTCTTCCTCACTGCGTACCGTACCATTTGCAGGCTGATGTAAATTTAATTTTTTGACAATTTGTTGGAAACGCTCACGATCTTCGGCTTTATCAATGGCATCGGGCGAAGTACCCAGAATTGGCACACCATTTTTTTCCAGTTCTCGCGCCAATTTTAGCGGGGTCTGCCCCCCATATTGCACGATCACACCCATGGGTTTTTCAACGGCAACAACCGCTAGGACATCTTCAAGCGTCACAGGCTCAAAATAAAGCCTATCTGCCGTGTCAAAATCGGTTGATACTGTCTCTGGGTTACAATTCACCATGATTGTTTGATAACCAGCTTCACGCAGAGCCATTGCAGCATGGACACAGCAGTAATCAAACTCTATTCCTTGACCAATCCGGTTTGGCCCGCCACCCAAGATCATAATTTTTTTCTTGTCTGTCTCGGGACGTGCTTCGCAGGTAGATGCATAACAGGAATACATATAGGCCGTATCACTAGGGAATTCACCTGCACATGAATCGATGCGTTTATAGACCGGCGTTACACCCAACAGCAAGCGGTGCGCTCGAACCTCTTCCTCACTACAATGGAGCAGACCTGCTAAATATCGATCTGCAAAACCGCGCCGCTTTAACTGCAGCATAGTAGCTTTATCAATGTCACTGATTTTATGGTTTGCGATAGATTTTTCAAGCTCTATCAACCCTTGTATTTGGGCTAAAAACCACGGGTCAGCTTTGCATTCTTGATAAATTTCTTCAAGGGTAAACCCATGTCGGAATGCATCCGCAATATACCAAAGTCGATCTGGAGTGGGCTCACGTAAATGCCCGCGTAATAAAGCCATATCACCACCTTTGAATAGGGACTGCAAGCCATAACGCCCCGTTTCCAAACCGCGAATCGCTTTTTGTAAAGATTCCTGGAAATTAGCCCCAATTGCCATAACCTCCCCAACGGACTTCATCTGCGTGGAAAGTGTCTGTGGTGTTTGGGGAAATTTATCAAAATTAAACCGAGGAATTTTAGTGACTACGTAATCAATAGTGGGTTCAAATGACGCGGGAGTTTTCCCACCGGTAATTTCATTAGCCAGTTCATCAAGTGTGTAGCCGACAGCCAACAAGGCAGCTACTTTAGCAATGGGAAACCCGGTGGCTTTGGAGGCCAGGGCTGAGCTGCGTGATACACGTGGGTTCATTTCCACCACTAAGACACGCCCGTCTTCTGGACTAACCGCAAACTGAACGTTTGATCCACCCGTATCTACTCCGACCGCACGTAGTACAAGGATGGCCGCATCGCGCATGCGTTGATACTCTTTGTCAGTCATTGTTTGCGCAGGAGCCACTGTGATCGAGTCCCCAGTGTGCACACCCATTGGGTCAAGGTTTTCAATCGTGCACACAATAATGCAATTATCATTTTTGTCCCGCACTACTTCCATTTCAAACTCTTTCCAACCAAGCACTGACTCATCAAGCAACAGTTCATGGGTTGGAGACAATTCAAAACCTCGGGTACAAATTTCTTCAAATTCTTCGCGATTATAAGCAATACCCCCACCGCTGCCGCCCATAGTGAAAGAGGGACGAATGATGGTTGGGAAGCCGAGTTGAGCTTGGACGGATAAAGCCTCTTCTAAACTATGAGCAATAGCTGAACGCGGCATTTCTAAGCCAATTTTTTTCATTAATTGGCGGAATTTTTCCCGGTCTTCTGCTTTATCTATTGCATCGCGCGTAGCGCCAATTAGCTCGACTTCATATTTAGCTAACACCCCTTCGCGGACCAAATCCAAGGCACAATTCAAAGCAGTTTGCCCACCCATGGTCGGCAATAACGCATCAGGCCGCTCCCGCTCAATAATGCGAGCGACTTCAGGCCACAACACTGGCTCAATGTAAGTAGCATCTGCTAACTCAGGGTCCGTCATTATGGTGGCAGGATTGGAGTTAACTAGAATGATGCGATACCCTTCTTTTTTCAAAGCCCGGACTGCTTGTGTACCAGAATAATCAAATTCACAAGCCTGACCAATTACAATGGGGCCTGCGCCAAGAATAAGAATGGATTTAATATCAGTGCGTTTGGGCATAATTACTACTAAACAAATCTAAAGTGGCCTATATTATCGAATTTTGCTATAGGATTATACCCCTGAGCAAGGCAGCGGCACCAAAATTCACACTGCACAACTGCATTCAGAATGACGTAGTTGGATGATTGTTGTGCTAAAATGGCCCATCATGTCCCACTAGGGCTTTTCTTAATGACAAAATTATATAATACAATTCCTGCTGGTTTTTCCCAGGAAATTGATGGGATGCGCATTGAACCTCTAATGTATCAGCCAACACCGAAAGGTTTGGCAGTATTGTGTGCTCACTACTCTAGTAAATATAATATTGATTTACGCTGCATTAATTTAGAACTCCACACAGAATTAACGCGTGGTGATAATCTGCTTGAAAATTTCAACTGTTTTAAAAAGCATTATTTAGAATTATTTACGCTCAGTGAAGGTCAAACCAGAGGTATTATTCTTTGCTACAAACAAAATCATGTGGTTCCTGTTTTGATTACCCAACAGGATAGCGAAAAGTATTTGACACTCAAGCTAATTGATTCAGACAGTGCAGCTGTAGGGCAATTGACAACTGAGCATTCAACGTCTCCTAGTTTTAAAGATAAACCTCAGCAAACCCAACTCTCTTCAAAACTATTATTAGATTTTTTGACTGTTATCACTCCCATTGCAGCATTGCTTGTAGTTATTTCACTAACGACAGAAAACTACCCTATGGCCATAGCTTGTTCTTTAATAGCACTTACTGGTTTTTTTGGTTCGCGGTTAGGAGCTGAAAGATTTGTGCGTAAATTGGATGAGTTAGAGACGAATGATAGTTATGGTAATCCCTTGTGAAATATATGCAGATTGTATGTTGTGAGCAAAGCGGAATTCGGGATCTTACCACGGGGCCATTCCCGCACTCCGCTTCGCTCCATACGGACTACATTTAATAACGGTAATGGTCAGGTTTGTATGGGCCTTTTACATCTACACCGATATATTTAGCCTGTTCTGCAGACAGCTGGGTTAGCTTTGCGCCAATTCTTGCTAAGTGCAAGTGAGCGACTTTTTCATCCAGATGCTTGGGCAGTACATAGACTTGTTTTTCGTATTTTTCTGCGTGTAGGAACAGCTCTATTTGTGCCAATACTTGGTTGGTAAAGGAAGCAGACATCACAAAGCTCGGATGGCCTGTTGCGCAACCTAAGTTCACCAAACGTCCTTCAGCTAGCACAATGATGCGTTTACCATCAGGGAAAATCACGTGGTCAACCTGAGGTTTGATATTGTCCCACTCATACTGACGCAAGCTTTCAATATCTATTTCTGAATCAAAGTGGCCGATATTGCATAAAATTGCTTGGTTTTTCATGCGGCGCATGTGTTCATGCGTAATAACATGGTAGTTACCAGTAGCAGTGACCACGATATCCACTTCTTCAGCAACATCATCTAGCGTAACTACACGGTACCCTTCCATTGCTGCTTGTAAAGCACAAATAGGATCGATTTCCGCGATATATACTGTCGCGCCTTGGCCTCTTAGTGCTTGAGCACAACCTTTACCCACGTCGCCATAACCTAAAATCAGTGCTCTTTTGCCCGCAATCATGACGTCTGTAGCGCGTTTCAATCCGTCTAACAACGATTCACGGCAACCATAAAGGTTATCGAATTTTGATTTAGTCACAGCATCGTTCACATTGATAGCTGGAACTTTTAACTGGCCTTTTTTTGCCATGTCATAAAGTCTTGCTACACCTGTGGTTGTTTCTTCAGAAACACCTTTGATGTCTTGTAATAACTGTGGGTATTTTTCATGGATGATTTGCGTCAAATCGCCGCCATCATCGAGTAATAAATTAGGTGTCCAGCCATCAGGTCCGTGTACTGTCTTTTCAACGCACCACCAGTATTCCTCTTCTGTTTCACCTTTCCAAGCGAATACAGGAATACCTGTTTCAGCAATTGCTGATGCAGCATGATCTTGTGTAGAAAATATATTGCAAGAAGACCATCGTACTTCGGCTCCTAAAGCAATTAAAGTCTCTATCAATACCGCTGTTTGAATAGTCATGTGCAAACACCCAGCGATACGTGCTCCTCGCAAAGGCTTGTCTCTACCAAATTCATTACGCAGTGCCATCAACCCTGGCATTTCCGTTTCAGCGATTGCGATTTCTTTTCGACCCCAAGCGGCAAGCGACATATCAGCAACTTTATAATCTGCCCCTGTTGCAACTTCTTTAGCTAATATCATAATGTTTTCCTTTATTTTTATGTAGCTGCTAGCCCAATAGCGCCAATTTAAAAAAATCTAATGTAGCCCGTATGGAGCGCAGCGGAATGCGGGAATAGCCCCGCAGTTTGATCCCCGCATTCCGCTGCGCTCCATACGGGCTACACTGTTATATGCTTAAACTGACACCATTAAGTAAGCCGTTACGTTTATAATGCTTTGCGCAATTCAGCAACTTTATCTAAACGCTCCCAGGGGAAATCTTCACGACCATAGTGACCGTAGGTTGCAGTTTTGCGATAGATAGGACGCAATAAGTTGTGGTGATTGATAATCCCTTGTGGGGTTAAATCAAAATGTGTGTTAATTAGATCGATGATCGTTGCATTTTCTAGGTGTCCTGTACCAAATGTTTCTACGCTAATAGAAGTAGGCTCTGCCACCCCAATAGCGTATGACACTTGAATTTCACACTTATCAGCAATACCGGCAGCAACAATATTTTTAGCAACGTAGCGTGCTGCATAAGCCGCAGATCTATCCACTTTTGAAGGATCTTTTCCTGAGAAGCATCCACCACCATGACGCGCCATACCACCGTATGTATCGACGATAATTTTACGACCTGTCAAACCGCAATCGCCTAATGGTCCACCAATTACAAAGCGACCCGTTGGGTTAATAAAATAACGGGTTTGTGGAAGCATCCACTCTGCTGGAAGCACGGGCTTAATGATTTCCTCACGCACCGCTTCTACCAAATCCTCATAGCTTATGTCTGGGGCATGCTGCGTAGAAACCACTACTGTATCTACTGAAACAGGCTTGCCTCCTTGATAATTCAAAGTAACCTGGCTTTTAGCATCTGGTCTTAGCCATGGCAAAGTACCATCTTTACGCAACTTGGCTTGTTGCTCCATTAACCGATGAGCATACTCAATCGGAGCTGGCATAAATACGTCTGTCTCACGAGAAGCATAACCAAACATCAAACCTTGATCGCCTGCGCCCAATTGTTTGGTTTGTTGATTATCAACGCCTTGAGAAATATCAGCTGATTGCTTGCCAATAGCTGACAACACTGCGCAAGATTCCCAATCAAAGCCCATTGCTGAACTGTTGTAACCAATATCTCTGATAACACCACGCGTAATTTCTTCTACATCGACCCATGCATTGGTTGTAATTTCACCACCTACCAACACCATGCCAGTTTTGACAAAGGTTTCGCAGGCAACACGTGCGCGTGGATCTTGCGCTAATATGGCATCTAATATCGCATCTGAAATTTGATCCGCTATCTTATCTGGATGCCCTTCTGATACAGATTCTGAGGTAAAAACATGCGAGGATTTCATTATCCACATACTCCTTTAATTAACATTGCTCATTGATTTAATAAACTCTTCAAAAATACCTTCAATATCATGCGGCCCTGGGCTTGCCTCAGGGTGTCCTTGAAAACCAAAAGCAGGTTTATCTCGGTGTTTGATGCCTTGCAAGCTTTGGTCAAATAAAGAGCGGTGCGTAGCTTGTAAACTATCTGGCATAGATGCTTCATCGATGGCGAAACCATGATTTTGGCTGGTAATAAACACGCGGCGTTTTCCATCTATTTCGATGACTGGGTGATTTGCCCCATGATGACCAAATTTCATTTTTAATGCTTGAGCCCCACAGGCCAAACCCAAAATTTGAAACCCTAAACAAATACCAAAGAGCGGTATACCTGCCTCTAAAAATTCTTGTGTAGCGCGAATAGCATAAGTACACGCCTCGGGATCACCGGGACCATTTGATAAAAACACACCGTCTGGATTCAAGGCCATTACTTCTTCCGCAGTGGTTTCTGCAGGCACTATCGTTAAATGACACCCAAGATCGTGCAAAATACGGAGTATGGTGTGTTTAACACCAAAGTCGTAAGCCACGACGTGAAATTTAAGTGGCTTGGAGCGACTGGCCCATTCGCCTCGCCCATCATGCCAGCGCTCTATGGTTTTTCGAGAAACAACGCGTGCTAAATCAACACCGGAAAGCCCCGCAAATGTTTTTGCCAACTCATGTGCTTGTTCTCGTTGCGTTACATTAGTGCTAATGCAAGCCCCGATTGCACCATGCTCACGCAAACGGAGTGTGAGTTGGCGAGTATCAATTTCTGCGATAGCCACTACACCGTGTTTTTTAAGCCAATCTGGTAATGAAACAGTAGAGCGGTAGTTGCTGGGCACTGAAACGCAGTCCCGCATAACCAAACCCGTCGCCCATACCTTAGTTGATTCCATATCATCAATATTACAACCGGTGTTACCTACATGTGCGGTGGTTAATGTGATGATTTGACGAGCGTATGATGGGTCTGTCAACATTTCTTGATAACCCGTCATGGCAGTGTTGAAAACCAACTCACCTACACCTTCACCACTCGCACCTACGGATACGCCTTCAAATACAGTACCATCAGCGAGAACTAAGATTGCGGGTTTATTGATCATTCACAACACTCTATATGGGTATGGTCCAAAAGCATAAAAGGAAAAAGCTGCCAATTGTAGCGCAACTCTAAGAGTGTTTCTATTAATTTAATGATTTGGGAGCAATTCTCGTTAGAGTCGTTGTATACGAGACGGTCTAAGTTTTATTAGTACCAAGGCCAAAAGTATGGGTAAAACCAGATCTAAAAGCAACCAAGAACCCGAACCTGAAGCTAAGGATGGATGTAGACTTAATTGTTGAATACGACTAATTGCATTACCCCAGATCCAAAGCGAACTGCTAATAACAGTGGCGAGACGAAAACCATAGCTTGCCTTAAAGGACAAAATAGCAACAACACCCAAACTGAAACAAGCTAGAGCAACCTCAAATTGAAAGGGAACATTTCTCCCTAGGGTTACTTCCGTTAGCTCTGGGTAAAATGCGCGTAAAATGCTTACATAAATGAGGGTAAAGCCAAGTGGGAATAGAGAAAACCATCGATATAAGATTTCAAATGTAGAGATTTGTCGATTAATTATACTATTCGCCAGTACAAAAATAGCGGCTAGAATAAACATACATAAATCAAAATTACCAAACATCCATTTCATTGTACTCTCAAGCATTTCCTGACACTCCAATGTCATATTCTAGCTTTATACTTAAGCATAAGTTTATATATGAAACAAGATTTCTTAACGCCGTTACAAAGGGTACTTGTACGGAACAGCCGTCTTTGCGAGCGTCAGCGAAGCAATCCAGCGCCCTAGTTAAAGACACTGGATTGCTTCGCTGACGCTCGCAAAGACGGACGATTACGAACTCTCTAAAACTTCATATCTTCAAAGAATTTTTTTACCCCATCAAACCAAGAGCTTGATCTTGGCGAATGGGTGCTTTTTCCGCGTTCTAACGATTCTTGGAGTTGATTTAACCAATCCTTCTGTTCCCGCGATAAATTGACGGGAGTTTCTATTACTACTTTACACAGCAAATCACCCGTCGCATAACCACGTACGGATTTCATGCCTTTGCCTCGTAATCGAAATGATTTCCCAGTTTGCGTTTCCGCGGGAATTTTTAAAGTTACGCGGCCTTCTAATGTTGGTACTTCAATAGAGCCACCTAAGGCTGCTGTAACAAAACTGATTGGAACCTCACAGTACAAATCACTATCTTGACGTTCAAAAATTGCATGGGGTTTAATCCCAACCTGCACATATAAATCACCAGCAGATCCTCCATGAACACCGGCCTCGCCTTCACCACTTAAGCGTACTCGGTCACCATTATCAACGCCGGCTGGAATTTTAACGGTAAGATTTTTACTTTCACGTACTCGACCTTGTCCATGACAATCATTACATGGGTCAGTTATAACTCGGCCTTCACCATGGCAGCTGGGGCAAGTTTGCTGAATAGAGAAAAATCCTTGTTGAATGCGCACTTGACCAATACCGTCACACGTCTCACACTTTTTAGGAGAGCTACCTTTTTTAGCACCAGAGCTATCGCAGGTTTTGCAGCCAACGTGGCGAGGGACGGTAATTTCGATTTGTTTTCCCAGAGCTGCTTCTTCTAATGTTAGCTGTACATTGAATTGTAAATCTGCGCCATTTTGACCACGAGATTGGCGCTGTTGGCGACGCCCACCTGAAAAAATATTTTCAAAAATATCTTCAAATACGTCCCCAAATCCACCAAAACCACCAGGTCCACCGCCCATGGAAGCATCTACGCCTGCATGGCCAAATTGGTTATAGGCTGAGCGCTTTTGAGGATCGGATAGCACTGCATAGGCCTTTTGTATTTCTTTAAATTTTTCTTCAGCGCCTTTGTCATCAGGATTACGGTCAGGATGATGTTTCATCGCTAATTTACGATAAGCCTTTTTAATTTCGGCATCATCAGCGTTACGACTAACGCCAAGAAGTTCATAATAATCCTTCTGCATTACATACTCACATTTTTTAAAAACAAATGGGGCGTTATTATAACGCCCCTTCCAAAAATTTCAGAAAATAAAACACATCTAGGTTGGGCCGTGTGCCTAATGGCACTTACTTAAGGAAGATAATCGTCTTTGCGAGCGCAGCGAAGCAATCCAGTGTCTTTATCTAAGCGACATTAGGGCCGCTGGATTGCTTCGCTACGCTCGCAAAGACGGGCTATTTTAGCCAGGATTTCCTTAAGTAAGTGCCATTAGGCACACGGCCCAACCTACTTTTATCCCCTATTTCTTATCCTCATCCTTTACTTCTTCAAACTCAGCATCAACTACACCATCGTCTGCTTTTTCAGCTTCTTGCTGAGGTTGGCCTGCATCTTGTGGCTGGCCTTCTGCAGATTTTTTCGCATATATACGTTCAGCCATTTTACCAGACGCCTCAGTCAGCACACTAAGTTTACTTTCCATCTCTGCTTTGTCACTGCCTTTTACCGCTTCTTTCAACTCAGCAATAGCCGTTTCAATACCTTTTTTCTCATCTTCAGCTAATTCAGCTTCTAAATCTTTTAGGGATTTTTCACTGCTGTGGATCAAGCTATCAGCTTGGTTACGTATATCAGCTAATTCTTTAAATTTCTTATCTTCTTCAGCATGGGCTTTTGCATCTTTCACCATTTCGTCTACTTCTTCATCACTTAAACCACTTGATGCTTTAATGACAATAGACTGCGCTTTACCAGTAGCTTTATCTTTGGCAGAAACATTCAAAATACCGTTGGCATCGATATCAAACGTTACCTCAACCTGTGGCACGCCACGAGGAGCTGGAGGAATATCTGAAAGATCAAAACGACCTAGTGATTTATTAGCAGATGCTTGTTCACGCTCACCCTGCAATACATGTACAGTCACTGCAGTTTGATTATCATCGGCTGTTGAGAAAACTTGGTTTGCCTTGGTAGGAATAGTAGTGTTTTTCTCAATCAACTTAGTCATCACGCCACCTAAGGTTTCGATACCCAGAGACAATGGCGTTACGTCCAACAAGAGAATATCTTTTACATCACCTGACAATACCGCTGCCTGAATTGCAGCACCTACAGCTACAGCTTCATCAGGATTCACATCTTTACGTGGCTCTTTAGCAAACAGATCTTGTACTACTTTTTGCACCATTGGCATACGTGTTTGACCACCAACCAAAATAACTTCATTGATTTGTGCCACGGTTAACCCAGCATCTTTAAGTGCTGTCTTACAAGGCGCTATTGTACGCTCAACTAATTTTTCTACTAATGATTCCAACTTAGCACGGGTCAATTTGATATTTAAATGTTTTGGTCCCGAAGCATCTGCAGTAATGTACGGCAAGTTAACATCTGTCTGTTGTGCAGAAGACAATTCAATTTTGGCTTTTTCTGCTGCTTCTTTAAGACGTTGCAACGCAAGTGGGTCGCTGTGTAGGTCAATCCCGGAATCTTTTTTAAATTCAGCTGCTAAGTATTCGATAAGAGCCAGGTCAAAATCCTCACCCCCTAAGAACGTATCGCCATTAGTAGCCAATACTTCAAATTGATGCTCGCCATCAACTTCAGCAATTTCAATGATAGATATATCAAACGTACCACCACCCAGATCGTAAACAGCAATAACAGAGTCGCCACGTTTTTTATCCATACCATAAGCAAGCGCTGCTGCGGTAGGTTCGTTAATAATGCGTTTCACTTCAAGACCTGCAATACGACCAGCATCTTTAGTGGCTTGGCGCTGTGAATCATTGAAGTAAGCAGGAACAGTAATAACCGCTTCCTTCACTTCTTCTCCAAGATAATCTTCTGCCGTTTTTTTCATTTTACGTAAGACTTCAGCTGAAATTTGTGGAGGAGCTTTATCTTCGTTATTAACACGTACCCAAGCATCACCGTTGTCCGCTTTAACAATCTTGTAAGGCACCATTTTTATATCTTTCTGAACGATTGCATCGTCAAAACGGCGACCAATTAAGCGTTTGATTGCATATAGGGTATTATCTGGATTTGTAACTGCTTGGCGTTTGGCTGCTTGGCCAACTAGCACTTCCCCATCAGCAGTAAAAGCAACAATAGATGGTGTAGTACGGAGCCCTTCATTGTTTTCAATCACACGGGGCTTATCACCTTCCATTACTGCAACACAAGAGTTGGTTGTACCTAAGTCAATGCCGATAATTTTTGCCATTTTTTTTCTTGCTCCAATTCAGTTTTATTCCGCAATATTTCTCATATGGGGGTTTAAATATTAATTTCAAGGGTTCTTTGACACAATTACTCGAGCAGGTCGAATAACACGATCACTCAACTTATATCCTTTTTGAAAAACAACCATGACGGTGTTAGGAGCAACCTCAGCGGAGACTTGCATAGACATAGCCTCGTGTTCTTGTGGATCAAAAACCGCACCCTGTGGGTCAATCTGTTGTACATCATTTTTTTCGAGCACATCCAGAAATAACTTCATAGTCAATTCAAGGCCTTCATGCATGCCCTTGTCTTTATTGTTATCAGCAAGACGTAGCGCTTCTTCTATGCTATCCATTACGGGTAATAGTGATTTAATAAATTTTTCCAATCC
This sequence comes from uncultured Legionella sp., assembly GCA_964648115.1. GTDB lineage: Bacteria > Pseudomonadota > Gammaproteobacteria > Legionellales > Legionellaceae > CAZYME01. Next base: position 56,014 of record CAZYME010000001.1, read on the forward strand.
ATATCGATGCGCATTAGCAACTTCACGCTCCGCACGGCGACGCACGTTATCTAGCTCAGCCATTGCACGCACAGCTTTTTCCCAATTTTCATGCGCCTGCTGCTCTGTTAGGGTCAATTTTTCTTCTAGCTCAGAATAGGAAAGATGCTCCAGCGCAGTGTTATCTGTACCTAGCTCCTCATCACCTTCAATTTCAGCTTCATTTTCGTGTTCGCTATGTTCCTCATGTTCTTGTTTGAATTTTTTCCAATCTTTTGTTGTTTTCTCACTCATCGGGAGTCTCCTAACCATCAGTCATTGCTATGTGGGGGTGCGTAGCTAAAAATCAAGACTAAAACAAAAAATAAGTAGTGGACAGAGCCCCTCTGTCATTAAGTTTAGAGATTTTGTCATTCCCGCGAAGCGGGAAACCATCCCTGAGTCTGGATCGGAGCCATTGTAGAAATGGATCCCCCGCCTTCGCGGTGAAGACAATATTTGTACAATTTATAGAGTAGAACAATTCGCGGAAAGAAATTTTCTTTAAACCATTGGAAGAGCCTCTCTCCCCTTTCCGAGACATACATCAGCTTGGGTACTAGGTCATTGTGGTATATAATGCATCATTTATCCAAGCAAGTAATAATTCTATGAAAGAATGGTCTCCAACCTCTTGGTTGAAGCACCCCTATGAACAGGCGGCGCTTTATCCTGATGAAGAACAATTAGCCCGAGTTGTTGAGCAATTAAGCCAACTACCACCGCTGGTAACGAGTGGCGAAATTAAACGTTTAAAATTAGCCATAGCCCGTGCCGGTCGGGGTGAGGCTTTTATTTTACAGGGTGGGGATTGTGCCGAATCATTCAATGACTGCCGCCCAGATATCATCACCAACAAACTCAAAATTCTCTTACAAATGAGTTTGGTGCTATTACACAGCATGCGTAAACCCATCATACGTATTGGCCGCATCGCCGGGCAATACGCAAAACCGCGCTCTTCGGAAAATGAAACCATTAGTGGTGTTACCCTGCCTAGCTACCGAGGTGATTTGGTTAATTTACCCGAGTTCAATGCATCCTCTCGCATACCCAACCCAAAATTGCTATTGCAAGGGTATAGCTGCGCGGCCATGACACTGAACTATATTCGAGCTTTGCTTGATGGTGGCTTTGCTGATTTACATCATCCGCAACGATGGGATCTCGGTTTTTTGGATCACTCATCGCAGGCTAATGAGTACCATGCTATTGTCCGCTCGATTGGGGATTCATTAGATTTCCTTGAGTCCATTGATGGCCTCCGCAACAGTAACCTCAGTAAAGTTGACTTTTTTACATCGCACGAAGCTTTGCATCTCCATTATGAACAAGCATTGACCCGCCGTGCACATGACGAAAATTGGTATAATTTGTCGACACATTTACCTTGGATAGGCATGCGCACCGCTAAACTTAATAGCGCTCACGTTGAATTTTTACGCGGCGTGCAAAATCCTGTCGGTATTAAAATTGGCCCTAGCGCTACTTCTGAATGGTTGAAAGAGTTACTAAACATCGTTAACCCATCTCGAGAAGAAGGTCGTGTGTTATTGATTAGCCGTTTGGGGGCCAAAGATATCGCAACATTGTTGCCACCGCTCATTGAGACAGTTAAAGCTACAAAAATCCCCGTTACATGGTCGTGCGATCCTATGCATGGTAATACTGAGACAACCGCTGAAGGCATTAAAACCCGTCATTTTGATAATATTTTAAGTGAGTTATTGCAGGCATTAAGTATTCATCGAGAAATGGGTAGCTATCTGGGTGGAGTTCACTTTGAACTTACGGGTGATAAGGTCACGGAATGCATTGGGGGAGCGCGCGGCTTAGCGGCTAATGATTTGAAAAATGCTTACCATAGTTTGGTTGATCCACGTTTAAATTACGAACAATCCTTGGAAATGGCTATTCAATTGAGTCGCCAGTTTAAACCTTCCGAGCGATAGTTAAGCGCTTAAATGAATTCAATTTAGTCACTATGATTGTTTTGAACTTTCTACTTCCCTATAATCACAGCTTCAATTTTAATAATAAAAGGTTGATCTCAATGAAGAAATGGATATTACTGGCTGCAAGCAGCTTTTTTACGATGAACGCTCAAGCCGACGCATCGTATTGTGGTTACAAGGATTTTTTTCGTTTAAGTGACGAGGCACATCCTTCTATCTACGTTATTAGCGGATCTAGCGATACAGACTTACTCTTACAGCTAGTCGGCCCGCGAAGCTTTGTGATCAAAGATAGCTTCCAATGCCGAAGCGGCTATGCTCATGTAACTGTTGCCTACGACAACTCCAATTGGTGTGTATTGGATATAAAAGACGGGCCTTACATGAACCATCCAACCATTAAGGCATCATGCAATGGTCTTCGTTACCTAGGTATAAATTACGACGGAAGCCATTCTTACACTATTAAGCTGGATTAATTATTGGTGGCGCTTCGCGCAGTTGTTGGGCCATGGTCCCAACAACTGCGCAAGCGCCACATTTACAGTTACTCAAAATAATTATACAAAAATTGTGGGATCCGTTGATCTAACCAATACACCGGCATACCTGGAACATTCCCCGTGATAAAACCCACATGCCCTCCTTTGTGACTCAACTCTAGCGTTATGTCTTTAGATAGCTCAGCCTCTTTTGGCACAATAGCCGGCGTCATGAATGGATCATCTAATGCATGGATAATTAACGTAGGAGTTGCAATATTAACTAAATATTGAGAGGAACTTGCTTCGCGATAATAAGCATGCACATGTGGAAAGCCATTTAAGGGGGCTGTGATATTTTCATCGAATGTCCAAAAACACTGTATTGAATCAAGCTTACTGCAAGAGGGGGGAAAATCATGCGCATGTCCCTCTAGTTTTCGTTTAAATACCGAACGCATGCGTTCCAGTAAATGTTTTTGGTATAAGCGTGAAAAACCTTGGTTTATACGATCGGCCACTAATCCTAATTTAAATGGCACAGACACGGCTACTGCTGCATGTACCATAGATTGGGAGCCTTGCTCACCTAACCACTTAAGCAGTACATTTCCCCCCAACGATATACCAACGATAGCTTTTTTCGTACGAGGTTCTCGCTTTTCTAAAGCACGTAGCAAACAATCTATATCAGCCGTATCTCCAGAATGATACGCTCGCGGTAAACGATTAATCTCAGCGCTTGCACCCCGGAAATGCATTAACAACCCTCGCCAACCACATTGGTTAACTGCATGCAACAATCCAGACACATATTTTGAATTAACATCACCGCCCAAACCATGCAGGAATATAACCAGCGGCGCATCCTTACTCAACCCATTTACAGCCCATGACAAGTCAATAAAATCCCCATCAGGAAGCTCAAAACGCTCAGTGCGATCGATAGGCGCTTTTAAACTACGCATCAATACAGGAAATATAGTTTGTGCGTGCGCATTACCAAGCCACCACGCAGGTTTAAAGGAGCTCTCTGCTATCATTTTGTTCACCATGGTAGTAGGGACTAAACTCATGAACAGCATCCACCATCATAGCAACGTGCTCTGGGGGAATATCAGGGGTAATTCCGTGTCCGAGGTTAAATACATGTCCTGAGCCCTGACCATAAGAAGCCAATATTTTTTGAACCTCCTCACGAATACAATGTGGTGAGGTTAGTAATACCGTTGGATCCAAATTTCCTTGTAAAGCTACTTGATGGCCAACCTGGGCCCGCGCAGCCGTTAGATCGCACGTCCAATCTAAACTTAGCGCATCACAACCCGTTTTTGCTAACTGCTGCAACCATTGTCCACCGCCCTTAGTAAATAAAATAATAGGGACATGTGGGTATTTAGCCTTTAATTGATTAACGATAGCCGCCATGTAATAAAGCGAAAAATCAACATAATTTGGTGTTGTTAAAATGCCACCCCAGGTATCAAAAATCATCAGCGCATTTACTCCGGAGCGCACTTGCTCCTCTAAGTAAGCGCTGATAGTTGCAGCTAACTTAGCCAATAATCGGTGTGTCGCTGTAGGCTCTTTATACATAAGTTGTAATATATGCTTAAAATCTCGACTGCTTCCCCCTTCGACCATATAACAGGCAAGCGTCCAGGGGCTGCCCGCAAAACCAATCAATGGTAAGTCCGCTGGCATTTCCTGACGAATGAGGCGTGCGGCATCCATCACATATCCAAGCTCATTCATCACCTCTATAGCTGGTAGGGCTTCAATATCAGCTCCACTCCGAATGGGGTTTGCAAAACAAGGCCCCTCGTTTTCAACAAAAGACAGACCCAAGCCCATCGCATCAGGAATCGTCAAAATATCGGAAAATAAAATCGCAGCATCGAGGGCAAAACGTCGTAAAGGTTGTAAGGTTACCTCGCAAGCCAATTGTGGGTTTTTACATAAACTTAGAAAATCCCCGGCTTGTGCCCTAGTTTCTCTATATTCAGGCAAATAACGCCCCGCTTGACGCATAAGCCAAACCGGCGTGCGTTCTACAGGCATTTTTTGTAAGCTGCGAATAAAGATTGACTGGGTTACATCTGTCATAACAAACCACTAATTTAGTAACAAGTTCTAAATTTTAGCATGAAAACAAGGATTTTGTGGGAGAAATTTGTCGGTTTGAAATAGGTGGGAATGATGGGGCGATTACCCCTATCCCTAACCCTCACTGCCGTTAAGTTAAGGAAAGACTGTCGTCCCCGCGAAGGCGGGGAGCCATTTCTCCCATGGCTCCCAGCCCAAATCAGGGATGGATTCATGCCTTCGCGGGAATGACAAAAATCTCTTAACTTAATCGCAGTGAGGGTTAGGGAGAGGGGGTATTTATAACCCAGCTAAATTAATAAATTTTCCAAGAAATCTGCCCAGGTATACCAGACCAGTAACTACCCATCGTTTCGCGATGCTCAAGACCCAGATCATTCCCAACATAAGGCCAGCCGCCAATCTTACCTGCGCTGAAATTACAGTAATTTTGGCCAGAGTAAAATATAACTACTTTATCATCACATCTATAGTCAAGCTGTATACCTATACCGTAACCATCCTGCTGCATATAAAAAGCTCTACTTGTCGTGCCACTCGGTATATCTGAAGGAACAGCGCCTGTAAAAAGGGCTCCATAAAACAGGCTTGTTGCTCTAAGCTTACAGTCATGGGCGCTTGTATTAGTTATGGTAATACCTAAATTTTGACAATTCAGGCTTTTAGCACAGAGTATTGTCGATGCAGATAATAATGCTAATAGAACTAATAATCGTTTCACCTCTTACCCCTTTGATTAATTAAAACACGCCTATGCTAATCTAATTTAGGCAATAGTGCACTTAATATATGCATGTTTTTATTGTTATATCACCGGTATAAGTTCACACAATTGCTAACAGTTGGTATGCTTAAGCCCACCAATTTTTTTGGAACAATCCTGATGGACACACTGCAAATATCTGCACTCAGTATAATGACGCATATTGGCATCCACGCTTGGGAACAGCGGATTTTGCAACAATTACTATTCGATATTTGTATCCCTCTAGATATTGCTGCTTGTAATAATCAACTATCGAACACCATTGATTATGATCAGTTATGCCAGCGCGTAACTGCGTTTATTGAATCAAATAATTTTACACTGATTGAAACAGTAGCAGAAAATGTGGCGCAGTTAATAAAGGACGAATTCCAAGTTAAAAAACTGAGCGTGAGTGTTTCAAAACCGCATGCTATCAAAAATGCTAAAAATATTTGTGTTACCATTAACCGCTAAATGTTTAGTTAATGCACCAACTTAGAGAAAAAAACTGTAGCCTGGATGAAGCGCAGCGTAATCCGGGGAATTGTGGCACAGAAATCCCGGATTACGCTGCGCTTCATCCAGGCTACGGCCTTTACGGTATTAAATAGGTACCTCACTTAATGACAAGAGAAATAATTTTTCAAGATTCTTTTTCCGTTGTCGGTATCATGTGCCATTCCGAAGATGGCTGTGGTGTAATGATCCAAACCGCTCTCAATAGCTGTTTAGATGAATATAAAGCAGCCAATCCTAACTTTCCGCAAGACGCTCAACTAAATATAGACGCAGAACCCCAAAGCTTAGGCATTCATCGCTTGTTTATCCAGATTGAAGGTGAAGGGCGCGGGACCAATGTGAATCAGGATGAACTTTCTGATAAAATTAAAGCTTCTTTGCCTTTTGACATTCTAGATAACTCCACAGAAAATCAAAAGGATAAATCCGGCTTTATTAACTGGGTAAATATTTTAGTAAATAGTACAGTTATATCCGCTATCAGCATCATATCAGCTATTTTCCCCCCCTCATTGCTTCTAACTATTGGGCTTACTTCGCTTTCTTTTTTATCTACAGCCTTTACAGCAAAGGCTTATCTTATCAATTTTTTTGTTAATCTTCGTAACAAGCATTTTACAACCATGGAAACCGCTATTACTTTGGGGTGGTTCCTCTCTTTAGCTCATACCCTTTATCACTCCATTTCCATGCCATTAATGAGCAGCTTTTCCATGACGTTCATGAGTTTCATCATGCCTGTCATACTCATAACGGTTATTAACGGCATGGATGAGATTAAACGCTTGATTTTAAATAAATCGAAGAAAATGCATTTGAAAGGAATGCAAACATTATTCCCTGAAATGGCCCAGGAATATGATTGCTACCCACTATCCCAAGAAAAATCTCAACTTTTAGGGCGCTTAGAAAGACTTCTTCAAGAAAAATCTAAACTTTCAGATCGGTTAAAAAAATCTATTGAAGAAAATAATGGGCAATCCACACAGGAATTACAACAAACTTTACAAGAACTCCAACCATCAATAAATCAGCTATTTCAGGCGATACAAACATTGCCAGAAGATGGCACTCCTGCTGCGCAACAAAAAAATATCTTAAAAAAAGGCATGGTTATCCAAGTAAAACAGGGCGAATGCTTTCCGGTAGATTGCTTTCTCGTTGAAGGTAACACCCTTGTTAATGCCTCGCTGCTAACAGGAGAGCCTCAAAAAAGCAAAAAAAGCTTGGACTCTATCCCTGCGGGAGCTATTAATCTGGGCCCTCCTGTACGTGTTTATGCTACTGCCAGCGCCTATAATAGTACCGTCAATAGATTGTTGTTTCGTTCAAATCGTGGCACTCAAAAAGCTCCTGCATCAACTTCCGTTCCAATATTTACCTACCTCTATTCAATATTAATTTTTCTAGGCATCGCTACCTCAATCTTGCTACCAGTGATGTTAGGTATTTTTACCGTTCCATTGTTATTGCAAAATGTAATTGGGATTTTATTTGCTGTCTGTCCGTGTACGGTAGCCATTGCTCATCAACTACCCAATTTACTAAGCATCTATCACCGAGGGAATAAAGGCATTACTTTGCGCGATGAAAATTTGGCCCAACAAACAAATGAAATTCACACGGTTGTATTTGATAAAACAGGGACTCTTACCACAGGTAACAGCGAAGTAGAATCATTTGAAGACTTTCCTGAAGATAATAATGGCTTATGGGAAAGAATTTATTTGTTGGAAACACAACATGGTGCGGGGCATCCCCTAGCAAAGGCAATTACTAACTATTATAAAGCACTCAAGCCTGAGCCAACCTTCACCGATATTAACGAACCATCTATAGATAACCTAAACCGAGGATTATCGGCTATGGTTCAAAATCGAAGAATTCATATCGGGAATGCTGCATATCTTACAGAGTGCGGTATAACCTTGCCCACCCTAACCAGTAACAAACTGGCACAAGGATTTTCTCCAGTATATATAGCAGAAGATAATGTATATAAAGGTGTCATCTTCATAAAGCATGAAATAAGAAGTGATACTGTGGCAACACTCTCCCGTCTAAAAAATGAGGGAAAGAAAATAATCATGCTCACTGGAGATAATCTTCAATCTGCAATCGGTTTTAATCAACAATTAAAAACTGCGGCTGGTTTAAGTCAACTAGATAACGATATTTTTGATGTGGCTAATATTCACGCCGAACAAACTCCTGAAAAAAAAGAGGGCTATTTAACTACCTTAATATCCGCTGAGGGCACAAACCCGAAAGGCGTTTGGTTTGTTGGTGATGGATTAAACGATGCCCCCTGCGCCAGAGTAGTAAGCGAAAAAGGAGGCGTAAGCTGCGCAATGACTTCCGATGATAAGGCCGCATTTTTTTCCGATATTAGTTTGAACGGATCACTGAAGTATCTATTTGAACACAACAATTTGAACCGGCTTTTGAAAAAATATATTTTTCAAAACCAGGGATTATTGATATATAGCCTTATCGTATTTTTAGCGTTCACTATCACTTTTTCCATTACTGGTATTGCGGTATCTCCCCTTATCCCATTGGTAATCATGGTATCAACCACTTTATTTACTCTGTTTAATTCATATCGAATACAACTTTCCATAGATAATGCTTTGGATAAAAACACATCGTGGCTGAAACAATTCTTAGCATCTGATTTATCAATCAGCCTGCTGCTTGGGGCAAGTTTTCTCTTAAGTTGCAGTGTGCTTATTTCAACGGTAGCACTGGGCGCATTAGCCATCCCCTCCATCGTTTTTACTGCTGGCACATTAGCCACACTAAGCAGTGTTTGCATACTAACAGCAACTGTCATGGTAGCTTCATTTGTGTTGTTAGGCACTGCGTATTTATTCACTGGCGGGCGTGATAGGAAAAATGAACCTGTAGCTAATAACACGACTGTGGCGGATCTCCCCGCAACAAGACAGGAGCCTTCTTTGATAACGACGCTACCTGTTGTAAACAATAGCCTTGCAGAAGTAGCTAATTCCGAGATCGAGGAACCACCCACAGTCTCGACAGCCTTTGCAAGCTCACCATAAGCATAGCCAAATCATAGTAAAAATCGAGCCGTGTGAACCTACCTAGGCATGTAAACGTTCAGATAGTGGAATCAGGTTCCTCTACCATTGATGGGAGAGGGTGCCCGACAGGGTGGATGAGGGTAGATTAAATTGTAATGTTTTGATCTACCCTCATCCGCTCTGTCGGGCACCTTCGCCCCTCTCGGGGCGAAGGGACTACAATATTTGAAACCGTGCACGATTACCTAAGCATTCATTTTACGAACCATACCCACAATCCGCTCACTGCGCGCAATCGAAACTCGAATTTTTTCCGCCTGTGGACGGGTAGCAAACGGCCCAACAACTACTCGGTACCAAGTAACCTGTTGCTGATTAACCATGGTAACGTTCACCGCGAAGCCTTTCAGAGTCAGCGAAGCCTTGATCCGCTCTGCCTCTTGCTTACTTTTAAATGAACCAATTTGCACAAGATAACCATCTTTGGTCACTCCTGAAGGAGCTGCTCGAGGGGGCAGAGGCTTTGTCACTTCCGCACTAGCTAGTGTTGAAGGAGCTGGAGGGGATTTAACCATCGGCACATTGGTTGATGGAATTTGTACAGGAACCGGTTGTGGAACCGCCGCTGGGGCCACACTGGCGACCTGTGGGTTAGTCTGAGCACGTTCACTCGCTAACAGCGTATAAAACTCAAATTTAGGTTTAGGCAATTGGGCTTCTTGGATAGGCTTTGTGGCTTGTGTTGAATGCTGCGCAAGAAGCTGTGTATTAACCCAGCCACTTAAGCTCGTAAAATCAAACACGGACGCACTTAAATAACCCAAAAGAAAACACACCAACACAAGCAATAATTGCTTCGATACGCTGCCTCTATGAGGCGTTGCGTTTTTCCTTCCATAGCCTTTAGCCATCACATACTCTCAGGAGCTGATACACCTAATAATTGTATACCATTACGCAACACTTGGCGCACTGCTTTTAACAAAGATAAGCGAGCGCAGCGCAATTCCTCTTGTTCACAAAGCAATTGAATAGCATTGTAATAGCTATGCAACCCATTTGCTAACTCTCGCAAATAATAAGCAATCTGATGGGGCTCACATGTGCTGGCAGCTCCCTCAATCACCTCAGGATAACGACTAATTAGCGAAATCAATGCAGATTCTTGCGGTTCTACTAACAAATGAACATGCGCAAGACCAACACTCTCATCCCAACTCAAATTACGCTCGTGCAATTGCCTAAGTACGCTACTGATACGAGCATGAGCATATTGAATATAATAAACCGGATTATCACTGGACTCTGACTTAGCCAAATCTAAATCAAAATCCATATGCTGTTCAGGTTTGCGCATCACATAGAAAAATCGTGCGGCATCTTTTCCTACTTCTTCCCGTAACTCCCGGAGCGTTACAAACGAACCACTGCGGGTAGACATTTGAACGCGCTCACCTGAACGGTAGAGAATTGCAAATTGTACTAGCAGTATATTCAGTGCGGTTTCATCATGACCTAAGGCATTAACAGCCGCTTTCACCCGCGTTAAATATCCATGATGGTCCGCGCCAAAAATATCAATAACACGTGCAAAGCCACGGTCATATTTGTTCCAATGATAAGCTACATCTGACGCAAAATAAGTAGTCTGACCATTTGCACGCACTAAAACACGGTCCTTCTCATCTCCAAAAGACGTTGCACGAAACCACAATGCACCCGCCTCTTCGTAAGTATGACCCGCATCTTTCAATGCCTGAATTCCCTTATCGATTGAGCCATCATCAAACAGCCCTTGCTCTCTAAACCAACAATCAAATTCGACACCAAATTCGGCTAAGTCTTCTTTAATATCCGTCAACACAGAATCCAATGCGTGCTGATGAAAATAAGCAAATCCAGAATTACCTAGTAATTTTTGAGCATGCTTGATAAGTGCATCAATATATAGCTCTTTATCCCCACCCTGCGGTTCATCGAGAGGGAGATCCGCCGTAATCACAGACCATTTGTGCACATAATCACGGCCATATTTGGCCAGCATTTCTTCAGCGATGGCATGGACATAATCACCACGATACCCATTCGCAGGAAACACCACCGGCTCGCCTGCTAAAGTCAGATAGCGTAACCACACACTAGCCGCCAAAATATTCATTTGCCGCCCAGCATCGTTCACATAATATTCACGGCTAACGGTGTATCCGGCTGCCATTAAGACATTAGCTAAAGTAGCCCCAAAAGCAGCGCTTCTGCCATGGCCAACATGTAAAGGACCGGTTGGATTAGCTGAGACAAATTCTAATAAAACTTTTTGACCAGCACCAAGGTTACTACGACCAAATTCCGACTCTTCTGTCAAAACAGTGGCTATAATTTGCGCCCGCTCAGTACTCTTCATAAAAAAATTAATGAAACCTGGCCCTGCGATCTCGACACGTTCGAGAGTAGGATGTGCGTCAAATGTCTGCACTAATAACTCAGCAAGTTTTCGTGGAGACTGGCCACAGGGTTTGGCTAAAACCAATGCAATGTTTGTTGCATAATCCCCATGACTCGCATCTTTAGTACGTTCAACTTGAATCTCAATATTGAGATCCTGAGGAATAGTACCTGCTTGCTGTAAAGCAGATAGCGCTTGCCCTAATAACCGTTCAACTGTTGATTTCATGCTGCCCATTTCATTCGTAAAAAAAAGTAATTATTATGCGCTTTTTCTCGCCAGTTGCAAAGAAAAAGCACGCAGGTGCAAGTTGCAGTTTCCTCTACCATTGATGAGAGAGGATGCCCGACAGGGCAGGTGAGGGTAGATCAAATCAAAAATACATTTTGTTGTAATTTTTTTTATCGCCCCTCCCCCCCCTCACTGGGCGAAGGAACCACATACCTACTTCAATTTCTCATAAGCCTTTTGAACATACCCATCTTGCGACAATAAAATTGCTATTGGTCGCGTGGCTTTAAAATGTGCAAACACAATCAGCATCATAACGGTAATTGGTACTGAGAGAAACATACCTAAAATGCCCCAAATTGCACCCCATAATGCCAATGCAAACAAAATAACCAAAGGACTTAAATTAAGTGAATTACTCAAAAAACGAGGTTCAACTAAATTACCCATTACAAACTGCACGACCACGAGGCCCGAGGTAACGATCGCAAAAGGAACCCAGCCGCCAAATTGAATCAGAGCCAGCAAAGCTGGAAAAGCCGTAGCAACTATTGCACCAATATTAGGTATGTAATTTAGAAAAAAAATCAACAAGGCCCAAAACTCAGCAAAATCAAGCCCTACTGCTTTCATAATAACCCAACTGGATACTGCCGTGATTAAACTCAATAGCGTTTTCAAACCCAAATACATTTGAACATCTTTAACAATATGCGAAATAATACTGTCCACTACTTGACGATGCCCACGTTGTGGAAATAAAGCATTTATTTTTTGCTTGAAAAAATGTTGTTCTACGAAAAAAAACACTACATATAAGGTAATCAAGACCGCAGAGCCCGTTATGGTAGTAAACACCCCATAAATATTCACTAAAATATGCTGCACACTTAAATTTTTTAAAAATTCATTTAAACCCGCCAAGGCCTTGATGCGGTAACGCTGATCAACATTATTAAAAATATGCGTTAAATTCTCTTGATAACGTGATGATGCAGAAATTACATCACTCACGTTATTGGTAATAATATCTATCAATATTTTTATCATAACAGCAACCACCAGGAGTGATAAAACCCTGCTTAGCCAATTGGGAATATACACACCAACGCCGGGAAGCCGTTGCATTGCATTATCAAGTGTGTTCAATAAATTCCAAATAAACATTGCAATAACAATAGGAATTAGGAGCCCTCGCCCTACAATCAACAAATAGCCGGTTATCCACACCAAAATTAAACCCGACGTAAAGGTAATGGTTCGGTTCATATTGTTAACTCCTAGGACTTTCCCTGTTATGATAAATTCTTTTTTAACCACATCATACCGTGCTCATTCAATCTTGTGAAACTCTGACGGGAGTTGGTCCCGCATTAGCAGCACATCTTACAAAATGTGGAATTCACACTATACAAGATTTGTTATTCCACCTACCGTATCGCTATCAAGACCGAACACGGATTACTCCGATTCAAGATTTACGTGCCAATGATTGGTGTGTCGTCGCAGGCAATGTCTGTAAAACTGAAATCAAGTATGGCAAACGCATGATGCTTTATTGTTATGTGGAAGATAAAACTGGCATATTAAAATTACGTTTTTTTCATTTTAACAAGCAACAAGTTAAATTACTCAATGAAAGCCCAAGAATTCGCGCATTTGGCGAGGTACGCGAATTTGCGAACCAGCTAGAAATGATCCACCCTGAATACCAATTGGTAGACGCAAACGCCGAGTTTGTTGTAGAAGAAACACTGACCCCTATATATCCAACCACTCAAGGCCTCAGCCAAACTCGCCTGCGCCTCTTAATTAAAAATGCCTTGGCAACATATCAAGAGGAGCTGCATAGGTTAGAATGGATGACAGATGAACAATTAGAACACCATCGCTTTCAGCCAATAACAACTGCAATAGAACATTTACATAACCCACCCCCGACCATTTCCTTGCAAGCATTAGAAGAAGGCGCACACCCGGCATTAAAGCGTTTGGTCTTTGATGAATTATTAGCCCAGCGCCTAAGTATGCAATTTGCTAGGCAAGAGCGCGCTACCTTAAGCGCCCCGACTTTACCTGCAGCTCTTGAACTTACTGAACAATTTCTAACAAGGTTACCCTTTGCCTTGACGAATGCTCAACAACGCGTTTGTGAAGAAATCAAGCATGACTTAAATCAGGCAAATCCTATGTTACGCTTAGTGCAAGGTGACGTAGGCTGTGGAAAAACCATCGTTGCGGCTATGGCTGCTCTACAAGCAATTGCAAATGGATACCAGGTTGCATTGATGGCTCCTACTGATATTCTTAGTGAGCAACATGCTCAAGCATTTTACTCGTGGTTTACGCCGCTAGGCATTTCTGTCCGAAGGCTGAGCGGAAAAATGAAAGCACGGGAGCGCAAAGATACAATCTCTGCATTAGCTGAGAACCAATGTCAGATGATTATTGGCACGCATGCCCTTTTTCAGGAGAGCGTCCAATTTTCACAATTAGGTCTTATCATAATTGATGAACAACACCGATTTGGAGTAGAGCAAAGATTATTGTTGCAACAAAAAGGCCTACATCAAGAAAAATGCCCTCATCAGCTTCTTATGACTGCAACCCCCATTCCTCGAACACTCGCAATGGCCCATTTTGCTCATCTGGATTTATCTATCATTGATGAACTACCACCGGGCCGCACTGCCGTAACTACGGCTGTACTCAATCAAGATAAAAGGCAGCCGGTAATTGGTCGTTTAAAAGAGGCAATTGCGAGTGGCCGTCAAGCTTATTGGGTCTGTACATTAATCGATGATTCCGAAAAACTACAATGTATGGCAGCCATAGCAACTGCACAAAATCTACAAGAGCAACTACCCAACGTGCGTGTTGGGCTTGTACATGGGCGCATGAAAATAGCAGAAAAAGAAAATACGATGGCTGCATTTAAGCAAGGCGACATCGATTTATTAGTAGCAACAACGGTGATTGAGGTCGGTGTAGATGTCGCAAATGCGAGCCTTATGATTATAGAAAACGCTGAGCGATTAGGGTTATCACAACTTCATCAATTACGTGGACGTGTTGGTAGAGGAGTTGCTAAATCGCATTGTTTGCTACTTTACCAACCTCCCCTATCAACACTAAGTGCTGAGCGTTTACGGGTAATGCGTGCTACTGAGGATGGCTTTGTTATTGCTGAGAAAGATCTGCAATTACGTGGTGCTGGAGAGGTTTTGGGCACCCGTCAAACTGGCTACCGCCACTACAAGGTCGCTAATCTCCAACGCGACCATGCCTTATTAGCGCACACAGCTGAAACGGCCAATAAATTGCTCACCGACGATCCACTCACTGCACGCATTATTGCTAAACGATGGCTTGGGGAGTTTGAGCAGTTTTTACAGGGCTAAGGTGTAAATACCGCTGATCCCCGCATTCCGCTTCGCTCCATACGGGCTACGATTGTGCTCCTCCTCGCCGAACAAATTATAACGCTCTCACTAGTATTAGCACCACGTAAAAATAAACCCACAATAATGGATGTCAAGACTGTTTTTTCATTTTTTATTTGTTAAAATAGCCAAGTATTCTTCATATTTCATCCCCCCCACAAGTTGTGAATAACTTTTTAGCACCGCTTCTTTGTTGGCTTGATAAATCCACGCATACTATTTGCAACTCATTGAAATATATATATATTTTATTAACTGTCCGAACATTGGACAATTCAAAATTATCCACAAAATCTGTGGATAATCCTGTGTACAGAACCTAGAACTCCTTGAAAATACAGCCTATTGATCCCCTGCCTCAGAACTCACCAATTTGCATCAATAGAGCAGGAGCAATACACTGTAGGGGAAAAATTGAGATGGGATATTTTAAATATGCAACATGAACGTTACTGGCAAGCGAAAAAAGTCACTCTGATTGGTGCTTTGGTTAATGCATTGCTAGGATTTATCAAACTGCTAGGCGGTATTTTTTTCCACTCCCATGCATTAGTTGCTGATGGTATTCATTCTTTTTCTGATCTCATCACTGACATAATGGTGCTCTTTGCTTCTAAATACGGTAGCCAAGACGCCGATGACTCTCATCCCTACGGCCACCAGCGCATTGAAACAGCGGCCACCCTATTTTTATCACTGATACTTATCCTGGCAGGGATCGGCATTGCCTGGGACTCTATCCTTGAAATCATCCATAAAACCCATACTGTTCCAGGCCGGTTAGCTTTACCAATCGCCGTACTTTCTATCGTGGCCAATGAAGGCTTATTTCATTACACTCAGCGCGTTGGCAAACGCATTCACTCCGATTTGATCATCGCTAATGCATGGCATCATCGGTCTGATGCAGCCTCATCGGTTGTTGTGCTCATTGGATTATTGGGCAGTTTAGCAGGATTTATTTACCTTGATGCGCTTGCGGCAGTTATAGTCGGCTTCATGATTGTTCATATGGGTTTGAACTATGGTTGGAATAGTGTAAAGGAATTAGTTGATACTGCCGTTGATCCACAAATAATAGCCACGGTAGAGCAGCTGATTTTACAAGTCGATGGTGTACGGAAGGTCCACCAATTGCGCAGTCGATTAATGGGTAGAGATATTTTCATCGATGTCCATATTCTCGTAGCGCCGCACATCTCTGTTTCTGAGGGGCATTATATTGCGCAGCATGTCCATGTTACCTTGATGGATGCATTAGAGCGTGTGAAAGATGTTACCGTTCATGTCGACCCTGAGGATGATGAAACCTCATGCCCATCGTTGCATCTACCCTCACGCAGCAAGTTAGAAAAAGAGTTATTAGTACGCTGGCAACAAGATTATCCTGAAATCCAATATTGGATACTGCATTACCTTGATGGAAAATTATCCATCGATTTGATTTGTGATCAAAAATTTAACGCTTGGTCTTCACTAAATAAACGCATTCAAGATGATTTGCATCAGCAATCGCTAATCATCAAGTTTCGTTTGTATACCAAACATTAAGGCGTGTTTACAATTCATATTCTCAAATTCTCTAAAGTGCCTATGTACCGTGGCTTGTCCACGGTACTGGATGGCACAGACAACAAGCCGCGGGACGAAGGCGCTTTAGGTTGATTTAAAAAAAACACTTGCCAAAAGAAGTCTGTGAAAATATTATGCAGTACAAAATAACCCTGGCTAAAAACCAATATCAAGAACCCTCGTAGGAATACAAATTATGGCCACGGCCACTCTAAAGCTGTTTTTTGCTCTGAGCATTTTGGCAGTTATCCTAATAGCTGGATGGTATCCTTTTAAAAAACGGTTAAGCGACGCACACGTTGATTTTCCCGTAGGTGAAACATTAGCGACAGGTGTTTTCCTGGGAGCTGCTCTACTCCATATGCTTCCTGAAGCAAACTCTATGTTTCTCAAAATGGGCTACCATTACCCGTTTGCTTACATCATCACCGGCATTATTTTTTTACTTTTTTTATGGTTTGAGCATTTAGGAAAAGAGATATACCATCACCATGACAGAACTTCTCCCGCATTTGCCATCCTAGCCTGGCTAATGCTATCTATACACTCTCTCGTGCTTGGCACGGCCCTAGGTTTCAGTCATGAATACCCATTGGTGATTATGTTGTTCTTGGCCATCATCACCCACAAATGGGCTGAAAGTTTTGCGATTGCTGTGCAATTGAATAAAAGCTCATTACGCACCTCGCGAAGTCTAGTGTTTTTTCTGGTTTTCGCGTTGATGACTCCGCTTGGTATCTTCATAGGTTATTATTTTGGACAAGGGGTGGAAACTGGTTCCCTTTTTGATCCAATAATAGTTGCAACATCTGCAGGAACATTCCTCTATCTTGGAACTTTACACGGCCTAGAACGTTGCGTAATGGTGGAGCGCTGCTGCAATCTACGCGATTTCAGTTTTGTCATTATTGGGTTTTTATTAATGGCTTCTGTTGCTGCCTATGTTTAAAAAGTCTGACTCTCATCAATGATCATTTTTACACTAGGTTTTCTTCAAGTCTTCATGTTCAAAAGCTGAGGCCATGTGGTCAATCTCCCTCTTTACCAAACCAAATTGGGTAGCAACAGATCGCCACTCACTCACGGCTAACGCAACCTCTTTTATAATTTCAAGCGCTCTTGCTTTCTTTATCCGGAAGTCATCAATGACGGAAAGCGCCAAATCAATAGAGGCTGTTGGATCATCATAATCTATCGAAGTTGATAACATACGAGCTTTGATTTCCACGGGATTAGGATTGACATCATAGGCAGGCGACAATCTCCAACCTTTATGACGTTCATATAAAAAACCATGATTTCTTAAATGATCATCTGTGTTTGATATCAGTACGCTGAAGATGATACGCCGCCACAGTTCTTCTAAATCACTGTTTGGACTTGCACCGTGTTGTGTAATGGCATAAGCAATCTCAAGATAGCTGTGAGGGTCATTATCCTTTGCGCCTAACATACTCATTGCAGACAGGAATGGAACACGCTGGGCAGACCGACGGTCAAAACGGCGAATAATCAGCACCGGCTTGTCCAGGATTGACTCCAAACGCCATTCTGTTGTTTTAATCCCCGCTTTTTCTGCTAGGGTCAGCGCAACGGCTTCCCAGACAACCACGTTAAATTCGTCATCTTTTTTGGGAAACTTAGCGATCGCAAGATGGTTGTCTTTATCCCTAACGGATGCTTTTGGTCGCGCTCCACCAAGAGATGACCCTGGCGCCAATAAAATTTTCAAATCTTCAGCTGTTTCATCGTCATTGAGATAGCGTTCAGTTGCTGAAAGGAGTCTAGGTAGATCGATTAAAGGTGGGATGCTTCCTTTCTTTTTGGAGGTTAAGTAATGCCCGCCATCTTCTAATGAAAAACGTAAAGCGCCCTGACGAGCTTCATCATTAACGCCTAACAGATAATCTGCTTCTGACAGTGTTCTTGCTGCTTCTATCGCCGATTTAGCGCGCACACTTTCTGCTCGGCGCATCAACACGCGACCCCAGCGATCTGGCGCGGAATCACCAATAGCACCGAATAATATCTGGTCTGGTGTAGTATGAAATGCTCCTGAGGTTAACTGAAGAGCGGGATCAAGAGCAAACTTTTCCGAATGTTTCAGCCAGTCCGGATCATATTCAAAGGATGCACTTTGTCGACTGCCACGCTGATGAAACCAGAGCTTGCCGACCTTGTGCGTTTCTTCACCAAGCTCAATCGAAACATAAATTTGTTGGCTACTCATTTGCATCCTCTTTATCGCCTTGTGGGGTTCTAATTCTTTTCGGGAGACTTTCTTCTTCAAGTTCACGGCCTACAATATCGTGAGAAGCATCTGCAACTCGTGACAAATGATCAGACATCCCTAAAACAAAAAGTGCAGACGCATACGCACCCATGGATACGCTTGGATCGCCTTTTTCAATCTTGGATAAAGTGACGCGAGAAAATCCGGAACGCTCCGACATAAGCTCCATAGCTATACGGCGCCGGCGGCGCGCATCACTAATATTCTTGCCCAACCTTCTTAAGCCTTTCTGCACTGGAATGGGTAAATGTGTTTTTCCACTCATATTTTAACCCTAATGTATTCTTTGATTTACCTTATGTCATATTATGCAAATAATAAGACACGTTATGGCCAAAAACAAGTGGATGATAAATTAATCAGCAATTCCGTAAAACCATTGATCAGCTGGATCGCCCTCTCCCGATATCGGGCGTTGTTGAATAAATAGCTCTGTTCCTCTTCACGGCATTAAGTTAAAAGACTTTGTAATTCCCGCGAAGGCGGGAATCTATCCCTGACTCAGGCTAGGAGCCATGGGAGAAATGGATCCCCGCCTTCGCGGGGACGACAGTCTTCTTTAACATAATAACAGTGGAGCCTTCTTCAGCACGAACGGATCTAATTATTCAACAACGCCCGATATCGGGAGAAGGAACGCTACCAGCCTCAGTTTTGAGCGGGAATTGCTGTAAATTAATGTATATTATCCTTATCATTAAAACAATTAACGCAAAGAATAATATACTTAATCTCACGTTTAGTGGGTTTTGAAACAGATTGTGGTTCTCTTAACAAAATATTGGTAGAAAAATCTGGTTCTCTAGCACTCCCAATCACATATAGTGGTTTAGCTCAACAACCTGTAAGTTATCAAAGTCGTTCCCCCTTAGTTATGGCCTCTTTTCAAAGAACAGGAAAGCCACCGCTCACATCAAAAGCATTCCCTATAGTGTTGGATTATCTAACGATTTCTGGAAGTAGCGAGCTATTTTATAGATTGTATAGATGTGGTGCTTTTTCGAGCCGTGATAGTATGTATCTTCGCTATGCCCCTCTGTCTTTAGCATTTAATACACACACGCCAGAGTTACAGCATTTTAGTCCGGCCACATTCGATAAGATACAATTTAAAACAGCAGATGCCAGAAAAATGTTTGTTTACGAAAATCGGTTTTTTTCCCCGTATTTACAACACAAACACGACGAGCAATTTGGCATAGTACCCTACACAAATGACAGATTTAAGCCCTAAGGTAGGGTTGATCTGCAGGGCATGCCCCTAATCGTTAAATCACTTCATAATTTGTTAAGTTTATTTCTGTATACTATTTTTTTTTATTTGTGAAGCCGACCATATGCCAAGAGCTAACTTTACTCCAGAGCAACTCCCAACTAGCATGGTTGACATGATTAGCCTATTGAGGCTATGCACTCCTGAAAACATGTCTGCTTTAACAGAATGCTTGACTCTAGAGAAACCGGCAGATGGGACAACATTAGCATTTGAGGAGTTTTTGGATGCAATCGCATACCCTGTTCAAAGTTATAGAATCACTGCACAATCTAGATTAGAGCTACTCAAAGAAATTAAAAGATTATATCCGGACATAGAGCCCAGCCTCTCTAAAAAATTGGGTGGTATTCTGAAAAGAATGGATCCTGCATTAGAGACTCCTGTAGCTTTAGATTCTCTTAAACCGGCCCAAAACCTTCCTCTTTCTGAAAACTATAGATTACCCCTTTTAGGAGGAGCAATTGCAGAGGGTAACGTCAAGGGTTGGCTAAAGAGATTTCAAGAGCCATTGCCTCAACGATGGCAATCAACTCTGAACTATAGCGGTCTTAATCTTAACGTGGAAGATAAAAAATTGGCTGAGATCTATCAAGCCATCTTAAGCTCATTGGTTTTAGAATCACACCGCGTTGAAAAGGCCTGGGAGTGGGTGCAAAGAGCACAAGCCAGCAGGAAAATTTTTCGTGAGCTTTATGATACTAGTCGGCTAGTAATAAGGCTCAATCATGTGGCTGAAGTAGTTTTACCGCCTGATTGGGGTAATACGAGTGGAGATGATGATTTTGCATTTTCCATTCAGCACAGGGAGCTTATGCAGCAGGCTTCATCGCTCACCAATGGCGAAGCGCTTTACAAACTATATCACGGCCTGAGTACTTATTCACAACAATCGAATAGTCCAGGCATTGCGCATATGTTGGCTTTTTTAAGAAAAGAGGTTGCAGGGCGCGAGCAGCTTAAATTTGAAACTCTAATTGCCGAAGATGAAAAACAATATTCATCTGATTGTGCCGTAAAAGAATTTCCTTATGGAATAAATGAAAATTTTTTTGTACCTTGTTACCTCTCCCTTCTAAATATCAAGAGGGTCGAGATTGACGATAGTTTACGCCGTCTAGCAGAATACAGCGTCAGCCAGGGGTTGCCTGACCAAAAGATAGCGGATGTTCATGCTATATGTCAAATTTATGCGGAAATGGCGCCTCACCAAGCCGATTTTTATCGTTTTATTTATAAAAAATTAGAAGAGTTAGTCAACAAAGACCCATCTAAAAAAAAGCAGATGTTGAGGTATTATAAACTCACAATCGGCAGAATTTTACCTAGTGAATTACCTACAGTTAGACTGGAGGACGTAGATTTCACCGAAACAATACTTAGAGAACTTACAACTCCACCCAACCAAGACTGGTCCATTCCTACAACTCTAGCAGTAAAAACAAATCTACGACAACCACGTCGTAAGGTACAAGCCGCGTGCTCAGTGAAACCAGATGAAAGCGCTCAAGCAAGTCATAGCGATGATCTCGTAGAACCAGTCGGTGCTGATATAGTTGATGAACCACTTGTGCCAAGCGAAAAGACATTACCTGTTCTTTTACATCCTCAAATGCCCCAACCCTTCATATATACCTTGAGAGTATCCCGATGGTTTAATGCCGTTACACCATTGGACCACAAGATATTTCCAGAATATGCTAAAGAAAAAGAGGCATATCAAAGGGTTATGATTGCCTTACATGCTTTCAGCAGCTCCGTAGACTTTTTTCTAATTGACCTCGCTTTAAAAACGATATGGCGAAATCCTACAACAGGACTTGAGGATGAACGCTATGTTCTAGCAGCAGAAATGTCAAATGGAGAGACAGGTAAAACACGAGGAATAATAACTGTTTCTGTTAGTAGGCGTGACGGTAAAGTTTATCATCGATTCTTTTCAAAAAAGATAGATTCTGACATCAGAGAAGTGTTTGCAAAGGCATCTTATAACTCGGATTTTCCTTCTTTAGAAGATGCAGCCGCTGAGCCAACATCGGGTAGCATGCAGTCGTTACCCTCTCGAGATCCTAATGAAAAAATCTCTAAACACAGATTTTGGGGTACAGTAACAATTAAAAACGAAAGTACCAAATCGCAAATCACTTTATTTCCAACACGCATGAACATTAATTGACCAGTCAACTCCTTTAAAGCCACTTGATTGCTTCGCTAATGCTCGCGATAATGTATGAATTATCTTACAATACCGCGGGTTGATTTATTCAGCGCATCAATCATGAGCACTACCTCAGAACAGTCCGTCTGTAGTACTTCTAACTCAGCAACAGCTTGTTGCACAGTTAATCCCTTGCGAAAAATAATTTTGTAGGCTCTACGCAAACCGTCTATTGCCTCAGAAGAAAAACCTCGCCGCTTCAAACCAACTGTATTAATACCACAGGCCGCAGTAGTGTGACCCGCAATCATCACGTAGGGTAATACATCTTTCGTTACATATGTCGCACGCGCAATAAAAGAATAAACTCCCACATGACAGAATTGATGAATAGCAGCGTAACCACCAATGTTCACATAGTCATCAACCGTTACATGGCCCGAAAGTGCAGAATAGTTAACCATAATCACATGGTTCCCTACTATACAATCATGACCTATGTGTGTGTAAGCCATAAAAAAATTATGATCACCTATACGAGTAAAACCACCGCCTTTAACAGTACCCCTACTGATCATACAGAATTCACGAATGATATTGTTATCACCAATTTCGAGTCGGGTCGGTTCATGTTTATAGGTGATGTCCTGTGGCTCATCACCAACAGAAGCAAATTGAAAAATCCTGTTATTCTTACCAATCACCGTTGGTCCTTGAATAACAACATGAGGGCCGACCCAGGTGCCGTCCCCAATTTCGACATCGGGCCCAATAATTGTGCCAGGACCTACCGATACACCCTTTCCAAGTTTGGCAGAGGGGTCAATTATCGCATGTTCACTTATCACTTTTCACTTCCTTCGCTGCACTCAATAGATCTGCGGAACAGGCAAGTTTATCACCAACAAAAACTTCCCCATGCATACGCCAAAAGTCCCGTTTTTGACCCATAAATTTCACTTCCAGACGAAGTTGATCCCCTGGCGTAACAACTTGCTTGAATTTGGCATTATCAATCCCTGCAAAAAAATACAAAAATTCATATCCTTCTTTCGCAGCTCTCGACAGATTTGATAAAATTGCACTTGCTTGTGCCAATGCCTCAAGCATTAATACACCCGGCATAATTGGGTTCCCAGGAAAATGCCCTGAAAAGAAGGGCTCATTAATCGTTACATTCTTAATGGCCACTAAGTAATCGTGTGCTTTATAGTCCAACACCCTATCAACCAGGAGTAACGGATATCGATGTGGCAGTAAATCAAGTATTTTATTAATATCCACAGAACCAATCATAGATTATTTCTCGCTTATTTTTAGGGTCTGTCGGTAAGGAGGGATTAAAAAGGGCCATCCCAAGGGAGATGGTGGACGTTCACATTACGGCGCATAGGCGTCGACTTAAACAATGTAGCCCGGATGGAGCGCAGAGAAATGCGGGATCCGTACGGGCTACTCTGTTTCAGTTAACATCCAACCTACCACAAAACAATTCTTAGCTAATTTCTTGCATAACTTTGGCAGTTACATCCAGCTTATCCAAACTAAAAGGCGCTGCATCTTTTTGTAATACCACGTCATACTTGTCACTTTCAGCTACTTTTGCAATAGCAGCACGGATTTTATTGTAAAATTCTTCCATTGCTTCGTTATGTGCTGTACTCAATTCTTGCTGATACTGTTGACCTTCGCGCTCGAACTGCTGCTGTGTGGCAACAACTTTCTTTTCCAATTCTTTCTTTTGTGATTGGCTTAACACAGCGCTATCACGCTTGAACTTTTCCATATCTTTTTTCAAGCCTTCTTCCATTGCAACTAATTTGTCACGACGTGGCTTGAATTCTTTTTCCAATTTTTCTTGGATACTTTTCATTTGGCTTGCCGTTTGCATGATTTTCTGCAAATCAACAACACCTATTTTCATTCCATCTGCGAAAACATTAACACTACCTAGCGTAAACATTAACGCAATTAAAACGGTACTTAATCGCTTCATTTTTTATCTCACTCCGATTTGAAAAACATAACTATATCATTTAAAAGCTAGAAGACAAGGTAAATTGGAAATATTGCTCTTGATCTGTAGGCTGCTTATTCAGCGCTTTAGCCACACTGAACTGCAATGGGCCAAAGGGTGAGCGCCATTCAACGGATACCCCAGCGGAGTATCGCAGTGGCCCCTCATCTGTACCACTTAGAATCAACGGTGTCCCTCGAGAAAACACGTTACCCGCATCAGCAAATAGCGTAGTGCGAACGTTTTCACGGCTTAAAGGATAGGGCAAAATAAGACCCGCACTACCATTCACAAGTAAATTAGCACCTAATGAATTGCCAAGATTATCTTGTGGGCCTAGAGAATAGCTTTCATAACCACGCACCTGGCCAGGCTGAGCAATACCACCCGCAAAATAGTTCTCATAAAAGGGCAGCCCATTATTATCAAACGTATTTCCATAAGCCACGTTACCAAGCACTGTGAAAATAAACCCATGTGTTACAGGATAAAAAATCCGCGCTTGATAATCCGTTTTATAATATGTAAATGAATTATGTGATAGAGGTAAAGCCACCATCGCTCTAGCCTGCTGATTCATCCCAGAATTAGGGTAAGGCATTTGATCATAGCTATTTCGGTTCCAACCTGCATTTAAACGAAACTGATTAAAATCGCGACCATACAGATAAGCAAAGTTTTGAATTTGTTGTACCATGCCGGTAGATTGAAGCTGCAAGCCCTGGTAACCATACCCTAATTGCGCACTACTATTTTCGCTCAGCATTACACCATAATTAACATCGCCGCCATACCGATCAGCGCTATATGTACTAACAAACCTCAATCTTTTAGGGTTTACTTTCGCAAAATAGAGATTCAATCCCCGTCCGACGCCTGTATTCGTATAAAAAGGATTGTAATAGTTAAATGCGTAGTTTTGTCCCCAATAACTCGCATCGAAGGTTAATCCTATTGTACGGCCCGTACCCATAAAGTTATATTGATTCACAGCAGCATTGAATTGTGGCCCAGTGGTACCGTACCCCAAGGAAGCTGTGGCTTCAGCTGAAGGCGATTCCTCTACTGTTACATCTAAGTCAACCTGATTGTTTGCACCAGGCACTGGTGTGGTTTTCACATCAATGTTTTTCAAATAGGTCAACAACTTCAATTGCCGCTCTGACTCTTTAATATTATGTAAAGATAACAAAGAGCCTTCATCCTGACGGATAACATTGCGTAAAACATAATCACCAGTTTTGGTATTTCCATGGAAATTAATGCGACGTACATACACGTGCCTGCCAGGATCAACTACAAACGTGATAAATACTGTTTTGTTCTGCTCATCTACACGAGGCTCTGCATTAATAGCAGGGAATCCATAACCCACATCCCCCAGTGCCAGGCCAATATCCGAAATCGTTTCTGTAACTTTTTTACGCGAAAATACAGCGCCCTTCCTTACTTGGACCAGAGAGTCAATTTTTCGTTTAGGTAATATTGTTTTACCTACTACAGCAAACCCGGAAAAATGATATTGAGGTCCCTCTTCAATATGGATGTTAATAAAAACATCTTTTTTATCGGGAGCAAGCAGTACTTGCGATGAAACGATAGCAAATTTCAAATAACCGCGATCTAGATAAAAAGATCGCAGCGCCTCTAAAGAGGTATCCATTGCTGCTTTAGAATATTGATCTTTTTTGGTGAAATAAGTAAAAATTCCACTACGCGCTAAAGTCAGCTCTGATTGTAATTCGTGATCAGAAAAATCATGATTACCAATAATTTTGATTTCTTTAATGCGTGAAACCCGACCCTCTGAAACCGTGACGTTTATAGCCACGCGATTTTCAGTCAAGGAGGTTACTTTGCTTTCAATACGTGCGTTGTATTTCCCTCTAGAGTTGTAGACTTGCTTTAGTTCTTTTTCTAGACGCTCAAGTGAGGCACGCTGAAAGACCCGTCCTTTCACCAAATCCAAGTCTTTGAGTAGCTCTTTCATTTTATCACTGGGAATTTCTTTATTGCCCACGAACGTGATAGAGCCGATCGTTGCTCGTTCGACCACTTGTACTATCAAAGTATTACCTTGTCGCTCCAACACAACAGATTGAAAAAACCCGGTATCGTACAAGGAGCGAATAATTTGTGGTGTAGAGTTAGGGCCAACTTCTTCACCTACCTGAACAGGCAAATAGTTTAATACTGTACCTGTGCTTACACGCTGCAATCCGGTAACTTTGATATCTCGGACAATAAAGCCATTTTCGGCTCTCACTTGAGACGCCCACACCAATGCCGTAGAACATGCTACTAGTGCAATTTTTTTTGTATTTTTTTTCATTATTATTTTTACACCTAACACTACGAGCATTCCCTTGCGGTATGGTCAACCAAGCCAGCTACAAATGAACCCTTTTATAGGATGAAAAGCACTCTGTCAACATTCCCCGGTTGCTACGATCTACATGATAACGATCCTAGCCTGGATGGCCGCAAAGCGGACATCCGGGTTTTATTAACTCACCCACCCTTTTACGACCGAGGAGTATATCAAGTCAATCTTGATAAATCATTACTCAAAGCAACGATCATCAAAGTAACTAGCACTACCAAGCCTAAATAAACGCCAACGGATTTCACTCCCTCAGAAAGTGGGCGGCGCATAATCATTTCAACTAAGCAATAAAAGAGCTGCCCCCCATCTAACATTGGAATTGGTAATAAATTTAATACCCCTAAACTAATGCTCACTAGCGCAAGAAAAGAAAGATAATAAGACAATCCATTACGCGCAGACTCACCCGCACCTTGAGCAATCCCAACTGGGCCACTGATGCTTTGTATAGGTAATTTACCAGTGGCTAGACGACCGATAAGCTTGAAAGTCGCAGCGCTTAAATCAACTGTTTGCTCAAACGCAGTTTTAATAGCTTGCAATGGAGCTTCACGTTGCAACCGCAACCAATGTGGAGGTAAATCAACGCGCTGAGACCGCACCCCAAGCGCCCCTTCCACGCGCCCGTTGTTTATAGTGCTACCAATCTTAACAGCATATGTTTTATGCTTTCCTTGCCTAGTTATAACCAACTTTAAACGTTGGTTAGGATGCTGCTTAACAAAGTCAACCAAAACCAGCCAATCTGAAATGGCATGCCCATTTACAGAATTAATAACGTCGCCTGTTTGCAATCCCGCTGATTGAGCCGGAGACTCTTCTACCACCTCACCGATGATAGGTGGGACAGTAGGTATAAAAGGGGTAATTCCTAAGCTTTCTAGCACATCGGGATTTTTTACATCTACCTGCCAATTTTCCAGTGGTAAAATCAAAGTTTGCTGTTGATGATTCGTTAACGATTTAACCCTAATGGCGACTGATTCATTCGCGCCCAAAAGAGGCATTAAAGCATATTGAAAATCACGCCAACTGGAAATTTTTTTGCCGTCTAAAGACAAAATTTCTTGTTGTGGGGTTAACCCAGCCCGAGCAGCTATGCTTCCAGGC
The DNA here is from genome assembly GCA_964648115.1 of uncultured Legionella sp. Lineage (GTDB taxonomy): Bacteria > Pseudomonadota > Gammaproteobacteria > Legionellales > Legionellaceae > CAZYME01. Next base: position 83,815 of record CAZYME010000001.1, read on the forward strand.
TTAATATCGCTAATCATTGGAGCAAGTGATTTTATGCCAATTACCAAAACCAACCACAAGGCTATAAAAGCGAACAGAAAATTAAACAGTGGCCCAGCGACGATAATGGCCATACGCGCCCATATCGATTTGTTGTTAAATGCCAAAGGACGCTCGCTTTCAGAAACCTCGCCTTCAGTCTCATCAAGCATTTTAACGTAGCCACCTAAAGGAAATAATGACCAAGCATACTCGGTTCCGCGTTTGTCATGCCAAGAAGCTAACACTTTGCCAAAACCAAAAGAAAACCGCAGTACTTTGACGCCACAGCAACGCGCTACCAGGAAATGACCATATTCATGGATAACAATCAGCAGCAGCAAGGCCAGAATAAAGTAGAACAATGTTAAGATTGTGCTCAAGATGCGATTGCCAAAAATGGAAGTCCGTAGTAGAACAAAGGTGCTGCTGCAATCAAGCTGTCTAACCGATCAAGCACACCACCATGCCCAGGGAAAATACGCCCCGTGTCTTTTAATTTACTGCGCCGTTTAAGCATACTGATTGACAAATCCCCCAGCATGGAAATCAATATTACTGCTACAGCAAGAGCATACCAAATAACCATATCGCGAGGATTGAAATAAAAATTACCAATAATAGCTATAACCATCGCCATTAAAAAGCCACCCAGCGCTCCTTCTACTGTTTTACCAGGGCTCACGCGTGGAATTAGCTTATGACCCCCAAAGCGTTTTCCGGCCAAATAAGCGCCTATATCTGTTGCCCAAACTAAGAAAAGTAGATAAACGATTAAAGACTTGCCTTGTGCATGCTCATAAATTGCCGCGATACTATTAGCAAATACGGGAAGCAACAATAAGCAAGCTCCGCCTACAACAATGCGATGCCCCCAAAATCGTTGCGAAGCGGGAAACATCAATACAGCGAGTAAGATGCCCACCCACGCCACTAACCCGCATAGCAACCATGCGTCAAACCAATAACCACCTAACTCTACAACCACTAACAACAGCACGGTAAAGAAAATTCTACTCACCAATCGATTGATGGGTATCAGCTGTGTCCACTCCCAAGCACAAGCAAGCGTGAGCAATAAAACAACTGCTCTTAAGATCCATATATTAGCGTAATAAATAGCAAGTAAGACTAAAGGAACGAGTATGATGGCAGTTATGAAGCGCTGCTTAAACATAATTTTTCTCTGTGGTCAGTCCATAACGGCGTTTGCGCATGCTAAAACAAGCCAATGCTTTTTCAAACTCTTCAGCTGTAAAATCAGGCCAAAGTATGTCTGAAAAATAAAGCTCAGTATATGCCAGTTGCCAAAGAAAAAAATTACTAATTCGTTGTTCACCGCTAGTACGAATAAATAAATCGGGATCGGGAAGATCAGAAGTATTAAGTAGTTTTGCAAAAGCCGCTTCGTCTATGCTATCGAGGGGTATCTCATTATCGATAGCCTGCTTTACCAGCGCTTTTGCTGCCTGCATGATGTCCCATTTACCACCGTAATTCAGGGCAATATTCAATATCAACTGAGTATTTTTACCTGTTAGCGCCTCAGCTGCGCGCATTTCTGTGCATAATGAATCGGATAAATTGCTACGGTCACCGGTAAAGCGTAGACAAATGCCATGTTGATGCAGTTCTTGTATTTCACGCCCTAGGGCATGAACAAAAAGTTGCATAAGAAAATCCACTTCCGTTGCGGGTCGTGCCCAGTTTTCGCTACTAAAGGCAAATAAACTCAACACTGCAATTTTATTTTTCAAACAAGACTGCACAATAGCTTTAACGGTATCGACACCAACACGGTGTCCCTCAACACGTTGCAAACCTCGATTTTCAGCCCAACGCCCATTACCATCCATCACAATGGCAACATGTTGGGGTAATTTTTGATTCAACCCGCTTCTTCCATCAACAAAAATGTTCTATAGTCTACCCTCTTTACCATAAAAGATTAAGAGCTAGTTTGTCATCCCCCCACCTCTAGTACAAATTGGTGTATACTTGCTAAAATGTGAAAAAATTTTCTAAATAAATCACGTCGATAAACAAGGTGTCTCGATCAATGAATGTTACAAAAGTTGTTATTATTATTCCCACCTATAATGAATCTCTCGCTATTGAAGAAACATTACAGCAAGTCTTTCAAGCGACTGAATGTGTTCACAATAAAGATGTACACGTGTTAGTTTTTGATAGCGCTTCAACTGATAACACACAAAAAATTATTCTCGACTTGCAAACCACCTATCCCAAACTTCATTTGAAAACAGAATCTAAAAAATCAGGGCTCGGATCTGCTTATCTACAAGCCATGCGCTACGCCTTAAATGATCTATCAGCAGATATCATTATTGAATTTGATGCAGACCTCTCACATCAACCACAATACATCGCACCTATACTTGAAAAAATGGATACCTACGATGTTGTTCTTGGGAGTCGCTATATTCGCGGGGGTCATATTCCCGATGATTGGGGCTGGCACCGTAAACTTTTATCCGTACTTGGTAATTATATTGCTCGCTTCGTCCTTACACCAAAATATAAAGACTTCACCACAGGATTTAGAGCGACTCGCCGTGAAGCGCTTCTTCAAGCATTGCCTGAAAAATTTTTATCTAATCAATTCGCTTATAAATTAGAGTTGTTATGGCTACTACATAAAAACAAAGCCAAGATCGCTGAATACCCAATCGTATTTGTCGATCGAAAAAGTGGTCAAAGTAAATTACCAACTAACAGTATCATGGATGCACTACGGGTTATATTTACCTTGCGTTTTCGAACATTGGTGCCCTATTTTAGAATGTGCTTGGTCGGGCTTTCTGGCGCTATCATTCAATATTTGATCTACAACCTTCTACGCCACAAGCTACCGCCGGTTAATGCCGCACAATTTGCCGTATTCGGCGCAATAATCAATAATTTTACCCTCAACAATCAATTTACCTTCAAAAACAACCCACTGACCATTAGTTACAAGACATTGAAATCAATGGCCTTTTTTGTTGGATACTCTATTTTTATGATTGGTTGCCAATCGTATTGGTTGCATTTAGGGATAAAATATTTCGGCGCAGGTTTGTTGAAAGAAAACATCATACTTATCACGGGAATAATCTTAGGTTCGATTTTAAATTACGTGATTTACTCAAATTTTATCTGGCGAAAGAGCAAGCCTCTTGTTTTATCTAATGAAGCTTAATGCCACTCAGATAGCGAATCGAGTGGCTCCTCTCCCATTGGATGGGCGTTGTTGAATAATTAAGGCTATTCCCTATGCTCAGAGACTTGTTCTCGGAGCAAGAAAACAAGACTAACTTCTCAAATTAGCCTCAGGCTTTATCTCAATAATTTTATAATAAAAAGGCGCTAGTTTCTGTTGCCCTCTTTGACAATGCGACCACACCACGCGAAGAGGAGATTTCTCAATTCCAACCGTCTTGAGTGAAAGATAATCAAAATCGCTCTTATGATCTGAAATTACAATCAAAGTCTTACCCGATAAACTCTCTCCATTAGTCCAATATTTATACATCAAACTATTCCCAGAAAAAATATGCGAGCCAACTACAGGATATTGCTTTTGAATCTTTCCTTGTGCCAAAAATACGGCCTGGTAAAAATCGAACTCACTACCTATATGATATGAATCTAAAGGGGCAAATATAGGAGTTTGGTGCATTTCAGCTTCAACCTGCCCGGCTATCGCATTAAATTCTTTTGCTAGATCGCTCCATGAAAAATACTGCCCCATCAGTTTTTGATGCAGCCATCCAGAAAAACCCATGGTCGTTACCATTATTAACATCGTATACAGACAAAACAGAGCTATGGCCGTACTAAACCAACTGATTAGTAATTTATTTTTATCCGATACCCATGCCCCTTTGATTAATGTTGCCAACCAAGGCAGTATTGCTATTAACCCTGGCCCAATCCAATCAAATTTTACTGAATGGCTTAAGCTATAAAATCCAAAAAATCCTAACGGTAACAAGGTAAAAAATTGCAGAAAACGCATTGTTTTCACACTCAGATCAGCCGCATCACCTTCTGTTTTACGACATAGCTTCCATAGTCCGAGCAGACCAACTGGGGTTACAAAAAAAATCAGCAACCCTATAAATGCCAGCAAAGAAAAAGAAGGCTTAGATTTAAAACGCCGCACACTTTGAAATAAAAACGATGCCCACTCATGCGTCGCGTTCCAGTAAATAACAGGTGTGAACAGTATTAAAGCAATAAGAACAGCGAGATATGGTTCTTTACGAGCAAACCACACGCGTGCTGTTGGGATAGTAACTAGATAGAGAAATGTAGGAAGAGCAAGTAATACAATCGTGTATTTTGAGACCATTCCTAGCCCCAGGCAAACCCCTACAGCATACCAACTACGAGACTCATTAAGCACCAATGAACGATATAAGTAGTAAAGTGCCGCGGACCAACAAACCATAACAGGAGTATCAGGTGTCGTTATTGCGGATTGCATGAAGAAATAAGGCAATATGGCAAACAGCATGACAGCATACCAGCCAGCCCCGCGCTTAATTAATTCGGTCAGTTTGAAAATAAAAACCGCCGTAAGCGCCCAGCAAAAAATAGCGGGAAAATGCACACTAAACGGATGAAGTCCAAACAACATAGTAGAAATTTTGATTAAAACCGCTACCATCGGAGGGTGGTCATAATAGCTAAAATCTAAATGCTGGGCATAATCCCAATAATATGCTTCCTCAACGAGTAAGCCATTAAAACTCATCCAAACTAGTCGCAATACCAGTGAAATCAAGACAATAAACAGGCAATGATTGATATTTATTTTTTCTAATACTGTTTCACGCTGTTCGGAATATAGGGCATTCGACGCCATAGCAAAACCAATCTAGTCTATCAAGTAGCAGGTATACTAATTCTACTTGCTAGCCCATGCAAATTCTTTTTACCGTAAGCGCATCTCTGATATAGTCAAAGATTCGCTGATTTTGCGCAGATAGTGAATTGCGATTCCTCGCTCCTCCTCAGCACGAACGGGTTTAAATAAGAGTTATGGAGAAAATGCATGGCAAAACGCCTCCCCCTGGTATTAATGATCCTTGATGGCTGGGGTTATCGTGAAGAAACATCACATAATGCAATTGCTGCAGCCCATACACCACAATGGGATAGTTGGTGGCAAACACGCCCACACATATTACTTGAAGCCTCTGGCACACCAGTAGGATTACCCTGCGGACAAATGGGAAATTCTGAAGTTGGCCACATGCATATAGGCGCAGGGCGTGTTATTCAACAAGAATTAACCCATATCAATGCGGCGATAGAAAATGGTGAGTTTGCCAAAAATTCGGTATTGGTTGAAACCATCGAAGAGCTAAAGCGCGACGGACATGCTCTACATATTATGGGTTTACTTTCCTTAGGCGGTGTACACAGCCATGAAAATCATTTGTTTGCTCTCCTAGCCTTGTGTGCTAAGCATCAATTTTCAAATGTATACCTTCACTTATTTCTTGATGGACGAGATACATCTCCTAAAAGTGCACTGCTCAGTCTAGCAACATTACAAAAACACCTAACTGCCCACCCAGTTGCTACCATTTGCTCAATATCCGGGCGCTATTTCGCAATGGATCGCGATAAACGCTGGCAAAGAATTGAGCCCGTTTATCGATTACTAACCGAAGCCTACAGCGAGCATCATTTTAATACGGCCGAAGAGGCCGTTGAAACGTTCTACCAACAAGATATCACTGATGAATTTATTCCACCTACACGGATTGGTAAAGAAGCAGCCATAAAAGATGGCGACTCCGTAGTCTTTTTCAATTTTAGAGCAGATCGCGCCAGACAATTAACGCAATCTCTCATCGCTGATAATTTTGACGGCTTTAAACGCCATAAAAAACCCAAAATCAAACATTTTATTAGCATGACGCATTATGCCGACTATCTTCCTACCCGCTGCGCATTTCCACCATTGGCTCTCCACAACACACTTGGCGAGGTCATTTCTAAACACGGAATGAAGCAACTACGCATTGGTGAAACTGAAAAATATGCACATGTTACTTTTTTCCTTAATGGCGGTTCAGAACGCGTGTTTCCTCATGAAAAACGAATTTTAATCCCATCACCTGCTGTAGCCACCTATGATTTACAACCGGAAATGAGCGCGCAGCAACTCACCCAAGCCCTCGTCGATGCTATTCAAAGTGGTGATTATGATGTGATTATTTGTAACTACGCCAATGCCGACATGGTTGGTCACACCGGTAATTTTGCAGCAGCCGTTCGGGCAATTGAGTGCTTAGATAAGGCCATGCATGATACTTGGCGAGCCTTAGAGAAAGTAGGAGGCCAATTACTCATCACAGCTGATCACGGCAATGCTGAGTCGATGTTTGATGACGACACCCATCAAGCCCATACTGCGCATACAAACCAACCCGTACCGTTCCTCTATATTGGTGAAAATTGGCATTTTAACCAAATAACGGGTAGCCTAATTGATATCGCCCCTACGCTGTTGACACTATTAGGCATCAACCCTCCCAAAGAAATGACAGGGAAGGCATTATTGGTAGAAGATCATGCTCCGCACTAAGACCATATCATTAATAATAGCTAGTTTGATGTCGCTAACTCCGATTATTCACGCGGAAACAGCCGCTATGGCTCAAACAAAAACCAAACTAAGACAATTAGATCTTAAAATTAGTCATCTACAACAAATCTTAAATAGCGCCCATGATAAAACTGCCGCACTTAGCCAGGAACTCGCTAACACGGAAAAAAAAATTAGTATGGGGGTACAAGAACTACATAACATCCAAGAAAGTTTAGGAGATAAACAACATAAAATTGGTGAGTTGGAAAAACAAGGCGTTGCATTGCGTGAACAGCTACAAACACAACAATCTTTGCTAGCTAAGCACGTGCGTGCCCGTTATACAATGGGTGAGTTTCAACCATTAAAATGGTTGCTAAATCAAGATAATCCGGCCACAACCAGTCGCTTGCTGACGTTTTATCAATATGTAGTAAAATCGCGTCAACATATTATCGACCATGTGCAAGAAACTAAAAATCATCTTGCACTAAATCAAGATACGTTGCAGCAGGAAATTACCGAGCAAAAAAAACTACAACACATTTTAAGCCAACATCAGCAAAAACTTGAACAAGAAAAACTGTACAGTACCGCAATTATTCAAACGTTAAATAAAGACATTCTAAGTCAACAACAAGAATTAACCGAGTCACAGCAGAACAAAGACAACTTGTCACGCTTACTCAAATCACTTACTCAGCAAAGTATTACGCAAACGCAACGACCATTCTTGTATGCACGCACAAAACTTCCAAGGCCCATCAATACAAGGGGAGGCAACTTACAAAAAATCAATCAAGGCTTGGTTTTTTATGCTCGGGAAGGAACGCCTGTTGCCGCAGTTTACTCAGGAAAAGTTGTTTTTAGCGACTGGTTAAAAGGTTATGGTTTGTTATTAATTATCGACCATGGACAAGGCTTTATGACGTTATACGCTCATAACCAATCCTTATTCAAACGAAAAGGAGATACCGTATCCCAAGGTGAACAAATTGCTACTGTTGGACATAGCGGTGGACTTAAACAAAACGGTCTATACTTTGAGATAAGAAGGAGTGGAAAAGCAATTCCACCGCTTGCGTGGCTGTCTTGATTGCTTTGAACATGTGAGTTGCCATCAACGAGCTCTTGAATACAAACAATAATAATGGACGGCATGGCTGCTAAAACAGACCTTGCTCGAGGAGGATTTCATGCTCAGCAAAAAATTGTACCGTAATGCAATGATAACTGTTTTTACGGCCCTTCCTCTTTTCTCCTCACAAGCATTCGCAGAGGAAGAAAATACACAACCATCGCCGCAACGTGTTCCCATGGAAGACGTACAACGTTTTTCTAACGCTATTAGCGAAATTAAAAAATACTATGTGAAGCCCATCAGTGACAAAGAACTCTTTGACAATGCTATCCGCGGTATGCTGAATGGCTTGGATCCACATTCAAGCTACCTTGATGAGGACGATTTCAAAGAGTTACAAACTGCTACAAATGGCGAATTTGGTGGTTTAGGTCTTGAAGTCACCATGGAGGAAGGTGTGGTAAAAGTAGTAACACCGCTTGTGGATACACCCGCTTTTAAAGCCGGAGTCAAAGCAGGAGATTACATTATTAAGCTAGGCCCAAAATCAGTACAGGGATTAGAACTAAAGGATGCCGTCAATTTAATGCGTGGTAAACCCGGCAGTACCATTGATTTAACTATCCTTCGCAAAGGGCAAAACAAACCTTTAAATTTTACGCTAGTGCGCGAAAAAATCATGATTAAAAGCGTAAAAAGTAAATTACTTGATAATAAGTATGGCTACATACGCCTAACACAATTTCAAGTCTTAACAGACAAAGACATGGAGCAAGCGATCGCACAGCTTAAACAACAAGCGGGCGGCCAATTAAGAGGCTTAGTACTCGATTTACGCAATAACCCAGGGGGGCTTTTAGACTCTGCTATTCAAGTCTCTGACGCATTCCTTGATAAGGATAAAAAAGGCAATGCAGAAATGATTGTGTACACTCAAGGCCGTTTGCCTGGCTCAAAATTCACAGCCATGGCTAATCCAGGGGATATTCTTGACAATGCCCCAATTGTTGTTCTCATCAATAATGGCTCAGCATCCGCATCTGAAATTGTTGCTGGAGCTCTTAAAGACAATAAACGAGCGATTATTCTTGGCACTAGAAGCTTTGGCAAAGGCTCCGTACAAACTGTCTTACCATTAGATAATAAACGCGGAATAAAGCTAACAACTGCACTTTATTTCACCCCAGCGGGTACATCGATCCAAGCTAAGGGGATTACACCTGACATCGTAGTAGAGGAAGTCACCGTGCCAACTGCAGACGATAGTAAGAAAAATTTCTCAGGTTTTGCTGAAGCAGATTTAAATGGCCACATAATCAATAAAAACGAAGAAAAAACCGCTAAAACCACTAGCGATGAGCAAAATTTGATCCACGAAGACTATCAACTTTATGCAGCCTTAACCATCCTCAAGGGGCTAGCTGTAGCACATCAATAAAGTTACGAAGGGATGGCGAGAACAGTATAATAGTGGGGTGGGTAAAGGAGCAAAAGCGACCTGCCCACCAACGCTCATAATCAATAAGCGGGCATGCTGGGGCCAAGCGGGACTATCTGATATAATACACGCCTATCTTAATATGTAGCAATCATCATGCGCATTCTTAAATTTTTTGCCCTCTCGTTCTTAGTTAGTATTTTCTCATCGGCTAAAGCAAACGTTGATACGCATTTTGCAACCATCAAATCAGATCCCAAAGCTCTTTATACGTTTTTTAAAGAAATGCCTAAAGGGGGAGAGCTGCATTATCACCTTGCTGGAGGAGCTTATCCTGAGGCTATGTTAGCTTTGGCGACAAAAACAAACTACTGCCTAAACTCAAAAAACCAAATCATCAGTAAAACCCTGCCATGCGATGATGTAGAAACCCTAACTCTTGCAAAAAAACCCGAACTGCATCCCACCATTATTCGTGCTTGGTCAATGGAAGAATTTACGCCTACCCAAGAATCTGCCCATGATCATTTTTTCGCGAGCTTTTTGAAATTTATGCCTATTGTGATTGATTTTAGCCCTCAGTTGCTCGCAGAGGTTCTTCAACGAGCAGCAAGCCAACACGAGCTGTACTTAGAAATTATGATAATGCCTGACAATGGCAAAGCCGCCACATTTAGCTCTCTATTAAGCGACTCGATGAGTTATGCTGAAAAGCAACGCGTACTATTAGCAGATAACCATTTCCAAGAAAATCTTAATCATACCGTTAAAGAAAGTAATCAAATTCTGCAACAAGCTCGTCAAGAACTAGGATGTAGTAAGAGGCCACAAGCAGAAGCGTGCTCCATCACAGTTAAATTCCAGTATTATATCTTACGTGAACAATCTCTAAATAAAGTATTTGCCCAAGCTCTTAATGGATTCGCCGCGGCCAACATTTCAAAAGACATTGTAGGGGTCAATTTAGTACAAGCTGAGGATGGCGCAATTTCCTTGCGCAATTATCAACAGCAAATGCAAATTTTTAAATTTCTGCATGCAGCTTATCCAAACGTTAAGATTGCCCTACATGCCGGGGAGTTAACCCCCGCGCTGGTACCTTCCACCGAGCTAAATTTTCATATCCATGATGCCATCTTCATAGGACACGCTAACCGTATAGGCCATGGTGTGGATATTACTCACGAAAAAGAGCCAGAGTCCCTTTTAAAGCACATGGCAAGCAAGCCTATTCCAGTTGAAATCAATTTAACGAGCAATCGTAAAATTCTAAATATTACCGGCAAAGAACATCCTTTAAATTACTATCTAGCGCACCACGTTCCCGTAGTACTTTCTACAGACGACGAAGGTGTACTGCGTACTAATTTAACGCATGAATATGTTGAAGCAGTTATAAACCAGCATCTTGATTACGCATCGATAAAAACCATCAATCGCAACGCATTAACATACAGCTTCTTGCCCGGGGAAAATTTGTGGGTGGATCCTAGTAAACATATCCCCATACCAGCATGCCTAAATTTAACCAGTCTTACGTGTCATAAATTTATTAAAAAAAATGAAAAGGCTCGCTTACAATGGAAACTAGAGAAAAAGTTAGCCGCTTTTGAAAGAAAATTTAATACATCGTTCCTTCGCCCCGCGAGTGGAGAAGGTGCTCGACAGGGCAGGTGAGGGGTGATTAAAAAAACACAATAAAAAATGTATTTTTTTAATTAATCTACCCTCACCTGCCCTGCCGGGCAACCTCTCCCATCAATGGGCGAGGAAACTACGATTGCGCTCCGCTCAAAAACAGCAACTCCCTATCATTATCCTCCTCTTATCGACAACACATAAGAGATAACGTATTATCTTTTAGAACGATAAGCTCACATCCACTTGGAGTTAGGCCATGTCAGCCGAGCCTTATTCGGCCTCTCTTGTAAGCCGATTTACAATACCAGGCAACTTCCCAGTTCCTCAGGGTTATTATCGATCGAAGCTATTTATTAACTCGTCGACAACTAATCCTTTGGTTGCAGCAGCAGGGCCTTTGTTATCCCTGTTAGAAAGACTATGCGTCAGCCCAACACTCCCACCCATTGCTAGTATCCGCGACAACATTGAACACGAGCTTCATGCGTTCCATAGTAGACTTGCCGGTCAAGGTTATGCCGATGAATTTGTGGTCATTGCGTGTTACCTGCTAAGCGCCACAATCGATGAACTACTAGGCAAAAATTACATTCGTCTCTATGGCCAACCAGCTGAATTCAAAGCATTCACCCCCTTATCCCATAGTGACGATGTAGGTCCACAACGTCGATTTTTTGACATTATTAATCATATCAAAGAGCGTATAAACCAATACCTGGATCTATTAGAACTAGCTTACTATTGCTTAATTGCAGGTTTCGAAGGAGAACAACATTTACGGCCTGATGGCAGGCAAACCCTCGACAATCTTATTGAAGAATTATACCAACTCATATTACAAAATCGCGCCAACAAACCGCATCGGCTTTTTAAAGAGCAACCCAACACCATACCCGAGCCGAAAAACCACAAGCGCATTATCGTCTCTACACTGATAGCCTTAAGTACGCTTATCTCAGTCTATTTTGTTAGCCACACATTACTTGAACATAAAGCCAAAACTGTTTTGCTTGCGCATACAGCCCTCGCCAATAATATGGAAAATAATGGATAAATCTTTACATGCGTTGTGTGACGCTTTAAAAAAAATACTCTGGCAACTAAAACCACAACATAATGCCCTGTCTTTCTTAATCCTTACCGGCAAAGATAATCAGGGTAAAACAACCCTATTACGCCAAAGTCACCTTGAGCATATTACAGTAGATGCTGAACGCGGGGCTGATATTTATTATAATCAACATGGAGTTATTGTTGAGCTTGGTGAATCTTGGCTTAATCACAGCAAAAATCTCTTACAATATACGCTTAAACAATTGAATCGCTGCCATCGCACCCTAAAAATTAGCGGTATTATTTTATGCGTAGACATCAATGAGCTATTAATTTCAGAACCACTACAATTTGCTGAGCACAGCAAAGCTCATACTCAGTTACTAGCCCGTTTTGGATCAAGTTTAAATTACCGTATTGATGCCGCCATTGTGTTTACTAAATTGGATGCCTTAGCCGGTTTTTGTGAATTTTTTCAAAATGAGCATCCATCTGATCTACAAAAACCCCTTGGTTTTTCTCTGGATTGGAACACACGGCAAGGTAAACTGCATAGTAATCTCAAGGCTAAATTTGAGCAATTCATCGAAGTCATAGGGCAGCAAGTTATTCATAAAATGCACCCTGCTCGCTCCAGTGTTAAACGCACACTCATCCGAGAGTTTCCTTTGCAATTGGCGAGTTTAGGAAGAGCTATCCAAGTTTTTGTACAAACAATATCGCCAAAATTATTTCGTGTTCAATCGCTTTATTTTACAAGTGGGGAGCAAGGAGGAATTAGTGTAGACCGCCTTAATAAAAAAATTCAGCATGAGTATGCATTAACCGTGCAAGATAAATTTCCTCAATCCATAAACCATCGCGCTTATTTCATTGAAGGCACCTTACAAGCGTTTCAAGCACATACTAAACGTCATCCACCCCAGATCACTTTGTCGCATAAATGGATTACTGGAGCGATGGCTGGAACCGTTTGCTTATCTATCATGTGGATAGGCTCCCAGCACTTAAAGTCTGCACGTTCGTTAGATAAAGTGAGCCAAGAACTACTAACCTATGATGCACTAGTCGGTAAAAGCCAAAGTGACCCCTCAGCACTTTATCACCTAACAAAAGCCTCTACCGTGCTAGAGCGCTTAACAGCTCACTCGATATTTTTACCGAACATTCAACAGTTGAAGACACAGCTCAATTTGCATACCAAGCAAAATCTACAGGGAAATTTTTTACCAACAATGCTTGCTGATATCGAGCAAACCATTATTGATACTAGACAAACTCAAGCGGCTCGCTATCAAGCCTTAAAAATTTATTTGATGCTGGGTGAGCCTGCTCAATTTTCACAACCTGAGGTTTTATCGTGGTTTCAAGAGCATTGGCAAAAAGATTTAACACCTGAAAATTTACAAAAAAGGCTAGCCTTACTAAAACAAGCTTTACGTCAACCTTTGCAACCTATTACCATCAATCGGCAAATCGTAAGTGATGTTAGAAATTATTTAAATGCTTTGCCGGCAAGTTATTTATATTACACCCTGGCTAAGGATGCCTTTCCTCAAGAGCGCCAATCTTTGGTTGTAGATGGTTTCGATTTAACCGATAAAGAAATACCTGTTTATTTTACTAAATCAGGTTTTCAACAAGTCATCGCCAAGTTACCCGCAATAGGGGCTAAACTACAAGAAGATAATTGGGTACTGGCTCGCCAAGATCTCAAAGATTTACCCACGCTGCTTCAACAAGCATATTGTTACGAATATGTTGTCTGGTGGCAAAATTTTATGCGCCGAAGTACCCCGCTACATTTCCAAGATTACCAACAAGCTCGGAGACTAATGCAAGCCCTGCATCAATCGGATGCTGTGAGTAAACTAGTTAACTTAATACAGCAGCAAACGAGTCCAGAACTAGGGGCGAATGCAAGCTTATTTAACCAAGAAATTGCGAGCAAATTTACTGAGCTTAGTTTAATGAGTCAGTCAGCTGTTCGTGACGTCACTTTAAACATGAATGAGTTGGAAAAATTCCTTACGACCTTATCTATGGTAAATGATCAGGGTAGGACAGCGTTTACTTTAGCCAAAGCTCGCTTTGAGGGTGATACATTAGCCAACCCACTTAGTGCGCTTTATAACTACGTTCACCAATTACCAGAACCAATCTCCACATGGTCAAAACAAGTGGCGGATGATACCTGGTATATTTTAATTAATGACGCAAGGAATCACATCAATCAGCAATGGCAACAAACTGTCATTCGTGACTATCAATACAGCATTGCGAGACGCTATCCCTTTGATGCAGCGCAGACACAAGAAGTGGCCATCCCAGATTTTGATCGCTTTTTTTCACGCCATGGAGTACTTAATAACTTTGTTGAACAATATCTGAAACCCTTTTTAGATACGTCGCAAGCTCAATGGCAGCTCAAAGAATTAAATAACTATGTATTACCTATTTCTGCAGACATGATAAATGAATTAATCCGCGCCAACGTTATTAGTAATATGTTTTTCCCTGAGCAAAGTGAAACAAGTAAAATTGAATTTAGCTTACAAAAAGTAAACTTAGATCCGGTTGTTGCTAACCTCCAATTGGTTATTGGCAGCACCAAGCTAAGCGATACCCAAGATAGCGACTCCATAACCAGCTTCCACTGGCCACAACCCAATGCCAGACTGACACTGAACTCCATTGAAGGTAATCATTACGAATTAGAAGAACTCGGCCCATGGGCTTTCTTTAAAATGTTACAAAAAGTGAATGTTCTAGTAGATGATCAAGATAGCTCTAACCTACAAATTCTTTTTGAAGTAAATGGCAATTCGGGGCGTTATGCTTTGAAAACACAAAATCAGATCAACCCCTTTATTCCGGGTATTTTGAATGGGTTTGTATTGAATGAATCGATTGCTTAATCTCTAGTCGCAGGCAGACTCTTACAGTTTGGATCGTGGGAGTATGCATCTAAAATTTCGCCGATAAATTGCTCTATCACACCAACCTTACCTTCCTCTTCAATTAAACCACCCTCTTCTTTCAAAGTATTCAGGCGCTCAGCTATCTCTTTGGCTACTGAACCATTAGGAAATAAAGTTGCAAGAAAACGTCTAGCCTCCGATGGACCTAAGTGGCGATAAAGTTGATTGCGAACCAAGGCGTCTTCTGCTGTTGTACTAAAAGCCCACAACTCTATAGGACCGAGTGTTAGCGTTAACAATTGAACACTCACACCATTTTTAGTAGCAAATTGTGCGAGAAAGGTAGCTCCACCTTGTCTAGGACCGTGTACACGATTCCGTAAAGCAATTTTTGCTGTTTCTGACAATCCAAAAATCTTACATGTCTTTTCAATAGCCTGAGAAGGACCAGCATCCATAATATAAATAGAGGTGGCGAAATCGATCATAACCGGGTCAAAATCATCCACCGATTGAGATAACAAAGAAATTTGAACATTCCACTTTCGACCTTCCCGCATATCTATAATAACTTGCTCTCGCACAGCTGACGACTTGGATGTGCGATGAAATTCATCATACACAATCCGCTTAGGATCTTCTCTAATTTCTCTAATACGGTCTTTATGGTAAGACTGATATTGCAGAGGAATATTATTCATACTTTCATCGGTCAAATAATAGTGACGAGCAAGCACATAGCGAGCAAGCATATACATCACTGAAGTTTGCCGATCCGCTGCGTCTCCACCACTCTTAGCTACCTCATCCAAATCGAGTGAGACCACCCTTGCATCACCAATATCAAATGCACTCACACGAGATAAAATCGGGTACTCTCTTACCGCACCAGATACCATCCGTGAAAATGAATTGATCAACGACTCTCCAGTTGGAGCAGTAACTTTTTCATACAAATCTTCAATAGAAGGGGTACGGCAGATAGAGGCCGCATCAGCCAATAAAGGCATAGCATAACGCTGAGCCAACATTGCTTCATGCACAAAACCAGCAGAGTAGAGAGAGTCGGTTACTTCCCACCAAGTTGATTTTGAATCACGGACAAAACCGATTTCTTCTAATATACTGTCAATAAATTCTTCAACCCCAGGTGAATATGGCGTTGGATTAAATTCATCAGCAAACGCCTTATACAACTCATCAACCACCATCCCGGTTAAATCTGGCATACCATCATAAGGCTTTTCAGCCCCCAATGGTGTGGTCAATAATGTTAAAAAATTCACCAAAAATGAACGCTCTAAGGCTGTTGGGTAGCGACAACCTAATTGTGTGTCGAATGGATTAATTGAATACTCTGGTGTCATACGCAATCGATGATAAGCAACCAAGTGCCTCTTCGAGGCAGGTAGAGCCTCTTTTAACAATGAAATCAAACCACTGCTTGACGGTCCAATATCAATGATAGCGATACGGGGGAGGCGCGATAACCCTGCTGACAAACAAAGGGCCAAATTCTGTGCATTCGATAATACAGATTTACCCGAACCAGGGCGAGCATAAACCAAATCAATCCATGTGGTTTGCTGTGTTGAACCTGGTTGAAACGGCCAAGGCTTACCGTCAGGTGAGCGAAAGAGCAACGCACCTGTTTGCCAGGGTGAAGCAGGACGAGTTATAGGTAGCATTGCGATTATTTCAGAGAGAGGAGCTACCGTCGCTACCGCAGGGCTTGCGGTTGTCGTTGCCAACATACTAGCAGCAAAACCTGCAAATGGATCTCCGCACATTTCGGAAACATCAGTGGATCCCCACCCCTGAATTGCTTTAACTAGTTCTGAGCTACGCCGCCGTAGTAAAGGTATGTCTCCCTCTGGTGCCCATGTGGTTGCAACTACACGCAATCGGATGATGGCTTCGTCTGTATTGATTTGTAGGTATTTTAATAAATTTACTGAATCACTAATTAATCGGTTTTGAGCAGATGAAAAACTCAAGATAGCTGATAATAACCCTTTCAATTTAATAGTAGCTAAACCCTCACTCTCTAATAAAAAGGAAATCCGCCATGGTATGTGGGTAGGAAGAATACGTGAAAATAATGTGATAAAGGGCCTGACATCCTTCGGGAATAAGTCAATGTAGCAGGATGAATATATCTTATTACCTACTAATACCGTGCGTCTATCAATGGTTTCTGCATCGCGAGGAATGACTTGCTTTGCCAAAGATGGCCATAATAAATCAGAAGGATCACCTTCAAAATTGTTCATTTCGCGCACTGGTAACTTGTCACCTGGCAAGCTTGCTCGCCAATCATCTGCTGTAAAATCAGGATCCGCAGTCATACGTATTGCGTGTACGGCTTCATGCACATCTAGTAATTTTGCAAAAACATTCAATGACTCAAGATCGTTAATAATTGAGCGTACATATGCGCTATGTGTATCGCGTAGCTCGGGAATTGCTGCGTATATGGTTTGTGAATTTTTGAATGAAGGAGCTTTTTTCTCCTTGATCATTTTTGCTTTGGCTTTATTCGATATTTTCAACTGATCAGTAGGAAGGTTAAATGGTCGGGTCATTAGTACGAAGTAAATCCGCTCTTCAGCGCAATATTGAGCCAAAAAATTAACCCGTTCGTTAAATAAATCCTCTAAATTTAGTTCTAGGCGTTTTTCAGTGGCCTCCGCAGGCGCATAAATATCTCGAATAACCTTTTTTATGTTTTGTTTGTCATGACTAAAGAAGACTTGAAAGGCATGACCAGGACGCCCCATCGCACCTTGAAAGGCATTGGTTAACCCTTCCACCAAGCGATCAAATTCTTCGGCACCGGCTAGCGCTGTAACACCCTCTATTTTTAAAATAGAAAGCAGGGAACCATCATGATTGACCAATACCGTCGGGCTGTCAGCCGTTTCCAACTCACAATACGATTCCGTTGTTTGTTTTAATGAAGTACTTAACCAGGCAAAAAAGGTATCCACGCCTTCAAAAAAAGATTCTGCCCATTTGGCCATGCTTGTCCTTATTGTTTGTAACTATTCCACAGTTCTAGCAACACCTATTTCTCAGCAATTTCTTCTAAAGCACTTGCAGCCCAACGCTCTATTTGTTTACGAAACTTAGCTCTTGAAGGTAGCAAACGAATGTTATTAAATATTTTTACCGAATCTTCTTTAGATATTGGTCCGGAATCAATCAATAAATGGCCAAAAATAGATGGATCACTCGTTCCTTCACCAAATTTTTCCTCAACGACTTGTGAGCGAAACTTGAAGCTTCGATAGATCGTTTGCGCACTATTTTTATAACCAGTATCATTTGTAATGGCGCAAAAGAGCACATGGCAAAGGCTATTCAGTTCTGGTTGTGATAGCTCAGGTAGATATACTAGCGTACCTCCACCATAACCACCAACACCCACAGATTCTATAAAAAAACATTGTGCACAAAAACAACATGCGGTCACTAAATTAGCTAATTGATTGTTGCTGTAGTCGTTATCAAGGTTCACAACATCTTGATAGAGCTTTGCTTGAAAACCACAAAACCTGCATGTATGGCGGTCGCGCTGAAATACCTTTTCCTCAAAAGATTTAAACCGAGGATCAGCCTTTCTTGCGGAATACAAACGCCAGGCCCCCGGACTAGCCATTAGATTCAACTGGTAGTGCCCTTGGTTACTCACCATGCAAATCACACTTTAGTAAATGATATATTGGCCAAGGAGGCGCGCCTCCCTGGCACAATTTTTATGAGCCAGAACCAAATACAGTACCTTTAGGACCAGCAGTTGTACCACCACCAAACATAGTTTGGCCTGCAATACCTAGAATAGTTGGTAAAAATAGCAATGCCGCTGCAATTAATACCAAGGCAATTGGAGTACCAATTGTGATTTGTGTTGGATTATCTTTATGCGCCTTAAATTTCAGAATAGAGCCAATAGAGAAGCCCAGGCCTGCCAAATAAGAACCGGCGGTAATAAGCTTAGTAAGACTAGTAAATGAATCTGTAATAGATGATGCCATGCCACCGATAGTCATGCTAGTGGCTGCAGCAGCTGCGCCTGCAAACATCAATAAACCCATGCATACAAGTCCCATAATACCTTTGTTCATTATTTTAATTTTTGCCACTTTTGATCCCCCTTTATAAAAATTGTTATTTAATTAGAACCATAGAGTGTATTATTAATGATTTCTAGTGTTCCGACAATGTTCATCGCTAGAATTCCACCAAATACATGAACCATACCCTTTCCAGTCCCTCCTGGTGGTTGCCCCTGGGATGCAGACTTTGCAATTAATACCCACCCACGAATAAAAGCAATCAATCCAATTGTTTGAATGATCAAAGCAAGGGCTGTACCCACAGCACTATTTGGCCCAAATACCGCAACCAATGTTGGATTACTGCTATCAGCATAAGCCAATATACTGGAATTTGGACCAAAGGTACTGTTCATTAGTATTTGAAAACCAGTAGGCAAGTAAACGAGGACACTTCCCACTAGAAAGTAACTCAATGGCTCTTTTATACTGGTGTTACTCGACATCATGGTTTTAGATTCGCCATACGTTTTCAAACAGTACAACGCTTTCATGAAAAATGCTAAACCAATTAAGTAGGCAGCACCAGAAACTAGCCGCTCAACTGGCGCAAGAGATTTTGCAATATTGGTCAATACATCGATTGCACCACATAAACTACCACAATCAGTAGCCATATCAGCCCTTAACTATCTTCTTGACTAAACCGTATTACTTGCCCAGAACTGGTGGTTATGCGGCCTTGATTAGGATCAATCAATTTAACCATTCCATAACCCGCAATATTTGTTCCCTCTCTAACGGTTAGTGTAGACCCATTTGTGGCAATTAACCATGCTCTGCCAGGAATAACAGCCTGAATATAGTATTTTAGAGATGGGGCTGCTCTTCTACGCGGCGCATAATGCACTTTTTTTACTTCCCGGCGAATAGTTAATTGCTCAATTACGCGCGTCTGATCATCAAGTTTTGTGTTTAAATTTGAGATGATGCTATCAAGCTCAGAGATTTTTGCGACCAAAGCATTTAGATTAGTACTCATTCCACTTATCTGACTATTAACTGAAGAAACATCCGTACGCATGCTTTGCTGCCCTACTTCTAGAGCTGATAACTTTTGATTTATTTGAGCATCCGTATTGGGTGCGGTTGTCACAGGTACTGGTGTAGTAGAGACAGGTGGAGACGGTGACGTTAGGGGTTTCTGTTCCACAGGAGCAGCGGCCGGAGCTGTGACCGTGGGTGTGCTTGCTTGTACTGGCGTTTTTTTCTCTGAAAAAACTGAACCCATAAATTTGTATATAATCATGATAAGAATGACCAATACAACAACAATTATGGCATTCCGTTTTATGTTATTATCACCTGAAGGCCTCACTACTTGTGATTCCTCTGGTGTATTTGACTCATCCCCAATAACGGTTCCTTCTCCTTCATCTCCTGCGTCGGGAGTCATCGCGTCTAGATCGGCGAACTGATATTCGTCATTGTATTGATCTTTGTCTGCCATTTCTTACCTACTCATTAAATTAAAGTGAAGCTAAGTCCTGTGTAAATAGGACGCCTATACCTGTTCCTGAGCATAACAATACGGTTGTGGGGGTGTTAAATTGTTGCTGCGCTACCTGCCCCCAGCTTTTACCCAACGTTGCTAAACCAATCACCGCGTTTTCTAATATAGAGCGCCCCACACCATTCGATATGGAAGTGTTAGTTACCCCGCCTGTGCCCCCAATGGTGATTGTAGTATTCGCCGATTGAAACGCATTACCAAACCCTTCTAAGAAAGTTGCCGCAAATAGCGATCCATAACGCAATAAATAATGATGATTGGCTTTAGTTTTTAATGCTGTACGCGCGGTATTTGGATCAATTGCATATGCATTAATTGAGGTGGTTTTTGGTGCGCCTGGTACAGACATAGTATTAAAGTTAATCACCATTCTATCTGCATTGCTAGGTAGGGTAAAACTGCCTATTAATTTTGAACCATTGAGCTTTCCAGAGACAATGGTGGCTAAAATAGGTCCAGGCTCATCACTGTTCACTGACGTATCAAGAACCGCAAAAAGAACATCACCGGCTTTAATTAATGATTGCGTGGGTGCAGGTCTGCCAAGGCCTAATGCTGATTGATCTGCCTGTAGTAGTGAACCCTCTACTGCGCCACCAGCACCTGCTTGCCCGCCAGGGGCATTTTTAGGTGGTGTACCCCCAACATATACTTGGGCAGCTACGGTTTTCCAATCCTGTAGTGATTGATTTGCTGCGCCTAACATAGCGGCGGTGCGCTGTTGTATTTTTTGCTGAAAACGTTGATCTGCCATTTGTGCCTGTTGTCGCTTCAAAATATCCTGCAATTGTTTCGCATTAGCAGCCTCGCTAGACTGAGATGGGCCCGCTATGGAGGCATCGACAGAAGGAAGCGGCACAACAGTCGAAGGGATTTTTGGGTACGTAGGATCTTGTATGCCGGCTACAGATGAATCATCGGGTGAAAAACCTGCATCCTTCAAATCTTGATCAGAAAATCCTGCTTTGCGTAAGGCATCCGCATTAGAACCCGCGTCTTTCAGATCTTTAGCTGAGAATCCGGCCACTTTTAACTGTTCGGCGCTCAAACCTGCGTTTTTCAAATCAGCGGCGCTAAAACCTGCGTCTTTCAATTGTTCTGCATTAAAACCAGCGTCTTTAAGTTGTTGAGCTGTAAAACCTGCTGCTCGTAATTCTTTCGCACTAAAACCAGCATTTTTTAGATCTGCTGCATTAAGCCCCGCAGCCTTCAACTCTGCTGCTGTAAAGCCCGCTGCCTTCAGTTCAGCAGCTGTGTATCCAGCATCTTTCATCTGTTTCGCACTGCATCCTAATGTCTGCTTGATCGTTAGAGCAGAGACGCCTAATGCGCGTGCTGCTTTTAAAGAGGCAACGCTACAATTAGCCGTCCTACCAGCAGCGATAACCCCTGATGGGCTTAAACCCGCCTGCATCAGATCCTCAGGGGTAAATCCTGCTGCCAGTAATTCTTGAGGAGTAAATCCAGCATCACCCAGATCTTTTGCACTATAGCCTGCAGCTTTAAGAGCCGCAGCACTACAACCATTCAAATCATGAATCCGCTTAGCTGATACGCCGTCCAGGAATAGTGCATGTAATTTTTGGGGGTCGCAACCTGCCGCACGTATAGCGCTATCATCTACTGCATCAACCTCAGCTGGTGAAAAGCCTGCTGCTTTAAGAGCTGCCGCACTACAGCCATTTAAATCACGGATACGCTGAGCTGACACACCTTCTTCAAACAGTTTTTTTAATCCGGCCGGATCACAACCTACAGTTTTTATGGCGTCGTCCCCTACACCTTTTATGTCAGCTGGTGAAAAACCTGCATTCGATAAATCTTCATCGGTGAAACCCGCCGCTTTCGATTGTTGTGCACTGCAACCTGCATATTTATGGATTAATGCCGCACTAACCCCTGCCAAACGTTCTCTTTTCAATGCCTCAACATTGCAGCCAGCAGCTTTAATTGCATCAGGCGTCATCCCAGGTGGTAACTCAGCTTCAGCCGCTGTTATTTCGGCAGGGCTATATCCCGCCGCCGCAAGATCAGCTGGGGTAAGCCCTGCATCTAGTAAATCTCTTGCACTAAACCCTGCTTGTTTAAGTTGCGCCGGCGTAAATCCCGCCTTAAGTAAATCAGCCGCACTGAAACCTGCGTTTTTCAAATCTTGTGCACTGTAGCCCGCCGCTTTTAATTGCGCAGCGCTGCAACCACTAATACGTCGAATTGCCGCAGCGGTAACACCTGCTGCTCGCAAGCGACTTAAGGCATCAGGCTGACACCCGGCTTTGCGGATATCATCAGCGGTAATTCCATCAGGCAATCCACCTGCGCGCCCAATTTCATTATCTGGGTACCCAGCACCTTTTAATTCCCCATCTGAATAACCACCATCTTTCATTTCTTGTGCGCTGAACCCAGCTGCCCGCAATTCACAAGCATCAAACCCACAAATTCTTAATTGACCAGCTGTTGAACCTGCATCTTTCATTTGTCTAGCATTGAAACCTGCAGCCTTCAGCTCCTTGCAAGAACAAACGGGTTTTAAATCAGGAAGCTTATATCCATCATCCTTTAATTGTATACACGTGCATGCGCCTTTCAGATCAGACACAGCCGCGCCCTGATTCACTACGCTAGTAACACTGGCTTTACTACAATTAGCGTCTTTTAAAGATTGTATCCACAAACTCTGTTGTGTGCCCTCGCTATCCTCACGGGATAGTGTCTCAAAACCCACTCCGCCTTGTCCTTGCTGTGGCCCAATCTCCTCTACACCATTACCAAAAGCTTGTGAACGTATGATAGTAGGAATAGCGCTACCCCCAGTTACAGCCGCCTGTTTCGCTTGCTCAACATTTTGGGCTTGCTGTAAAGATGCATATTGTGCTGTTGGATCCATCGACCCCGGGATGGATTGCATTCCAGTTGGGGCATTGGTCAAATTTGCAGTTGATCCACTTCCAGGTGCGGTTGCTGAAGTAGTGAGTTTTATAATGCCTATTATTACAGCTATGGATAACAAAACCACAGTGAATAGAATAATGACCCGTGAACGGGTATTTGAAAACAGCGCTTTTATATTCTCTTTTCTGCCTGCCATCTTGTTATAACCCTTCTACCTTAAGCTGCATGACTTTGCCATGCCAGGAAACCAGTAACACTGGCGACTTTTGCATTTCATAAGCGTGCGTACCATCTGCACTCGTCATACTTCCAATCCAACCAGGAGATAAGATAGTAAGACTTGTTCTTATAAACATTCTGTCGTTCAATAACCAAGCTCGAGCATCACCACCACTTACAACTAATCGTGAACTTCCATCTGGAGGCACACCATCCAAAACGTGCAGTAATATGTCACTGGCTGCGGGAGGAATCCCCTCTTCCATAGGCATACTTTTCGCATTCGGACCATACCCTTGTACCCGTAAATCCACTCGATAATCCACAGCTTTCTGCCCAGGAATTAATGTCAGCATGACAGGTGTATTTAATCCCCGCAACCTAACTGCTAGGTTACCGTATGTATAGAGTTTGCTGGCTTGGATCATCAGGGTGTTACTTGTTTTATCCCACTGAATATTAAAAGCTGATGGATCCCCTAAATCATAAGCACTAATTGGCCAAGGAGCACCTGTTGAATCAAGGAATACAAGAGAGGAGACAAACCCTTGCGATAATCGAATTACTGGTGGCGTTGAGCCAGGAGATAGATTAACAAATTGCGAGGTAGCTGTAGGCTTAGGCGGAGTGCCGGCAGGAGCAGCTTCTGCATACTCAGAGGTATGATACAACTGTTTAAGACGAATAATTTCCTCAGGATTTAAAGGAAACAATTGCTGTGTCACACCATCGAAAGCCATTTTATCCACTACATCATTATCTGAAGAGGTTAATGCTAAACCATCTGCCCCTGGTGGAGCAGGAGGCGGACCAGGTGGCGCATCGGCTGCCGCATTGTTATTTTTTTGCTGTGGTGAAGTAGCGGCTTGTTGGCCGATAGTCTTAGGCTTCTCTTTATCATTAGGAGCCGTATTGGGTGCTAGACGCTGCTGTAACATGCGCAATTGCTCCAATGCCTGCTGAGCAGAATTAGCTTGCGGTGGCGGAGCGGCACTAGCAGCGCTATAGGCCATCGGAGATAATACACCCCCAAGGAATACCAAACATAATGAAAACTGGGCCCGTATTGGCATTAAGTCACTCCACCACTAGCTGGCCCGACAACGAATTGAGATATACCAATTCCTCGTGGCGAATTAAGTGTTGACACCCGCGTGATAAGCATTGTCACGACATTGTTTTGTTGTGAGAATTCGCTAGCACTTTGGTACGTTACTAGTATTGGCATTTGTACTCGCCAAGCATATTTATCATTGAGCATGCCTTTTTGCAGAATAATAGGTGCTCTTGTTGCTACGGCTGATACAATCAATTTTTTGGCTTTTACTGCATCAAGGTTATTTGATTGCTGCAGCGCTGTAAGGAATTGGTCCCAGCCGTCTGCTGTAAAGAATCCCGATGAAGCTTGTAGCTCCGTGCGATAGTTAACAAAGTTATAGGTGAAAGCTGCAATTGCCGCCTGATTTGCCCATTGCAATACTGCTGAATCAGACTGGTTCGGCTCATTCAGGGGAAATAGCGGAGTAATTCTACCGTTTATACTGGTGGCAAAGTACTTTGGCGCCGGGGGATGCGTGATGATATAAACCAGCAGCGAGGCCAATATAAAATTAGCAATCATGGAGACCAACAAAACCAGGATCATTTTGCGTTGACCATCGCGATAAAAATTATTTCTTAATACAACTGTAGTCAAAGCATCTTCAGCCATAATATCCTCGATTATTGCGGTATAACCTTAGTGTCATTGTCATCTATTGGGTCTGCTGCAAGTAATGCAACTGACGTATCATTTGGGGCATCCATTGGCGTGAGCATTACCGGTGGGGTAATCCCACTGGTCGCATAAAAATCATGCTCAGGCCGATTGAAATAACTATAATATATTGCAAAACCTAAGGCTAGGTTCATGGTCACTGATATTAAAAGCACACTTCCTGTCTTGCGAAAGGTATTGACATAAAATCGCTTAGATTGCTTGATTAAATTCCAAGTCTCTCGACTCATTTAGAAAGCCCCCATTCTACGCGACTGCGTCTCGGAAAGTAATCTCAACTCTTGAATTTGGTGACTGGTCACCACTTTGTGTAAAGACGCCTATAGGTTTATCACTACCTAAGCCTTGTGTAAAGATAAAACGACTATCAACGCCTTGTGACCATAAATAGTCTCCTACAGCACGTGCTCGAGCCAATGTTAAAGCACGGTCACGTTTTGCGGATACGCATTTACTACTAAATGCACTCACGTTAATAGCAATTTTGTGAAATTCTTTTAGATAACATGCAACAGCATTAAGTAACGCGTATGAAGACCACAAGATCCGTGGGGACTCGTTTGCAAATAAATAAGTAGAAGGAATGGAGATCAGATAATCTTGACCAAGGCTAATGACCCGAACACCTTTTTTATTAAAGCTTTTCTGCTTACCGATAATAACGCTATCTCTCGCGCCATTAACTTTATACGGTAATGAAGGTTTTTCAATCGTTGGGTAATATCGTTTATTACAGCAACCGGTCAAGACTAACAGGATCACCAAGGCAACCAGCCATGTTGCCTTGCTACAAAAGCCAACATGTAATCGTCTCAATGCAATTCCCCAATGTAAAATACCTGCTTATCCTAATGGAAATAAAAACATACTAATCATTGCGTTACAAGCAATATATAAAAAAAACTTAGCGATCTGCTCTCATCCGCCTAATTTCAGAGAATTATTTATGTTTCACTTTTAGCTTTTGCTTTCTCTCTCTCAACAACAATTTTCTCTGACAGCATTTTTACTAAACCAGTTAACTCATCAGAAGTAATTGCATCGCGTTCCATTGGCGGGTAACTGGTTGCCAGTTGAAAATCTTTTATTAGTTCATTGGCAATATTTCCAGCCAATTTATCCTTCTCACCACTCAAACGACCTATCGTCATTATATAGTTACGGGTTTCATTAATAGGTAATAACGGTTCAGAGAAACGCTCGATATCTTTGACAAGCAATGGTGGGGAGCCAGGTGGGTAATTTAATTTAGCGAAAATGGTTAAATTACCTACCTCTACCTCCTCAACAAGCTCTTCCACCGCTTCTGGTTCATTATGACGATGGAATGCCAGTAAAGCAGCTACACCTCTCTCTATAGGCTCAACAATCGTTGATTCGCGTAATGCATCCGTGATTAAAGTAATTTCATCACTTTTAATTTCTTTTGTAATGCTAAGCTCGTTTCTTGCAAGAACGCTCTGAAAACCTACCAATTGTTTTTGCAATTTCATTAAATAATCATCAGGTGGAGCACCTACTTTCAAAAATTGATTTAGTTTGAGCTTTTTAACGGGTTTAGGGTTCGCATAAAACATACGCGCCCGCACAATTTTCGAGCGGAAAAAGATGTGCGCCTCACCTTCGGTTTGCTCTTTCAAATCGAGTAAATCGATACGAGCGCGCCTTTCGAAGGAAGAGCTTTTCGTATCCATATAAGTGTTAGCAATACTGGTGTCTTTAGTTTGGAAAGCATCGACCTTGGTTACATAGGCTTCACCTGCTGTTTTCGTGAAAAAGTCCCACGTTTCAGTCGGATCTTCAAGCTTCATACAAATCTTGATGTTAGTGTTTGCACCAATAGATGCGGCTTCTTCTTTCGAAGCTTTCTGGAAGGCAGGTAAATCCTGGCCAGCAAATATAGTCGAGAACCCAAGTGAACGCGCCTGTGCAGGTACAACCGCAAACCCTTGCACAGCATAATAACCATACTCATCCAAAATACACATATACGGTGTTGGAGCGGTTGTTGGCTTTCTCTCAATAACGTCCCGATAATCCCCTTCAACCTCCTCACCAAGACCTGCTGCCATCATAGCTTTCAAAGATGAGACAATAATTTTACCTAAGTTAGATAACTCATCTGGGGATTTCTCTAAAGCGGGAAGTAATACAACCAGTATTCGCCTATTCAAGACTACGTCTTTAAAATCTACCTCAGCTAAGTTGGTTCGAACAATATGACCATACGTATCGGCCAAGGATGAAAAAGCTCGCACCAACTGCATGGTGATAAACCCATGCTGCTCCAATACTTGAGATACCTGCTTGCCCTTTTTCTCTTTATTATAGCCAGGCAGAGTCCCTAAATAGTTGCGCAAAGGATCGGTTACTAATTTGGGTATCGATTCAATGTTAATACTTTCTTGGTCATCACGTGGAAATACTTTATCCACAACGATGGACTCAAGGCGCCCTAAATCAAAGTAATTACGAATACTGTTCGCATCAAGAAGAATAGCTCCTTCATCACGCATGTAGACTAGCAACCGCATCAGTGCTTCAACAAACGCGATGGCTCGACCTTTCCACATATCGCCATCCCCAGATTGGCTAGAATCCCCCATCAAACTAACCACCAACTGGGTCAACATACTGGAAGAACCTTGGCAGAAAGGGTTAAGGGTATTTGATAAGCGTTTCTCTTGCGGCCCAACAATATCTCGCGCACCTGTCATGAAATTGATTAACAATAAATCGTCTTCACGGCCCATGCTGCGCACCATAGAAAAGACTTTGGCATACAGAGAGTTGTCCCCTTTACCATCCACATAAATAAAACCGCTACCTTGCACCAATGCATTGAAAGCAATTGAAATAAGCGCCTCTGTTTTACCACTACCTGTTGAACCAAAAATTAGCGCGTGGGTTCGCATATCTTCATTGGCAAACCATAATTCTTCATTGGATTTAAGATCATTACCGAGAAAGGCGATACCCCTCGACATATTTGGGGTCTTAACTCCAGGCTTTAAATCATTAAAGTCTTTTACATTTGCAATTTTTGGCAATCGAAAAGGTAGCATTTGCTTTCTTGTATATGCGTATAAGAAGACGAACGCGCCAAGAATCAACGTAAATAATGAGGCTTCTGAAACGTAAAAGATTGCTGCGGCTAACGATATGAGGACCACCGAAACATTGGTTGGGTCAGAAAAAAAATGGCCCACACGTTGGCCAAATGTTCGCGTGTCCCGTAAAAGTAGGCTAGGGTCGACTTCATTACGAGACTCAATACCTCGCATCATGGTTCTAACTCCCGCAATTCTTTTGGCGACAATTTGACTTCTTTAACAGCTACTTCCAATGCTTTAATAGCCTCATCGATCATAGGAACTAAGGAACGTCGTCCCATAGCCTGTTCTGCTTTCCAGTGAGCAAAAGGCCCACCTACTTCAGCGAAAGGTGTTTGTCTACCCACACAATTCAACATATACCATAAACGACGATCGACTGTTTTCAACCATAAAAATTCCGCACTCGGAACAACACCATCATCACGGGATTCTTCTAATAATGACGCCATTACCGTCAAAAGATAGGCGTGCTTCGCTATTATCTCTTGGATAATTTCAGTATTTTGGTATTTTCTGAGCACAGCAGTCGCCACGGAATAATCTGGCTTTCCATTAACAGCACTTTTATCTAATGTTTCTAAGATTTTCGTTGCCGAGCCCCTGTCTCGGTTGGTGCGCGCAAGAAAAACTGCTATTAAGGCACGAACATGGGGAGGGCAGCGATCAAACCCATCCCAGTAAGGCCCCAATTGCAGGGTAAATACACGCTTTGCATCCCCTCGCCGTACTCCTGCGGTCATTTCTTGCCCAGGCACTGCGTTATCTAATAAAGCATCATCCTTTTTCAGTAACTTGTATTTACGAGCAAACTCCATAGGCGACAAGGCCATGGCCCAGGGGCCTGTATTAATATCTACGGTAGTCAAATCCAGCTTGATTACAGGCATAATGGCAGGCCAATTATACTGCTCCTGAGCGCGCAATGTTCGCATATCATGTGCGCGACGAAACTTAAGCGTAACATTTGACTTATATAGAACAGCTGCCAACACCACTAGAATGACAATAATAGGGTAGCGTACATAATCACCAACGCTATGAGTAAGGTCAACCAGCTGCCCCCAGGTTACAGTACTTGGGTCAACCGTTTGCATGATATAAATTTCATTTGATAATTGCGTCCCGCCAATAAACAGATCGACGAGTTTTGCTTGCCAAACGTTAAGCGAAAAAACGAAAGAAACAATATATTGATGACCTGCAGCCCACAGGATATAGAGAACGAGAAATAGCAGCAGCGTAAGCCAGAATGGCGCCATTGAATTATCGCTGTTACCAGGCTGCTGTTGGGATTGTTGAGCCATTCGATTGGCTTAATCTGGAGGTATGTTAGGTAAAGTATATACCTATTGTTAAAATTTTACAGTTCTTCCATAACAGGACTTTTAACTAATCTGCCCTGGCTGTATTGGTAAATACCTGATTTATGCACAAAACGATTAATATTATCCAAACTAAGTGATTTATCCTTCAAAGTCAGAAGTGGTTTACCAAGCTTATCGACTGGTATTTTGTCACTCGGCAAAGGAAGAATATCACTTTGACTAATGTACATTGAAACGTATCCTTCGTTTGCTTTATTTTCCTTGGTCCTGAGCAGGGCTTTGATATCTTCTTCATCCGCATAAATTGGGCGTGAAATCATCTGCCTGGGTAAATTCATTATGATGCGTTCCCAAGATTGTATATTCGTTCCATCCGACGAATAAAGCGCTACAAATATTTCTTGTTGACCACTTCTCAAAGCAATCCGGTTAGCAAGATGTGCTGTTATTTTTGATTTTTCCAGTGCGGGAGCATTCAATTGGTTAGCAAATTTATCACGAATTTCTCGTAAATTTTTACCAATTACCTTCAAAAAGTTTGAATCCTCCCAAGGGCCTGTTTCAAGAGCATCATCTAGGGCCTTTAGAATTGCATCAGTCTGTTGTTCCGATAATTCATCTTTCATAGGATATGACACTACTATTGGGTGGATTAGGTACAATAAGAGTATAACAATGATCAGCAGATAATGCTGATCATTGGGGTATAATTAATTATCGAGGTACAAACGAGGATTCGTTGTCTTGCTCTACTGAGGCCTGATTATTAGGCTGAGGGGAGCTTCGAAATGGTTGCATTGCATTAGAAATATTGATGTCACAAACACTCAGCGTTTTAACGCCCGCTTTGTTCGATTCATTAGGACGTACAGCCTCCGCTTTCTCTGTAGTAGTGCGCAAAGCTCTGATTTCCGCAAGCAATGCCTGTACTACACTATCATCAACACCCTTGGATGGCTGCGGTCCTTTGGATGGCTGCGGTGCATTATTCCCATTATGAAAAGTAATGCGAGTACCCCAAAAACTTCTACTACTAGACATATCCGACTCAGTCATCAACCTCTCCTTACTTCCAATCCTTCATTAAGGAGTAGCTTAGCAGGATTTAGCTTAACAAAACCTTAAGGATATTTAAGTTTGCACCTTTTTTACATTCTTAATTCATAAAAACGTCAGTCATACATTAATTCATCTAAGGGGGTATAGTCGCGACTAGGACCTCCTTGAATCAACTCGTTCACCACATCAGTCAGGCAAAGTAAGCGCAATACATTGGGCGTCACTTCATCAAATACCACGCGCGTGCCCAGTAGTGAGCCCTCTGCCTCATCAAATGAAACGCCTAAACCATACCCTAAGCATAAGGAGCACAGTTGATCAGCCCGGCGCGCGATAGCAGGTAACAAACCGGTATCTGAAAACACCTCTTCAAAACTGACAAAACGATCGTTTAAATAAAATTTAGCATTCATACTAGCCGCGATTAAAGCCATCCCTTTGCGAATATCTGTATCCATTTATCTCCACCAAGGTTGTGAGGATTTGACTGAACCTGCAAAAAAACTCCTTATCCATCGCAGAAAAACAGGCACAGTAAAACCATAATGCTCAATGATTCCAAAAAAGACTGCCGACACTAACACTAAAACGCCTGTCCAAACTCTGATATGCATTAAAAAAAGGAAAATAGGAAATGCAGCCCTAGCATCTACCATAAAAAAACGGGCACTACGAGCAGAATCACGCCAATGCGCCGATGCGGAATAATTCTCAGCCATGACAATCTCTTGAAATTAGTATTATAAGTAAATTATATATCTCGGAGGGGGGGTAATGCAAAGTGTAAGCTGATTAAGTCTGGATAATGGCTTCAGGGGCGGTCGGTTTGGGAACCAAATGCCCGCGCCCCGAGTTATTAACGTGGAGTGTTGCCAGGTTTATTATCTGAATTAAGGCAATGAGCTAGCATCTCACCTATCCCATTATCTTTTCGTGGGGTTGGAATCGAAGGCGGCTGCGTAAAAGGTTTAGGGATGCCCACGTTGCTTTTATCCGCATCGTTCGCATCTAACCCATTCTTTCTAAAATCTTGCCATTTATTAGTCATCGTCGTCTGCCCGCCATATTCATAGCTACATGATCCGATAATACTTAACGAAAATTAAGGTTTTATTAAGAAAACAAATAAACCCAAAAAAAACTGCTTGAAATAGGTCCCCCCCTTGCTAGAAAAATTCTCATGTAATACATTACGCAGCATGCAACCCACTTATTATTTCATATGAAAAAGTTCTGCTTCGCACTCGCGATAGCAGCTACTGCGCTATGCGCCTATCTTTTCCAGCATAATGCACCAGCTATTTTTAATTGGATTAATACCCTAGGTTGGCTTGCACCCGCTTTTTTTCTTCTACTTTATTGTTTCGCAAGTATTCTATTCTTACCAACCATGGCTTTAACATTAGCGGGTGGCGCTCTATTTGGCCCAATTACAGGGACATTGATTAATTTGCTAGGCGCCACCATAGGCGCGGCTTGTGCATTTTGTATCAGTCGCTATATGATTTTTGATTGGGTTGCTGCCAAAAAAAATGTGCGCGTGAGCAATCTTATTGCGGGCGTTGAGCGTCAGGGGTGGCAATTTGTTGCCGTGGTTCGCCTAATGCCCGTGGTTCCCTTTAGTTTGGTAAATTATGGGTTGGGTATAACGCGTATTAAATTCAGCCATTTTCTCATCACCACAGCAATCTTTCTTATCCCTGCAGAAATTTTTTTCACCTATTGTGGTTACGCGGGAATGGACATGCTGACCCATCCTCAGGCATTTTATAAAGGAACAAGCCTTATTTTACTGATTGGTTTAGCTTTGTTGGTGATAATCTATCTACGATTAAAACGGAATCGCCAGCAATTGTCCTTAGATAGCGACGCTGCTGAATAACAATATTTTTTATAAACCGAAATTGTAGCCTGGTTGCTTGCAACCGGGGAGCATAAGCACGAGACTTCCCGGTTGCAAGCAACCAGGCTACGGCGCCTAAGACGTACGTCATGTCGAGTGCAGCGATTGATGACGTGGCTCGATTACAAACGTGCCTCGTCTTTATCTAGCAAATGGCGTAACGAAGATACTATGGGATGCTGAGTAGGTAGATGATGGGCATCAAACGATGCTATCAACTGTATCCCCTGTAAGACATTAGTGACAAATACAGCATCTGCCTCAGCAATCATTACCGTATCTATTGATGTCTCTGTACAAACAATCCCCGCGGTCTTACATAAGTGAAGCAACCGCTCTCGTGTAACACCAGCTAATAATCCACTCGCAAGAGACGGGGTAAAAACATGATCATTTTTAACGATAAATAAATTTGCAACGGTTGTTTCCGTCGCATAACGCTCTAAATTGAAGAACAAAGCATCATCAGCACCACATGCCAAAGCTTGGCGACGAGCTAAGATAGACTCTAAATAATTAACTGATTTAAGCCGATAAATGGGATTACTGGCATCACGCAGCCACCCCGCGCTAACCAAACGGAGTGCCCTCTCGTGAAGCAAGTAACTAAATGCCTCAAAGGACAAACATGACGTATCCCCATGCGCGACCAACCCTCGTGGAGCGCGCCCTCCACTTAAAATTGCTTTGATGCCACCCGTTTTAATTTGTTCAGCTTCAATACAATGCATTAATTGCTTAAGCCACATTTCCTGTGAAATATCGAAGGGTATTGCTAGTAATTTAGCCGCAGAGGACATTCGCTGCCAATGAAGAGCTGCATAATATGGGAGGTTTTGCTCAACTCTTATTGTTTCAAATAACCCCTCACCTAAAAGAATACGATCATCGGCACTAAATGAGGCTTTTTTCTCAACATCAACAGGGAAAATATGGGTAGGCATTTTTAATAATCGAGAAAATCTTCAAGCTCATCTTGTAACCGCTTGTCTTCCAATAGTTTCTCTAAGCGCCTACGCGCATCAGGCGTGGTGCGTTGGCGGGAATCCTGAATAATAACCTCATCATCAACCTCATCAACTACCTCTACGATTTCATCATCAGCAATTAATGCTTTATCTTCCGCATCATCATCAAACAGTTCACTCATGCGATCCTCACAAGTTGGCTACACATCTTTAAAATATGTCCAAACCCTAATAAATTTGCAAGCTATATACCTCATTTTTTTACAATTGCATAGTATTTTTTTGAAACAATTCGCTTGTTGAACTATGAAAGTATCTGCGTGATAATCACTTAAAAATTTCCAAGAAATTTTATGGCTGACCCATTTAAACAAGCATTACGATTAACCTGCCAACAAATTCGTCAAAATTTATCTTTATCTTACCAAAAGAAGGTTTCTGACCAAATCTGCGCTCGTGTTCGTACATTAGACCAGTACCGCTATGCTAAACGGATCGCACTTTATCAAGCAATGAAGGGCGAAATTGACTTAAGCAGCTTATGGCGCTCAGCACCCCGGCAAGGTAAGTATTGTTACTTTCCCGCACTAAATGATGATTGTACTTTATCATTTCTACCTGCAACACCCGCATCAACATTTCAGAAAAACCGCTACGGTATTCAAGAACCTGTTGTTGAGCGAGAACAAGGATTATCACCTGAGCAGCTTGATCTGATTTTCGTTCCCTTGGTTGCTGTCGATCATCAAGGAACACGTTTAGGCATGGGAGCAGGCTACTATGACCGCACCTTCGCCCACTGCCGTCTACCATTGTTAGTTGGCGTTGCGTATGAATTCCAGCGCCAATCTTTTATTGAAGCACAAGCTTGGGATATTTCCCTCAATGTGGTCGTTACAGAGCGCGCAATTTATTGGAGTAACCCATGGCAAAAAATTATTGGCTGATGAAGTCTGAACCCACCTGTTTTGGTATTGATACGTTGTACAGCCGGCCTAGTAAAACAGCTCCTTGGGATTGCGTACGTAACTATCAAGCACGCAACTTCATGCGCAACACGATGCGTATCGGTGATCTGGCTTTTTTTTATCACTCAAATTGCAACCCTCCGGGGATCGTTGGCATTATGGAAATCGCTAGCGAAGCCTACCCAGATTATACAGCCTTTGACCCCAGCAACGATCATTATGATGCTAATAGCACCCCCGATAATCCGCGTTGGTTTATGGTGGATGTGCGCTTTAAAGAAAAATTTCCGCATATCATTCCATTAGAACAATTGAGACAATATCCGGAGTTAGAAAAAATGCCTTTGTTGCGCAAGGGGAATCGTTTGTCAATTACTCCTGTTACGCGGGAGGAATGGGAGTTTATTGATGAGCTGGTACATAGCCGCTAAGAATTTTACACCGCACTCTCACTCCGAGCCGCGGCTCGGAAATCTTAGGTTACAGGGCTTCCTCGCCTACTTCACCTGTACGTATACGCACTACTTGCTGCAGTTCGTGTACAAAAATTTTGCCATCGCCAATTTTCCCGGTATAGGCAGCTTTGCAAATTGCGTCGATTGCGGTTTCTACCATATTATCTGGCAAGGCTAATTCAACTTTGATTTTAGGAAGAAAATCAACAACATATTCAGCTCCACGGTAAAGCTCTGTATGGCCTTTTTGCCGACCAAAGCCCCGCGTTTCAGAAATCGTAATCCCGGGAACACCAATTTCTATTAGTGCTTCATGAACATCATCAAGCTTAAAAGGTTTGATAATAGCGGTGATCATTTTCATTATTTTGCCTTTCAAATATAAAACACATCTAAAATGGGTATAATAGATCTAAATACCCTTCGATCAGGAGCACCCTATGTTTGATCCTAAGCAATTTGAAGAGCTCGCAAAAAACCTCTATACCGCATTACCGATCAGTCTACAGAACTTTGAAAATGAAATTCAACAAAAATTCAAAGAGATATTACAATCAGCTTTTACCCGTATGGATTTGGTGACTCGAGAAGAATTCGATGTTCAAGTCAAAGTGCTTGCACGAACTCGTGAAAAAATCGAGATGTTGCAAAACCAAGTACAAAGCTTAGTTGAGGAAAAATCTAGTAAAGCTAAATAGTGGCCCTGCGGGCGTTTCCCGCATTACGCTGCGCTCCATACGGGCTACATTGATCTATTATCGTAGCCCGTATGGAGCGCAGCGTAATGCGGGGAAAATCACTACGCGAAGCGCTACAAAACATGGCCCAAACGTATCGACGAGTAAAATTCTATCGAGTAGAATGAAGGTCCAACCTCGAAAAGAGCTACATTTATGAGTCTTGCAATTAGCAAAACACGCAGTGCTATTGGTATTCATGCACAGCCTGTTTCTGTTGAAGTACATTTGTCTAACGGCTTACCTAGTTTTGCCATTGTAGGGCTTCCTGAAACCGCCATTAAAGAAAGCAAAGATAGGGTGCGCAGCGCCATTATCAATAGCCAATTTGAATTCCCTTGTCGTAGAATTACCGTCAGTCTCGCTCCAGCAGAGCTACCCAAAACCGGCAGCGGTTTTGATTTGCCCATAGCTATCGCGATTCTAGCAGCCTCTGGCCAAATACCCTCAAAAAAGCTTAGCTCTCATGAATTTATCGGCGAATTAGCCCTAGACGGCAATCTCCGTGGGGTGTCCGCTATTATCCCTACCATATTAGCAGCTCATCATGACCAACAAATATTAATCATTGCAAACGCTAACGCAGAGGAAGCATCACTCGCTGGGCACGATAACGTTTTCTCCGCTGGTAACTTACGGGCTGTGTGCGGTTATCTATGCCAAGATACACCTCTACAATCATTGCCAAATCGTCCTGAAATTGGTCGCAACGATCTTTCCCTTGATTGGTCGGACGTCAAAGGGCAGCACCATGCCAAACACGCTATGGAAATTGCCGCCTGCGGTGGGCACAGTATTTTACTAAGTGGGCCACCTGGTAGCGGAAAAACCATGTTAGCAAAACGTTTCAGCACATTATTACCTGAACTATCAGACGACCAAGCCTTGGAATGTGCTGCCATTAATTCCATTCGCGGCCGCATAGCCAACTTCAGTAATTGGCGCCAACCACCCTTTCGCTCACCCCACCACACAGCATCGCCAGTGGCTCTAGTTGGAGGGGGAAATCCCCCTAAACCCGGGGAGATTTCTCTCGCTCATCATGGTGTTTTATTCCTGGATGAATTGCCTGAGTTTCACCGAAATGTTCTCGAAACCTTACGTGAACCGCTAGAGTCGGGCAATATTTGCATTTCACGTGCTGCTATACAGATGGAATTCCCTGCTCGTTTTCAATTGCTGGCCGCTATGAACCCATGCCCATGTGGACATTGGGGGAATCCGAATGCCAGTTGTTTATGCTCCCCGGATAGAATAAACCGCTACCTTAGTAAATTATCGGCACCTCTACTGGACCGCATTGACATGCAAATTACGGTGCGAGCATTAACTGAAGACGAGCTAGTTAAACCTAACCAAGCAGCGGGGGGGCAAAGTGCAAAAATTAGAGATAGAGTGAGCGCGCTGCGATTACGACAGATCAATCGTCAAGGGTGCAATAACGCCAATCTAAGTGCCAAAGACTGTGAGATTGTCTGCGACTTAGGCGATGCAGAGCAAGCATTTTTACGTCAAGCTTTGAGCCAACTAAAGCTATCTGCGCGTGCTTTTCACCGTTTGTTAAAAGTAGCACGCACCATTGCTGATATGCGCCAGGCGGATAAAACCCAGCTATCTGATTTAAAGCAAGCTTTGTCGTTTAAGCAAATGTTGAAAGGACCCTAGAATCCAAAGTAGTTAAGCACTCCAGAATAGCCATACGCATAAACACCCCGTTTTTTACTTGTTGTAATATGCATGATTGAGGGCCATCAGCTATGTCATTGTCGATTTCTACGCCGCGATTTACCGGGCCTGGGTGCATGATCATTGCGTCTTTTTTTGCGTAAGCTAAGGTCTTACTGGTTAATGCATAATTAGAGCGGTAGCTTTCCAAATCAAGATGCTCGTTAGCTGATAGTCGCTCACGCTGAACGCGTAAACAAATCACCACGTCTGCATCCTGGAGACCATCATGCAATGAATCAGTAACACGACCATAATGAAGAGAGCTTGGCTGCCAAAGTTTGGGGGCAACTAAAACCAACTCACCTACGCCTAACTTGGAACAAATCCACTCTAAAGAATTAGCCACACGCGAATGGCGAATATCACCAACAATAGCAATTTTGAGTTTTTCTAAATGCGGTTTTTTTTCCACAATCGTCATCAAATCAAGCATGGCTTGGCTAGGATGAGCATGTGTACCGTCACCAGCATTAATAATGTGTATGTTATCCCCACATGTTTTTGCCAGCCTCGCTGGCAGCCCTGTTTGCGTATGGCGGAGCACAAAAACTTTGATACCCATCGCAGCCAAGGTTTTAACTGTATCCTCGATAATTTCGCCTTTATTTTCAGATGAACTTTGCAAATCTAAATTCACCACAGGCATAGCTAAATGCTTAGCCGCCAACTCAAAACTTACCCGAGTACGAGTACTGTTTTCATAAAATAAATTGACTACTGGTGATTCTGGGTAGTTTGGATAAATCGAGTTAGTTTTAAAATGTAGCGCGCGCTTAATAAGGCTTGTTATTTCATTTTTGGATAACTGCTGAATATCTAAAAAATGCTTCATATGTCCTCATGGCGATGTTGAGGCGCCCTGCAACCATTGCTCTAAAATAATACAAGCAGCAATGCTGTCCACCTCTGAGTTTTTAATTTTACGGTATCCGCCTTTAGCAAACAAATGAGCACGCGCTTCTACAGTGGATAAGCGCTCATCCACCAAATGGACGGAAAGAGAAAAACGTTTTCTTAGCTGACGCGCAAAACCCCGAGCAGCAGCTGTTGTATATTGTTCGCTGTCATCAATACACGTTGGCAAACCAACTACCAAGGCAAGTGGTTTCCACTGATTAAGCAATTTCTGCACAGCATCCCAGTGAGGCACACCCAGTTTTGCGTCTAATGTTGATAGTGGTGATGCGCTTCCGGTAAGCATTTGCCCTACAGCCACGCCAATTCGTTTATAACCAAAATCAAAAGCTATATACACACCTTCAGGCATGACCTGTACCGGAGATAAGTTGATTCATTTTCACACCAATTGTCAAACCAGCATACTCCCAGCGCTCTTCAAAAGGAACCTCATACAATAACTCAGCTTTATAGGGACAAACCAACCATACATTATCAAGCAATTCTTGATCCAACTGGTCGGCACCCCAGCCGACATAACCCAGCGTTACCAACACATCCTTAGGGCCTGTCTCATCTGCGATGGCACGTATAATATCATTGGACGTAGTTACCGTCACGTCTTCATGTAAAGCCAAGCTTGAACGCCACCCCCCAAAAGGACGGTGAATGACAAACCCTCGCTCAGGCTGAAGAGGGCCTCCAAATAACAAAGGCAAACGATTACTTTCTACGTGAATTGGTTCAATATTTAATTGGTCAAAAACCAAACCTAGAGGGAATTGCATCGGTCTGTTGATGATCAAGCCTACGGTTCCTTGAGCCTGATGTTCACAGACATAAATCACTGATTTTTCAAAAGTAGGATCTTTCAACGAGGGCATAGCTATCAATAAACTATTTGCCAGCGAGGTATTAATTGCCATAACACCGCCCCTCTTAAATTAGCTCTCTAATTTAATTATATACCAACAAATGATAATCGTTTTTTCGTTGCAATTGTGATCCTGTATTCCGCTTCGCTCCATACGGGCTACATTGCTTTTATATGCACGTAGGCGAGAAAAACACCATGTTACTTGAGTTGAATTGCTCAAGGCAGTAAAGTACGAAAATACGTTATGTGCAATCAGGATAATCATGCGACGCTTCGGGATGACGTGTCTTATTTTTCTTTGCGTTACTACCTGCCTCGCCAAGCCACTAGCAGGTGCACCATTTGGCTTTGATATCAAAAAAGCCAATCAGCAATTTGATCGCATTAATCTCCAATTATCTGTACAAAATTTAAATCTTCACAACTTAGACGCAGCTGTCGACACGCTGACGGAATTGTCAGATAAAGCTGAGGAATGTGTAGAGGAAGTACAAAAAAAAATCAACGGTGTCGATATACTGATAAAACAAGGCAGTAGTTCCCTCAATAACAAGAAGGAGGGAGCGGATCTTATCTACCTTAACAACCAGCATAAAGAATTAGCCGATGAACAAGCCCAATGCAGGCTATTCTCCATTCGGGCAAGAGAGGCTATTGAGGCTTATAAAAATGCTAGTGCGGAATTAAAACAAGAAGAAGCACTTACTCGAGGCATGCCACTCTGGAGCATTATTCGGCAGACCATTGATTCCCCACCTGAAGCCAACGTTACTACCTTATTAACCATAAAACTTCCTGCAACATTACCATCTGCCTTATCTTGGCTCATTATCGCATGTGTAGCAGTGATTTTTTCCACGATAATTTTAATCAAAATACGTAAAAGCCAATTTGCGCGCCTTTACTTACGCTTTAAAAAATTACAGATACATTCTGTTTTACTTCTAGCATCTTGTTTTATCTCGGGGGCTCTATTTGTCTATTTATTAACATTTGCGGAAGATGGCACACCATTCACACTACCCCAGGTCCTAGCAGGGGTAATATTTGCCTACCTCTCAGCATTAGTCCTTACGTTGCTTCTGTTTAAAGTCAACACGATTAGGGCTTGTCTATACTGGTATTCTCTCGATGTGACGTTTTTTCAATCTATTGTCATCACTTCGCTAAGTTTTGACACGGTAGCGATCATTGGGCAATTGTTTTCAAGTTCATTTAATATCAATAGCCCGTTATGGCAGCTATGCCAATCTCTCTTTTTGTTGATTATCCTCACTACAACATGCCATTTTATATACCGTTTTTGCAAACAACACCGACATCTTAATTACGTAAGAAGGCATTACTCTTTTATCAAACGTTTCAGTGCCCTACTGCTTTTTGCTTGCGCGCTCATTAGTGTATTTGGCTACCGTACGCTGGCAAACCACTTAACATTTTCTGGTTTTACTACAATTACAATTGTTTTTATTACCCTCCTCATAACGCAAGCTATCAATAAGCTTTATCTAAGCCTGAACCAGCAAGAGGCGATTAAATTTAAGATTATTAAATATTTTGGCTACAGGCCTGACCAGACATTCACGGAATTTTTAATTTTAAAAACCGTTGCACAAGTGATTGTCATCGCGATTAGTATTTATTTGATAGGCCGTTGCTGGGGCTTTGCTACTGATTATATTGAAAGCATATATGATCGCTTTTTGTATGGAATTCATCTAGCAAATGTAACCATTTACCCCACTCGAATTATTTCCGGGGTAGTGGTTTTTTGTATGCTTTATTTAGTGTTCCGCTCTATTTCTACCGCTATTAGCAGTCACCAGCAATTTGAAGAGGAGGAAGAGACCCAGGTAGCGGTTGCCTCCATTCTCACATACATTGGCTTTGGGCTGGCTATCATCTCAGGCTTTCTGGTAGCCGGCTTTGATTTTACAGGCCTTGCAATTATCGCTGGCGCACTTTCTGTGGGTATTGGTCTTGGTTTGCAAAGTATCGTCAACAATTTTGTTTCTGGGTTAATTTTACTGATTGAAAAACCTATCCGACCTGGGGATCGTATCAATGTTGATGGCATTGAAGGCTTTGTGAAAAAAATTCGAGTACGCTCAACGCAAATTGTTACCCCTTCTCGCGAAGACATTATCATACCCAATTCTGATTTAATCACCCACAGGGTAACGAATTATGTGTTTACTGATAAATACTGCCGTCTAAATTGTGAAGTAGGGGCTGCTTATGGCAGTGATACCCAATTAGTGCATGATGTACTTTTGGGCGTGGCTAACGCTCATGAGGAAGTAATTAAGACTGGTCGCAATAAGCCTGTGGTTTTATTGCGCTCCTTTGGTGATAGTAACCTGGTTTTTCAACTTTGGTGTTTAATTAAAGACGTTAATAAAAAATTTATTGTTCGAAGTGAATTAAATTTTGCGATTGACAAAGTCTTTCGAGAAAATGGTATCTCCATGGCCTACCCACAACGCGATGTGAACATCAAACTAACGAATTTTGAGGGCGTAAAAAAAGATCTAGACGAGTTAGCTTCGGATTAATCCTAAATCGTAACTGCTCAGACGTCATCCCGAGGAGCTTGCGACGAGGGATCTCCAGCATTGGCAAGGAGTATTATTCAGCAGATCGCAAACTCGGGATGACGCGCCTGAGGTGAG
Organism: uncultured Legionella sp.; assembly: GCA_964648115.1. GTDB lineage: Bacteria > Pseudomonadota > Gammaproteobacteria > Legionellales > Legionellaceae > CAZYME01. The sequence continues at coordinate 125,801 of CAZYME010000001.1, forward strand.
TGAACAGTTACCTTAAATCTAACTAGGTCTATAAAATATAACCCCTTTACCCAGGCTTGATTCCCATTACCATTTTAGGTTATGTTGATAGAAACCCGTTTAAAAATGGGTATGTATAACGATTGGCATTTATGGATGAATGCGATTGATGTAAGGTGTACCTCCGATATTTGGAGGGTTCCCAGGCTTTAGCGTAAAGGAGGAATCATGGCTAGAGGCGAAGTTAAATGGTTTAACAATGCCAAGGGCTGGGGCTTTATTGTTCCGGAAGGCGGCGGTGATGATATTTTCGTTCATTTTTCAGCTATATATGGGACCGGCTACAAAACCCTCATTGCAGGTCAGATTGTAAATTTTGACCCTGAAAACGGGGAGCGAGGCATACATGCAGCCAATGTCACCGTGCTAAGCGAAATCGAGGAAGAAGCATTAGCGTAGGAACTACACTGCTCCTAACCCAGTGACACAATATTTTTTTGCATGGTGTCGCTATCATCAACCATACTGTATTATATGGTAAGATTTTTATTGTGCCTATTTTTCGATGAAACATGGTTTATTGTTAATTAATTTGGGAACGCCGGATAACCCAAGCATCTCAGCGGTGCGACGGTACTTAGGCGAGTTTCTTGCTGATAAGCGGGTTATTGATTTACCCGCCCCTTTACGCTATTTATTGCTCTACACGATTATTCTTCCCTTTAGATCTAAACAATCGGCTCATGCATACCAAACTATTTGGACAGCGGATGGCTCACCCTTGCTTTTCCATAGCCAAAATTTAGCTACCAAATTGCAGAACCGTCTTGGCGCACAATGCCGGGTTGCGTTAGGTATGTGTTATGGTAAACCCAGTATTCAGCAAGCTCTCTCACAATTGCAAAAGTGTGAAACGATAACTGTTTTACCGCTTTACCCGCAATATTCCTCAGCAGCAACTGGCTCGGCCATTGAAAAAGTATTGCAATTGCTTTCCACACAAATCACGTTGCCCTCAATGAACGTTATACGCGACTTTCACTCTCATCCAAGCTATATTAACGCGCAAGCTGAGCTTATCAAGCCGTATATCACAAACTATGATTATATATTATTCAGTTATCATGGCGTGCCAGAAAGGCATGTAATAAAAGGTGGGTGTAAAGACATCTGTATAGGAAATTGCCCCCCCCCTTCCTTAAGCAATAACGCGTGCTATCGTGCCCAATGCTTCAATACGACCTCGCTAATTGCCAAAATGCTTAAGCTCTCTGATCAGCAACATAGCACATCTTTTCAATCTAGATTGGGCAAAACGGCTTGGATAAATCCTTATACGGATAAAATCCTCCCTAGCTTGATTGCAAAAGGGGTTAAACGTTTAGCAATTGTTTGCCCCTCCTTTGTTGCTGATTGCCTAGAAACGTTGGAGGAAATTAGTATCCGTTTAAAAGAGGAGTGGATGACAATAGGTGGAGAACAACTGACATTGATCCCTTGCCTGAACGATAGCGAAGCATGGGTAGAAGCACTTATCGATATTACTGCCTTTAAACTTAAATAATATAAGCTCCTTCACAGTACATAATAATTTTTTTATATACTCAAGAACTGTCATTCCCGCGAAGTAAAAGAGTTCAAAGCGCTATGTAAGAAATGCAACCCTGTGAGGAGTTTCAGATAAGAAACAATAAATATATGTAGGTTTGCGCCCTCGGTCCAACATCAGTAAATTATCAGATACGCCACTCACAGAAATTCATGATTAATCATGACCTATCAAACCCGGCAGGTTGCAAAACATTATTTTTATGCTATACCCATTAAATAACGGAATAAAAATCAACCTAATGGTGATAAAAATGAGCAATAGACAATTCTCAGAACGTCTTAATAAAGAGCTTGATGGTATAGGCGTTCCAGAACGTAATGATGAACGGGTAGATGCGTTTGCTAAACTTATTAAAGTCCCACACTTTAAAGCAGAATCTATATTAAATGGCACCACCGTTCTTGACGCTCCATTGCTTGATCTCATTGCTGAAGAATTAGAAGTAAATGCCGATTGGTTAATAGGCAAAAGCGACAAACGCCAAAATTAAGCGGGCTATCGTTAGCTTTTTTCGGATTGATACAATTTACAACATGGAAACCTCGGGGGCCTTGAGTAAGTTGATACAATGTGCATACTATAAATATGCTCATTGTTGATACATGAGGTTTCGAATGAAAGTCCATGCGCGAATTCAAAAATGGGGTAATGGTTTGGCTCTTCGTGTTGGGGGAGCTATTCGTGATATTCCTCACTTTAAGGAAGGAACAGAGGTGGATGTTGAAATTACTAAGGACGGCTTTAATTTCTTCATCCAAAGAATACAATAAAAACACAGGACTGGTCATTTGCTGCCCCATTAGCACAAGCATGAGGGGGCTATTACTGAGGTCTCCCTCAGTAATCTAGACAAACCATCCTTGGTGGCTGCAAGTTTAATACAAACTTTATCGTGGAAAGAGCGAAAAATAAAATTTTTAGCAGAGGCTGAGCCCAATGTGATGAACGCATAGGGCGTGTTGACAATTCATTTTCTCAAATTCTCTAAAGTGCCTACGTACCCTGGCTTGTCCACGGTATCCAGAGATCCCCTGGATGGCGCGGACAAGCCACGCCACGAAGGCGTTATAGAGCAATTATCAACAGACCCTAGCCTTGAAACCGCTTATTCGCACTTCCTGGCTTAGCATGTTTCTCTATGTATTGGATAATTTTACCGGCAATATTAACTTGAGTCGCTTTTTCAATCCCTTCTAGTCCGGGAGAGGAGTTAATCTCTAAAACTAATGGACCATGATTAGAACGCAGTAAATCAACGCCAGCTACCTTCAAGCCCATTGTTTTTGCAGCAGCGACAGCAATCCCACGCTCTTGGGGCGTCAACTTAACCTTAAGTGCCTTGCCTCCTTGATGAACATTTGCGCGAAATTCGCCTTCTTTGGCTTGGCGCTTGATTGCGGCTACCACTTTGTCCCCGATGACCAAACAACGAATGTCAGTACCACATGATTCTTCAATAAATTCTTGCACTAAAATATTGGCATGCATTTCTTTGAAGGCATTAATAATGCTAACTGCTGATTGATGGCTATCAGCTAACACTACACCTTTACCTTGTGTACCTTCCAACAATTTAATCACTAAAGGTGCACCACCCACCATGCGGATTAAGTCAGTAGTATTATCTGGTGATTGCGCAAAACTGGTTAAAGGCATGGGTAGGCCTTTACGGGCTAGTAGTTGCAATGAGCGAAATTTGTCGCGTGAGCGGGCGATAGCGATCGATTCGTTTAAAGTATAAATCCCCATTGTTTCTAAATGCCTTAACACTGCTGTGCCATAAAACGTGTTAGAGGCACCAATACGTGGAATAACCGCATCAAAATGAGGCAAAGGCTCGCCACCGCGATAATGTATTTGAGGGCACGATGCTGCAACATTCATGTAGCAATACAATGGGTTAATAACTTGGACTTCATGCCCTGCTTCTTCTCCAGCAAACTTTATGCGTTTATGCGAATACAATCCGGGATTGGTCGCGAGTATTGCGATTTTCATAACTCTGTAATTCCTTGATTATTTTTTTCTTTGTACAAAAGAAGTCTAGTTCACATTTAAGGTAACTGCGAACTTCAGACGACCTATTGTGGTTAGTTTATTCCGCGTTTATGAAGCTAACAGTAGATAATCTTTTGCTAGCATCGAAGCATAGTGCGGCATGGTAAAAAATGCGGTCAATTCACCTTTAGGATTAAACAGCATCACGGTGCCAGTGTGTTCAATATCATAGTTTTGTGGATCACCAGGAATCGCAATTTTAGCATAAGCAAGACCCATTTCTTTGGTCATCGCATTAATCGATTTTTCATCCCCTCTCGCACCATAAAAGTGAGGATCAAAAGCTTTAACATAATGGCTAAGCTTATCCAAATTATCGCGTTCTGGATCCACAGAAATCATGACGACTTGGGGTAATTTCTTCGTCCCCTTTTTTTCCAAACGGTGGTACATCTTACCTAATTCCGCCATTGTAGTTGGGCAAATAGAGCCACAATTAGTAAACCCAAAAAATACCATCGTCCAATTACCTTTTAGACTGGCATTGTTAAAAGGCACATCATCAACTCCAGTTAACACAAAAGGAGATACTACGCGTGGTGTATCTAAAAGGGTTCCATGAAATTGGCGCACATCTATGCTTTTACTTTGTTCTTTTTGTGAAACAAATAAACCAGCAATTAACGCGGCAAAAGCCAGCAAGCCGATGACGGTTATCGCCATGCGATTATTTTTCTTAGGCATAATACCCCCTTACAAATAATGATCAACCAACAGAAATACAAAGAGCAACATCAAATAAACAATAGAAAATCGAAACGTTCGCATGGCTATTACAGGCTGCTCACTGCGATATAAAACCACAGCCCAATATAAAAATCGCATACCAAGCAGAGATGCACCTACTAGATATACCCAGCCACTCATCCTTACAACAAATGGCAATACACTGACCACCAGAAGTAGGACAGTATATAACAATACATTCAATTTGGTATAACGAATGCCATGCGTGACAGGCAGCATGGGAATCTCCGCGTGCTTATAATCTTCAAATCGATAAATCGCTAGTGCCCAAAAATGGGGCGGCGTCCAAGTAAAGATAATCAGCACTAAAAGTAATGCTTGTGGATCCAAATGATTCGATACAGCAGTCCACCCAAGCAGCGGCGGAGCAGCACCGGCTAATCCACCAATAACAATATTTTGTGATGTGGCACGCTTAAGATAACCTGTATAAACACCCGCGTACCCTATGATAGTAATGAAAGTAAGCACCGCCGTTAATGTATTAACAAAATAATTCAACACGGCCAAACCAACAACACCTAAGATAGTTGCAAACCATAATGCTTGCGTGACCGAAATACGCCCATGTGCAACAGGCCTATTTTTAGTCCGTGACATAATAGCATCAATACGCTTGTCTACTAGGTGGTTCACGGCCGCCGCACTTCCCGCACAAAGGCCTATACCTAAAAGGCTTGCACACAAAGTCGTTATTGATACCCATCCTGGTGTAGCAAGATACATCCCCACCACTACCGTTAATAGCATCAATGCAACCACACGTGGTTTGCACAGCTCGATGTAATCGCGCCAGACTATAGTTGAACGCTGCTTAGTGCTAACGTGCATCCACTGCACCTCCCGTCGCCAAATAACGCATAATAAACATCGTAGCCAAAAGTAATGCTGCAGTTCCGTTATGTGCTACGGCTACCCACAAAGGCAATAAGTACACAACATTTGCCACACCTAAGGCAAATTGGATAATCACCAAGACAATTGCCAACATAGCTGCCTTTCGCAGACTTTTAGCGCGAGTACGTATTAATAACAATGTCGATAAAATTAGCACGTAGGTTGCTGCCACAAATGCTCCCAAACGATGAATAAATTGCAGCGTGATCCGGATGTTATTATCCAAGACACCACCCTGGTAGTTAGCACCAACGGGTGAAAACAAATTAAATCCTTTAGAAAAATGAAGTGCGGGTAACCACTCCCCGTTACACTGTGGAAAACCAATGCAGGCAACACCTGCGTAATTGGAGCTCACCCACCCACCCAAGGCAATTTGGCAAAAAACAATGACCATGCCTAAGCTAATCCAACCACGCCAATGAGGCAGATTTATTGCCTTAGCAGAGCTTAATTGCGCACGAAAATAACAAAGGCTAGCAAAAATCAGTATCCCACCTAATAAATGGCTCATCACCACAACTGGCAGCAACTTTAAAGTTACAGTCCACATTCCCAATAACGCTTGAAACACAACCAACAGGATCAATACTGCGGGTAACACGAAGGGTAGAATCACCCCTCGCCTACGAAACCGCAGAACACATATGCCTATTAGTAGAATTAATAAAGCCAATGTGCCAGCGGCATATCGGTGTGCCATTTCTGTCCAAGCTTTACCTGATTCTATAGGAATTTGTGGATAGCGTTGTTGTGCATCGATTAATTTATTTTTTAGCGTAGGTAATACCATATGCCCGTAGCAACCAGGCCAGTCTGGGCAACCCAATCCAGCATCTGTCAGCCTGGTATAAGCACCTAGCATCACTACGCACAAGGCCAAAATAAGCGCAACTGTTACAGCGCAAGACAGGGTTTTCAATGGCATACTTCTCATCATTATTTCGTTACCAGGTGTTTAAGATCGTGAAAAATGTCTTCCGGTTTAACCGTTGGCTGATATGCAAGTACCAAATAGGCATCAGGATTCACGATGAAGATCTCAAGATGATCAGGCAATGCTGGCATCTTTTCACGTTCACTTCTCGATAACCGCACAGTATGGAAATCTTGCTCATGTAATGCTTTCACTAGGGACTCGGATAATGGTGGCGTCCCAGCGCTTAACAACAACTGGGGTTCAACCTTATAAAGATGGCGACCTAAAGCCAAACGAATACGAGCGAGTTTGTCTAACTCTGCTATACAGCTTTGCTCGCAGGCGGTGGGGCTCCACAACAGCAATTGCCATTTGGAGCTGGTTTTAGCATGTGCCAGCAAAACCGGCGGATTTAACAGTATTCCCTTATTGGTCGTAGTATTACCCAACCAGCTCGGATGCATATAAAAAAAATAAGCCGAAATGCCCGGAGTAGCAAACAAAAGCGCCAAAAGTAGCAAGACAAAATAGTTACGACGAACAAGTTTCATGTTTTTTTCTTACTATTGAGTACAATAAATATAATAAAAATAACCAATGCCATAGAAAACCACTGCAATGCATAGGCGTAATGACGTTGTGGTGGCATGGCAACGATTGCCCATTCACGTGTAAAACCACTCACCTCATGCTTTCCGAGTCGGATAATAAACGGATAGACCGATTTATGCAAAAATTGACCGATTAATTTTGTATCAATGAGCTCAATTACAGCTGAATCAGCTTGCTCTTTTTCAAGTAATTGGCCTAATCGCCAGTTTTTTGCCGAGGGATAATAAACACTGCCCCGCAAAGAAATTAAACCGGTAGGTGTTTCTGTGATTGGCAATGTCTGCCTAGTCACATCACCAACCAACCATCCTCGGTCCACTAAGAGGATTTGACCATTTTTCAACACAAGTGGGGAAATAACGTGATAGCCAAATTGATGGTGGTAATGCTGATTATCAAGCAATAGCGTTTTGGATAGAAAATGCCCATGGACACGAACCTGTTGATATTGCACGGGGAGCTTGCTTTTTGGTTCCCATAAAATTGGTGCCTGCTGTGTAAAAGCCTGATGAGCGCTAAGCATTTGTTTCTTTTCATGCGCTCGCTGTAGCTGCCAAAATCCTAGGCGAGTAAATAATAGTATGGTAAAAAGGGCTAAGATTGCCATTTGCCAACTTGGGGTGAAACGAATATTAAAACCAGTTAAACTTGGCATAAACTATCTTCTTTAATGAACACGTATATTTTCCACCTAATCGCAGGAGTATATCAAATGTTTGCCAGAACCATCATTTTTATTGTCATGTTGGTCATTCTTATCTCTCTTGCAAGTGGTTTGATTTTTTTAATTCGGGACGAGGGGAAGACTAAGCGGACCGTAAAAGCCTTGAGCTGGCGTATTGGACTCTCGGTAGCCCTGTTTCTCTTTTTATTATTAGCCTTCAGCCTTGAATGGATTCATCCACACCCAGTATAAAATTTCGGAGTGAATAATGCTGTTAGCTCTTCTATTTCTGCTTTATTTTATAATCGGGCTGCAATTAATTATTAAACCCAACCGATTTATTAAATTGCAGATGATTATTAGCTTTCTTTTCACTCTGCTAGTTTTTAATTATCACAGCAATTTGTTGAGCTTATTATGAATCAAAACAAACTGCATAAATTTGGTAACACAGCAGGGCTGGTCATAATCTGCCTTATTCTGCTTGTTGCATTTGCTGATCAATTATATCAACACGATCTACCATGTCCACTTTGCTTATTACAACGAGCAGGCTTCGTTGCTATTGGCCTGTGCATGTATATGAATCTTAAAGAGGGCATTCGTATTTCGCATTATGGCCTCATGATCCTCGCAGCTATACTCGGTTTCTCCGCATCGCTGCGACAAATATCTTTACATACCGCAGCGGGTGATCCTGGCTATGGCTATGTGTTACTTGGTTTTCATCTTTATATCTGGTGCGCTATTGCCTTTATGATTACCATTGGGCTCATAGCGCTTGTGATGCTTTTCGAACGTAGTTTCACAGAAAAACACCCTCCCCCAAGCCGCCCGAATATAACTCTCATGTGGATTTTTCTTATCTTGATTCTTGCTAATGGAATCAGTACATTGATTGAGTGCAGTAGATTTATATGCCCCGATAACCCATTTGGATATCGTTTGCTCAGTTAAACCAGGAACCTGTATGCGATATATTATTTATTTATGCCTAATGCTATCAGTGGCTGCATACGCTGACACAATTGATCACTATATAAACATTGCCAACAATATTCCACAGATGGAAATGAAAGCAGATCAACAATCACAAGCGTGGGCGCGCTCTGCCCGAACCGTGCTTATTCTAACAAGCGAAAGTATTGCCGAAACATTAATGTTATCTAACGAAACAGCCAGTCGAGCTGGAACACCTTTATTTTGTATGCCACCTGGGGTGCAATTAGATGCGACTACACTTAATGACTTAATTCAACAAACTTATAGAGAGATTTCAAGCCAACAAAGTGATAAAAATAAAATGACGGTATCTCAAGTCGCCTTGCTGGGCCTTGGGAAGAAGTATCCGTGCCAACAAAAACCTGCCGCAAATAAACAAGTAGTAATGACAGGCGCCTGGGGGCCGGATGCGGCTCCTGCACGATAAAGTAGCAGGATAGTTGTACACCCTATTCCCGCATTCCGCTTCGCTCCATACGGGCTAGATTGATCCTTTCCTCTTAACGTAATAGCTCAGGGGGGGGAATGTCAAAATCTTGGTGAACGGCCGTATTTGAGTGCAGGTTGGGCTGTTACCTCTTAGCCGGGGACTTTATGCCATTAGGCCACGCCCATACCGTGAGGGCCTCCGTCTTGCCGCTCAACACAATCCTTTGGATCTCCAATATTAGCTCTTAAAATATGCTCTAGTAATTTTTTATCCTTAGCCAGACTTTGCATTTGGGGGCCCACCCTCATTATAACAGACATGGATGCGGTTCTATTTAAGGTGAATCTGTCCAAAATCATAGGGCCCCAAATTTTGTTACAAATATTTTCGGGTAAATAATTAGTATAATCCTGGCAACCCTTTTCCTCATCCTTTGCCAAAGCCATCCCCCACAACAAAGCAAACACTGCGGTGGATTGCTGGCTAAATTTGAAGTTGCGCAACCCCTCGCTTTCTTGATCATGGTAAGCCTGTACAAAACGCACCCCGTCATATTGCTCAACATAGGCTTTGATAATATCTGCTAAAAAACTAGTCGCCCCTTTACGAAAAAAATACGCTCCCATAATCTCAAAGCACTGAATAGATAAATTTTTCACCACCTTCAGTATATCTTCATCCGAAAAATTTTCTAGCATAGAAGTAACGATTCGAGCTCGTTCCCCTGAACTCAAAAAATTTAGCATCTTATAATTGGCTTCGCCTATATTGCTCAAATTAATTGTCTTTCACCAACAAAAAAATTTGCCATATTTTACTGATAAAGTCACATATCACCTTTAGCTTATGGTTGCGTTTTTAGGCTGGGCCAACTGAGATCATTTACAAATTAACTTTTACTAAACTCTTCAAACGCTTCAAGCGCTTCGGCTGCATACATTAATGATGGCCCACCACCCATGTAAATTGCCATGCTTAATGTCTCTAATAACTCTTCTCGACTTGTTTTGAGTTTCACCAATGTTTGCGAATGAAAACCAATACAACCGTCGCAATGATTGGCGACCGCTAATGCCATAGCGATCAGCTCTTTGGATTTCCTATCCAATGCTCCCTCTTTTGTTGCCGCTTGAGCGATAGCAGAAAAACCTGCCATTACCTCTGGCATTTCTTTGCGCATTTTCGCCAATTGTACATTAAGTCCCTGCGTCAACTGTGTAAATTTTTCCGACATTTACCTGCTCCTTGTCTTTGTTCAAACTCAATACAAGCATGTTAAATCATATTTAAATCACTGTAAAATACAGCACTGAATCATACCTTCTAACGCAACCATCACCGATTGCTTGCGAACCGCCGCTCTGTCACCCTCAAAATGATAACATTGTGCATGAGTAGGTTGTAATTTTTTAGCCCACGCGATCCAAACTGTACCTACAGGCTTTTCCGGACTTCCGCCTCCAGGACCAGCAATCCCTGTAATAGCCACACTCACCTCAGCATTACTGTTGATGATAGCTCCTTCAGCCATGGCACAAGCGGTAGCCTCACTCACAGCTCCATGTGTTGAAAGAGTGCTACCAGAAACACCTAGCATTTCTTCTTTGGATTGATTGGTATAGGTTACAAAACCGCGATCAAACCACTGCGAGCTTCCAGCGATATCGGTAATTGCAGCAGCAAGGCTACCGCCTGTACACGACTCAGCAACTGCACAATGTAATTTAGACGCCAACAAAACACTACCCAGCTGCTTTGCAAGCTCATCAACATGTTTTATTTTTGACATCTATTTTTGGCCCTTCCTAGACATCATTGTAGCCGAGGCTTGGTCCGTTGGCATAATGATAATCTCACTAATATTGACGTGCAGAGGACGCGTCGCACAATATACTACAGCATCTGCCACATCATCCGGCCTTAGCGGCTCCATGCCTTCATAAACCGCCGCAGCTCGCTTTGTATCGCCTTTAAAACGTACTGCACTAAAATTGGTCTCAACAGCTCCAGGGTCCACTGTACTTACTCTAATTTTCGTGCCCAATAAATCCATGCGTAACCCGTGGGACAACGCATTAACTGCTTGTTTAGTTGCACAATACACTGCACCCTTAGGGTAGACTTGATGGCCAGCAATTGAACCAATATTAATAATATGCCCCACATTCCTCTCGACCATTTGCGGCAAAATTCCTCTTGTCACATACAGTAACCCTTTGATATTTGTATTAATCATGTCTTCCCAATCTTGAAGATTACCATCTTGTATTGGATCCAGTCCTGCGGCCAAACCTGCGTTGTTAATTAAAACATCAACATGCTGCCATTCATCAGGAAGCGTTTTTAATGTTTCTGTAACTTGTACGGATTGCTGAACATCCATGCTAAAGGTATATACCTCAACACCATGCTCACTCTGCAATTGGGTCTTAAGCTTATTGAGAAGATCAAGCCTGCGAGCACACAGCAATAATTTTGCACCCATCGAGGCAAATTGTTTGGCACATGCCGTACCAATACCACTCGATGCACCGGTTATAAAAATGATTTTATTTTTTAACATGGCAAAATCCGTCTCCTAAGTTATAATTATTATCAATAAATAAACACATTGATCCAATTATTTACTATAATATATGTAGTAAACACGCAAATTAATTTAGCAGTAAACACGGAGGTGTCGCTGTGAATAATATTGCATCCAAGGGACGTTCGCCACCTCCCAAAGTAAGAGGCTTTACATTGATTGAGCTTTTAATTTCAATCACCGTACTCACTGTCCTCCTCGTGTTAACTGTGCCTTCATTTAAAGATATGTTGATGAACAATCGCATAACTGCGCAAACAGACGCGTTATCCTCTGCGCTCAGCTACGCACGAAGTACGGCACTTACCCAGAACATGAACGTAGTAGCCTGCCCATTCAGTGCTGCAGGATCAACAGCATGCGGTGGTAATTGGCAAAATGGCTGGATTGTTGTTAGTCAACCTGCAACAGGCAATCCAACTCTCCTTCAAGCAAATAGTACTGGCGCTAACGATCCAGTTTTATCTGCAACTATACCCAGTGTGACCTTTGATGCACGCGGAATTGCTACCACTCAAGGTAATTTCAAAATATGTGATAACCGAGGAGGTGCATTTGCTCAATCAGTACAAGTGCTGCCTACGGGATTTGTACAATCTGGCTCAACGAGAGGAAGTGCCGTTTGGGATGGCAGTGGTCTGACCTGCCCTTAGGAGATTTTGTGATGAGTATAAGGATGAAGAAACACACACATGGATTTTCTTTATTCGAGGTTCTAGTGGCTTTGGTCATTTTAGCCATTGGGATGTTAGGTATTGCTCGCATGTTAATGATTGCTCATAAATCTAATAGCTCAAGCTACCTCAAACAACAATCAATACAATCAGCCTATGACATTGTCGACCATATACGTGCTAATAGACAGGCTGCAATTAACGGAAATTATGCAGTAAATAATCTGGTAACAAGCGGATCACCCACCATTCCTAGTGCTCCATCAACCAATTGTGATAGCGCTTCTTGTAGCTCCACTCAACTGGCAAACTATGATACCTGGCATTGGCTAGCAACGAGCGTGTCTCAATTACCCAATGGGTGCGGCTCTATTAGCACAGCTGCAGCAGGTATCAACACATTAATTACAGTAACGATTCAATGGGATGATAGTCCTAATCAAAGCACTCTGGGTGAAACTGCCACAAACCCCACTCAACTTATTATCCAGAGCGAATTATGAAGACTATACTCACAATTATTGCGGATAACTCAAAATCCAGCGCTCTTTTGCCAAATGGGGCATTGCTCATGATTAGTGAAAAAGAAGCACGAGGTATTTCGTTAGTAGAAATAATGGTCGGATTAACCTTAGGCATTATTTTGTCTATTGCACTTATTGGCGTTTATATAGCCCAAAAAAACACCTATAGAACCAGTGTATCTCAAGCTTCGATTCAAGATGCAGAAAGTGCTATTTCTGCACTTATCACACCCGCAATACGCTCTGCTGGGTTCTGTGGTTGCGCATCCGTCATTCAAGGCCTCTCTAATCTTAATGGAGGAGGATCCCCGCCACTTGGCACACTTGGCGCCACACCTAGTATGGTGATGGGTTATGATGCGGCCTCAGGTACCACATTAACCATTACCCAAAACAATGCAGCTAACAGTACCCAAGCAACGGACTGGGCATCAGGCCTTGATACCTCCCTGGTAGGAAATGTTGAGGCAGCGAGTGACGTTCTTGTAGTATTTGGCGGAACACCCGGTACTCAACCAATCAGTGTAACCACCATCGATGCAGGTAGTGCTTCTTTGACTTTACAGAATGCTACAGGCCTTTCATCTGGTCAATTTGCCGCCGTATCCGATTGCTTAAAAGCGTCTATATTTCAAATTACTGAAGTAGCTGGAAACGTGATCAGTCACACGGCGGGTGGCGGTGCGCTAGATAATGCGACCAGCGCTTTTGCAGTTAACTACGCAACAGGAGCGCAATTTGTTTCGCTAACTCAGACGGCGTTTTTTGTAGCCAGACACCCTGGTGGGCAAAGCGCGCTGATGCGTGCCACATTAAATGCTGATGGCACATGGACAATTCAATCTCTAGCTCCTGGCGTTGAAACCATGCAGGTACTTTATGGCATCGGATCCAGTGGGTTACCAGCCCAATATGTACCTGCTAGTGCTGTCACCAATTGGGGACAAGTATATTCAATAAGGTTAGGATTTTTACTGGACGGCCAGCAAGGCTCCGGCACACAAACACCAACTCAATTCACCGTATTGGGCACCACTGTCACAGTGCCTGCGGACAATCGATTGCGACATGTATACGAAATGACGATTAATATGAGGAACTCATCATGAAAAAATCGTGTGAGGGTTCTGTTTTAATCATAACGCTCCTTTTAATGGTGATGCTGACCGTCATGGCTGTGGCGCAGATCTCATTTAATAATACCCAAACCCGGATTGCGACGAATAGCGCCGATGTACAGGTAGCCTTTCATACCGCTGAGGGTGCATTAAATGAAGGGGTAAATAATTTATTGGCGGGGACTTATAGCTCATCTGGCTTTCTATCTAATCTTAACGGCTTGTATTTACCCGATCTAAGCACCGCACCCTTGTGGACTACAATTGATTGGAGTAGTAATAGTGCTGTCATCAAAAGCTTTCAAGGTAAATCTAATGCTCAAGGAGCGTATATGATTGAGCAATTACCTTCTGTCGTTCGACCAGGGCAGAATATGAGCTCTCCAACGTATGTTTATCGTATTACTGCCCGTGGAGTCGGGGCCAGCGGTAATTCACTGGTTATATTGCAAAGTACGGCACAACTTCAACAATAAAAACAAGCTGATAGTAAAGATCGAAGAGGAATTTAGAAATGAACACAAAACGCATCACTGAAAATGGTGGACATATAGTTGGGGCTTTAGCGAAATATATAGCCCATGGATTGCGCTTTGGCATAATCGTTTCGGCTTTGTCCTGCATTTTACTCGTGACCGCTATCGCCGCACCACCTTCGCTAATTATATCTCAGATCCCACTTAAACTTGCTACACCAACGCACCCACAAGTCCTGATTGCGATTGGCAATTCTGAATCCATGGATGGCACCCTGAGTGGAGCTATCATGTTGGGTTCTGGTACACAACCTGCTGCATTAAATTCACTACAAAACTCCAGTTCGCCTCTCAACTACACTGTACCCGCCGGCTTTGTCCCTCCTGTGCAAGCAGCTGTCAGTGGGCAAGCACCCTATACTGTAAGCCAAAGCGGTAACTTTGTTGATAATGGGCCTAGTCGTCTTAATATGGCTAAAGCAGGTGTCCGGGCCATCATAGATGCTTACATGCAAAATACCGATTTTGCCTTAGAAACCTACCAAACCAGTGGAGCTAGAGTATTTTCTACCTGGGTATACTACATCTCACCGCAAGGAGGGTTTGTGTTTACCAACACACCTGTCGCTGGGAATACCTATGTAACTAACCCCTGTTACAACTACACAACAGCCTCAGCCACGGTATTGAGTAATTGTAACTCTCTAACAAACTTGTATAGCTCAGCAACGCTCTCAGGAAATCAATACATGCAAATCGAGGCAACGAGTGACAACCCAAGTATCAATGATGTCCTCTATGCGGGAAGTCAACCTGGTATTTTTATTTCTTACAATGGCCCTTCACCAGCTACACCCTATCCACCAAATTTTTCCTTGGCCAACTACAATAGCAATGCCGTGAGAATCAGGTACAGCAACACAAGCCCAAACATCGGTGGATTTGTATCAGGCCCAACTAATGCTGGTTATGTGCCTTACTCAACACAGGTTATGTACGCTAAACGAGGATTTGGATACGGCGGCAGCCAATCAGCCTCAACAGGTAACGTTATTGTACCAATGACCACATCAGGAACTAATCCCACATCCGCAAGTGTAGCAACAGCTACCGCTAAATTCACACCATTTCTTAACCCAGAAACAAATAGCACAACGACCACTGAAATTAAAGGTGTTGCAGGCCAAGCGCCCATTGCTGGCTTACTCACAACCGCAAAAACATATCTGACGGGCTTATCAAGCACTGATTGCCAACCTAAACGCTACGTAGTGTTGATTTCCGACGGCTTGCCCACCCAAGATTTAGCTGGAAAGGCATGGCCACCATTGGGAAGTGCCGCCTCTGCAGGCTATGGTATCACTGCAACATTTAATGCGGATGGCTCTCTGGACTCCACAAATAACCAAGCTGTGACAGATACGATTACTGCGCTTACGAATCTTAATACCGCTGGTATTAAAACCTATGTAATCGGTTTAGGCGCAGGTGTTGATCCTACGTTAAATCCCCAGGCAGCAGCAACACTTACTGCGATGGCAATCGCTGGCGGCACTACCAATTATTACCCTGCAACCAGCCCAACAGCGCTCGTAAATAACCTAAACGATATATTGATTTCCGTACAAAATGGTTCATTTGCTACGACAGAAGCAGCCGTCAGCGCTACACGTTTACAGGTTGGCACTGTAGAATATCAAGCAAGTTTTACCGCGAGCGACAAGGCCTATCAAGATTGGACAGGCGAAGTTATTGAAAAAGCACTAGATCCTGTTACGGGCACTCCAACAGGACCCAATCTTTGGTCAGCGCAAGCCTTACTTGATAGTCAAACCACAAGATTGATTGGTACTTGGAATCCTACCTTAAACAGTGGCGCTGGTGGCGGTGCTCCTTTCCAATGGGCAAGTTTAAGCGCTACCCAACAGGGCCAACTTCAACCTACGGACACCTTGGGCTCAAGCAGAGTAAGCTACTTACGCGGTAGCGCTGCCCTCGAGAAACGCAATGGAGGGACATTCCGCAATCGAACCCATATTTTGGGAGATATTGTGGATAGCGCGCCTATATATGTAGGACCACCTGCCAACCCAGCTTATTTTACATCCAGCAGTTATAACAGTTATGTGTTGTCTAAGGCTAATCGCCCAGCCATGCTTTATGTCGGTGCCAATGATGGTATGTTGCACGCTTTCAACGCATCTACAGGAGCAGAAAAATTTGCCTACATACCCAATAGCATGTTTTCTAGACTCTTTAACCTAACAGCGCCGCTCTATAATCAAAATCATATGTTTTTTGTCAATGGCTCACCACAATCGGGTGACGTTGTATTTGCAGACAGCAGTTGGCATAGCATTCTCGTTGGTGGTGAGGGTGGCGGAGGAAATAGCATTTACGCCTTGGATGTCAGCGACCCAGGGGACATGAACACAGAAGCCAAGGTTGCAAGTGCCGCACTGTGGGAGTTTACTGATTCCGATATGACCTACAGCTTTGGCCAACCTCAAATTGGACGAATTAATGCAGGTAGTGCCAGCACTTACAAATTCGCTGTATTTTTTGGTAATGGCTATAGTAGCTCTAGCAATAAAGCCGTGCTTTATGCGGTTAATCCGGAAAATGGCCAGTTGATACGCAAAATCGATCTTTGTGCAGCAGTATCTGGGGCCTGTGACAGCACACTAAACCAAGGTTTATCTACTGTGGCTTTGGCGCAAGTCGATGGTCTGCAAGGGCAGCCCATCACACAACTTTATGCTGGTGACCTACAAGGAAATCTGTGGGTAGTTGATGTCTCAAGTAGCTCACCTGCTTCTTGGACTCCGCGTGTATTATTTAAGGCACAAGATTCGCTTGGAAATCTGCAACCTATTACAACCCCACCCTTAGTGACACTAAACCCGAGCTATCCACGCTTCCAAGGGCTATTTGTTATGTTTGGCACTGGACAGTTAGTTACAACCGGTGATTTAACCAACACTCAAACGCAAACTGTATATGGTGTATGGGACAAGCCCAGTTATACTACGGTTAATACCCGGTTAGATTTACAATCACAAACGTTGAGTTTAGTCACTGCGGCCACTGCGGGTTTGCCTCAAGATATATTAACGGCCACGACAAATGCTGTCGGGTGGAACACTAAGTTTGGCTGGTATGTAGATTTTCTAACAGGTGGGCAACGGGTAGTGACAGAGCCTCAATTGATTAATGGATCGTTCCTCACGACTGTAAACGCTCCACCAGCCATACCTTGCGGTGTTGCCAGCTCGCTGTTTCTAGATATTAATTATCAAACGGGCGGCGCATACCCGAATAGACAACTTGATATCAATGGTGATTTAATTATAAATGGCAGCGATCAATATGATGGCAAGAACCCTGTAGGCATCGTTTTGATACCCGGCTATGCTAGCGCACCTACATCAGTTGGGCTGAACAAGAACAACAATATGGTACAGCTTATTACCATGTCTGGTGGACAACAGATCTCGGTTATAGATGCGAACAATGGCACTCGTCAAATGGGATGGTGGCAAATTCAGTAAGGAATTCAAATGACATCTCGAAAGCAACAAATTGGTTTTACTCTTATCGAGCTATTAATTGTTATGGTAATAGTAGGGATCCTAGTAGCAATCGCTTATCCTTCTTACCGCGCATGGGTACTAAAATCGCATCGCTCAGACGCGATGGCAACCTTGTCTCAAGATCAAGCTATTTTGGAGCGCTGCTATGCGCAAACCTTTACCTATAATGGAGCATGCGCAGCATTACCCGCCTTGCCTCAAACATCCCCACAAGGGTTCTATACCATCACCCTGACAAACCAAACAGCTACAACCTATACTTTGACCGCCACCGCTACGGGGACCCAAACACTAGATACCACTTGTCTGACCATGAGTGTAAATCAAGCAAATCAGAAAACAGCGACACAAGCTATTTGTTGGACACCTTAGAAAAGTCACCGTATTTTTCAAACCATAAAGAGTGGTAATACGACTCAGTTGCCTTGCTAGCATAGCAGATGGTCATATTTTGTTTAAAAAAACTGCGGCAATTCCCGCCGTAAAACCAATGATCAGCCGGATCCCATTGATGGGAGAAGGAATGCCACTACCAGCCTCAGTTTTTGGGCAGGAATTTCTAAAAAAAAGGTTATATACTTCATACCAGACTCCAAAATGGTTATAATGCGTTGCGTATATAACGCACTTGGAGGACCCCATGAAATCTCTATCGCGAGATATCAAGCTCACACTCTTAATTAAGACGATTCTGCTGGTTTTGTTGTGGTGGGTTTGTGTTAAAACGCTTCATCCAGTCGTTGAATCTCGTGCAAACTGGTTCTTTGGTGTTTCGGAAGTCCAATCATCCCCCTCTATTGCTACTAGTGAGACAAAATAATGATTCCTGTTAGTGAAGTTGTTGACTTATCAAGATTACAATTTGCTTTAACCGCTTTATACCATTTTTTATTTGTACCCCTAACACTTGGTCTTTCATTGCTCCTCGCTATTATGGAAACAATATACGTCATGACCAAGCGCGAAATTTGGCGACAAATGGTCAAGTACTGGGGCATTTTATTTGGAATAAACTTTGTACTTGGGGTTGCAACAGGGCTAACCATGGAGTTCCAGTTCGGAACAAACTGGGCTTATTATTCACATTATGTTGGCGATGTATTTGGTGCCCCCCTAGCCATAGAAGGATTAATGGCATTTTTTCTAGAGGCAACATTTGTTGGTCTGTTCTTTTTTGGGTGGGATAAATTATCAAAATTACAGCACCTTACATGCACATGGCTATTAGGCCTGGGCACAAACTTGTCTGCGCTATGGATATTAATTGCAAACGGCTGGATGCAAAATCCCGTTGGATCAAAATTCAACTATCAAACAATGCGTATGGAAGTAACCAGTTTTTATGATGTTTTTTTTAATCCTGTCGCTCAAGCTAAATTTGTCCATACGATTAGCGCAGGCTATGTTACAGGTGCCATGTTTGTGCTTTCCGTTAGCGCATATTTTTTATTACGAGGAAGAAACATACCATTTGCAAAACGCTCCATGACTGTGGCTGCTTCATTTGGACTTGCTTCAGCCTTGTCGGTTGTTGTACTAGGTGATGAAAGTGGTTATGTTGCGAACGCAAATCAAAAAATGAAAATCGCAGCGATGGAGGCTATGTGGCATACAGAAAAGGCTCCTGCTAACTTGACAGTATTTGGTTGGCCTGATGAAAAAAACCAGGTGACCCGCTATTCCTTAGACATACCATATTTATTAGGCATTATTGCTACCCGATCCTTTAGCGAGCCTTTACTCGGAATAGATGAGCTTGTAGAGCAAGGCAAAGAAAGGATCAAGTTAGGTATAAAAGCATATGCAGCACTAACTATATTGCAAAAGGATACCCATAATGAAGCTGCCAGAAAAAATTTAGAGCTTTATGGTGATAATTTAGGTTATGGCTTGCTACTAAAAAAATATACTGAAAAAGTAACAGATGCTACTAGCGATCAAATCAATCAAGCTGCGCAAGATTTGCACCCTCACGTATTGCCGTTATTTATATCTTTCCGAATCATGGTTGCCTGTGGCTTATTTTTTATCTTCCTATTTGCCACTGGGTTCTACTTATCCATGCGTCGAAAACTAAAATCTGCCCGCTGGTACTGGCATTTGGCATTTTGGTCCCTGCCATTACCCTGGGTAGCAATAGAGCTAGGCTGGTTTATTGCTGAGTACGGTCGTCAACCATGGGTTGTTCAGGGCATATTGCCCACCTTCATGGGAGCATCATCTCTAGATGCATCACAAGTTCTATTTTCTCTAGCTGGATTCGTTATTTTTTATAGCGTGCTTGCAATCATAGAAATATTTTTGATGGTAAAGTACATTCGCTTAGGCCCTGATGGTATGGCACACTAATTTTCTTAAGGAGAGTAAAATGCCTCTTGATTATGAAACGCTGCGCGTTATTTGGTGGCTTATTCTCGGTGTTTTGTTAATTGGTTTTGCCATAATGGACGGATTTGATCTGGGTGTAGCGATGTGGTTACCCTGGCTTGCTAAAACGGACATGGAGCGGCGAGTTTTAATTAACAGCATAGGACCGACCTGGGAAGGCAACCAAGTGTGGTTCATTTTAGGTGGTGGAGCTATTTTTGCCGCATGGCCTATGCTTTACGCCATTTCATTTTCCGGCTTTTACCTTGCTATGCTATTTGTTTTACTGGCCTTAATCTTAAGGCCAGTTGGATTTAAATACCGTTCTAAATTACCAAACACAAGATGGCGATCTTGCTGGGATAGTGCTTTGTTTATAGGCGGTTTTGTACCTTCTTTAATTTTTGGTGTGGCGATAGGGAACGTTCTACAAGGAGTACCGTTTTATATAGACGATTCTTTAAGGCCTTTTTATACAGGTAGCTTCCTTGATTTGTTAAACCCGTTTGCGGTTGCTTGCGGCCTAGTTTCTGTGGTTATGCTAGGAATGCATGGTGCAAATTTTATTAATCTCAAGACAGAACAAAAACTTCAAGAGCGAGCTATAAAAGCAGGTCGTATCTGTTCTATATTAACCATCGTTTTATTTGCTCTTTGTGGATTTTGGTTAAGCTATTATATTGATGGATTTATTCTAACGGGTCTTGTCCCCCATGATGGACCATCCAATCCGTTATACAAAGATGCTATTCTTTCTCCTGGAGCATGGCTACTCAATTATAAAACCGCTCCCCTCACAATAATTGTGCCCTTGATTGGTTTTATCGGTGCCGCCCTATCAGGAATACTAATAAGAATAATGCCACGACTAGCATTTATTGCCAGCGCTTTAAGTCTCTCTGGTATCATTGGAACTGTCGGCGTTAGTATGTTTCCATTCATGTTGCCGTCGTCTACGCATCCCAAAAATAGTCTTATTGTCTGGGATAGCTCTTCGAGTCACCTAACCTTGTTTATCATGCTCGTAGCAACCGTAATCTTTTTACCTATTGTTTTAGCCTACACTAGCTGGGTATATCGTGTATTAAAAGGAAAAGTGACAGAGGATACGGTTACAAATCAAAAAGGTGTTGCATATTAGGAGGGTATTATGTGGTATTTTAGTTGGATTTTGGGTACAGGTCTTGCCTGTACTTTTGCAATTTTAAATGCAATGTGGCTCGAGCTTCGAGAGAAGGATGATTCCATTTAGGGCCTGTTTACAATTCATCCCCTACGCCTTCGTGCCACGGCTTGTCCGCGGCATCCAGACGATATAAATCAACGGCAAATATCTTCATACAGAATTAGCGAATACGCTGGTAAATTCCAACCAAGGAGCATTCAATTCCCAATGGCTGTCCCATTAAAAATGTGACCTCGTTGCTTTCAACGTTGTTTATCTCAGTACTTTATATCTGGAATAATTTTAGATAGGATATCTGAATTATGAGAAAATTAACCAATATGGAACGTGGTGGTAATTTATTAGACAGAACCAATCATCTCATCATGACAAATGTTTCAATCGCCGCTTTAAACAGGCTGCTTGAGATTTTATATGCCAAGATAATGAATCCTTATGAAATGATTCAACTGGGAGGCGCATGGATTGGCCATAGATATCTGTGGACTGATATCAAGTATTCAGAAATTAGACTAGAAGTGTTCTACAATACGCCAGCCCAACTAATAGATTATTTTAATCATCAATTTGAACTAACCTACCCTGAGCAACTTGGAACATCCTTACATCCAAAATTTTCTACAGTTGACGGTACACAATTGTTAACTATAGGGAACAAAGCTGTTGCTTTTATTAATAAAAAACGAACCGAATCTAACCAAGTCCTAATAGTGGAAGTGAGTTGCGATCCAATGACGCTAACTAAAAGTGCGTTGAATTATTTATTGCAAACGACGCAGGAGTTTTGTAAATCATACAACTATACGAATTTTGAGGTATATATAACCTTGGAGTCACATAAGCTCCCCTTTGAGAATCCAGAATTAACGATCAAAAAGTATAATTTACGCTATCAGGAATATATAATTTATGGTGATTTAACCACGAAATTACACTGTAATCCTAATGGTACTGAGCAATATAACCTTTCACCTGCTAATAAAGAAAACCCTTACTACCAACAATATGTAGAATTGAAACAAAAATTAACACGGCAACGCATAACTTTTGCACTACGGGATACTAAAAATGCATTTTTAGGCTTTGCTGTTTTCGAAGTGCCCGCCAATATTTTAAATATGGCGCATTTAGGAATGTTATTTTTAGATCCAGCGATTCGTGGGACTGGTAATGGTGCAAAATTATTATCAACAGTAGAGTCCTATTTAGAGCAAATTGATATTTGTAACATACGGCTCACCTCCCCCCACTTTATGGCTCACAGCTTTTACCCTAACCAAGGGTACAGTGAAATCGATAGAATGCCCTGGCCTGAAGAAAACCTTTATTTGTTTTTTAAGCCATTGCAATCTAGAACTGGGTATAAAGAGACAGAGTTATGCTCTCCTCGTGAGGTAGTGCACTCTTTCATTTTATAATGATCTATCTTGAATTTAAATTGACAAAAAAAAAGCGGCTATTAGGCCGCTTTTCTAGTATTAAACCCTGGCAATGACCT
>CAZYME010000002.1:0-148248 GCA_964648115.1 uncultured Legionella sp.
TTCGCCCCGCGAGGGGAGAAGGTGCCCGACAGGGCGGATGAGGGGTGATCAAAAAAATTATAGCAATTGTATGTGTATTTTTGATCAGATCTACCCTCACCTGCCCTGTCGGGCATCCTCTCCCATCAATGGGAGAGGAACCTGCGATTCATTATCGGCAAAAATAGCAAAATCTTTGCCTAAATGAGCGTTTGCACCCACTCACCTTATAATATCGCAAAATACTCCATAAGAGGTATATACTAGAATTGCGCTACCACTGATGGGTATTAAATGGACGATGCATTAACTTTGGATAAAAAAACCCTAAAACAGATCCCGCCCATATTCACGCTGCTCTGTATCTTACTATTTGGATTACCAGCAATTGCTATCTATTATTTTGGTGTTGATTTTAGCGCTGGCAATGCTAGTGGGCGCGTATATACAGTTACAACACAAATTCAAACGTATTTCGTACAAGTACTTTTACAATGGTCATCTTTTTCATTGTCAGCCATCACGGCACTGTTAGCGTTTATTCAATACCGGTTAACCAATAACAAGGTAGCCTTAATCATTGGCTTAAGTGTTTTATTTTCAGGTTTAGTAGAAGGCCTGCATACCTTTATTCTCAGCACTCCTCCATACACTTCTGATAAAGAAAATATCGATGGCGTGATTTGGACATTAACCAATACCGTTAGCGGTATAATTTTCATTCTTGGTTTTTTAATTCTACTCAATCATAAAAATCGTGAGCTGTCCCGTTGGTCGACATTCACGCTATTGAACTTTTTATTAGTCGCAATAGCGTTTGCCTGCATATATTACACAGCATTCGCCTTACATCAGCCTTCTCTTTTATTTGAAGATGTCTATATTGTTAGGCCTTATGAGTTAATCTATTTATCTATCTACCTCATTATTGTTTTATTTATTTATCCTCGCGCTTACAAAAAATACCCCACCTTGTTAACGAACTGCATTTTTTATATGTCGGTAACACAAATTATCATCGCGATATATCTAATGCTTTTATCTAATATCCCTTATGAAAGTGTCTACAATATTGCCTATTTTCTTAAAATTTTTGTCTATTTCATTCCGTTATCTTGCTTAATCGTCAATTACATTTTTTCTTACAACTCCATCTTAACCTCCCAGGAGAATCTGCAAAAAAGCCAAGAAAAATTAAAATACCTCGCTACTCGCGATCCTTTAACAGATTTATATAATCGCCGTGAATTTGAAAACTTACTCGATATATCCATCGCCAATTGTTTTAGATCACATGATACTTTCGCCTTGTTTTTGATTGATATAGATAATTTTAAAGCTATCAATGACACTTTAGGTCATATACATGGGGATCATTTTCTAAAACAGTTTTCAGCTCAACTCTTGGAGTTAACTCGAAGAGGAGATATTATTGCACGCATTGGGGGGGATGAATTCACCGTAATTACGCCCGCATTAAAAGCCCCATCTTTAATAAAAAAATTAGGTGAACGCCTCGTTGAGGGATTAAATATCCCTTACGCTGTTGATGGCAAATTATTAACTGGTACGGTAAGTGTTGGAGTAGCTATCTATCCTATTGACGGCGACCATACGGAAGAGCTGCTTAAAAATGCAGATATCGCGATGTATAACGCGAAAAGATCGGGCAAAAATACGTATCGTTGTTACACGGAAAAATTGAGCGGCACGCACCATCGCGAAGCTGAAATTGAGTCCCATTTACGAATAGCGCTGGAAAAAAATGAGCTATCGTTAAATTATCAGCCACAATACAATTTAGTTACCAAGGAAGTTGTAGGTGCGGAAGTATTAATCCGTTGGAATAGTGAAACACTTGGCCACGTATCTCCCGAAGAATTTATTCCGGTAGCTGAAAACAGTAATTTGATCGTGCGTATTGGTAATTGGGTGTTATATAAGGTCTGTGAGCAAGCCACACAATGGGCCAAACAATACAAACGTCAATTATTATTCTCAATCAACGTTTCACCCATGCAATTTGAGAATAATAATTTCTACCCAAATTTCAAAAAAACGGTAGAAGAATTTAATTTCCCAGCTAACAATCTGAGTATTGAGATTACAGAAAATTTATTAATGAAAAATAACGAGGTAGTTAGCATAGGGTTAAAAAATATTGGTGCTCTCGGTTCTAGTATTTCATTGGATGACTTCGGCATGGGTTATTCATCATTGAGTCGACTACAATCGCTCCCTATCAACACATTAAAAATTGATAAATTATTTGTAGCAAATATTCATAGTGAATTGGACAAAGTCGTCGTCATTGACACCATTATTAAACTAGCTCATGAGTTAGGAATGAATGTTATAGCAGAGGGTATTGAAACCGAAGCTCAACTAAACTATTTGATATCAAAAAATTGTTATTTGGGACAAGGGTTTTTGTTAAATAAACCGCTATCGGCTGAAAAATTTGAGGAAATTGCTTATTCTTCATAAGTGAAGCAAAGACTAGGGTCTGTTGACAATTCATATTCTCGAATTCTCTAAAGTGCCTACGTACCGTGGCTTGTCCACGGTATCCAGAGATCTCCTGGATGGCGCGGACAAGCCGCGCCACGTAGGCCTTATAGAGCAATTGTCAACAGACCCTAGGTTAAGTTTGATTTTGCGCACACGGGGAGTTACTAATTTTCACTCTAATATAGCTTAATATCTCACCATCACTTAATCTCGTATTTTTTCTCAATAAATAACTTAACGCAGGTATCTACAACTTGTTCATCGTATAGGATTCCTTTTTGTTGCATTATTTCCTGTAAAGCGGGGAGTATACCAAGAGCTGGTCGATATGGACGATGGGCGGCCATTGCATCTATAACATCTGCCACCATGAGGATACGAGCTTCTAGCAATATTTCATCACTTTTTAGCCCACGAGGATATCCAGAGCCATCTAATCGCTCATGATGTTGATACACTATTTCTGCTACTGGCCAAGGGAAATCAATATTTTTGAGAACCTCATACCCTCCTCTGGAGTGCGTCTTTATAATTTCATACTCCGCGCTCGTGAGTAGACTTGGTTTTGAAAGAATTTCAGCAGGTACATGAATCTTGCCAATATCATGGACCACACTAGCCATCCGGACTCCCTTAGTTTGTTCAGGAGATAATCCCATCTCAGTCGCAATGGCGGCTGCTAGATCTGCAACTCGACGTTGGTGTCCAGCAGTGTATGGGTCACGCTGCTCCACCATAGAAGCAATGGCTATGATGGTATTATTGAGGCTACGCTCAACTTGCTCTACCAGTATTAAGTGCTCTGCACGAGCTTCGAGCGTATCTATACCGAAAATAATATCATCTGCTAGATTTTCTAATAAGGCGATAAAATCTTTGGTTAATTCTTGGGGATGGGGCTTACTAATAACCAAAACATAAGTTGTGTGTTTTTTTGACCTAATTGGAATGACCGCTACTGAAGCATATCCAAATTTCATAGCATATTCACGCTCTAGTCTGTTTTGCGATTCCTTTTGTAGATCTTCATATATCATCATTTTCTTCAAATGGACGGCAGTTGCAACCAACCCTTTATCTTCACCATGTTGAACTGATGAATTCAGCATATCAAAATAACTACGGTCTAAACCTTCAGCTGCAATAGGCACAATACAATCTTCTGGGCTCTTAGTAGCATAACCTATCCAACAAGAGCTGAAGCCACCGGAAGAAACCAGAACCTTACACATATGATTAATTAAAGCGCTTACTTTGGTCTCATGGAGCAGGACTTGATTACAAAGAATGATGACGTGATACATCATGCTAAGCTCACTGTTTAATTTTTCAAGCTTGACGCGTTTAGTAATGTCCCGAATATTACATTGGATAACCGTAGTATCACCGACTAAGTAGCTATTACTAATAAATTCCACATAGTGCGTCTCTCCACTTTTCGTCTCAATAGGGAGGTTTTCGTACCTTACATACCCTGTTTTCTGTAATTCTAAAAACTTATCCTTATTAGCAGCAATCTGTTTTAAAAAACCTAGTTCCCATATATGTTTATTAAGAAGCCCCTTATTAGCATACCCTGTTAGTTTAGAAATAAAGGGATTGGCATCAATAATTTTTCCGGTGTTAGCATCTAGGATTAAAATTCCATCTTGAGCGGCCTCAAATAAACGCCGGTAGTGCCCTTCTGAGCCGATATGTTGATATAAATTATTTCCGGTTGCTCGCATTGTTACCTCAATGTACACCCTATAATTTAATAGCTCTCGACTGAAAAAATCTAAGCTAATTTGTGTACACGACAATTCATCCCTGCTCTAAGTATAGGAGGATTTTCTGAAAACGTTGGAAGTATACATAAGAAACATGGCGACTACCCATGCATCAACTGTTCGATATATCGCCTGCAAGTGAGGGGCTTACTTAAATAATTTACCATTTGCCGGCTTCCGCCGGTGCCTGTTATTACTAATGAGCCGTAATGTAGCATGCTGCCTAATAAAGATTGGCGAATATCAATGCTTTCTATTTTACTCAATGGAATATCCAGCGTTTTACGCACCAAAACACCGGTGCATAGGATGACTTGGTTTTTTTTGATGGTTAAGGAAGAAAATTGATAGGTCATCCAAAACGCTCCACCCCAAAGCACAGCAAATGCTGCCATAAAAAGAGCAACATAATTAAGTTCATCAAATCTCATCTCGAGAAAGCCAGCAAAACAAAGCAACATGAATGGCCAAAAAAACAGGATCCAATGAAGACGTGCTTGGTATACGATGTTACTATCTGTCATCTATAATCCTTATTTAAATTAGTTATTTTAACCTAAAATGCGTAAATGAGGGAGTATCATGCGTCGTATTACACAATACCTAAACCCTCGACTTACTGAGATTTGTAAGCAAGCAGTGCAATTGGAAGTGCTAAACTCAAAATTATACACGTATCTTCCTATCACTCTTCAAGAACATTGCCAAGTTGGAAGCTTCACCGCTGGTTGCCTCACTATCGTGGTTAGTGACGCCGTTTGGGCTTCTGAATTACGCTATAGTTTACCAACTCTCCGTGACGTGTTACGAAAAGAAGCCGGCATTTATCAGCTTACTTCCATAAAGATAACAGTGGCAACATTGAAGGTAACATCTTCTGCAAAAAACTCTCACACACTTTCACTTTCCTCTAAAGCACGGGAAGTTATTATTGCCTGTGGAGAACAGTGTACTTATGAGCCGTTAAAAAAAGCGCTTGATAAGCTTGGTAATGTTTAATAATACAATCCCGCTGCCATTTAACGTGATTTTAAATAAGAAAAAGATACTACATGTAGGTTGGGTCATTGACCCAACAGGCACACGCAGTGCGTCATTGTATATGATGTTTGGTGGCGCTTAGCGCAGTTGTTGGGTCAATGACCCAGCATACTTCCTAAGCTTCTACCAGGAACAAATCAGGTTGAAATGTATGTTGATAATTTTCAATATCAAAGTAGGTATATTCCCAAGCATCTTGTTGGGCCATCAAAGCGCGGAGTATTTTATTATTGAGTTCGTGGCCGGATTTATACCCTTCAAAAGCGCCTATTAAACTGGAGCCTAAGAGATACAAATCGCCGATGGCATCTAAAACTTTATGCTTAACAAACTCATCTTCAAAGCGAAGACCATCTTCATTCAACACACGGTAATTATCTACGACAACAGCATTATCTAAGCTTCCGCCTTTAGCTAAATCACATTCGCGTAATTTTTCATAGTCAGAAAGAAAGCCGAAGGTTCTGGCACGACACACTTCTTTTACATAGGATGTAGAAGAAAAATCAAAGTTCACTGTTTGTGGTTTGTCGTTAAATACTGGATGGTCAAACTCTATTGTAAAAGAAACTTTATAGCCATTATAGGGAAGGAATTGGACGTATTTATCATTTTCTTCGATGCGAATTGGCTTCAAAATCCGAATAAACCGTTTAGCCGCATTTTGCTCACGAATCCCAGCAGATTGTATTAAGAAAACAAATGGAGCAGCGCTACCATCCATAATAGGGATTTCAGGTGCGTTTACATCAACATACGCATTATCTATTCCTAAGCCAGCCAGAGCGGATAAAAGATGCTCAACAGTAGCGACTTTAGCACCTTTATGCTGTAAAGAAGTGCACAACATAGTGTCGCTTACATATTCGTAAGAGGCAGGAATTTCAACAACTGGAGTTAGATCTGTACGCCTAAAGATGATGCCTGTATTAATCGGTGCGGGTCGTAGGGTCAGTAGTACTGTATCACCTGAATGGACACCTATCCCTGTTGCTTGAATTACTTTCTTAGGAGTTCTTTGTTTTATCATTCAGCATTCACCTTCAGCTACCCCTTAATTTAGCATATGCGGCTTTTGCGAATCTTATCAATAATTTATTGATAAGTCTAATTTATTTATTTGAAAAAGCAGTAAAACCTCCTCTAACAGGTTTTACTAAATCTCTATAGCAAAAACGGCCATTAGGCCGTTTTTGCTATGAATTAAACCTCTTCCTGTCTACGCAAAAAAGCTGGTATATCTAAATAATCAACGTCTGGAACAGCCTCACTGCCTTGCTTTGTTGTTGCTGCGACTGCGGGAGCTGCGGCTTGTTTACGAATAACAGCGGGTCGCTCCAATTGTTGGTAATCAAGGGAGCCGTCTCCTCGACGTGACTCCACTAATCGTGCCTTACCTGGGGCTTGTTGCTGTACTCTCTGTCTGGCATCGCCAAGACCTGTAACAATCACAGTAACACGCATTTCTTCTGTCATTTCTGGATCAATAACCGTTCCTACAACAACCGTGGCATCATCAGAAATAAATTCTTTGACTACGTCACCCACTTCTTCAAACTCACCGATAGACATATCAATTCCAGCCGTAATATTGACTAGAATACCGCGAGCACCTGAAAAATTAATATCCTCAAGCAATGGAGAAGCAATAGCCGCTTCCGCTGCTTGGCGAGCTCTTTCCTCACCTTTAGCCGTTCCCGTGCCCATCATCGCCATGCCCATTTCAGACATAACCGTACGTACGTCAGCAAAATCCACGTTAATGAGGCCTGGACGCGTAATTAAGTCAGAAATACCTTTAACAGCGCCTAATAACACGTTATTCGCCGCTTTAAATGCATTCAACAAGGTGATATTTTTACCTAAGACACTTAACAATTTATTGTTAGGAATAGTAATCAGGGAATCAACATGCTCGGCTAAGCGGCGTATTCCTTCGTCAGCAGCCATCGCGCGTTGCTTTCCTTCAAAGGAAAAAGGCTTTGTAACCACTGCAACAGTAAGAATGCCTAATTCTTTGGCCACTTCAGCAAATACAGGAGCAGCTCCCGTTCCCGTTCCACCGCCCATACCAGCGGTTATAAAAACCATATCTGCGCCTTGCAGCACTTCTTTGATGCGCTCACGGTCCTCTTCAGCTGCTTCACGACCAACTTGTGGATTTGCACCAGCACCCAAGCCTTTCGTCAATTCCTCACCTAACTGAATGAGTATTTCAGCATTGGAGTTTTTAAGCGCCTGTGCATCCGTATTCGCGCAAATGCGCACAACTCCATCGATATTTTCCATGTGTTCCACGGCATTACCGCCACCACCACCGACACCAACAACTTTGATGACGGCATTGTCTTGTTGGCCTTCTATTAATTCGAACATTCTATCCCTCTCGTCAATTAGTCCCTGTTTACATTTCTACTATCTTGGCCAAACTGAGTTGATTTTCTGTGCGCCGATGCTCACATACAACTTGTATGCTACGCTTCGGTGCTCGAAAATCAACTCATTTTGGCTCAAGCTAGCGAAATGTAAACAGGTACTAGTGCTTGTCACCCGGCGTTTTGTCTAAAAATTGCCATGAAACCATTTTTTCATTCGCAGCCACATACCATTCGTACTATCGTTCAATACTGGTACATTATAACCACCTTCGTATTGTTGTTGAAAGCCATGTAACAACAATCCCACGCTAGTCGCCAAAGAAGAGTTTGTGGTAGCCTCAGCCAAACCTGAAATTTGATGAGCACATCCATGTCTGACAGGCATTTCAAAACACATTTCGGCCAACTCAATCGCACCATTTACGTTCGACGCGCCGCCTGTTAACACAATTCCAGCTGCAACTAAATCTTCAAACCCACTACGCCGCAATTCGTTACGAACCAAGGTGAACAATTCTTCGTAGCGCGCCGATACAACATCTGAAAGAGCCCTGGCAGAAATTTTTCGACCAGGCCGCTCATTGACGCTTAAAACATCTATCATTTGACTAACATTAGCCATTTCCGACATCGCACAACCATAATTAAGCTTGATAGCTTCTGCAGATTTTGTTGGTGTTCGTAAAGCCATAGCAATGTCATTGGTAACTTGATCACCTGCAATCGGTATAACTGATGTGTACTGTATAGCCCCTTCAGAGAAAATAGCAATGTCTGTGGTGCCACCACCAATATCAATCAAGCACACGCCTAACTCTTTTTCATCGTCAGTTAATACTGCATGGCTTGAAGCAAGCTGTTCAAGAATAATATCACTGACCTCAAGTCCACAGCGACGCACGCATTTCGCAATATTTTGCGCGGCACTGACTGCGCCAGTCACAATATGTACCCGCGCTTCTAAGCGCACCCCGGCCATGCCTACCGGCTCACGAATGCTGCCTTGATTATCAATAATAAATTCTTGTGGCAAAATATGGAGAATTTTCTGATCGGCGGGTATAACCACCGCCTTCGCAGCGTCAATCACACGCTCAACGTCTGCCTGTGAAACTTCCTGGTCACGAATAGCCACAATCCCATGAGAGTTAAGGCTTCGTATATGGCTACCAGCAATACCTGTGTATACCGTACGTACTTCACAACCAGCCATGAGTTCCGCTTCCTGCACAGCGCGCTGGATGGAGTTAACTGTTGCTTCAATGTCAACTACAACTCCTCGCTTTAAACCACGTGAAGGATGCCGACCAATGCCGATGATTTCAATTGAACCGTCTACTGATACTTCACCAATCAGAGCCACAATTTTGGAAGTCCCGATATCCAAGCCAGTAATGATATTTTTTTCCGATTTTTTAGCCATTATTGTCTCATTTTGTTTTCCAAAGTACCGCCATACCACGTGCATAACGTAAGTCAACACTGGATAGTTGCTCTGGCTTATCTGCAAACACCACGGGATAAGCTCTACAGAATCGCCGTAGACGCTTCTCCAAATCTCGCTTTCCTAATCGCAATTGTATTCCATTTGTCAAAGAAAGCTCCCAAGCTTGATTATCACGCAGTTGTAACGAAGCTGCATGTAAACCGTATATTGATAATAGCTTACTCAATTTTTGATAAATTTGTAAGACATCAATTCGTTGTTGCTTAGGACCACTTAATCGAGGGAGCAATGCATCGGTTTGTTCCTTGCCAGCATTGAATAGTTCACCATCTGCTGTCATTAATGCATCATTCCATATCGCTACTGGAGACTTTTCTTTCAGCGTTATTTTCAGGGTGTCAGG
Organism: uncultured Legionella sp.; assembly: GCA_964648115.1. Classification (GTDB taxonomy): domain Bacteria; phylum Pseudomonadota; class Gammaproteobacteria; order Legionellales; family Legionellaceae; genus CAZYME01. The sequence continues at coordinate 9,529 of CAZYME010000002.1, forward strand.
CCAAATACGTTGAATGTATACACGCTCACACCAATCCAACGCTAGAAGATCTTTATGTAGTCGGCGGACTGATAACGAAAAAAAACTTGCATTTAGATAATTCGAAAGTACCAATTCAAGTTGTTTACGCGTTATATGCTGATAATTGGCGGCAATCCTCACTGTACTGATGGGAAAACGATTTGCATCTGCCAAAAATAAATATCCTAGGCGTGCTGTTAAAAATAATGCGCACACAATTAATATAGTTAGCAGGCTTGTATAGCGTAACCGCCCTGTCTCCGCACTCATATATTTGTCCTGATGTTTACGCTCTAACAGCTCAGCCCTGCTGTCACTACCATTAAGTTAAGGAAAGTCTGTCGTCCCCGCGAAGGCGGGGATCCATTTCTCCCATGGCTCCTAGCCCGAGTCAGGGATGGATTCCCGCCTTCGCGGGAATGACAAAATCGCTTAACTTAATGGCAGTGAGCCCTGCTGTTGGGCCATGGGCCCAACCTACATTTTTTCTACTGATAATGCCTTACCAATTGCTGGCGACGTTGATGATGTGTCATCGCCAATTTTATTAAGCAATCTAACAATGCAGAATACGACAAACCACTGGCCTGCCACATCCTTGGGTACATACTGATTGATGTGAAACCAGGTAAAGTATTGATTTCATTGAAATAAATTTGTTGGGTTTGATCATTAACAAAAAAATCAACTCTTGCCATATCCTTGCATTTGAGACTAGTAAAAATCTCTGCGGCAGCCTGCTGCAATTGCAGTGTTAATTTCTCATCAAGTTGCGCTGGAGTAATCAAATCCGTGTCGTCACTTTCTAAATATTTGGCAGTATAAGAGTAAAACCCATCAACATGATTGACGCGAATTTCCCCCGGCAAACTTACTTTTGGTGCAGCTGTAGCAGATACACTTTCAAGAACTGCCAGCTCAATTTCTCGCCCTTGCACAGATTCTTCAATTAGAATTGTTTCATCATATCGTCTTGCATCAGCAACTGCATTCTTAAGCTCAGCCATATTATTTGTTTTATGAATGCCAACACTAGAACCCATTGAACAAGGTTTAACAAATAAAGGCCAGCCAAACTCGGTAACTGCTTCATGACAAAATGCGTCTACTTCTTCGGTAGAGGCATGTCCAGAAATCGACAGATAACGCGCTGTTTGAATGCCATCTAACTGCATTACCAAGCGCCTAGCAATGTCTTTATCCATACCAATCGCAGATGACAATACACCACAGCCAACATAGGCCACATTCGCCAGCTCTAGCAACCCCTGCAGGCAACCATCTTCATAAAGAGGCCCATGCACTACGGGAAAAACCACGTCTGCTTCTATCACGAACTTGCCGTTGACAAAAAGACTGGGTAAAGGACGTGAATTAGATGTAACAACTGGCAACACTTCTTTATAATTTAATAATTCATCCAGATCATTTAGATAACAACACCCGTCTTTATCAATAGCGATAGGAGTAACCACGTACTGCGTAGTATCTAAATTTGCTAATACGGATGCTGCTGAACGCAATGAAACTTCATGTTCGCCTGATTTTCCACCATACAATACAACTAAATTAAGCATCATTTATCTCCAATGATGTGTACTTCGCGAATCAATTCTATCGCTGTTTTTTCATGTACCGTTTTCTGTACAAATTGAATTAATGATTCGATATCATTCGCTGATGCCGTACCTTTATAATTAATAATAAAATTAGCATGCTTTTCTGACACAACCGCTCCACCCAAACGTTTACCTTTTAAACCACAAGACTCAATCAATTTAGCAGCATAGTTTTGAGGGGGATTTCTGAATACAGAACCACAATTGTATTCACTGGTCGGCTGGGTAGCTGCCCGGTGCTCTAGTAGCTCTTTAATTAATTGCAGAGATTTATCCTTCTCACCTGGCGCGAGACGACAGGTTGCAGCAACAAACCACTCATCATTTAATCCCGAAACATGGCGGTAAGAAACATCAAACTCAGATGGCTGACGCCGTCTTATTTCACCCGTGCGCGTCATGGTTTCTACCTCGACCACTGACTGCCAAGTTTCACCATTAAAGCAACCTGCATTCATTCGCAATGCACCACCCATGGTGCCAGGAATTCCTGCCCAAAACTCGCCCCCAACTAAATTATTACGGGCACAAAATCTTGCCATTTTTGCACAAGAAACGCCTGCTTCAACCCGAATCAAATCATCACCGATCAAATCAAGCCCATTCAAACAACCTTGGGTCAGAACTACCGTACCAGAAAAACCAACATCCTTAATCAAGGAGTTGCTTCCTAGCCCCAACCAAACCAAAGGCTCATTTACATCCAGTTGTTTTAGAAAAAAAGATAGGTCCGCAATGCTCGTTGGCTTATAGAGAGCTTTCGCTATGCCTCCAACACGCCACGTGGTGTAATCAGCTAACGGCTCATTCAATATCAACTGTCCAGCATCAGAGCTCTGATTCAAACTGGTGTTTTTCACTTGTTCGGTTGTGCTCACACTGTTTCTCGTATTTTTTTTTGCATCAAGTTGATAGCTAATTGCCCGATGCTACCAGCACCTTGCATGAGAATAACGTCCCCATTTACCACTAATCGATCCAAATGCTGCTCAAAATTTTGCTCATTAACCAGCGTCGCTTTAGGTGAGCACTGATTAATCTGGCTCATCAATGACTCACTGCTTATACCAGGGATTGCTGCCTCACCTGCTGGGTAAATATCCAGCAATAATAACTCGTCAGACAAATTTAAGACATCCACAAACTCAGCAAAAAGCGATTGTGTACGACTATAGCGATGCGGTTGAAACACATGCACTAGGCGCTTATCCGGCCAAACAGAACGAAAGGCGTCAATCGTGGCTCTAATTTCCTGCGGATGATGACCATAGTCATCAACAACTATGGCGCTACCTTTTGCAAAATCACGCTCACCCAACATTTGAAACCGTCTACCGACTCCCTCAAACTTCAACAAACCTTTCACAATTGCATTGTCGCTGACACCCAGTTCCGTAGCAATTGTGATAGCAGCTAATGCGTTTAACACATTGTGGCGGCCTGGCCATTTAAACTGAATAGTTAATGCATTGTGAGGCGCTGGCCTTAGAACAGTGAACTCACTCATCAAACCATTTTGGCGCCAGTCTACTGCGCGATAATGAGCCCCTTCACGAAAACCGTAAGTCGAGATTGGTCTCTGTATTGCAGGTGTAATACGGCGAATTTCTTCATCATCCACACATAACACAGCTAAACCATAAAATGGCAAATGATGTAAAAATTCAATAAACGTACTGCGCAGCTTATCAAAATTGTTACCATACGTTTCCATATGATCAGCATCAATATTAGTAACAACGGCCATCATAGGCTTTAAAAATAGGAACGAGGCATCACTTTCATCGGCTTCCGCAACAAAATAAGCTGATTTGCCTAATTGAGCGTTACTGCCGCAGCTATTTAGTTTGCCACCGATAACAAAACTTGGATCCAAACCACCTTCAGCTAATAAACTACTTACCAAACTTGTGGTCGTTGTTTTACCATGCGTACCCGCAATTGCAATACCATGACGAAAGCGCATCAGCTCCGCCAACATAGCTGCACGTGGGATAACCGGTATCATTTGCTCGAGAGCCGCTATAATCTCAGGATTTTTATCATTGATAGCAGTAGAGCGAACCACCACATCAGCATTCTTAATGTTTTCTACTCGATGACCTACTTGAACTTGGATACCGAGCCCTCGTAAACGTTGCACAGTGCTATTTTCCGAGAGATCCGACCCTGTAATTTGGTAACCTTCGTTGTGTAGAACTTCGGCGATACCGCACATACCTGCGCCGCCAATACCCACAAAATGTATATGCTCTACCCGCCCCATCCTTGGCGATAGAAAATTATCTGCGCTATCCACAATTTCCCCCTGCCCTTTTATGCCCGCAACCCTAAAGATTGCCAACGATTCTCGTGATCAATACGCAATAACAGCGCGATCACTACACAATTAACCACCATACTAGCGCCACCGTAACTCAATAAAGGTAGCGTCAGTCCCTTAGTAGGCAACAAACCAGCATTTACTCCCATGTTAATACTAGCTTGTAACCCCAACCAAAATGTAATGCCGTAAGCCGTATAAGCAGCAAACAAACGATCTTGTAAATTTGCATTGAAGCCAATAACGAAGCCTCTAAACACCAGTATACTATACAAAGCCAAAACTAGCAGAATACCAAGCAAACCTAACTCTTCTGCTAGTACAGCAAATAGGAAATCAGTGTGCGCCTCGGGCAGATAGAATAATTTCTGAACACCGTCACCAAGACCGACACCTGACCAACCACCGCGTCCGAATGCTATTAAAGATTGTGTTAATTGGTAACCGCTGTTGAATTGATCTGCCCACGGATTCAAAAATGCCGTCAAGCGGGCTACGCGATACGGCGATGACACAGCAAGAAAAACCAAACAAGCACCCACCACCAGCATTAAGCCGAGGTAATAACGCAACTTTACCCCTGACAAGAAAAGCATAGCCATCACAGTGCCTGCAATAACAACGGTCGCTCCAAAATCTGGCTCTAGCAGTAGCAAAACTGCCACGACCCCAAGAACAATCATAGGTCTTATAAAACCCAATATGCTATGGCTAACGCTTTGCTGCTGTCGTACGAGATAGCCGGCTACATAAACAATCATAGTCATTTTAGCTAACTCAGACACTTGAATACTAATTGGACCAAAAGCAAGCCAGCGCCTGCTGCCATTCACGATACGTCCGATACCTGGTACCAATACCAAGAGTAGCATTAACAAACATATAAACAGCAGTGTGACGCTATATTTTTCCCATTCACTACTGTCGACACGCATCACCACCATTGCTACGACAAAGCCAACAAACAAGTATGCTGCCTGGCGAATCAAAAAATGGAAGGGTTGATGATATAGCTTGGTGGACACCATAACGGAACTAGAAGCAACCATCATCAGCCCGATGATAAGCAAACCAATAATCGCCATTATTAACCATTTGTCATAAAGCGCGAGGGGCTTGTTGGTGGGTTTCCCTCTTTGAGTATAGTGGCGTGGCTGCATGACGCTCACAGATGTTCTACCGCGGCAACAAAAGTGTCTCCGCGATGGCCGTAATTTTTAAACATATCCCAGCTTGCACAAGCTGGAGATAATAGGACAACATCGCCGGGTTTTGCTTGTGATTTGGCGGCATTAACTGCGGAATCAAGAGAAGGAGCTCGTATTATATGCACCACATCTGCAAGCGCTTTCTCTAGTTTATCTGCATCCTCACCAATCAAAACAACGGCACGAACGTAATCGGCCATTGATGTACGCAACTCAGTAAAATCTGCTCCTTTTCCTTGCCCACCAGCTATTAAGACAATCTTACCCTGCATGGAACCTCCTATTCCGGAAATCGCAGATATCGTTGCCCCGATATTGGTTCCTTTGGAATCATTGATCCACTCAACACCGTCAACTGTTCTAACCCATTGACTTCGATGCGGCAAACCTGCGAAAGATTGTAGCACTTCAACCATATGGTTCCGGGCAATACCAGCGGCTTGGCTCAACGCGCAAGCGGCTAATGCATTTTGCCAATTATGTCGTCCTTTAATCCGCAAGGCATCCACTTGTAACAGTTTTTCCTGGCCATACGCTAGATAGCTCGCACCATCTACAGTAATCAATCCCCAATTACCGGTTAAAGGCTCATCCAAGCCATAGCTTGTGGTAATTTGGTTTTCAGATTTGGTATGGGGAAGCGTTTGCTTGTCATCGCGGTTATATAATAGCGTGCTTGCATCATGGTATACCCGTTGCTTAGCTTCAATATATGCTTCAAGCGTGTGGTGTCTATCCAAATGATCAGGTGTGATATTGAGAATAGTAGCGGCGGTAGGTACGAGTGAGTATGTCAAATCTAATTGAAAGCTTGATAACTCTAAGACCCATAAATCATATTGAGCACCATCATCAAGCATATCCAGCACAGGCGCACCAATATTACCAGCTACCGCAACAGCCAACCCAGCCGCCTTAGCCATTTCGCCCACCAATGTGGTAACAGTAGATTTACCATTAGTGCCTGTTATAGCAATAACAGGCGCATTGATTTCACGCGCTAAACATTCAATATCACCCACCACTGAAATCCCACTATCAATAGCTTTTTTCATACTTGGATGATCAAGGTCAACACCCGGGCTGCTGATAATACCTGCTAACTTGCCATATAATGCATCCGGAATTTCTCCTAAAAATACATCAACTCCGGGAAATTCCGCATTAAAATCGGCTAAACCTGCGGGTTGTACCCGCGTATCAAAAGCAACAAACGTTTTGTTTCGTCGACGTAAATAGCGCGCGATGGAATGGCCTGTTATCCCTAAACCTGCGACCAAATAGAGTGGTGAATTCATATAAAGCCTCTTTTATTCCCTAGAGCTACCGAAGTTTTAATGTTGCTAAACCGCACAACACAAACACAACTGTAATAATCCAAAAGCGCACAATCACCTTTGGCTCAGACCAACCTTTTAACTCAAAATGATGATGCAATGGCGCCATACGGAACAAGCGCTTGCCGCCAGTGGCTTTAAAATAACCAACCTGCAAAATAACCGACACTGTTTCAATGACAAATAATCCGCCCATTATTAATAACACTAACTCCTGACGCACGACGATAGCCACTATGCCCAATGCAGAACCCAGCGCTAGCGATCCAACATCGCCCATAAAAACTTGTGCGGGATAGCTATTGTACCAAAGGAAGCCAAGACCAGCTCCAACAATGGCCGAACAGAAAATCGTCAACTCACCTGTGTTCGGTACGAACGGGATAGCCAAGTAATGCGCATATACGGCATTACTAGAAACATATGCGAAAACACCTAACGCACCCGCAACCATTACGATAGGCATTATAGCTAAACCATCAAGGCCATCTGTCAAGTTCACTGCATTACTGCTACCGACGATTACAAAATAAGCGAGGAGTGGAAACAAAGGACCTAAATTAATCAGCCATGTTTTAAAAAATGGCACGGTTAATTGCGTGTGTATAGGCATGCTGGCATTATAATATAAGAATAATACAGCACATACGGCTATCAAAGATTGCCAAAAAAATTTCCAGCGGCCTGGCAACCCTTTGCTATTTTTTAAGACTAATTTACGGTAATCGTCTACCCACCCAACGATGCCACAGCTAATCGTTACAAATAATGCTAACCACAAGCTTGATTGGTGAAGATCACCCCATAACAAACAACTCACGGTGATCGCCACTAAAATTAAAACACCACCCATCGTGGGAGTGCCTGCTTTTGATAAGTGACTTTGGGGGCCGTCATTACGAACCATCTGGCCTATTTGCAATTTTTGCAACCAACGAATCATGGGCGGGCCAAAAAAAAGACCAACCAATAGGGCTGTAAGTGCTGCGAGGATTGAACGAAAGGTCAGGTATTGAAATACTCTAAACGCATGATACTGTCCTTGTAATAATTGCGTTACCCAATAAAGCATATGTGTCCCTCTCGAATGTAAAGACATTTAAAAGCGCGGAGCATAACACAGCAATTCTGTTCATAAAAATATTTTAAAAACAAGAGGCGCGACTCTTATTAGTAGGTTCCTCTCTCATTGATGAGAGGGGGTACCCGAGGGTAGATCAAATAAAAAAATTGCATTTTTGATCACCCCTCATCCGCCCTATCGGGCACCTTCTCCCCTCGCGGGGCGAAGGACAGTAATTGCTCATTACCCCACAAGTTGATGCACAATTTTTTCCATTGCACTCGAGCGTGAGCCTTTTACTAATACTGTGGTGTTTTCATCCAATTGAGTGAGCAGATCATGCACCAAATCTTCCTGGTGCTTATAGTGTTTGCTCGTAGCACCGTAAGCTTGTGCCGTAGACTCACTATGCATGCCATAGGTCATCAGAAGATCAATTCCATGCTCTCGAGCAGCTTCTCCTACTTGTTGATGATGTTGTTCACTCCACTCACCTAACTCCCCCATATCGCCGAAAACAAAAATCCGTCTGCCTTGGCGACTTGCTAATACCTCAAGTGCCGTAAGTGCAGAACGTAAATTAGCGTTATAGGTATCATCTATGACTACGGCGTTGTTCTTGCCATGAAGAAACGTCATTCGACCTGATACTCCACCAAATTGCTGCAAACCCGAAGCTATATCCGACAACGAAATACCCAAAGCATGCGTGCATGCAGCAGCAGCCAAAGCATTCCTCACGTTGTGAGCACCAGGCACTCGCAATTGAATTTGGGTTTCGCCTTGTGGAGTCACCAAAATAAACTGCCCACATCCATCTGCATTAAAGGTAATGTCTCGTGCATAAATGTCTGCAGGTTTGCTTGCTGAAAAGTGCAGCGTTTTTTTATTCTTTAATAGAGGGTCCCAAAAATGTGCGTAAGCATCATCATCATTAATCACCGCGGTTCCACCTGCAGCAAGACCTTGATGAATCTCCCCTTTTGCCCGCGCTACCCCTTCGATAGAACCAAAGCCTTCAATATGCGCTGGGGCAATGTTATTAATTAATGTTACTTGTGGCCGAACCATCGCTACCGTGTGAGCAATCTCACCTGGGTGGTTAGCACCTAACTCAAATACAGCATAACGGTGCTCTGGGTTTAGCTTTAATATACTTAATGGGACACCAATATGATTGTTCAAATTTCCGGGAGTTGCATGTGAAGGTTTAGGCAATATGGCAGCGATCATTTCTTTAACCGTTGTTTTCCCATTACTACCGGTCAATGCAATAACGGCAGATGGGTTTTTTTGCCGATGCGCGGCGGCTATGGCAGCGAATGCCTGTATTGTATCAGGAACTACCAATTGAGGAATTTTTACACTCTGATTTGCCTGTTCACATACGATTGCTGCAGCACCCTGAGCAACAGCATCGCAAATAAAATCATGGCCATCAAAGATGTCACCACGAATGGCAATAAACAAATTGCCGGGTTTTACTTGTCGGCTGTCAATGCAGATTCCTGTTAACGTGGTATCCGTTGCGCAAGGTAGATTAAGTAGCGTGGAAATTTCACGTAACATCACAAGCCTCTCCCAAATTTAATAAGCGATAATACCGCTGTATGCTCGCGTCAGATAAAGGTTTGCGATGATCATCAAGTAGATGCGTATCAAGCCCTTCACTTAGTTGCTTTGCTGTATCCAGCATAATAGCAAAACGCTCTGCATCAATCGTTGGGTTTCCTGAGGCTTCCATGAATAAACACAATCCATGCACACTAAAAGCACCGATATTCTGTAAGTCAAATACACCACTCGGAGTAGCCGCTGCTAAACTACACAACACAGGACCTTGACCATTAGGGGATTGATGCCTATGAAATAAATGCCCCTCACCGAAACGCAGCCCCGCTGCGAGAACCGTCTGCAATAATTCATAGCCTGCTAATTGTCGGTTTTCTTTTGCTAATAAAAACATCATAACTGAAGACGCAGGTTCGCTACTTATTGCAGGCCGTGTTTCCTCTTGAACCGCTCTGATAGAGGGAGCAGAGGGCGCAGATGGCGTTATTGTGACCTGGGGAGAAGTTGGTCGTAAAATGGGCTGGATAGCTGGCGCCTCGCTTTCCGCCTCAAAATTAACTTTACGCACTGCAATAATATCGTCCTGGTTTGGAATGGTAGGTGTCCCCATAGAGGGCTGGTAATCTACTATATTCAAACTCTGACGCCTTGCTTTTATCATGCGACTAATTGCGAAAATTACTCCAATCAGCAACAGGATATTGAGTCCCAAACTCCAACTTGCCTGCATTATTGACTCTCCTCCGCTAAGGTCTCTTCTACATTTACTGCAACTATTCGGGAAACACCCGGCTCTCGCATGGTTACCCCGATTAAATGATCTGCCAACTCCATTGTTACCTTATTGTGTGTAATAAACAAGAATTGTACAAATTCTGACATCTCTTTCACCAACGCACAAAAACGCCTCACATTTACATCATCCAATGGCGCATCAACCTCATCTAACATGCAAAATGGCGATGGATTCTGCTGAAAAATAGCAAATACGAGCGCTACAGCAGTCATTGCTTTCTCTCCTCCAGACAACGAGTGGATAGTTCCATTGCGTTTACCTGGGGGTTGTGCCATGACTAAAATCCCCGCTTCAAGAAGATTATCACATGTTAGTTCTAATCGTGCATGTCCGCCCTCAAAAAGACGCGGAAAAAGTGCTTGAAATGCATCGTTCACCTGATCAAACGTTTCTTTTAAGCGTGACTGCGTCTCTTTATCCATTTTGGAAATCGCTGTATCTAATGTGGTTAAAGCCTCCATTAAGTCGCGATACTGTTCGTCTAACAATTGTTTACGTTCTAGCTCAGCTTGATACTCTTCAATGGCAACAAGATTAATAGCGCCAAGGCGTTGAATTTTTTCCTCAAGCGCTACTAGTGACTGCTCACGAGCTTGTAAGGTAACCTCGACAGAGAGCTCCGCTAACAAAATTTCAACATCCGCATTTAAGCTTGCTAATGATTCAAGAAGATTATCAGCACGTATTGCTAACCCTTGCTCCTGCAATTGTCCTTGTTGGATTTTTTCCTGTATGAGGTTTGCTTGATGCTCTTCTTGCTGAGAAAGGCGCTCTCTTTCTTGTACTTGTTGTTGTATTGCTTCTGTTTGTTGCCTTTGCTGTGCCAATTTTTCATCAAGCTGATGACGCGTAGTTAATTTTTCATGAAGGGATAGATTTTGCTCCTGAAATAGGGGGCTAAGTTCTCGACTACGTTTGTCCAGCAATGCCAAGCGCTCACGCAACGTATCAATATGCCGGTGACCCCGAGTGCTGCTATCACGTAATTGCTGTAATTTTAGTGTTTCCCGATTACATTGTAGTTCTGCTTGATGCAATGCATCCTTTGTCTCATCCACGACGCGCTGAGAGAGGGCCAACTTATCTTCCCAACTTGCTTTCACAGTCTTTAATTCCTGCAATTCCTGCTCATGGTGAGTCACTGCTTGCAAGGCGAGGTCTACGTTACGCTGGGTTTGAAGCATCTCTGTAGCTAACTCTTCTAAAAGAAGTTGGAGCGCATCATTCTCTTCGATCAAAGTGCTTTTTTTAACCAGTGCATGATTTAGTGCTTGTTGTTTATTATTGATGCCCGCTCCGCATGCTCGAAATGCCTCTTGGCTCGTTAATAAAGCCTGTTGGTATGCACTACTCTCACGTTCATTTTCTACCAAATGAGCATGTACTTGATCACGGTTCATTTTTAAAGACTGCAAATGATCCTGCGCACTCGTCAAAGCTTCATTTAACTTAGCTAAAGCTTGCTGACGAAATAGTAAACCTGATTCGTCATGAGCCTGAAAACCATCAAAGCGCGCCCAACCTAAACCTAACCAATATCCATCAGCCGTTACTACAGACTGCTGGTTATTTAGCGTTGGTAACCAGGATATAGCTTCAGCCAAATTCTCTGCCGCAAAAATCTGGTTCAAGTCGTTGATCCAACATGGGGCAATCCCGTTCATTTTTTCAGATAAAAGAGGATAGGTGGTGACAGGTTCTGATATTTTCGCCTGCTGCACAAATACTGCAGACTGCTCTTGTAAGTCAGCAAGCTTGGGCCAAAGTGCTTCCATTGAATCAAGTACGATAGCTTGCAAACCATCTCCCAAAACCAACTCACAAGCCCGTAACCATTTATCAGAAACACTGATTACTTCTGCTAAACGAGGGTTTTTATCCCACTGAGGTAGCACAGAAGATGCATTTTTCACATTGCGCAAGGCTGCATTTTGAGCAGCGCTTAAAGCTGCTTGCTCTGTTACTAAAGCTTGTACTTTATCTTGGGCCTGATGCAATTGCTGTTCAACCGCTGTTAACTGCTCGCGCAGGGTGATACTTTTTTTTATCGCCCTTTCAAGATTTTCTGTGTCGCTCTGCTGTTGTTTATTTAAATCGATGTATTGCGCCTGCAAGCGCAGTAACTCCTCTTGCAAAGGCTCCACGAAGATTTGTGCGTGTTCAATTTGATTTTTTTCAAAACTTAATTGTGTTTGTTGGCAACGCTGATCTATGTGCTGCAAACGTACTTGCTCGACCTGTACTTCGCGCTGCGCCTGGTGAAATGCTGTTTGAGCATTTTGCCATTGCATTTCCCAGTTTATTTTTTGCGGTTTATGATCATCTACTACTTGTTGGCGTTGACGAAGCTCTTCTTGCAAAGCTTCAATACGGGCTTGTAGGCCTGCCAATGCTTCTTCACTAACACCATGAGCTTTATTGTCTTGTTCTAATTGTTCGGTTGCAGTTTGCATATCCGATTGGATGTGCTGCTCATCAATGACTAGACGCTCTTGCTCACGTTGCTGCTGTTGAATACTTTCCTCAAGACGCGCAACTTCCGTAGTTAGTTGATAAAATTGCGTTTGGATTTGTTGAAAATCATCTTGAGCGGTATGCAGTTTTTCTCGTAACTGGGCATTATCCTTAGCAAACCCCGTAATATTGGTGCGATGATGCTCTTGCTGCAACAATAGCTGGCTCAACTCACGCTGAACCTGCTCTTGCTCAGTTGTTACTCCACGCCATTTTAACGCTAGGATTTCTGCTTTACATAAGCGCGCATCTTGTTTTAATAGTTTGTAGCGCTCAGCCGCTTTTGCTTGGCGCTCTAATCGCTGTAACTGCTTTTCTAATTCATCACGAATATCTGCAACACGCGCTAAATTTTCACGGGCGTGCTGGATGCGTTGCAAAGTTTCACGACGACGCTCTTTGTACTTAGAAACACCCGCCGCTTCTTCAAGATACGCTCTTAGATCCTCAGGGCGTGCCTCTATTAATTTAGAAATCGTATCTTGACCAATGATCGAATACCCACGAGCGCCAGCACCTGTTCCTAAAAAAATATCCGTGATATCACGCCGACGGCAACGACTACCATTTAAGTAATAACAAGAGTCTCCGTCGCGTGTAACTAAGCGCTTAACAGCAATTTCTTGATAACTCGCATACTGCCCTGTCAGTCGGCCCAAGCTATTATCAAATACTAGCTCCACAGATGCCTGACCAACTGATTTGCGATTTGACGAACCATTAAAAATAACATCAGCCATGGATGCGCCACGCAAATTCTTCGCAGAGCTCTCCCCCATCACCCAGCGCACAGCATCAATAATATTGGATTTACCACATCCATTTGGCCCAACAACCGCCACAAGTTGGCTAGCAAAAGGCACAATAGTCGGCTCGACAAACGATTTAAAACCAGCTAGTTTTAATTGTTTCAGATGCATGGAAATGCGTATAAAAGAATAATATGAGCAATTGTAACCTATAATGATTTAAAATATAGGAGTGTAAGTGGATACGGATACTGAGCTCAGTGAGATAATGCAATCCGTTGCTGAAAAAAGCTTACGACTACTGACGAGCTTTAAGCAACAACCAGCGCAATTACCCACGCTTATTGATAAATACATGGATCTTTCGAGCGATTTCCAAGCTTTATTTTTTACCGTATTAAAAAACCCTGAACAACTTAAAGAGATGCAGGTTGCATACTGGCAAGACAACTTTAGTTTACTACAAGATAATTTTAACCTCTGGCTAGAGGGGAAAACCACCCCCATCAGTGACAAGCGTTTTAGTAGTGAAGAATGGGTCAACAACCCTTTTTTTAACTTACTAAGTCAACAATACCTTTTGGCTAGCGAGCATTTAAATTCTTTACTTGAGCATCTGGATTATGGAGATAAGCGATTAGCCAGGCGGGTGCAATTTTTCATGCGTCAATATTTAGACGCGCTATCTCCTGACAATTTTTTTCATACAAACCCTCAATTAATCGCAGAAACATTGCAGAGCCATGGGAAAAATTTGTTACTGGGGCTACAAAATTTGCTCACAGATATAGAGGCAGGCTCTTCCCGTCTCCTCATAAAAATGACCGATATGGCGGCATTTAAAGTAGGAGAAAACATCGCTATCACACCTGGCCAGGTTATTTTTAGAAACGACTTAATGGAGCTGATTCAATATACACCTCAAACACCCAAAGTTGCTTCAATACCTTTACTAATAATCCCACCGTGGATTAACAAATATTATATTCTTGACTTAAGCCCCCCTAACTCCCTGATTCGTTGGTTAGTAACGCAAGGTATTACGGTATTCGTTATTTCTTGGGTTAATCCTGACTCTAGTTATGCTAACAAAGATATATTTGACTACCTCAATGAGGGCCCAATAACCGCTATTCAAACGATTCAAAAGCAGCTTGGTGTCAAGCAAGTTAACACGCTAGGCTTTTGTATTGGTGGTACATTATTAGCAATTTTGCTCAGCTATTTTAAAGCACGACATGAAACACCGGTGCGCTCCGCAACATTTCTTGCCTCAATGATTGATTTTAGTGATCCAGGCGACATTGCAGTCTTTATTGATGAAAAGCAAATTACCAAACTTGAAGAAAGAATGACTGCCAAAGGCTACTTAGAGGGCCATTTTATGGCCAGTGCTTTTAACTCCTTACGAGCAAGCGATTTAATTTGGTCATTTTTTATTAAAAACTACTTACGCGGTAAGCCGCCAGTCCCTTTCGATATTTTATATTGGAACGCTGATACGACTAACATGCCAGCAAAAATGCACTCTCAATATTTACGTTGGATGTATCTGCATAACAATCTAATCAAACCCGGTAAAATTCGCTTAAATAAAACTCCGTTGGACGTGACTAGTATTGATACTCCAACCTTTTTTGTTTCCACCAAAAAAGACCATATTGCACCATGGCAAACGACTTACTTGGGTTTTCAAAAAATTCAGGGAAAAAAACATTTTTTACTGGGAGGATCTGGGCATATCGCGGGTATTATTATCCCACCCGGCACTGAAAAATACGGCTATTACTGTCATTCGGATTCTCCTAAAAATCCCGAGGAATGGTTAGCCAACGCCACGCATCATGAAGGCTCTTGGTGGCCTGAGTGGTTCAAATGGTTTAAAAAAGAATCGGGACGCATGATAGATGCGCCCGATATTAATCAGCTGCCTTTAAAACCCATTATGGATGCGCCGGGAAGTTATGTGCATGTGAAGAGTCAAAGAGAAGGTGTGGAAGTGACGTTATAGAAAATCAAACGTAGGTTGGCGCCGTTAGGCCCAACCTACATTTACATTAAGAAAATTACTTACTTTTATCTTCGGTTTTGGTTTTTATCTCGCGTGCGCAAGACAGCATCGTTTTTTCGAGGATCCCGAATGTTTGTTGCATGTAATCCAATACTTTATGGCCATTAGACAGCGTTACCGAAAGCTGTTTTTCAAATAAATCTTGTGGCTTGGTAATACTAGTCAATTCGTCTGGCTTTAAGTAGGTCATGCTTTGTAAAGTTTTAACATTTAACTCAGCCATGGCTTTCCAAGGTTCTTGTGCTCTTCTAGCCATATCAGAAAATTGTGTAAAGTATTCTTGACTCATCATAATCTCCATTATGTTGCACCGCACAATAATAGTTTGGTTGGCATTCTATTATTTGTCAAGTTCATCTAAAAAACGTTTGCCATTGGCTAACCATGTCTTGCACCTGTTTGTTCCATGCCTCGCTAGTTTGCTGGAAAACCTTTGATTGGGTCTGTTTTTCTATCGTCGAGACCATTTGCTCTAGCACCGTCTTAAAGGATTGGCTCATTGGGTGGTTAGCTAAGCAGATCAAATGCCGCAGCATATCAGGTGACAAAAATTTCGTAGGGCCGGCTTCCATTTCTACAAAAATTTGCAGCAAAGTCGCTGTAGTAATGTCTTCTTTACTCGAAGAATCCTCAACTTTAAAGAGTATGCCATCAGTAACATAACGTTGAAGTTCCTCTACCGTAATGTATTGGCTTTTGTCCGTGTCATACAATCTGCGATTTTTATATTTTTTTATTAATCTGATCATATTTATCCCAGGATAAGTGGTGGGGGTTACATCAATCCTTACATATATTGCCCCCCATTCACATCCAAATTTGTGCCTGTAATAAAACTCGACTCCCGTGCGGCTAAAAATGCGACCACACGTGCAATTTCTTCTGGTTTACCTAATCGTCCAACGGGAATATTAGCAATAATTGACTGCAACACCTCATCTTTCACATCTTCTAACATGGGAGTGTCTATATATCCGGGTGAAATCGTATTGACCGTAATGCCTTTGCTAGCCACTTCTTGCGCTAAGCTTTTGCTAAATCCAAATAAAGCAGATTTACTTGCCGCATAGTTACATTGGCCAAATTGACCTTTGCGTCCATTGATAGAGGAAATATTGATAATACGACCATATTCTTTTTCCAGCATAAGCGGCAACACGTTATGTGTTACGTTGTATACACTGGTTAAATTAGCATCAATAACTTCATCCCATTGTTGGGGAGTCATCTTTTTCAAGCTAGCATCGTTAGTAATACCTGCATTATTGACCAGCACATCGATGCGACCATAACGCTCCTTCACCAAAGCGACCAGTTTTTCACAATCTGCAAAATTCACAATATCCGCATACAAGATGTCAATATCATGCCCAGCAGCTTTCTGCGCTATCTGCCACTGCTTTGCTTCTTCATGATTACCGTCCTTGAAGTAGCACGCGATTACTTTATAATCACTTGCTAAACGCCTACATATGGCAGAACCAATTCCACCTGTACCACCTGTAACGACAGCCACCATCTGTTCCATAATTAACACTCCATGTTTTAATTATTATTAATCTTTACTTACAGAACAAAAGCTATTGCAAATACCGAGTAAAACTCTTTGTAGCCTGTATGGAGCGATGCGGAATGCGTGGATCGTGCCACACCCCATTCCCCACTGCCATTACGTTAAGAGATTTTTGTCATTCCCGCGAAGGCGGGAATCCATCCCTAACTTGGGCTAGGAGCCATGGGAGAAATGGATCCCCGCCTTCGCGGGGACGACAGTCTTTCCTTAACTTAATGGCAGTGACCCCATTCCCGCATTCCGCATCGCTTCATACGGGCTACATTTATCTATTTAACCTACGTTGATTTAAAGTATAGTCATAGATGGCTTAAATTACAGAGATGTGCCACAACTTAAGCTTCCTCCTCATGTTCTTGACTTCAAAACCGTATCAAATACAATTGCAGTGTCTTTTTATGTTCCAATAAGGATTAAAATATGTTAAACGCACAAAAAAAAACAGCTGCGCCAGTGTCTGGAGTAAAAGTACAATTTCGTCTGCAGGCACCAGCTCCTAATCAATTAGTAAAACAAGGATTGAAATTCACTGATACTCAATTAATCGTTCTTCAAAACCCTCCCTCCGAGAATCCAACGATTAACCACGTGTCTCCCCTGTTAGGGGCGGCACGCGATGGCATGGCTCCACTAAAGCTTAGTGACTTGCGTTTTGGAGCTTCGGGTGCTGATTTTTTAATATTAACTCCAGAGCAGTTAAAAAACCTAGTTGTTAAATTTGGCGCGGGATGGGAAAAACCTAATACTTCTTTCCAAGGGTTTTATGGAACGGTTCTCAAGATGGAAGCCTTTGAAGTTAATTTACCTGCCGAATATTATAGTGTTATCGAACAAGTAAAATCTGGCGACACGCTTGATTTGTTGGTTTCAGTTGATAAGGATATGAGGCTCGGACTAACTATACACCATAATGGAGCGTTGGTACCCAAAGCTGATGTAGCACACGGGGCTTGTGCTGCGAAGCTAATCTTTGGATAAGGGGATTAATCAAATGTAGCCCGTATGAAGCGAAGCGGAATACGGGCTACGATGGTACTTTACTCAGGATTCACATGAATCCCTTACCGAATAACCACCGCTTTAGGAACATAGCCTTTCAATTGCAGGGCAAATTGGCGTAATACATCAAGGCCTGATTCCTCTGCTTGCTTACACCATTGTTGTAATGATTCGATTAATTCTTTTTGCGATGCAGCTGTCTTTAACCAAATATTTTGTAAAGATTGGCGATAGCTGTATACAACACGCAATTGCTCATAACGCTCTAACAACGCTTGTAAACGTGTATTAGCTCGAGGTGAGAGCAGATCTTCTTGTCGTCGTAACAAAGAACCAGCCCGCTGAAATAGTTTTTTATCTAGCTTACTCTCAGCATCATTTTCCTTGACCTGTTGCAGCATCGGACAAACTACATGCTTGTAGTAATGCGACATCACTTGAAAACGGTTGCTGATAACTGCTTTAACCGTATCTAAATCAACATGCAATTTACCTTCTTGAGTTGCCAATTTAGGCGGTAATTTTTTTACCTTAGCTAAGCCTAAAAACGATAAACAACGAATGTACATCCAGCCTAAATCAAACTCCCACCACTTCACCGAGAATTTAGCAGACGATGCAAAAGTATGGTGATTATTGTGTAACTCTTCGCCACCAATCCAAAAACCCCAAGGAATAATGTTGGTTGCAGCATCAGGGCATTCAAAATTACGATACCCCCAAGCATGCCCTACTCCATTGATAACACCGGCAGCCCACACTGGGATCCACATCATTTGGACAGCCCAGATAGAAACGCCCGGGATCCCAAATAAAAATATATCGATGAGTAACATTAACAGGATGCCTTTAGCTGAATGGCGAGTATAAACATTACGCTCTATCCAATCATCCGGCGTACCATGCCCATATTTTTCAACCATGTCTCTATTCTTTGAAGATGCCCGATATAATTCCGCACCTTGCCAAAATACTTTTTTCAAACCAAGAACTACCGGACTGTGCGGATCTCCATCCACATCGGTAGTCGCGTGATGCTTACGGTGAATCGCCACCCATTCTGCTGTAACCATCCCCGTAGTTAGCCAAAGCCAAAAACGAAAAAAATGGCTGATAATCGGATGCAATGTCAAAGCACGATGTGTTTGATGACGATGCAAATAAATTGTCACTGAAGCAATGGTTATTTGTGTCACTACTATTCCAGCAACAATATAACCCCAGAAAGACAGATCTAAAACACCAAAAAGCATAGCTCTCTCCATATATTTGGTAATCATACAGGTATATTTAAAGGGGGATATACATGGCATGAAAGCCGTGTATTATCCATCCATTTGGCCCTAAATTCCTGTTACTGCTGTCTATGATACCACATTTTGCACAATTCGTGTTGCACTGAAGTGCATTGTGATTGATAATTTTCGAATGCAGTTAGAAAATAGATTAGGGATGTCATGAATAATAAATTTAAACAGATGCTGGATCAGTTGCCTGCCTTTATCATATTAGGCATTGCCATCGCCGTTGTTGTTGGCCTGTTCATTATGTTGTCTTATGTTTTGGTCTGGGGCCTTATATTGGGCGCCATCATCTGGCTTGGCGTAGTGATTAAAAACTACATCTTCCCCTCGTCTGTATCAGATAAAAGTGCAGGCCGAGTTATCGAACACGATGATGATGAAAATCAACAATGAAAATCAGCAAACTGCGTACACTATGGATTATGTTTTTATCCGCCATCTATACCTTGAATACGACTGGCCAATCCATTTTAAAACGGCTTGTCGGTAGCAGTAACAGAGCTTGGGTAGACAAAACCCTCCATACCTGGGATAGACGCATTCTTAAGCTGGTTCAGGTGGAGTGTAAAGTTATTAACCCTCACCATGTTGTCCCGCAAGCAAACCATCCCACCATCATTATGTGTAATCACAGCAGCCTTTATGATATTCCGCTGAGTATGCGTGCTTTTCCTAACCATTCAATCCGTATGTTGGCTAAAAAAGAGATGTCTAAAATCCCAATTGTTGGTAAGGGGATGACGGCTGCAGAGTTCCCGTTCATAGATCGCAAAAATAGACGCCAAGCCATGAAAGATTTAGAAGCTGTGAAGCAATTATTGGCGAGCGGCATTGTCATGTGGATAGCACCAGAAGGCACGCGCTCTAAAGATGGAAAACTTGCACCGTTTAAAAAAGGGGCTTTTATTACCGCTATTCAAGCCAAAGCCACCATTATTCCAATTGGTATCCGTGGGGCTTATGATATTTTACCCGCACGCACTTTTCAGTTTAATATCAATCAAACAGCTGAAGTACACATTGGAAAACCAATTGATGCTTCGAAATTTACTTTGGAAAACAAAGAAAAACTACTGGAAGAGGTGTTTCAGTCAATTAAACTATTAGTTGGCCCCTAAAATTTGCAAGATTTGCGGGTTACTCAAAATCTAAACCCATACCCACTCTTCTCCTCACCCATTGTTGCACTTAGTCCAATGTGCCTGGGATCCGATGCAGCTGTTACAAGGTTATGTTGACGATCCCAAGTAATTACTTGCATGTCCCCATAATATTGAGGTAACGGTGCCAGATGATAACCCATGCTTCTTAAGTTATCTTGTAGGGCTTGTGAAAAAGTATCCGGCTCAAATTGTATTACATCTGGTAAATATTGATGATGAAAACGCATAGCGGAAACCATGCTAATTGCTCCAAAGGAATCGTTAAATAGCAATGATGCTAACAAAACCATAGTCGGTATCCGACTCCCACCCGGTGTACCAAGGATAGCTAAACGCCCTGGCATTTCAAGAAATGTGGGCGCCATACTTGATAAAGGCCTTCTACCAGGCCCAATGATGTTTTTTGCGCTACCCACTAGCCCATATACATTTTTTTCGGTGATTGCCGTAGAAAAATCATCCATTTCATCATTTAATAACACCCCCGTACCCTCTGCTACCACACTAGAGCCAAAAATATAATTAAGGGTAAGCGTTGCAGCCACGCGATTTCCCTCTCGATCAAGGATAGAAAAATGGCTCGTATTATTGCCCTCCAGTTTCTCACTCTCTTTATTAGACAAAGAAGCGCTGGCTGTCGCGCGATCTGGATAAATAAAAGTACGCAAATAATTAGCATTTTCTACCGATAGTAACTTTGTTACCGGAATATCAATAAAATCTGGATCACCTAATAGTTCCGTACGCTGCCAGAAAGCGAGACGCATCGCTTCAACTAAATAATGCACCCATTGTGCTTTTGATAATGACTGCAGAGGATAATCGGCCAATATATTTAGCATGGTCAATAATGCGATACCGCCCGCAGAGGGTGGAGGTGCAGTAATAATTTGAACATTATGGAACACACCCTGCAAAGGCTCTCGAATCTTGACCTGATAAGCAGCCAAATCCTGCAAAGTCCATTTTCCACCGGCATGATTTATTGCATCAACTAAACGCTGAGCTACTTGACCACGATAAAAACCATCATGACCAAGCTTTGCTAACGTTCTTAAGGTCTTAGCTAAATCTGGCTGCACCAAGCGCTCGCCTAGTTGATATTGTTTACCATTTCGCAAAAATATAGCAGCTGTTGCTGGAAATTTTTGCATTTGCTGCAGCCTATCATCCATTTTTATAAAATGGATTAGCTGATGGTCCACAGGAAAACCTTGTTCCGCAATGCGAATTGCGGGAGCAAGTGTTTGCGCTAATGGTAAGCGGCCATAACGCTTTGCAATGAGTACAAGGGCTGCAGGCTCTCCTGGGATTGCTGCTGACAACCCACCATTCAAGGACAGCCCTGGTATTAACTTCCCATGGCTATCTAGATACATGTCCTTTGTTGCCGCAAGCGGGGCCACTTCGCGACCATCAATAAAGGTATTTTTTTTGGTGCTCGCCTGATGTAACAGCCAAAAACCACCACCACCTAAACCCGAGTGATAAGGACTCACCACGGCAAGAACAGCGCTCACTGCAACTGCTGCGTCAAAGGCGTTGCCACCTTGTGCCAGAATAGCAAGCCCTGCATTCGTAGCTAAAGGATGCTCGCTGGCAACAGCGTAGCTTGCAGGATAATCTGCATAAGTTGAACCATGGGTTATGGAAAAGATGAAGCAAGAAATAACACAAAGACAATAACGTGAAAACCTAAAATGATAGTGATTCATAGTTCATTTTTTTTCATTTTTTTTACGGCACTCACTACAGCGGCTGGAACGAATCCTGAAACATCTCCTCCTAATACAGCAATTTCACGTACCAAGGTTGATGAAATAAACATAGAGTCCTCTGAGGGAGTCAAAAACATGGTTTCAACGTGTTTTGATAATTTGCGGTTCATACCAGCCAATTGAAATTCATACTCAAAATCAGAAACAGCACGCAGGCCACGTAAAATAATTCTGGCTTTCTGTTCATGCACAAAGTTAATCAACAAATTGTCAAAACCTATAACACTTACACCAGGTAAATTTCCCACGGCCTCTTGTACTAATTTAATGCGAACATCCAAAGGAAAAAAAGGACGCTTAGCGGTATTGCTAGCTACTGCAACAACCAGCTCAGGAAATAGAGTTGCGGCTCGGGTGATAATATCAACATGACCATTGGTTACTGGATCAAATGTTCCGGGATAAATTGCTTTGTTTTTCATATGCTGACAATACATCAATTGCATGTTTTTGCAGTCTAGCGTATTGTTTATTACGTAGCAAAAATTATTTTACCTCTCCATCTTGTTCGAGAGGTCCTTTGTAACCACCACATAACATGGATGTGAGATAACGCAATGAATGCTATTAAATATATCGGTGTCCTTTCTGTCTGTCTTCTTACAGCGTGTGCTCCTCATAAAACCATTCCTGAGCAACAACTTCCAACGGGTGAGGTTAAAACACTAAATGAGTCCCAACAAGTTTCAGCAAACAAAACCAAAACATCCGCCGATAAAATATCATCTTGGAAAATATCAGGAGCTATGGCTGCAAGAAATAAACGGAAAGGCTGGTCTGCTTCCTATAATTGGGTACAACAAGGGATAAACCAATATCAAATTCGTTTGTTTGGACCATTAGGTGGCGGAACTGTGATCATTGCTAAACAAGGCGGCACGATCACCTATACGGATGGCCCTAAAAAGATATCATCTCACAATGCTGATGAACTTCTAATGCAACAGACAGGTATTCAACTGCCCGTTAGCAACCTTTATTACTGGGTAAGAGGTATACCAGCACCTGGTGCGGTTCAGTCCTCACATACAGATAAGAATGGTAATTTAGAGTCGCTCACGCAAGCAGGCTATAACATTCATTATTCGAATTATACCTCAGTCAACAATGTTAGCTTGCCAGGTAAGGTACAGCTGCAAGGAAATGGCGCGACGATTAAGCTCATCATTAAGCACTGGACAATCTAAATATCTGAAATGCGGGGTAATTTAATCCCCGCATTCCGCTTCGCTCCATCGGAACACGATATTGTTTTATACAGAATTGCTTTTAAACTGTTATTTTACGTTGACAACCAAATTAAATCGCTGCAAAATACGCAGCAGTTCGCAGGGACTGTGTTCTTATGAACTAGGGGCTTGTTAAAGCCTCTAAAATAAAGAATCCACAACTTTTTGGGGTGTCGCCAAGTGGTAAGGCACAGGGTTTTGATCCCTGCATTCCTAGGTTCGAATCCTAGCACCCCAGCCAAACCCTTGTTGGTTCAAGTAAACAGACAGCAGAAGATAACCCGGGAAGGATGCGTTTCACCGGATCGCTTAAACAACAATAATATCTTTCTGGCTGTCTTCTGCTATGTGTTTAAGTTACCCGATTATTTAAGGTTTTATGCACATGTCAACAATGATGATTTTTACTGGTAATGCAAACCCTGAGCTAGCGCTTAAGATTTCTTCTTATCTACAAATACCCATTGGCGATGCCACCGTCAGCACATTTAGTGACGGGGAAACCATGATTGAAATTAATGAGAACGTACGTGGAAAAGACGTGTTCATCATCCAATCTACCTGCGCCCCAGCTAACGATAATTTAATGGAATTGCTGACCATGGCGGATGCATTACGCCGCTCATCTGCTGCCAGAATCACAGCTGTTGTACCCTACTTTGGTTACGCTCGGCAAGACAGACGAGTGCGCTCCGCGCGCGTACCCATTACAGCAAAAGTAGTGGCTGATATGATGGCGTCGGTAGGTATTTGCCGTGTACTTACCGTAGATTTGCATGCGGATCAAATACAAGGCTTTTTTTACATGCCTGTAGACAACGTTTACTCCACACCTATTTTACTTGAAGATATCAAAAAGCAAAAACTTAACAATTTGATGGTTATCTCCCCTGACGTAGGCGGTGTAGTTCGTGCAAGAGCAATGGCTAAACGTCTAAATGATGCCGAATTATCCATTATAGATAAACGACGTAGCGGACCAAATAAATCTGAGGTCATGCATATCATTGGAGAGCCAAAAGGCAGGCATTGTATTATTATTGATGATATCGTCGATACAGCTGGTACGATGTGCACAGCAGCACACGAGCTCAAAGAAAATGGTGCCATCAGCGTACGGGCTTATATTACTCATCCTGTGTTATCAGGCCCCGCAATTGAAAACATTATGCATTCATCCCTGGATGAGGTCGTAGTAACAGATACTATCCCACTCTCAGAAGCTGCGC
This sequence comes from uncultured Legionella sp., assembly GCA_964648115.1. Classification (GTDB taxonomy): domain Bacteria; phylum Pseudomonadota; class Gammaproteobacteria; order Legionellales; family Legionellaceae; genus CAZYME01. The sequence continues at coordinate 34,077 of CAZYME010000002.1, forward strand.
AGCATTGTAAAAAAATCCGAGTGGTCAGCCTCGCCGATATGTTAGCGCAAGCAATTAAACGCGTTAATGTGGAAGAGTCTGTTAGCTCGATGTTTGAAGAGTAAAGCCGTAATAATTAATGTAGCACTTCGTGCACTTGTTGGGCCAATGGCCCAACCTACATTTAATAGGTCAGTATTCCCCCCACCGAAGCATATGCTTTTCTAAAGTAGTGCTAAACTTTAGAACGAGTGTTACCAAAATCAAATAGAACTTGAGGGAAGCTAACATGAAAAAATTGACTTATACCATGTACTCTAGTTTGCCGTACTTGCTTCTTGATGTTGTTTTTTTTGCAGCCCTATATTTCATGAGCGTGAATATTGCTTATGCGTATCCTGGGGAAAATTGTGTAAAAGAGGATATGAGTTGTCAGGATGCTTGTCTTCGTATCCCTTTAACAAGCCCAGATTTTAAAACCTGTGCGGAGAATTGTACTAAGACAGCAAATGCCTGTATAGAAAGGGAAAAAGCCGCTGCTTCAAACAAGGAACATTCTGAACCTCCACAATAGGCGAGTGTTCGGCAATAACATCCACTAAGAATGTAGGTTGGTGCATTGATCCAACCTGCATTCTTTTTAGCGTGAAATAATTAATCTCGGGTACCAACGTACTTATCATCGAAATAACGACGCAGTTTTGTTCTTAATGTACCTCTGCTAATCCCTAGCATGACAGCAGCACGTGACTGGTTGTATTTGCAATGTTCCATAACTGCTCTAAACAATGGGGTTTCAATCTCTTCTAGAACAAACTGATATAAATCAACAGGATCAGTACCTTTCAGCTCAGAAAAATATTTTTGTACGGATTGAGTTACGCTTGTTGCTAGTGATGCAGTCGTATCTACAGCCTCATTGCTGATTGTTGTCATTATTTTTAACTCCTTCTTTTAAAAACAGTATTTTAACGAATTGAGCAATTCCTGACAAGCTCAGAGCTTGCAATTTTTGCTTATAAATCAATAATAAATAGGTGGACAAATTGCTCTATTGTCCACCCAGTAAATAGCATTAAAACTGGATCATCGCAGGATTAAATGGCTTACCATTTATTGATAACTGTCCTTGCACAAAGTTAACTTCAATAACGTATTCGTTACCTTGCAAAGAGAGTAACCCTGATTGTACTAACGCCGACAACTTTTGATCGGTTTGTGCTTGTGCTTGCTGCTCAATATCCGCAACAGTCATTGGCTTACTCGGATCTTGCGTTACTGTCGGCGCAGTAGCCTGAGGTTGAGCTGCAGTAGCTGCTAACGCTGGATCTGCTGGTGGGGGAGTAGTAACAGCTGGTGTTCCTGTAGGAGCAGCTGTTTGGGGGTCTGTGGGAGCGGCAGCTGGTGTTTGTGCTGCAGCATTATTCTGCAATTGTTGGACCATAGCCTGTTGCATGCTAGGTTGGCTAATCAATTTCTGCTTAATTGAGAGTGTCATAAACTCTTTAAGCACTGGGGCAGGGATTTTTAATTTGCCGCGACCTTGTACCTTTTGCAGCAATTGGAACGGATTACTTGAATCGCCTTGAGGAAGAGAAACAAGCATATCACCCTCAACCGCTCCTTCAGGCATAACAAGGCTAAGCTTAGATATTTCAAACTGCGCACCCCTACTAAATAACTTGGGTAACTGTGGCAGTAACGCAAATAGTGCTTGCTGACGCTCACTATCCGACGCACCTTGGTGCATTTTATTAGCTTGCTCATTAATGCTAGCAAGCACTTCTGCATCAAGATTTTTTATGGACATTTCCAAAATAGCTGGCCCATATATTTTATTGTGCATGGTGAGTTTATCTAGTGAGGTCTGGAAGTAAGAACTAAATAAGCCACTTTCAATATCACTATTTGAACGTAAACTAAATTGCTCTAACTCAAAAACCTTCTGGTCATTTTGTGCAATAACCAAAGAAGGTAACGACAAACTAGCATCACCTAAATACAAACCACTGTCAGTTTGATGCAAGTCATAGTCACTGCTAACTTTGCCTAGCGTAGCTTTCATTTTATTTTTAATCAAACTCGCGCCATCGATGGTCACACTACCATCAATATTTCTCAAGTTTGATGAGACACTAAAGTCACTATCCATACCAGACCATTCGAACTGATCTCCACCCTGTTTTGCAATCAATTTAAATCCAGGCAGGCCGATATGAAGCCGGCTGTTATTTAAATAATTTACAAATATGCTTAAACGCAATTTTGGTTGGTCTGATTCACTGGTAAATAAATTAGAAAATTTCTGCATATATGCCGTGGGCATTAATAATTCGCTTTGAGCAAATCCCAAACCAAAACGCACACCTGTGTCTGAGTAAATAATAGGGCCGTGATAGATAGTAAGCGGCATTTGGATTTTATGATCTTGCGCAGGCACCGTAGTTGACTGCCCATTTTGGTCTTTAACGAGACGCTCAGGAATGTGCAAACGCCAATTTAATAAGGCTGTAGAGGTGAACCAACCGCGATCATACTGCTCTATATCAACAAACAGGCCATTAGACTGATTGATTATATCGACTGTTCTCTTAAGTGTGCGCTCTGTTACGACGCCCATCCCATAGTATCCGCCGAGGACTAGAGCGGCAACAATCACCACTAATCCTATAAGTTTCTTCATTATTATCTCCGTATTAAACGTGCGTGATGTTTTAAACATGTCGCAAAAAAAAGGACAGATGTAATTAAAGCACGAGAATCACCATCGCGCAAAGATCTCACGGAAAAAATGTATCATTCTGATAAAATGGAAGAATCGATTTACTTTCTGAGCGGTGTGCAATAGGTTTCTTTTACTGTACACGCCAAAATTAAGGCTATTACAGAACATATGGGCAAGAGGCGGAAACCAAATTGAAAATCAGACAGTAATAATGCTTCAACATTATAACCTCGAGGTCCGGAAATAAGGTCTATCAAACGCCCTACTAACGGTTGCATTAGCGCGCCAATAAAAATAGATACCATATTTGTAAAAGCCATAGCAGTGCCCACTACATTTCTGTTGTTTATTTCTGACGAAACGGCGTATGCAATAGCAACCCCTGTGTTTGTCAAACCAAATAAAAAGAACAGAATATAAGCCGTATTTTTATCGATATTAGGGTAGAAAACAAACAGCGTTGTTAGCACTACACCACATAATGCCGATAAAATAAGCAATGGTTTACGGCGGCCTATTCTATCCGATATCCAACCAGATAGAGGCCCACCTATACCCCAGCCAATAAAAATTAATCCTGTAGCAAAAGCTGCGGTATGTGCTGTTAATCCTCGGCCAAACTGCAAATATGCCGGGCCGATCGATTCACCAATAACAGCTGTAGGAGCAAATAAAAATCCTGCATAAAGAGCATTTAACCATGTTTGGCGATGTGATAAAACGACCTGCAAGCTTTCAAGAATACGTGGCTTATCCTCGAACTTAACTTCATGTGTTTTCGACTCAGGATTATCCCGAATGTATTGATATAACAATGCTGCAAGTGTAACAAAGAGAGCCGCGATAACGAGCATGCTGTAACGCCACCCCACCATACTAACTAAAAAAGAAACCGGTGCTTGACCAGCTGCAGCCCCCAACATTCCTAGGGCTTGTGTTAAACCAGCCAGCAAACCAAACATTGCTGGAGGAAACCATGAAGTTGCAAGACGCAGCGCACTAACAAACGCAAAAGCCGCACTAAACCCAATTAATACCCTACCGATTGAGGCAGCCCATAAACTATCAGCCAAGCCGAAGACACAACAACCCAATGCAGTAACAAGTGCCATGACTGTTAAAATCCAGCGAATACTCACACGATCAACAGCCAGTCCCACTGGGATCTGCATTAGGACATAAGGAATATAAAACGATGCTATCAACGTACCAAAATCAGCTTCATTAATGCCAAAATCAACTTGAAGGAAGCGATGCATGACGGCAGGAGCTACGCGAGCAAGGTAGTCGGAAAAGAAAAATGCCGCAGCCAAACCCCATATCAACCAGGCAAAATTACGCTGGGTTTTAAATACTGTTTTTTCAGCTTCAAGATTAGCCATTGTATTCATAATTCACTGTAAGTTAGTATTAAACAACGCCACTAAAATGTTACATTTTATGCTTAAGTGCTCTATAAATTGGCATTAAAATTCATTGGGGCAAAGACGATTATACTGCTCCCCGTTATAATTTCAATACGTAGCTTATCTCTTATGCATCCTTAGAGTATAATTTGCCCTGGATATAAATTTGGCGCCACTATTATGAATGAATTAGAAATCGCTATTGAAAAGGCAATCATTTCTCAAGGAAGTAACACGGAGGCTAATAAAGCTTATCTAGAATTTATCAAAGCTAATTTTATTATTCCTATCGAAAAAACCTCTTCAAATGATAGCCCCGTGGTTTTGTATTTAGAAGAGAATGGTCAAGTTTTTCTCCCCGTCTTTACTAGCATGACGTATTTCGACGAATGGGCAAAAGATATCAAAGATGATATTCAATTATTAAAGCTATCAGGTGTTGATCTACTAAAAGGAATAGGAGAGCAAGTGATTGTTTGCTTGAATATTGGCAGCGACGTATATAAAGAGTTCAATCCTGCTGAATTGGCTCGGATGAGAAGCATGGTGTTGAAGTTGTTTAAATGAGTGTTAGGTTTACAATCAAGAGCAGGTGTAGCTTGGTTGACGCGATAGCGGCAGCCGGGGGCTGAGACCCTGGATGCCCGCTCTGCGGCCATCCAGGCTACGGGTGTATTAACCCATGCTCCCACATGGTGTATTAACTAGGCTACCAAATCTAGGAGCTGGTACCCTACGGCCGCTGAAACTGCTAGCATACCTGTGATTTCAAATACTCTGGTAAAAATCCCATTTAGGCTGTGGCCGTGATAAAAATGGTCATTGGCTGCTTCTATTTCATTTGCTGTACTCTCAGCCTCATAAGCTAGGTCATACAGTGGTTGCTCGCCATAAAAACCAGCCCACCATCCTTCTAACCATTGGTCGCTTTCGCTGGAACCTGCGCGGAATGGGTTTTCGGCTTCGCTAATTTCAGCCGTTGCACATTCATAACCATACGCATAGCAATCTTCAAGATTTGGATAATCAATGTTAAAACGAAGTCTAATATCTGGTAACAGCGTATTAGTGGTGTTCATTTCGATACCCCTTTTATTAAATACCTTAAGGAAAAACCTCCCGTGCCTTTGGTACATAATTAATAAAAATTGTTGTATCTATTTTACTCATATAGATAAGTCATTGGCGGCATTTATGCTGTTTTAGATATCAGCAATCAATCGACTTAGTTTCATTTTACGACTTTCGAATATCGCATGTAAGGGGCTTTGCGATCTTTTACTCATTCTTGACAATTCGTGCTAAAGACTCTCAATTGTGGTCCCTTCGCCCCGCAAGGGGAGAGGAGAGCACTATTCAGGGCGCAAGGCGACGGTGAGTCCACTTGCCATTTTGCTTATAATAATGAACTCTGTCATGTAAGCGATTATCTCGCCCCTGCCAAAACTCAATCTCACTTGGAGTTACAATATATCCGCCCCAATTGATAGGACACATAATAGGCTCTTGATGTTTAGCCACCATCTCATCATATGCCCGCTCAAGCTCGGCACGCCCACTAATTTCACTGCTCTGCGGAGAAATAGCAGCGCCTATTTGGCTGTTTATTGGCCTAGAAGAAAAATAAGTCTCAGATTGGGTTTTAGTGGTTTTTTTAACTTCACCACGGATCCTAACTTGGCGTGCCATTTCCGGCCAATAAAAATTTAAAGCCACATACGGAATTTTACCCATATGCTTAGATTTGGTGCTTTGATAGTTAGTATAGAAAACAAAGGAACCCTTAACGATCCCTTTTAGCAGTACCACCCGCGAATCAGGGTGCCCGCAATCATCCACGGTAGAAAGCACCATTGCAGTAGGATCGCTTTTTTCAGTCTTGACGACTTCCGAAAACCACAATTCAAACTGAGCAATGGGGCAATCATTTGTATTTTCTTCGCTTAAGCTTAGTTGTCCATAATCCCGGCGAATATCTGACATTGTTTTCCAAACGGTCATTACTTCTCTCGTCCTAAGGGGCCTACCAACCTGTTACCTCGGCAATTGCATCGCCTAATTCAGCAGGTGAACGAACAGTTTTAACGCCTGCCGCTTCAAGGGCTGCAAATTTATCAGCAGCTGTTCCTTTGCCTCCAGAAATAATAGCACCCGCATGGCCCATACGCTTACCAGCCGGAGCAGTTACGCCAGCGATGTATGAAACCACAGGTTTTTTAACGTGCGCTTTGATGTACTCAGCTGCTTCTTCTTCAGCTGTTCCACCAATTTCACCAACTAAAATAATAGCCTCTGTTTTCTCATCTTGTTCAAAAAGAGCAAGCACATCAATGAATGCGGTACCAGGTATAGGATCCCCACCTATGCCAACGCATGTACTTTGACCGAAACCTTTATCCGTCATTTGTTTTACGGCTTCATACGTCAACGTACCTGAACGAGAAACAATACCCACTTTACCGGGTAAATGAATTGAACCAGGCATGATTCCAATTTTGCATTCGCCTGGGGTAATAACACCAGGGCAATTGGGGCCAATCAACCGGCTATCGGTATTATTCTCAAGGTATACTTTTACTTGCAGCATATCGAGAACAGGAACACCCTCTGTTATACAAACAATTAATTTTATACCTGCATCAGCAGCTTCCAAGATAGAATCTTTGCAGAAAGGCGCTGGCACATAAATAACGCTTGCATCAGCACCTGTTGCTTTGACAGCTTCTCGTACGGTATCGAAAACCGGAAGATTAAGATGGGTTTGCCCACCTTTGCCAGGCGTGACACCACCCACCATATGTGTGCCATAACTAATTGCTTGCTCAGAATGGAATGTCCCTTGTTTGCCGGTAAAACCCTGGCAAATTACTTTGGTGTTTTTGTTTACTAATATACTCATTTCTAGCCTCAGGAATAAATTTAAGCGATAGCCGCCACAATTTTCTTAGCCGCATCAGTTAAACTGCCTGCAGCGATTACATTTAGATCGCTTTTGTTTAAAATATCAGCCCCTAATGTCGCGTTATTACCTTCAAGTCTAACGACAACAGGTACGTTCACATTTACTTCCTTCACCGCACTAAGAATACCTTCGGCAATTAAATCGCAACGAACGATACCACCAAAGATGTTCACTAATATCCCTTTCACGCTGGGATCAGAAAGAATAATTTTAAACGCTTCACTGACGCGCTCTTTAGTCGCACCACCACCAACGTCAAGAAAATTAGCTGGCTCGCCACCATGCAACTTGATCACATCCATGGTCGCCATTGCAAGACCAGCACCATTCACCATGCAACCAATTTCGCCATCTAAGGGGATATAATTTAATTCCCATTCATGAGCACGATTTACACGGTCATCTTCTTGTGTAGTATCACGCATAGCTTTTAATTTTGGATGTCGGTACAACGCGTTGTCGTCGATTGTAACTTTGCCATCTAAACAAACCAGGTCACCAGACTTGGTTACAACCAATGGGTTAACTTCTAAAAGACTCAGATCACATTCAACAAACATTTTACCCAAGCCAGTTACTAAGTGGGTAAATTGTTTCATTTGATCATCTGTCAAACCTAGTTTGAATGCAATTTCACGACATTGGAAAGGCATAATACCTACGACTGGATCAACCGTAATTTTGAAGATTTTCTCAGGCGTTTCTTCTGCAACCTTTTCAATTTCAACACCACCTTCTGTCGAAGCCATAAAGACAACTCGTCGGCTGGCACGATCAACAACAGCACCTAAATATAATTCACGAGCAATATCGCTGGTTTCCTCAACCAAGACCGCGTGAACAGGTTGACCATGCGCATCTGTTTGATATGTGACTAAACGAGTGCCTAACAATGATTGAACAAATGTTGATAACTCTTCTTTAGTAGAAACCAGTTTAACTCCACCGGCTTTACCGCGTCCTCCAGCATGTACCTGTGCTTTTACTACCCAACGCGGGGTGGACAGCTGTGCAACAACTTGCAAGGCATCATCAACATTATATGCCACTTCACCGTGTGGAACGGGCAAGCCGTAGCTAGCAAATAATTTCTTTGCTTGGTATTCATGTAAATTCATTCTATTTACCTTATTCTAAGGGATACTAGGACCTATACAGGTCCTACACATTGAGTAACAAACGCGATGGATCTTCCAATAACTCCTTCACACTTACCAAAAATTGCACAGAATCCTTTCCATCAATCAGTCGATGATCATAGGACAATGCCAAATACATCATCGGTCGAATAACAATCTGACCTTTTTCAACAACGGGCCGGTCTTCTATTTTGTGCATACCTAAAATGCCTGTTTGGGGTGGGTTAATGATAGGCGTAGCCAATAACGAACCAAACACTCCACCATTCGTAATGGTAAAGGTTCCCCCTTGCATTTCTTCTATGGACAATTTGCCTTGGCGAGCGCGTGTAGCGGCATCACCAATGGTTTGCTCGATATCGGCCATGCTGCGTTGATCTGCGTCTCTTACGACAGGAACAACTAAGCCTCGCTCGGTGGAAACAGCGATACCAATATCATAATAGCCATGGTAAACAATATCTTGGCCGTCTATTGAGGCATTAACCGCAGGAAAACGTTTAAGCGATTCCACAACAGCTTTTGTGAAAAATGACATAAAACCAAGTTTAACACCATGTTTTTTCTCGAAGCTATCTTTGTACTGCGCTCTAAGATCCATTACCGCTTTAAGATTTACTTCGTTGAATGTCGTTAACATTGCCGCATTGTGCTGTGCCTGTAATAAACGCTCTGCAACCTTTGCTCGTAATCTTGACATGGGCACACGACGCTCTTCTCGTGCACCACTAGGTACCATGGATATAGTCTCTGGCTTTTTAGATGCGCTAACAGTCGCAGATTTTTTATCACGATTTGATTCAATAAACGCAACAACATCTTCTTTAGTAATCCGACCATCCTTTCCAGACCCTTTTATTTGGCTTGGCTGCAAATCGTTTTCAGCAAGCATTCGCCTAACTGCGGGGCTAGTTGACTGGTCGTCAAGTGCGCTGACACTTGAGCTGCTTTTCTCTTTTACAGCGGGCTCAGCAGCAGCGGCACCTGCTTCAATACGCGCTAGTAATTCACCGGAATGGACTATTGCACCTTCTTTAAAGAGGATTTCTTGCAATATGCCATCTGCAGGAGCCGGAACTTCAAGTACTACCTTATCTGTTTCTAAATCTACTATATTTTCATCACGGGTAACTTTATCCCCAACTTTTTTGTGCCAAGTGGCAATCGTGGCATCGGCCACCGACTCAGGTAAAGCAGGTACTTTTACTTCAATTGACATGATGATACCTTTTGTAATTAATGATGTTTAACTTTGCTAGGGTCTAATCCAATAGCGCCTGATCCACCAACTGTTGTTGCTGCTGTGCATGCAAATAAGGGCTACCAACTGCCGGAGCGGCAGCGAATCCACGGCCCGCATAATACAACGATTGCTTAGAATGTAAACAGTCTTTTATATTGTGCTGCGAAGAATACCAAACGCCCTGGTTTTGGGGTTCTTCTTGGCACCAAATGATTTTGGTTACTTGTGGGTATTTCTCTAATTCCCGAATCAATGCTTTTTTAGGGAAAGGATATAGCTGCTCAATCCTTATAATAGCCACATTCTGCATGTTTTCATCACGTCTCTTTTGCAACAGATCGTAGTACACCTTCCCACAACACAACACCACGCGATCAATTTTTTTAGCATCTAATTGATCAATTTCAGGAATAACAGTATAAAACTGACCTTCACTCAAATCACTCATTGAAGATACCGCTAATTTATGTCGCAACAAACTTTTTGGAGTCATTACGATGAGCGGCTTTCGGAATTTACGAACTTGTTGTCTCCGTAATAAATGAAATATTTGCGCTGGGGTCGTAGGCGTGCAAACCTGTATATTCTGCTCCGCGCACAATTGCATATATCGTTCAAGCCGAGCAGATGAATGTTCTGGACCTTGCCCTTCATAGCCATGTGGCAATAGCATAACCAAACCACATAAACGACCCCACTTCTGCTCGCCAGAACTAATAAACTGATCGATCACAACCTGAGCACCATTAGCAAAATCGCCAAATTGCGCCTCCCATAAAACTAATGAGGAGGGCTCGGAGGCTGCATAACCGTATTCAAAAGCAAGCACTGCAGCTTCTGACAATACCGAATCAATCACTAAAAATGGACGTGTAGGATCACTCGCTGCTTTTTCTAGAGGGATGCACACATCGCCAGTTTCAGCATCATGCAAAACCGCATGACGGTGCGCGAACGTTCCGCGGCCGCTGTCTTGGCCTGATAACCGTACACCATAACCTTCGTGTAACAATGAAGCATAGGCTAGCGTTTCCGCATATCCCCAGTTTATAGGCAATTCTGAAGCCGCCATTTTTGCACGATCATCTAATAATCGCTTTACCACAGGGTGTAATACAAAGCCTTTTGGTAATACTTGCAACTGGCGCGACAATTCTTGTAATGTTGCATCATTGACACTGGTATCAACTTTGTCAGTCCACTTAGCATTAATATACGGCGTCCAATCCACCGCTACTCTTCCATCATATTCACCGTGTACAGTATCAACAACGGCTTGGCCTTTGTCCAACTTGTTACGGTAGCCTTCTACTAAACCATCAACCGTTTCTTTTGTCGTTAAACCTGCAGCAATTAATTGTTGTGCATACGTTTCACGTAGTGGCTTCATCATTTTAATTTTTTGATACATGGCAGGTTGCGTTACGGATGGCTCATCTGCTTCGTTATGACCGTGTCGACGATAACAAACTAAGTCAACCACCACGTCACGCTTAAATTTCATACGGAATTCGAAAGCAATCTGGGTTGCAAACACAACCGCCTCAGGATCATCACCATTAACATGGATAATAGGCGCTTGCACCATTTTAGCCACATCTGTGCAATAGAGCGTTGAGCGCGCATCCAATGGATTACTCGTGGTAAATCCAATTTGGTTATTAATAACGATATGTACTGTACCACCCGTGCAGTATCCTCGCGCTTGTGAAAAATTGAATGTTTCCATCACGACGCCTTGGCCTGCAAAAGCAGCATCGCCATGTAATACAACTGGCACTACCGCATTTTTCTTTTCCAAATCATGACGTCGACGCAAACGAGAACGAGCGGAACCCTGCACAACAGGCCCTATGATTTCTAAGTGAGATGGATTAAATGCCAGAGCTACGTGAACAATAGCATCTGAATCAGTGCGCAAGTCTGAAGAAAATCCTAAATGGTATTTCACATCACCTGTTCTATCGATAGATAGTTTGCCTTCAAATTCCTGGAATAATTGATCGGGCTCTTTGCCCAGCACATTGACCAATACATTCAAACGACCACGATGCGCCATCCCTATCACAATTTCTTTGACGCTATCTTTACCACCTAATCTAATAATCTCTTTCATCATAGGAACTAATGCATCCCCACCTTCCAGAGAAAAGCGCTTTTGCCCTACATAACGTGTACCCAGATAACGCTCAAGACCGTCAGCTGCAATAAGCTCTTCAAGAATTTGTCGTTTTTTATCGGCACTAAAAACAGCTCGGCCTCGCACAGATTCTAATTTTTTCTGTAACCATTCAATTTCTTCGTTATGAGCGATATGCATGTATTCAATACCAATACTACCGCAATATGTTTCCTCAAGTATTTGGCGTATTTCACGCAAGGGCATTTGCTCTTTGGTAAATGTTGTGCCCGCAAAAAATGTATGGTCTAAATCTGCATCTGAAAGATGGTGATAGGATAATTCAAGTGCTGGAACGGGTTCTCGCTTTTCCATATCCAGAGGATCTAATTTAGCAGCGTGGTGTCCTAATGTGCGATAGGCATTAATGAGGTTAGCTACTTCTGCTTGCTTAGCGTCGGCAGTGACAACCTGGGTTTTTTTTCTATCTGCGTTTTGCAAAAAATAGTTACGAGTATCGCGATGTGAAACCTCAGTTGCCTGGCCATTAACTTGGGGTAATGCGTTAAAAACGGCTTGCCAATCCTTCGAAACGGAATTTGGATCAGCTAAAAAATCTTCATACAATCCATCAACGTAAGCCATACTCCCACCGGATAAGTACGAAGTGGCCATTTCATCTTTTAAACTACTGCTCATTAATTTTTTCTCCGAGAGCTATCCCAAATTTCTTGGTAATCGCTCTTTAAAAATGGTTATAACAACAGCCGTCTTTGCGAGCTTTAGCGAAGCAATCCAGCGTCTTTAAGGGCACTGGATTGCTTCGCTAAAGCTCGCAAAGACGGAGTTTACATCCCAATAAACATTAAGTTTCCTGCGTTAACATCTGTTTGCGTATTTCACCAATTGCTTTTGTTGGATTAAGTCCCTTTGGGCAAACAGTTGCACAATTCATAATTGACCTGCAGCGAAATACGCTGAAGGGATCTTGCAGTTTCTCTAAACGGTGCATAGTTGCTGTATCACGGCTATCGGCTAAAAATCTTCGTGCTTGTAATAAACCGGCAGGCCCGACAAATTTTTCAGGATTCCACCAATAGGATGGACATGAACTCGTACAGCATGCGCATAAAATGCACTCGTACAAACCATCCAACTGAGCGCGTTCTTCAGGCGACTGCAGCCGTTCACGCGCAGGAGCAACACCATCATTTTGCAGGTACGGCTCAATACGCTCATATTGTTGATAAAATTGTGACATATCGACGACTAAGTCACGAATTACGGGAAACCCTGGCAGAGGTCTTATCACAATTTTATCCGTTTTTAATGTAGATATATGCGTAATACAAGCCAGCCCATTCATCCCATTAATATTCATTCCATCCGAACCACAAACACCCTCTCGGCATGATCGGCGAAATGAAATTGAAACATCCTGCTCAGCTTTCAATTGCTCAAGCAAGGTCAACAACATCGGATCGCTCTTCTTTGGAATATTTATTTCATAGTCTTTCATATAGGGCTTATCATCAACCGTTGGATTGTAGCGGTAGATTGATAAGGTTATGCTTTTGGTCTCAGCCATGATCTAGTATTCCTCTAATAAACGCGTTCTTTCGGTTCCATTGGATCGACATATTTGGGTGACACATTTACTGGACGATAATCGATCGAATCATCATGTTGAAAATACAAAGTATGTTTAATCCACTTCTCATCATCACGCTTGGGATAATCTTCACGACTATGTGCACCGCGGCTTTCTGTGCGAGCAATTGCAGACTGCGCTGTTGCATATGCGGTTGCCATAAGATTGTCTAACTCAAGCACCGTTACGCGCTCAGTATTGAAAACTTCACTTTTATCCAGCAACGCTGCATGTGACAATCGCTCACGTAATGCTTGTAAACGAAGCAAGCCTTTTTCCATTATGTCACCCGTGCGAAACACACCAAAATCTTCTTGCATCACACGCTGCATCTCATCATGGATAAGTGCGGGGTTTTCGCCATCTTTTGAGGTTTGCCAACGGTTGTAGCGTGCTAAAGATACCTCAATATCATCATCAGAAACATACGCCATACTGGGTAATTGATTTGATTGCCATAAATTTTCCACATGCAATCCAGCAGCACGGCCAAACACGACAAGGTCAAGCAACGAGTTACCACCTAAGCGATTTGCACCATGCACAGAAACGCAGGCACACTCTCCTACCGCATACAAACCTTCAACAACGTGCTCTTTTCCATGGTGTTTAGTCAGCACTTGGCTGTGTATATTGGTAGGAATTCCACCCATGGTGTAATGACAAGTTGGCACAACTGGAATTGGTTCAACAATTGGATCAACCGACGCGAATTTCATGGAGAGCTCGCGAATTCCAGGTAAGCGTTTTTTAATTAAATCCGCACCCAAATGATCGAGTTTTAATTTAACATGGTCGACACCTTTCGGGTCGAAGCCTTTGCCTGCACGAAGTTCCAAAGCAATTGCACGGGCTACAACATCGCGTGAGGCTAAGTCTTTCACATGTGGAGCATAGCGCTCCATGAAACGCTCACCATCTTTATTAATAAGATAGCCGCCCTCTCCTCGACAACCTTCAGTCACTAATGTACCAGCACCAGCAATACCTGTAGGGTGAAATTGCCACATTTCCATATCTTGCAATGGAAGGCCCGCACGCAATGCCATACCAAAACCATCTCCGGTATTAATGTAAGCATTTGTGGTTGATTGATAAATCCGGCCAGCACCACCTGTAGCTAAAATACAAACGCGTGATTGAAAAAATGTTACCTCGCCTGTTTCAATACACATGGCAGTAACACCAGCAATACGGTTTTGCGCATCTTTGACAAAGTCCAATGCTAACCATTCACTAAAAATATGCGTTTTAGCCTTCAAATTTTGTTGGTAAAGGGTGTGTAACAAAGCATGGCCAGTCCGATCTGCCGCAGCACACGTCCGAGCTGCTTGCTCACCCCCAAAATTTCGCGATTGCCCACCAAACTGGCGTTGATAAATCTTGCCATTGTCCATGCGCGAAAAAGGCAGCCCCATGTGCTCAAGCTCGTAAACAACTTCAGGGCCTGTTTTACATAAATACTCAATACAATCTTGGTCACCGATATAATCAGCACCTTTCACAGTATCGTACATATGCCAACGCCAATCGTCCTCATGTGCATTGCCTAAAGCGGTAGTAATACCGCCTTGAGCAGAAACCGTGTGCGAACGGGTTGGAAAAACCTTTGATATTAAAGCCACCTTTAAACCCGAGTTAGCCAATTGCAAAGAAGCACGCATACCAGCGCCGCCTGCACCTATAATTACCGCATCAAATTCGTTACGCGCAAACGCCATTATTATTGTCCCCAAACAATCATTAAGCCCCAGATCAATTGCCCTAGCAGGAATAGAGCAACCAGGAGTTGCACCGACAACCTAATAGCCGTGCATTTTATATAATCTGTGGTCACAGTCCAAATACCTATCCAGGCGTGCAAGACCAACATAAATAAAGCAATCACACTAGCTATTTGAAACCAGCCCATGTGAAACAACGCTTGCCATTCGCTATAAGGCAAGTGAGGATGAACGCATAAAAACCCCAGTAAAAATAGCGAGTAAACTGCAAGAAAGACCGCCGAAACACGTTGGATGAGCCAATCTTTTAAACCATTGCCAGTAAGGCTTGTTACATTGGGGACCATATCCAAACTCCTAAAATAACTGCCGAAATAACAGCTAATACAATGACGATAATAGCACCCACTCGCCCTGAACCCAGCTCCTCACCATAACCGATATCCATCAACATATGGCGAATACCGGCAATTACATGATAAATAAACGCTGTGCTAAAGCTCCATAACAGCAGCTTACAAGAAGGGCACAGCAAGAGTGTTTGTAGATGGGCAAATGATTCTGCCGATCGTAGCGATAAACTGAAAAAATAAAGCATTATTGGCAATAATAAAAACAGGACAAGCCCTGAGATCCGATGCAAAATCGATGCAATTGCCATTGGAGGGTACTTCATGCTACCCAAAGCAAGATTAACTGGTCTTTTATGATTCACTATATATTTCTTCCTCATTGAAAAATGGGGGCCAAGTAGATTTACTGAGTATACCACTCAGTTTTTTCCGCGCAAAGTTTCATAAATAAGCTAGTTAAAATGGGTTTATTAAATCCAGGCCACAATCAGAAAAATCTTTAATATTACAAGTTGCGACAGCCACATTATTTGCTCGAGCTATGGCAGCTATTTGCCCATCAAGAATACTCAGTGGCTTTTCCAATTCTTTTCTTCGACCCATAATTTTTCCGTAAAAATGCGCCGCAATTTCATCCTGCATCTTTAACCTCAACTCTGCTGTTTGTTCTGGAGTAAGATGCGGGTGTGTTTCCTCAACGCGACTCATGGCCTGTTCAATAAAAGAATCGCGCTTTGCTTGCAAAACCGATTTGATAAAACGCTCTATTACCTTATCAACTGGAGGCATCATTGGTCACCCTGAATAAAATCCGTGCTAAATCATATGGGTTGCTGAATTAAAACTCAAGCGCACACTTTGGTAATTAGCTAGACCAAATCAAAATAATATTTTATCATGTTGAGCTTGTTTTGGCCAAATGCGAACCATTATGAAAACTATAAAAGAGGCGAAAAACCTATTACCTTCTGCAGTTTGGAAAGATCCCTATTTTTTTAATTCTACTATTTCAGACTCTATTCTGGCTATTACGCAATTACCAAAAGACCAGTTGTTATCAACAATTCTTGGGATGCGAATTTGTGAGTGGGAGCCTAAAGAGAAAGGTTGCCTTTGGCTAGCTCTTGCCTATGGATGCGAGAATAAAGGTATCACTGATGAAATGCTGCTTATATTCAGCGGGTATTTTCACTTAGGAACAGCCGAGGCACTTATACTAGCAGCTGCTTTTAGCCGCAGTAGTTATTTAGAAAAATTTACTAGAGAGAGCTTTACTGGATTTCCAAGCATCCCACAAGCGCAGCACACTTTAGCACTCGAGAAGGCACGAGCCAATGGTCATGAAGATATTATTGCTCATATAACCGAACTTACCCCACGCTTTAAAAAAGCTGATGCTGATCTCACCTCACCAGGAGCACATGGGATATTCCCACCTAGTAATGCTACTTCAGAAGAGGCACTTGCGAGCGGTTCACAATTGTCTTCGGCTGCCGAATGTACGCACTAGCAGACATTCGGGTTTTTATGGCCAACTGACCCCGGCTGCTGCGCAGCGGACATCCAGGTTTTCTGGACCAAATACTAACGTTTGCCCATAGACGTAGGGGTGTGTGATTGACGATATCTATCTCGTGGGGCTTCGGCGGGGTAGCCATAACCCTTGTCTGCTAAGCGTTTCACTATTTGCAAATAACGCTCACCCCAAATACCCGGATCGAAGTTTGTTACCACAACGTTATAATTAAGGTTAATGATGGACTCAAATGCCTTACGTTGGGCTAATTCATGACCACCAAATGCGACCTGTACTTCTACATCGGTGCCCACGCCACCAGATTTTAGGCGCTCGATCAAAAGATAAATCATTTTTTCTATGGTGTAATACATCCGGCACATGGACATACCCACGGAATACATATCCTCACCCTTCGAGGTAGAAAGCTTGTATCCATGATCATGAATGGAATATACAAATTCCTTTTCTGGTCCGCCATCTATAAGCTCGGGTGGAATAATAAGCGGGGGAGAAATAATATCAATGGTGGGGCTGATGATATACAAGTGAAAGTCCGCCCAATGCCCCCAAAGCTGATAAACTTTTTCTATAAGCGATATGGGATCTTCATTCGTCAGCATAAGCTGACGTTGCTCTTCCACGATATTTGCAAAATCTTCATCAGAAACGCCCACTTGTTCAGTCATGATACTTTACTCAATTGCTTGTCTCTAAGTTAATCTTAATCCATATTTGTTAAGATAATCTTAGCCCAATTCTGTAAATCAATATAGGAAAAGATTAGGTCTGCGTTTTTTAGCATGCTAAACGAAGGATGGCGCGGAAATTAGCGGCGTTGTCATTCCTGCGAAGGCGGGAACGACATGGTAGCCTGGATGAAGCACAGCGAAATCCGGGATTTCCGTGCCACACAACCCGGATTACGGCTTCGCCTGCATCCAGGCTACGTTTTTGTTTCTTTGTTTACCTCATAAAACACTGGGCCTGTTACACTGCAACGAAAACAACTGCTTTTGCAAGATGACTTTTCTTGGCACAAGCGTATAGCTCCCCGATGGACCCACATATCCAGCATGGGTTGCAATGCTTGCTCTTCGATATGAAACTCTCGCGTCAGCTGTTGAATACTAACCACCTGTTCACGGTGAATAAAATCACGTATTTGCAGTAGCATGGCTCTCCCCAGGCTGAACAGCCATTTGGTGAATGGTAAAAATAGCTGCGGAAACCAAAAATATGATACCGAAAAGCCAAGCTACCGATTGTTGAGGATGCATCATAAACGTGGAAAGTTGATAAAAAACCACTGCGGCGGCGTAAGCAACAATTAACGACCAAGCAATAGAAAACCACATCAACTTGCGGCTAGCTTCCTGCCGAATAGCTGCCATAGTTGAGACACATGGGATATATAGGAGGATAAAGAGTAAATAAGCATATGCACCAACTTGACCATCAAAATGCTTATAGATTTCTCCATAAACAGATTGTGGTGTCCCAACATCTGGAACTTGTGCAAGAATAGGATGAAGCAATGCTGAGCCTAACTGGGAAAGATGTTGAGGAATAGACCAAACTGCGGCTTGGAGAGAGCCAACAAAATCAAATGCTAACGCTGTATTTTGTGTCAGATGGCCCATCTGCGCATATAGCGTGTTGAGTGAACCAACCACTACCTCTTTAGCCAGCATTCCCGATAATAAACCTACCGTAGCTGGCCAGTTATCTTGGTGCAATCCCATAGGAGAAAAGATAGGAGTAAGCCATTGGCCAATTAATGATAAAACCGAATCACTACTGGCATCTCCCATGCTGATATCCCCATGGATAGTCAATGCATTCAACCCACCCAAGATGACACAAACAGGAATGATTAATTTACCTGCGCGCTGTAGAAAATGGCGTAAGCGTAGAGATGTTTCTTTCAATAAACGGCGCAATGATGGCTTATGGTAAGCAGGCAACTCCAAAATCAGCGGCGAGGCGGGGCCGCTCAGCAGGGTTTTTCGTAACAAAAACCCTGTCAACACTGCCATAAGAATCCCGATCAAATACAAGGAAAAGACAATATTTTGCCCACCAACCGGAAAAAAAGCGGCAACAAATATGGCATAAATAGCCAGACGCGCGCTGCAAGACATAAAAGGGCTCATCAACACGGTTAATGTACGATCACGTTCCGAATCCAATGTACGCGCCGCCATAATCGCTGGAACATTGCAGCCAAAACCCACAATCATGGGCACAAACGATTTACCAGGCAACCCCAACGCACGCATAACTTTATCCACTACAAATGCAGCGCGAGCCATGTAGCCTGATGCCTCTAATAAAGAGAGAAAGAAAAACATTGCTGCAATTACTGGCGTAAACGTCAACGTGGTATTAATCCCTTTACCGACCCCATTGGCAACCAGTGCAATAAGCCAATTTGGAGTATGTAATTGTTGTAACAACCATGCACTTCCTTGCACAAAAATTGCATCGGTACTGATATCAAAAAAATCTTGGAATGCACCGCCAATATTGATAGCAAACAAAAACATGCAGTACATTACGCCTAAAAAAATAGGCAAAGCCCAAAATCGATGCAAAACAATACGATCAAGTTTCGCTGTGAAAAACTCGCTGGAATCAGAACGCTTCTTCTGCGTTAATTTCACTATTTGATGTACAGCTTGATAGCGTGCATCTGCCATTGCGATATCAGCATCAGTAATAGATTGCGCTCCGGCTAGGGCCTGTAGCGCCTCTTGCTGATCGACTAATAGCGTATCCCCTTCTAATAGACGACGGGCAAGGTATGCTGCTAAGTGGGGGTTGAGGCAGTTTGGCAATAATCGCTGTTCTATGTCATTCAATGCGTTGAGAACAGGTGCTGGCAACGGTAGTGTGAGTGCATGTGCTGCAGTCGTTGAGGCCAGGATGGTATGATGTAAATCAGACAACCCTATTTTTCGGTGTGCCTGTAACACTACAACGGGGCAGTTGAGTTGTTTTGACAAGGCGTTGGCATTAATTGTAATCCCGCGTTGCTCTGCAAGATCTGTCATGTTTAGCGCAATGATTAGCGGCTTGCCCAATTCTAATAATTGACTAGTTAAATATAAATGCCGTTCTAAATGGCAGGCATCGATTACGTTAATAAGAATATCAGCGGTATCATACGCGACCGCACGCGCGGTAACCTGTTCGTCTTGACTCACGCCTTCCAGAGAAGAAACCAATGAGTAAACACCGGGTAGATCAGTGAGGTGTATTTCTTGTGTGCCAACTGTAAAGGCACCCGTTTTTTTTTCAACTGTCACGCCTGGCCAGTTGCCTACGCGCTGGTTGTCCCCCGTTAATGCATTAAATAATGTCGTTTTACCACAATTGGGATTCCCTACCAACATCACTTGGGTCATAAACGCTCCCATTGCAAATGATGCGCTTCTTCTTTACGTAATGTCAGCGATGTTCCGCGCACTTCTACTTGCACAGGACAACCCAAAGGAGCAACACGCATGACGAAAAGCTCCGCGCCACGCGTTATTCCTAAAGATAAAAGTTTGCGTCGGTAAAGCACGTCCGTTTGGCCAAAGTCCATTAACCGTACGCGATCACCTGGTACAAAATCAGTGATTCTTATCATCTTAAAATAGACTATGGAGAAAAGATAAAGTGTATCACAAATGATATCGAGAATCATTCTCAATTTACAATGTTTGGTTCTGCCGGCGTTGATGGCGCGGCAAATAATCCTCGGATTGCATTTCTTCTAAGCGGCTTAACGTTCGTTTAAATTCATTTAACATCCCACCTTCCACATAAAGTTGTTCTAAAGGAGCTTCCGCTGAAATAACCAGTCTGATGCCTCTGTCATACATTACATCGATAAAATGGATGAGCAATATAGTCCGCACGGTGTCATTGTTGGTCAGTATCGGAATACCGCTGACAAATACGGTATCGAAGCGATCAGCGATTTCAAGGTAATCTAGCTGACTGCGAGGTACATTACAAATTACATTAAATGCAAACCATACGGCACGCTCCCCCCGTTTTACAGTAGAAATTAGCCGCTTTTGTACGATGAGGTCTACTCCGTCGACAATTTTTTTGGTTACATTGTTGAACTGCTTTACTAACGCTTGCTCTGTCGCCTTGTTAAGGGGGTAAAGATACGCTTGGGACAAAGGGGTTCGTCCAAGGCGATAGTCACGCTTTTCAGCGAGAGCTAACACTTGGCAATGTTGTTTTATCAGTGTTATAGCAGGTACAAATCGATCTCGTTGGACACCATCTAAATAGAGATCATCAGGCGCCGTATTCGAGCTTGCAACCAAAACCACACCCTGTTCGAGAATCGCTTGCAATAACTCTGAGAGAATCATGGCATCAGCTACGTCGTACACCAAAAATTCATCAAAACATAATAAACGCGTTGTTTTGGCTAAATTGGCTGCTATGCGTTTTAAAGGATTTTTTACACCTTGTAAGCGCCGCAATTGAGCATCAACTTGCTGCATAAAATGATGAAAATGAAAACGCGATTTATGCTGCTCAGCCACATTTTGATAAAACATATCGATTAGATAGGTTTTTCCTACTCCCACGGGACCATACAAATAGAGCCCATCTATTTCTTTTCTAGGCATCCATTTAAACCACCTATGTCGCGATCCAGCTAGCTCATCAGCTATTCGTTGTAGATGGGCAAGCACCTCTCGCTGGGCAGGATCGTCTTGTATTTCAGCACGTGCAATCGCCGCCTCATATTGCTCAATTAGTGTCATCTCAGCCCTATCTGTTCACGAACAATATCCATAATATGTTCTTTTAAAACAATTAATTTACCATGAAAAAAATGCCCGGTTTCTGGAAAACGTAACAGCGAAATGGGCGGTTTAGCGTGCTCTACAAAATCCAAGACAGATTGTAGCGGAACCACTTCATCATCGTCACCTTGTACCACAATCCAAGGAGCCGGGGCGGGGGGAAATTCCGCGTAATTATAGTGATGGACTGCTGGGGCCACCGTAATGAGCATCGCATGTTTACATTGTGCGGCAGCACGGTAGGTAACATAAGAGCCAAACGAAAATCCAGCAAATAAAAGTTGCACCTCTGGCATCTCTTGCAACCAACGGTGTGCTAAAAGCAACATATCCTCACTTTCACCAATACCTGCGTCATATGCCCCTTCTGATTGTCCTACACCTCTGAAATTGAATCGTAGGCTTGCAATATTGAGCTCTTTAAATGCCCGTGCTAATGTTGTCACTACCTTGTTATTCATCGCACCACCCTGCAATGAATGCGGGTGCCCTAATAAGGCAATATACCGTTTGTCTGCATTTTCTGGCACAACCAGTGCTGCTTCTAGCTTTCCCTTCATGCCAGGAAGAAGGAATAGATGCTCGCCCAGAGTGTCTAATTTTTCACTGATTGTTAAAGGATTTTCAATCATACCATTCTCTATTTTTTGAGTAATTTGTGGCACGAACCATCCAAGCCGTGACCGTTAGGGCTCGGATTTGTCCTGGTGAATATAACACAAACTTGCATTTTAACATCCGTGCATTATCATTGGCCAGGCATCGACTCGTTTGAGCGGTGACAGAGTAAATAAACATTAATTTTGGAGGACTTGATCCATGCGACAGGTACCTGATATGCGAAGCATGTTAGCGCCCTCCTTTTGGAGGTTAATATGAACGTGCTGGATTTTAAACTTAAAAAAGAACAACACAAAAAAATAAGCATGCTGACGTGTTATGACTACCCCTCAGCCTGCACTATTGCAGAGTCAAATATTGATTGTGTATTGGTCGGAGATTCTGTTGCGATGGCTGTTCATGGCCATGATAGCACCCTTATGGCGACCATTGAGATGATGGTTTTGCATACCACAGCAGTTGCCCGCGGTATAAAATCGCAGTTTTTGGTCAGTGATCTCCCTTTCCTTTGCCATCGTGCATCCCGATATGACACCGTACAAAATGTCAAAAAACTGTTACAAGCTGGAGCGCATGCGGTAAAAATTGAAGGAGGGGATGACGACGTTTATCAAACCATTGCGCATTTAGTGGCAGCTGGTGTACCCGTTATGGGGCATATTGGCCTCACACCTCAAGCTATTCGCCAATTAGGTGGTTATAAAGTACAGGGCAAAGAGCAAGAGCAAGCGGCTATCTTATTACAACAAGCTTCACGTTTAGAGGCTGCTGGATGTTTTGCGCTGGTTATTGAGTGCGTTCCTGCACAAGTGGCAAAAACAATCACCCAGGCCCTTACTATTCCAACGATTGGGATAGGTGCAGGAGTAGAAACGGACGGTCAAGTACTGGTTTGGCATGATATGTTAGGCTTGCAAACTACGTTCATGCCCCGTTTTGTCAAACAATTTATTCCGGGGAAAGAAGTCTTGCTTTCCGCTATCAATGCCTACGCCGAACATGTGCATGCAGCGCAGTTCCCAGCAGTCGAACATTGTTTTTGAGTGAATTTTGATGCAAATTTTTCATAACCTTGATGAGTGGCGGAGTTTTCGCAAGTCGCTGCCACTCCATTTATCTTTAGGCTTTGCACCAACCATGGGCAACTTACATATTGGGCATGCGTCATTGTTTGCAGCAAGTCGAGCGGAAAATGACCTTACTATCACTAGCCTCTTTGTCAATCCAACACAGTTTAACCAGACAAATGATTTCACACAGTATCCTCGAACATTGGAAGATGATCTGGAGTTACTTGCTAAGGCAGGGGTCGATTATTGCTTATTACCCGATGAGAACGCGATCTACCCTGATAGGTATAGCTACCAGTTACAAGAAAATTCCCGTAGCCAGTGCATGGAAGGTCAACACCGCCCGGGGCATTTTACGGGTGTATTAACCGTTGTGATGAAACTTCTTAATCTTACTAAACCACATCGGGCTTATTTTGGTGAAAAGGATTATCAGCAACTTCAACTGATCCAGGGTATGGTTACCGCTTTTTTTATGGATATTGAAATTAAGGCCTGCCCAACCATCCGTGAAACGAGCAGCCTTGCGTATAGTTCTCGCAATAACCGCTTAACTAAAGAACAGCGGCTGCTTGCTGATCAATTCGCGCGTATTTTTCATCAGGCTGATTTACCGGTGGGGAAGTTGATTTCTCAGCTTGGTGAAATAGATTTAGCTGTCGAGTATCTTGAGGAATATGAGGGCCGGCGCTTTATTGCTGTAAAAATTGGGGATATTCGTTTAATTGATAATTATGCTCTTTAGGGTGGCACTTCGTGGGCCGTTGGGCCATGGCCTAACCTGCATCTAAATGTGAGCCTGCTTCATTTTATGCTACCATCTTTTTTTTATTTGCAAGGCTACTAAATGCGCTCTAGATTTATAGGCGGGATTCTTCTAATTGTCGGCACTTCTATAGGTGGAGGGATGCTGGCTTTGCCAGTTGCTAATGCAGGCGCCGGATTTTGGCAATCTACTTTATTCCTTTTGTTATGTTGGTTGCTAATGACGCTGGGAGCGCTGTTTATTCTGGAAGTAAACCTTTACTTGCCGTCTGGCAAAAACATGGTCTCCATGGCAGCTGCTACGCTCGGGGGGCCTGGTTTATTGGCTGCTTGGTTAAGTTATCTTTTCTTATTGTATACATTATTGTCTGCCTATATTTCCGGTGGGACTGATGTCCTAGGCGGCCTATTACAGCATTTAAACATATATCCAGGAACATGGCAGCTAACTACCCTTTTTACTTTGGCATTTGGGCTGATTGTTTATGGTGGTATCCATCAGGTTGACATGCTCAATCGAGGGCTGATGTTCGCTAAATTAGGTGTTTATTTTATTCTTGTTGTGCTGATTACCCCATCTGTTCATATAGAGAATTTTCAAGGTGGAAATCTCCACTACGTTACTAGCTCAATTATGATTTTAATCACATCTTTCGGATTTGCCATTATTGTTCCAAATTTACGTGAATACTTTAATGATGATATTAAAAAATTAAAAAAAGTTGTCCTTATCGGCTCCCTTATCCCATTATTATGTTATGTAGCTTGGGATGCAGTGATTATAGGCAGCCTACCTTCTCATGGAAAACAGGGTTTAATCGCATTGATGCAAGATCCGCACACTACAAGCTCATTAGCTGTCATGTTGTCGAAGACTATCCACAGCCCTCTTATTAGTTCTTTATTTAATTTTTTTACTTCTATTTGTATGCTAACTGCATTTTTGGGCGTATCACTTTGTCTTATCAGCTTCTTAAGCGATGGGCTTAATATGAACCAGCATGGGATGCAAGGACTGGGGCTATTTCTTTTAACGTTTCTTCCTCCATTATTGATCGTATTATATTATCCAGGTGCATATATACATGCGTTGAGCTACGCTGGCTTTTTTTGTGTCATTCTCTTGCTTCTACTACCAGCATTAATGTCTTTTTTTGGTAGAAAGCATTTTTCCCCTGCTTTTGTCGTTCCAGGAGGAAAAGCGTGCCAATTATTGGTGATTGTTTGCTCAGTTCTTCTGCTTTTTGTGGCAATATAAGGTTTTAACTACATGAATTCAAAACTCCTAGGTGGCATATTACTTATTGTAGGCACGTCTATAGGCGGTGGAATGCTTGCTCTACCGGTATCAACCGCTGAAGCTGGAATGTTAAATTCTATTGTCTTCCTGATATTGTGCTGGATGGTCATGACAGTAGGTGCTTTCCTGGTCCTCGAAGTCAACTTGCGCCTGCCACCGGGCAGCAATATGGTCTCCATGGCAAAAGCAACGCTTGGGTTGCCGGGCCAAATCATCGCTTGGGTAACTTATCTTTTATTACTTTACACATTGTTAGCTGCTTATATTTCCGGAGGCAGTGATGTATTCAATGGTTTGTTACAGAAAGCACATTTAAACCTACCCAGTTGGGCAACCTCTTTGCTCTTCACGGCGTTATTTAGCTTTATTATATACAGTGGCATTCGTGCTGTTGATTATGTCAATCGTGGTTTGATGTTTGGCAAACTTGGAGTTTATTTATTATTGGTCGTCATCATTAGCCCTCATATTGATATCGCGGCCTTACATGGTGGGTCGTTGCGAGCAATAACAGGTAGCTTAATGATTTTACTTGCATCATTTGGTTTTGCTTCTATCGTTCCCAGCTTGCGCGATTACTTCGCGGATGATATTCCAGCGTTGCGTAAAGTAATTTTATTGGGCTCTCTTATTCCTTTGCTTTGTTACATCGTATGGGATGCCGTTATTATGGGAGTTGTAAAAAGAGACGGCGACACCGGCTTGCTGGCTTTAATGGCCAGTGAGCGCCCTACCAGTGGCCTAACTGACGCCTTAAATAGCGCTGTACACAGTGAATGGATTACGGGTTTTTTTGGGTTTTTCACTTCTATTTGTATGATTACAGCTTTTCTTGGCGTATCACTAGGTTTGTTTGATTTTCTGGCCGATGGTTTGAAGCTAAGAAAAGCCGGCTCGCAAGGGAAAGTTATCCTTATACTCACCTTTCTCCCTCCACTCTCGGTAGTTTTGATAAACCCCGGGATTTACCTGCGTGCTTTCAGTTACGCGGGGGTATGTTGTGTTATTTTATTGCTGCTGTTACCCATTATTATGGCGTGGCGTGGGCGTAGGGCGGACATCACTGGCAGCAGCGCTGTACTGGTGCCAGGGGGGAATATTTTCTTAAGCATTATGGGTGTTATTGCGCTATTTTTGCTGGTGTTAGCATTTTAGTTTCTAGCTATAATGAAAATCACGCTCTTTTATATATAATTTAGGAGAGAAAAAATTTCACTAACCCAACGCTTGTTTCTCCTTTATCAAACATTAAACACTCAACACTTAGACCTGGTCAGAAAAGGCCAAATATTGACCTTTGCTTTGGGATTACCTTTTTTATTATTTTATGATAGCTCAGCTTTTAATGAAATTATGCCTTATGGGCAATGGATTTGTAACTATTTTGCAATTTGGGTCTACCTTTGGATTTATTGTTTCGCTAATCAAAGAATAAGAAAATTAATGATCATTACCACCTTAGTCGGTTTAGGGATGGAAATTGGTGGTAGCGTGATCCTTAAACTTTATACCTATCGCCTAGAGAGAGTCCCCTTTTATGTCCCTTTTGGACATTCCATCTTATTTGTTATTGCAACGCTTATACGTAAGCAAAATATCGTTATTCAATATTCTGTTCAATTAAGCAAATTACTTTTTACACTCACGCTATTATTGTGTTTATTTTCTTTGTTTGTTTTGAATGACATAGCAGGAGCAGCGTTTTATTTGATTTTTTTAGCGCTACTAAGAAGTAGTCAACATAAATTAAGCCATTTAATTAGTTTTTTTACCTGTTATTACGTTGAGTTAATTGGGACTCAAATGCATGTCTGGACGTGGTATAGCACGTTTGGTAATCATCCAACTTGGCCCCATATTGCTAACCCTCCATGTGGTATTGGCGGGGCTTATGTTGCTTTACATTTAACTTCAGCAAATATTTACTATTTTCTAAGAAGATTTAGACGACAACGAATCACTCCCCGTGAATGGTTACAAAGATTAGATCCCCGCTTTCGCGGGCAGATAAAGAGGGATTAAAACAGCGAGCCGATCCGGGTAGCCAGGAAGATAATCGTCTTTGCGAGCGTAGCGGAATGCGGGGATCAAACCTGGGGCCGACCCCGCATTTCGCTTCGCCACTATACGGGACGTGAGCTATTGCATTTAACCCCTTAAGGTTTCTAACTTTTTCATTACTACATTTTTAGTCATTGCAGCGCTAAATATATCTTCAATCTTCATAAAATCAGGCCACATGGTTTGCAAAGCTGCAAGGGTTTGGTAGCCAAGTACCATATTAGTTTCCAATAGTTTATCAATCAGCTTGCCAAAAAACATATTAGGCACCCAGTTATCAGACTTAATTGGTTGTATTGCCCCCTCTAACATCCGCTGGAATACGGCTTGGAAGGATTTATCAAACATTTTCGGAATAGGCATATTGCCATCAATAATACGATGATCGGCACTGACTGAAATGGGAAGCATGTCTTTTGGCTCGAAAGTTTTGGACACTGGGTTCCAAACAGGCTTGCGCTCTATAGCAAGCAGTGTAACTTTAACTGTCTCTTGCCTTCGCAATGGAGAGACCGCCTGAGAGTAGCCAGAAAATCCTATACCACTCACAGAAACAAATGAGTGCCCTGGGATAGGATACGGATAGGTATCGTGAGCATAATCATAGAGTAAGGCATCAAAGCTCTGCTTAAGATGAGGGTGTTTTTTCTCCATCTGCTCGCGTTTCTGATAGCAATAAACCATCATCTTCAGCGCCCGCCGGATTTTGCTTGATAGTTCCAATGCTGTTATTTGATGACAGTTTCTAAAAACAATATTCCCTATGTGACCACCGCACCCCGGCAATTTCACAACAATCGAAACATATGCATCTTCACTTTGATACATTTTTTTATGACTAAGGTAACAGCGTAAAGAGCCTTCCTCTGTTATCACTTCACTCACCACTTGCATCAGCAAAGTCGTTACCGTTTCTGGAGGATATTTTTTTTCAAAAAAATCAAGCGAGCTTACGTCGAGATTGAATTGACCTACCATGTTAGGGTCGCCCGACTTATTCCATTGCGTCATAAAAATTTTTCTTGTCGGGCTCATTTCAGTTTCTGCGCTATGCTCATCGTATCGTGTGGTTTTTGCAATAAAATTCCGACTAATTTCCATTATTAATCGCCATTGTTCGGTCGGAATCATATTGATTTTTTTAAGCTGTTGCGTGTGCTTATCCTGCAATGATTGAATAAGCTTGTGCGTAGCAGGCTGGCCCAATAGCTTACTCAAGCCCAATAAATATTTAGGCTGCGACATGATGTTAGTCAACAAGCTTTCCTCAAGCTCGCCCAGCTTTTTTTGCAGAATAGCTTTCTCTGGTATACCAATTTCACGATATAAATCGGCTTCAAGCACATGACGATGCTCATCTGCAAGAATAGTTGTAAAAACCTTTGGCGCAACCTTTTGCTCATCTAAACTTTGAAAGACTTCTTCAATCCATCCCTCAGCAACCAAATTCAGCATCATTAGGGCGACTTTTGGGCACTCTTCATTACGGATATAATCACAGAGCGCCTCAATATTTTCATTGTATGCAGGCGGAGTGGCATAGGGAGCAGACAACATGTATGCGATTTTAATGAACACCATTCCATGAAAAATTTCGTCTAATAATTGCACGCGCATCTGTTGTTTAAATTGCGGCGTTGACATTTTATCTTCAAATTTTAAAGGGATCTGGATGGCTAATACTTCTAATTGCGCTAATAAAGAAAAGGTATAGGTATAAAGTAGCTTGTCCTGTTTGACTTCAAAAGGCAAACCATCTTTAAACAGCTCGTGCATCCGCGCTTTAATGAGTTCTTTTTCTTCCTTGTTTATTTTATTCCAACCTTCAAGTATCCATTTTTCTGCACCCCATGAAGGGTTCAACAACTCCCTAAGCTCATCCACAATCATCCCTATAAAAACCGAGTGCATGAATCATAACCATCGGGTATAGATAGCGTCAAGCATTACCACATTGTACAATATAGCAAAACAAACTCAGTGATGAAGCATCGATGAGCAGAATTAAACCGTTCTTAAAATGGGCTGGTAACAAATATCGCTGTCTTGATAATATTCTGTCATCACTACCGGCAGCAAAACGTTTAATCGAGCCATTTACAGGCTCAGCAGCAATTTTTATGAATATTGACTACCCTCGGTATTTATTGGCCGAAGATAACCATGATCTCGTTACTTTATTTCACTGTTTACAACATGAGGGAGAATCGTTTATTACTTATTGTCAGCAATTTTTTAATTCTGCCAATAACTGTGCAACGGAATACTACCATACAAGAGAGACGTTCAATAAGTGTAAAATACCGAGAGAGCGTGCTGCTATGTTCTTGTATTTAAACCGCCATGGCTATAATGGTTTATGTCGCTACAACCAAAAAGGAATATACAATGTTCCCTTTGGGCGTTATAAAAAACCGTATTTTCCTCTTACAGAGATGCGATATTTTCATCAAAAGAGCCAACGCGCTTCATTTATCCACAGTGATTTTCGCCAAACTTTCACAGAGGCAAAACAGGGCGACATTATTTATTGTGACCCCCCATATGCGCCTCTTGCACAAAATAGCAATTTTTCATCGTATACAAATAAAAAATTTGGTGAAAAAGAACAGATTATACTTGCAGAATTAGCCATGAGTTGTGCTGATCGAGGCATTATCGTTATTATTTCAAATCACGACACCGAGTTCACACGCCACCATTATCGCCATGGGAAAATTAAATCTTTTCCGGTAAGGCGTTCGATAAGTTGCCGTAGTGAAAATAGAGGGGCAGTGCAGGAGTTGTTGGCTGTTTTTGGGTAATTCGTCCTATAGTAAATCGTAGGCTTCTCGCCCATTAATGGGCGAGAATGGACAACACTACTACCGCGATGGGCAATGGTCTTTTAAAAAGAAAGCGGCGACAAGTACTAATAGAAGCGAAATAGGTAGGATGGATAATGCCATTTGATAGTCAACCACACTATAAATATGCTCCCCATTAACTACATGGCTGTCCCCAAAGGTATCGAGTAACCTCCCTACCAAGGGTTGAAAAACTACACCACCCAACGTGACAATCATATTTGTTGCTGCAAATACTGTACCGGATAACTGTGCGCCGCTATTTTCCTTCGCCATAATGAAAACAATAAGCTCCGTTCCACTAAAGACACCATACAAAAACAATACGCTATACAATGTTGTGTGAGACAAACCAGGCCAATATAAAATAATGCAGATACAAACAAACGAAAGCAGAGCACCGAGCACCAGAGGCAAAACCCTACGCCCAGTCCGATCGGATAAATACCCAGCGATGGGAGCACCGACTGCCCAGCCAAGAAACAAGCAAGAAATGGCTCTGGCTGCTTCCACCTTGGTCAAATGATGCGCGTGCTCAAGATACGATTTACCCCACAACTCACCAAACACTGACAAAGAAGTATAAAGGCACGCCCCCACAAAGCCAATCAACCAGACTTGAGGTGAAACCAAGACTTTTACAACATTCTTAAAAAAAGCAGGTAATGGCTGTTTTTTCATGGGAATAGCATTTGGGCCATCACGTACGACTAAAAAAATCAGCAAGGTAAGCACCGCACCAATCACCACTACCGTTGATAACACATATGACAAGCCCATCGTGGCGGTTAATTCAGTAATTTTAACCTCACCATATACCAAACCCAGCATACCTAAAGTGGTGATCAACCCGGCGATTAATGAGAAAAACCGCTGCGGCAACCAGTGCAGCGCTAAAGATAAAACGCCTACAAATGCAAACGAAGAGCCAAAGCCGACTAGAAACCGCCCGCATCCAGCAATCGGAATAGAGGATGAATAAGAAAACATTAATGAACCAAGTGTACAGCACAAACAAGCAAAGGATAAAAGACGACGCGGCCCATAACGATCCATCAACATACCTACAGGCATTTGCATGGGTGAATACGCAAAATAATAAAATGCGGATAATTGCCCAAAAGTAGAAGCAGAGATGTGGCCAAAAGCTGCGCTCAATTCACTCTGTAAAGCGCCCGGGATAATTCTCAGCACAAACTCATAACAATAAAAAAAGGCGCCGATGGCACAAATAAACGAACCAAGTAAAATTTGGTGACGTGTTGATAATCTAACTCCTGGCATTGGTATCGGCGTGCGCATATGTTTCTCTAAGGAAAAAAGTTAAGATGGCTGCAATCACAATACCAACGGGAATAACTGATAAAGCGAATTTGTAATCTGCAGCCGTATATAATTGCTGCAAATTATCTACAGAAATACGCTGCAGTGACATCGTGGACTCCCGCTTAAGAAGACTCCAATCCAACAATCTGCCAACAAGCGGTTGTAAAAGCATTGCCCCCAACATCACTATCATGTTCGTCATTGCAATAGCAGTACCCGCAGCTTCATTAGGACTTACCTCACGGCCAACAGCAAAAACAATAGATTGGACGCTATAAAGCAAACCTAACATAAACATGAGAATACTTAAGTGTGTCACATTCAAACCAGGTGCATATAAAATTACCATCATAACAATAGCAGCGCCAGTTGCACCAATCATCATCGGCAGCTTACGTCGTTTAATTTTGTCAGAAATATAGCCCATCAAAGGAGCACCAATCGTAAAACCTAAAAACAATACCGAGTTACACAAACTAGCTGCTGATAACGTTAACCCCTGAGCATGGCGCAAGTACGGAATACCCCATAATTCTGCAAATACCGTCGTAGGCAAATAAACGAGGCAACCATATGCTCCATTAATCCAAATTTGCTTATTTCGTATGATAATAGCTAAATCTGTCATATTTTTTCTAAAACTATTTATCGTACCGCTCTTCTTTTGATAGCGTTTGTGATCGCGAATACCAAACCACAAAACAAACAGCAAACAGAGACCAAATACAGCGGTGAAATTGACAGTCTTCTGCCAACCCAACACAGCTACCATGTAACCTAATAGATTATCGCCAATCATAGCGCCGATGGTACCCAATGCCGTAGCAAGACCCGCAACCATTGCCAACTTATCTTCCGGCAACCAAATAGTAGCGAGCTTTAAGACACCGACAAAGGCAAAAGCCGACCCCAAACCCACCATGAATCGGCCAGCAGCAGCTACACCGAATAGGAATGTATCGGCAAACATAAAGGTACCGATTACACAAATAAGACAAGCAACTGTTAGCAAGCGTCGAGGACCAAAACGGTCCATTAGTACACCAACTGGTAGCTGCATGGGTACGTAAGCATAATGATAATACGCAGACAACAGACCAAAACCCGTTGCTGATAAATTAAAATGTTCGCGTAAAGAAGTCTCCATAACACTGGGAGAAATACGCAGAAAATACTCATAAGAGTAAAAAAGCGCACCCAAAGCACAAATCAACCAACCAACTAGCATGTAACTTGTATTCTTTTTAATAGACAAGGTAAGCTCCTTAACGTGTTGAGTTAAGCATGACTTTTTTAATATGGAAATCTATAAATGTAAAGCCCCGGCTCGGCTGACCCCGCTAGCAATTGCGGCATTTGCCACAGCAAGCGTTACTCGCTCACGCAAACGAGGATCGATCGGTTTAGGTATAATATAGTGTGCCCCAAAATCCCAATTATTAACACCAGGATAATTGTCTTTTACCTCTTGTGGAACAGGTTCATGAACAAGCTGTCGAATTGCCTCAACCGCAGCAATTTGCATAGCCTGATTAATACACGTTGCCCGCACATCTAAAGCGCCACGAAAAATATAAGGGAAACACAGGACATTATTGACTTGATTGGGATAGTCGCTACGACCTGTGGCAATGATCAAATCATCACAAAATTGCAACGCCAACTCCGGTTTAATCTCCGGATTAGGATTAGATAAAGCAAAAATTATAGGCTTCGTGGCCATTAATTTTAATAATTCAGCATTCAACAAATCAGGCTTGGCAACTCCGATAAAAATATCGGCATCCACTAACGCGTCAGCCAGTGTTCTGCGTTCCGTTGTTTGCGCAAACGCTGATTTATACAAATTTAAATCTTCTCTACCCGCATGTATAACCCCTTTGCTATCGAGCAAGAGCATATTTTTTTTATCAGCCCCTAACGCAACTAATAAGCGCATGGAAGCAATACCGGCTGCACCGGCGCCAATGCAAACAATACGTGCTTCGGATAATTTTTTGTGTTGCAACTCCAATGCATTCAGCAAGCCGGCTGCAACAACAATCGCCGTGCCGTGTTGATCGTCATGGAATACTGGGATCTGTAACTGTTCAATTAAGGCTTGCTCTATTTCAAAGCATTCTGGAGCCTTTATATCCTCAAGATTAATACCACCAAACGTAGGCGAAATATTTTTGACTGTATCAATAAATGCGCGGGGGTCAGCCGCATCCACTTCAATATCAAATACATCCAGATCAGCAAAACGCTTGAACAAAACAGCCTTGCCTTCCATTACTGGTTTACTTGCTAAAGGGCCAACATCACCCAAACCAAGGACTGCTGTGCCGTTGGTCACCACAGCAATAAGATTGCCTTTAGCAGTATATCGATACGCATTTTCTGGATTTTCAGCAATAGCCAGTACAGGCTCAGCAACACCGGGAGTATACGCGAGAGATAAATCATCCTGGGAATTGGTCGATTTTGTCACATACATGCCAAGCTTCCCTGGAGTAGGAAACTCGTGATAATCCAGCGCACGCTGTTTTAAAGTGTCTTCGTCCACAATACGTTACCTCTAGTTCGGTAATAGCCGAGCGGCTCTTCAAAATATCGCCACTGAACAGCGCTCAGAAGAGCTTAGAAAATCATATAGGAAAATATAAACAATGAATAGCCGATATGAATAAAAAAGGCGCATATTTACTGCGCCTACCTCTTAATTTTCAATACAGCTTACTACTATGAATTATCGCCTGCCTAAGCTGTACCGCGAGTTTTATAACGATCACGGAATTTCTGTACTCGACCACCAGTATCAACCAGCTTTTGCTTACCGGTATAAAATGGGTGACAGTTCGCGCAAACTTCTATGGTTAAATCATTACACAACGTCGAGCGCGTTTCAAACACATGCCCACAACTGCAGGTCACGTTGATAGTCTTATAATCAGGATGGATCGCAGCTTTCATAATACCTTCTCTTATAATTGCAACAACAGGCGCCACCTGAACAATGCCAGGCACGCATGGTCAATAAACACAAAGACGCGAAACAATAGCAGAAATGGTTGCTTAAATCAAATATAATATTGATCGCGCACTAATCATTCAGGGTAACCCAAACCGGGGCATGATCAGAGGGGCGTTCTGCGCGTCTTGGCTCAACATCAATACAACTTTCAATACATTTAGCACTTAGGGCTTCGCTTAATAAGATATGGTCAATGCGCAAACCCCGGTTACGTCGGAAAGAGCCCGCGCGGTAATCCCACCAACTGAATAACTGGTCATCTTGTTCAAAATTGCGAAAACTATCTTTTAAACCTAGCGCTATGCAGGAAGCAAATGCTTGGCGTTCTTGAGGGCTAACCAGTACACAACCACTCCATTCCTCTGGAGAATGAACATCCCTATCTTCAGGGGCAATATTAAAATCACCGACTACAGACAATTGGGGATAAGAACTAAGCTGCTGCTTAATAAAAGCGATCACTTTTTCCAACCACATTAGTTTATATTCATACTTATCTGTTCCTACCGCGGCACCATTAGGAATATACAGATTGATAAGGCGAATGCCTGCGATGGTTGCAGCTAAGATACGTCTTTGAGGATCAATCAATTCAGGAATATCTGTCACCACATCTTGGATGGGATGCTTACTTATAATTGCTACACCGTTGTATGTTTTTTGGCCTGAAAAAGCCACATGAAAACCACGCTCCTGAAAAAGCTGGGCTGGAAATTGTTCATCGATTACTTTAGTTTCTTGCAATGCCAAAATATCAACCTTCGTAGAGTCTAACCATTGCAGAACCTGCTCTAAACGAACTTTCAATGAGTTTACATTCCAGCTTGCTACTTTAAGCACACCACTCTCCTTGGTATTCGATTAGTAGAGGAGCATGATCGGAAAATTTACTTTCACGATATATATCAGCTCCCACCACGGCATGTGCTAAACCGGGCGTAATCACTTGATAGTCAATCCGCCAACCTACATTTTTTTCCCATGCCTGTCCACGATTAGACCACCACGTGTATTGCTCCTCTTCCTGGTTATGCAGACGAAACGCGTCGACAAATCCCATAGGCCCAAATACTTCATCTAACCAGGCACGCTCTTCTGGTAAAAACCCTGAATTTTTCTGATTACCACGCCAATTTTTGAGATCAATTTTTTTATGCGCAATATTATAGTCACCACAGATAATCAGCTCACGTCCTGCCGCTTTTAATGTAAGTAAATGCTCAGCAAAACGTGCCAAGAAATCATATTTTACAGCTTGGCGTCCATCTCCACTCGTCCCCGAAGGCAAATAAAGTGAAATCACGCTTAAATTAGCGTAATCAAATTGAATGTAGCGCCCCTCTTCATCGCAATAGCTAAAACCCATGCCTTTTTGCACTCCCAAAGGCTTTTGACGCGCATAGATTGCAACACCGCTGTACCCTTTTTTTATCGCATCAAAATAATCACAATGAAAATCCTGGGGGAAATAAATCGGGTCGGATTCTAACTGATGTATTTGTGCTTTCGTTTCTTGAACACAAACAAAATCCGCATTCTGGCACTTCAACCACTCATAAAACCCTTTACGCGCTGCGGCACGAATACCATTTGCATTAAAACTGATTACTTTCATGGCGCACACCTTAATGCAACACGCCCCAATCGCTCGCCTAAACGCTTTGCCAACGTAATTTCATCTTGGCTTAGCGGCATATCATTGCTTACACCTGCAACATGCGTTACTCCGTAAGGCGTACCGCCCGTTTGGGTAGTATTTAAAGCGGGTTCTGTATAAGGCGAACCCAGCAATAGCATCCCGTGGTGTAATAATGGCAGCATCATGCTTAGTAAGGTAGATTCTTGGCCACCGTGCATAGAAGCAGAAGAGGAAAACACACAAGCGGGTTTATCTACCAGATTACCTGCAAGCCATAATGCCGAGGTGCTATCCAGAAAATATTTCATGGGTGCTGCCATGTTACCAAACCGAGTAGGGCTACCGAGCGCAAGCCCCGCACAATCACGTAAATCGTCTAAAGATGCATAAGGAGCGCCTTCTTCAGGTATAGGGTTGTCTACTGCTTCGCAGGTTGTTGACACCGGAGGTACCGTTCTCATTCGAGCCTCAATTCCACCAACATGCTCCACTCCGCGGGCAATGTACTGGGCCAGCTGCTGAACGGCGCCCGTGCGTGAGTAATAAAGTACCAATACAAAGGATTTTGACATTAAGAATGCTCCAGCTCGGGTTTAAAAGCTAATGTAGGTTGGGCCCATGGCCCAACAACTGCTCGAAGCGACACCAAACATGATACCTCATAATGTGGCACTTCGTGCGCTTGTTGGGCCATGGGCCCAACCTACCTTTTATTGCTGGATTTATAAACTATTTACTTGTGCGCGTAAATAAAAAGAATCAACAACCAAAACCAGGTGCAGGGGGCTCTATCATTCGGACAGTTTCCATAGTAGCTCCTAGCATGCAAGGGAGATATAGGTGATTAAAATGCATTTGCGTTTCATAACGAACTCCCATATCCATAAATTGATCATCTTTTAAACCGGTTCGTTCTTTAAAAAAGAATTTCTGCTCCGTAGTAGGGAAATTTAGACAAACACGCCCCTCTGCCGATATAAAAGGGCTAAAATTACATGTTTTGTCTGAGTCTCCGCCTATAAGGGCAATGTCGTGTGCTTGCATGTCTTTTGTAAACGCATCTTTTTTCTCTGCATCTTCAAATTCAAGTTGTAATCCTTGCTCGGTGATAGTGAACTTAATGTGCTCTTCCATTTTAATACCCCTGACTTTATGTTCCAAATTATAGCAGATACTATCAAGCTAAAAACCAACTCAGCTTGTATTCCCTGGGCTGGCGGGAGCTGCGGGTTCTGCATCAGAAACATCCTCCACTTTTTCATGATGCTCCTGACGTTGAGCAAGATACCTGCTTTTTAGCTCTTTATAAGTACTGGCGACAGTAGCTTCATTCACAGTTCCATCGGGGTTAAGTTCACTTCCTGTTTTTGAAATACGGTGAGAGGCTAGCTCTTTTCGAAGTGTATCTACTTCAGGTGTTTTAAATGCGTCATTCATAATTTCAGCTCTATTTGCTACAGGAACATTCAATAGCGCTGTAAGGATTCTTGTCCCTTTTTGCCTGCTTTCAAATCCCGTTAAAGGATTACCCGAGCTCAGAAGCTCATTTATCTTGATTATAATGAGCGGAGTGATTCTATCCTTTTGCATTGCACTCAAAGTGGCTTGCAGTTCACTTTTAAGCGCATTCATGGTTGCTAGGTCAGGTGATGTTCCTATCAAATCGGCTTTTTCTCGATAAAATTCATCCATCCTGGTGTCACCGGTCGGAAGAACTCTGAACGCCGATATGCGAGCCAATAAATCATTACACTCATACTCTACTTTATAGAGTTCGCCTAGGAACTTCTGCCTATCATCCCCCGCACTGTCGACGCTTTTTATCCATGCAATTTGTGATTCAGAAAGTAGAGTGCTGAGATCTTCATTTGGCGTATAATCGGCAAATGAATGCAATTGATATTTCATCGCATTAAACAAAAAAATACGATCCTCATCCTTCTGCAACTTCTCAAGCAAAGCCTTAAAATCAGCAAAGGAGCCTATTAAATCTGGGAGTTGTGGCCGCATACTTTGCAAAAATAACGCTAATTTACCTTCATCGTTTTCAGCAAAGAAGATTGATAAATTACCTCTTATCTCCTCCAGGGTAAATTTGCGCTCTTCGCGAGTCAATGCACCAAGAAAACGCTGGAAATTAGCAGGACTCCGAACCAAAAGACCATCAAGCTCCTCTGCAACCGAAATCACATTTCTAGTTAGAGGGCTTGCATTGGCACGCTCAAACATCGCCTTAAGCTGTCCGGTTAAGAAAACCCTGTCAAAGGGAGGATACGGTTTGACTAGATCCAGTGCACTTTGCCCATCGGGGCCTTTCTGGTAAGGATTGCCTCCTTGAAGAATAAATCCTTTTAATCTTTGCGAGTTAGGCAGGCTTGTTAAATCGCCTTCAACCATCCCTACGCGCTCAGGCAAACTTTGGTGAATATTATGGTTGCGTAGCTCAATTTTGGATATTGCCGCTTCCACATAGGAGCGGGCAATCGGTGATTTATCCCTGGCTAAATCCATCACAGTTTTGCCTTCATGATTACGAATCATCGGATCCCCACCTGCTAAAATCATGGCGTAGAGTCGTTTACCCAATAACTCGTTATCATAAGTAGTCGTTGAAATAACGCGATGCAATTCTGTATCACCCTTCGGATCAGGTGTGTTCAGTTTTTCTGCCAGGGAAACATCCCTCACTGAAGCCTGGAGAAATAGATCACTGTGAAGCGTACCCATGGGTTTTGCTGGATACCGCTCTAACGTTGTCGAGCAAGTTGAAAATGGATTAGCAAGGATATTTTGAACACCTTGTATTGGTGGAGGGGCTCCCCGCAAAGACAAGAATCCTTTAGGGGGCTCGGTAGGAACTTGTCGATAGGCTGTTT
Organism: uncultured Legionella sp.; assembly: GCA_964648115.1. Taxonomy (GTDB): domain Bacteria; phylum Pseudomonadota; class Gammaproteobacteria; order Legionellales; family Legionellaceae; genus CAZYME01. The sequence continues at coordinate 73,237 of CAZYME010000002.1, forward strand.
CTGGATCTGCATGAGAGACAGTTGAGACTATATTATCAGGTATTTTTTGAATACTGTATGAAGTAATAACATGACTGCATTCCATAGGTATGGATTTTTCATGTTTTTGCAATTGCTGAATTAAAGCTTGCACCTCCTTTTTCTCAACCCCCATAGCATGATCAAGACAAATACCTACGGTTGAAATATATTCATCGTTCTTGGAGGTCGTTATTTTTATTGCAGCACCATGTTGATTAACATCACCGGTTAAGACTTCTTTTGTATCTTTTAAAATGGCATCAGGAAGCTGAGCTTCGGTACAATCATTATCCGTTGTTAATCTATACAACGCTCCGTCTGCGTTTTGGTATTGGAAATCTCTATCGGCATGATATTTTTTAGAGAAATGATGAATTATTGGTGTATTTCCAGGTTGCGTAGGTGCTTGAACATAGAGCCCGCAATTATGAACTCCCCCGTCTGCCCACATCACCGGAAAAGTAGCGAGAACCATATGAACGTCTGGTGGTAAAGAATTAGCAATGGTTGCTGTTTGTTTAATAATGGCTTTGTATTCGTCCAAGGTAAATGGCGCGTCTCTAGGGTAGAACGAAAATTCGTCGGTTGTTAGTCGTGTTATCTGACTAGCCCCTGGCCGATCTGCCGTTGCCTGCTTAGCATCCGTTGCAGCCCCGGCCATGCGTGCAATATATTCAACAACCGTAGCTATTCTATCGGGACTTTGTGTGCCAGAGTTTGCTACAAGTGGGTGAGTTGACTTATCACCCACCTTGCTTTGGGCTACTTGCCCGGCATGTCCCTGAACAAGAAGGTCTTCGATAAAAATGGGTGGCATAATCGATGCCTCTTTTTTTCTATGGTATATTTTTATATCTTATTTATCACTATTATAGCATTTTGAATAAAAAGTGGCGCAAATGGCTTCGCTTAACATCAATTTAGGATGGGAAATGAATAAATATATGTAGGTTGGCGCCATCGGCCCAACAACTGCGCGAAGCGCCACCAAACTTGATTTCTACACATGTAATGTGGCACTTCGTGCGTTTGTTGGGCAAATTGCCCAACCTACTTTTAATAATCCTGAATACAAATTTAGCTTTTTTTATGCGATAGTTATATTAACCACCCCCATGAACATTGGATGGTATGCAAAAACTCACTGAGAAGTTGGCTGAGGGAAAACGCTTTATACTATTTGTTGTCGGGCACTTTATTGACGATGATTGCCCTTACCGGGCCTCGGCTTTGGCGTTTACGACACTGCTTGCCATTGTGCCGTTAATGTCCGTTGGGCTTTCTATTTTATCTACTTTTCCTGTCTTCCAAAACTTAGCAGGGCCGGTACAAGATTTTATTTTTGCCAATTTTGTCCCTGCCACCGGTAAAATAATTCAAAATTATTTACAGGTTTTTGCTAAACAAGTCTCCAAACTGTCCGTTATCGGCGTATCCTTTTTGTTTATTGTGGCCTTGTTGGTCATGTATACGATTGAAAGCGCCATGAACAAGATTTGGCGAATCAGCTCATCTCGCCATGGCGTATCAGCACTTTTACTGTATTGGGCAATTTTGTCTCTAGCACCTTTCCTATTAGGGCTCAGCCTTGCAGTTAGCTCATATTTTCTCTCTCTACCCTTTATAGCAGACCATGACACACCTAGCCTTCTCAGCTCGCTGCCTTTTATATTTTCCTTGGCTGGCTTTACTTTTCTTTACGTCATTGTGCCCAATTGCCCCGTGCGATTCTTGCATGGGCTTTACGGGGGGATCGTTGCGGCGCTTCTCTTTGAGTCTGCAAAAATAGCATTTGGTTACTATTTATCGCACCACAATACCTACCAGCTACTGTATGGAGCATTTGCCACCGTACCCATTTTTTTTGTGTGGGTCTATTGGGTATGGATTATTACATTGCTCGGCGCTGAGATAAGTTATGCATTCTCAGTGCACCATCAAAGACGACCCGGAGTCCCCCTGGATGGCTTTTCACATGCTCTTTTATGGCTATATGAACTCAGATTGGCCCAGGTGGAGGGCAAGGCGTTGACGGTAGATGAGTTAATTGATGCGAGTAAACAAGCATACCTGGTTGATGTTGGTGATGTGCTCAAACAACTCATTGTTCTCAAGCTTATCAAAAGGACAAATGATGGCCATTACATGTTGAGCCGAGATTTAGGACAAGTCACGCTTTATGACCTGTCCCAACTACTACCCTATCGCCTACCTACCCTATCCGAATTGACTCATCACAAAGACCCTATTGCAAAGCGATGGCAAGCACACATTCAAAAAGCGGATAAGCATCTTAAGCAAACACTTGCGGTGAGCTTGGAGGAATTGTTTCAAGATGGGTAAACGTTCGATGTAGCCCGTATGGAGCGAAGCGGAATGCGGGAACGACAGTTCATACGTTGTGAACGGCTACACAGGGTTTTGTGATCCCGCATTCCGCTTCGCTCCATACGGGCTACATCTTTTTATAGTAATTGTTCACGGGGTATGTAATTAGGGGTGTTTTGTGCAAATGTCGTCCCCGTGAACGATTACATTTTATAAAATATAACGCGTCAAATCCTCGTCCGCGACTAACTCACCCAAATGCTTCTGCACATAATCGGCGTCCACTTCTACCGCTTCACCTGCTTTATCCGTTGCCTCAAAAGAAACAACTTCTAGCAACCGTTCCATCACGGTATACAAACGACGAGCGCCAATATTTTCGGTGCGTTCATTCACCTGCCAAGCAACTTCCGCAATACGACGAATACCTGTCTCAGCATAAGAAAGCTGCAAACCTTCCGTCGCCATCAATGCAATATACTGCTCTGTTAAAGAGGCATGAGGCTCCGTCAAAATTCGCACAAAATCATCAACACTGAGTGCTGAAAGCTCCACTCGAATAGGCAATCTACCTTGCAGCTCAGCAATTAAATCTGATGGTTTTGCCACATGGAAGGCGCCCGATGCAATAAACAAAATATGATCTGATTTAATCATGCCATACTTTGTCGAGACCGTAGAACCCTCAACTAATGGCAGTAAGTCTCGCTGCACCCCTTCACGAGAAACATCCCCTCCTTGTTCCGCACGCTTAGCCACCTTGTCAATTTCGTCAATAAACACGATGCCATTCTGCTCAACATTTTCAATCGCACGTATTTTAATATCTTCTTCATTAATCAGTTTTGCTGCCTCTTCTTCACAAAGCATTTTCATAGCTTTATGAACAGGCAATTTACGCGTTTTAGTGCGACTTGTGCCCACTTGTTGAAACATCGATTGCAATTGACTGGTCATTTCCTCCATGCCGGGAGGAGACATGATTTCAACCCCCACAGGAGCTACAGAAACCTCAATCTCAATCTCGTTATCATCAAGCTTACCTTCACGCAGTTGCTTACGAAAAACTTGGCGTGTTGTTGAATCTTTTTCATCCGGTGTTAAGCTACCCCGAGCAGGAGGGAGCAGTGCATCAAGTATCCGCTCTTCTGCAGCATCTTCCGCAGAGCTTTGGACTTTTTTCATCGCTAATTCGCGCTCTTGCTTAATAGCAATATCCGCCAAATCACGAATAATGGAGTCAACATCCCGCCCCACATAACCTATTTCAGTAAATTTGGTTGCCTCAACCTTGATAAAAGGTGCCCCAGCGAGCTTCGCCAAACGCCTAGCAATCTCCGTTTTACCTACCCCTGTAGGCCCAATCATTAAAATATTTTTAGGCATAATCTCATTGCGCAACCCAGCATCTTCAATCTGCATCCGCCGCCAACGATTACGAAGGGCTATTGCCACAGCTCGTTTAGCGCTGTCTTGCCCGATAATATGCTTATTCAGCTCCTCTACAATTTCACGAGGAGTCATTACTGTCATCAATGTATTAGTCACAATCGCTTTCCAATTCTTCTATCGTTAAGTTGTGGTTAGTGTAAATGCAGATGTCTCCAGCAATAGATAATGCTTTTTGAACAATATCAGCTGCACTCAACTTGGTATTCTCAAGCAACGCGCGAGCAGCGGCCTGAGCAAAAGGCCCACCTGAACCTATAGCCATCAAACCTTCCTCAGGCTCAATGACATCTCCATTACCAGTAATAATCAAAGACGCTTTGCTGTCAGCAACTGCCAGCAATGCTTCTAACCGACGCAAGATTTTATCAGTACGCCAATCTTTAGCCAGCTCCACTGCTGCGCGTACCAAATGGCCTTGATGCATTTCTAATTTGCTTTCAAAACGCTCAAACAAGGTAAATGCATCCGCCGTTCCTCCCGCAAAACCCGCAATCACCTTATCTTTATATAAGCGCCGTACTTTTCGTGCATTGCCTTTCATCACGGTATTACCGAGACTGACTTGACCATCACCGCCAATGACCACCTTATTACCCCGTCTTACAGACAGGATAGTAGTACCGCGAAATTGTTCCAAAATAGACCTCGCAACGTCGAAACCCTATTAATTGGGGATCATTAATGAAAAATCAATGGGAAGAAGTAAAATTATCTTCCAAAGAATTTTCTGCAGGTATTAATATAGGAGCCTCCAAAGGTTGCTTTTTGGCTCGGCAAGGCGGGGGGGCTAGAAACAAATGAGATTGCACATCAGCTAACCCCTTCTGGCTGTCATTTAATCTTAATCTCCTTTTTTTCCTCGGAGGTTCCAGGGAGGGTGAGGGTGGTTGTAGTAATGAAGTAACAACTATTTTTGCACCTATTTCATCACTAGAAATCAACATGGAGCCCCTATCAGTAGCAGTAGGCTGTGACTCCTTATTCCCAACCGACCCCGTTGATAAAAGTTCATATAATGACTCAAGCCCAAAACCACAACCCCCAAAAAAATATTTTTTATTTTTATGTTTCCTGCTATCCCATAATTTCTTTTGACCTTGCGAGCGCTGCGAAAAGTGCTCAATATATTCAGGCGGAAAACCACCCGCATTATCAGAAACAGTAATAGCAACGTGCTTACCCATGATTTGTAATGCAACATTCATTACCAGATGTGTTTTATCACTCTTGTCTTTAAAATAGCTTTCTATCATGGAGTCCATACTGTTTTTAAGTAGCTCAACAAAATAATTTCGCATGGCATAAATAGCAAGGGGCTCGTTTCCAGCTTGCAGTGCTTTAAGAAAATTTTTCGCTGGGAGTGTTTCTTTACAGAAGCTAGTTATCGATTTGCATTGGGCAATGAGTAACTTTTCTATGCTCTCCCAATGAGTACCGCCCATTAACTGGTGCAGTTGATCAACCAGTATCTTACGTGCTTCCCGAAACTCTCCTTCATGGGAAATGGAGTTAGGGCCGACCAAACGACAATATAAAGGCTTTGCTATTTGACAATACGGGGCTAAATCGAGATGCAAATCTACCGACAGGTTGGTCGCGGCATGTTTGATTTCAATTTGCATTATTCTTCCCAGCGGTGACTAGAAGATAATCCATAGTGCCATATAAAAAGAGTTATGCACAATATCTACGTTGTAAGACAAAAGCACCTTATGACTAAAATTGGCACAGTGCTTTATTCATGGAAGGATCTTCGCCTTCGCGGGCTGACGAATCCCCACAAAGTTGCCGGGGACGACATATGCAGAAGCAGGGATTTAGACAGAATTAGTTGAACAAAAAAAATGTCAGGATTCCTCAGAGCGACGTGTAATTCAGCCCAGGGTTAAACACTGCTGGCAAACACCCTTTAACTCAATAGCATCCTGATACAATTTAAAATGATGCGTATGGGAGAGCTTTACTACTACACTGCGTAAGGCGGGATCATATATTTCAATGACGTGATGGCAATCATTACACACCATCAAAACTTCTGAAGACAAATGTTTCTCAGGCTCACCACATAAGGTGTACGATTGGATAGATTCAATCTTGTGCACTGCACCATTGACTACAAAATACTCCAATGCACGATATACCGTAGGTGGCTTTGCATGTTGCTTTATTTTTAATAAATCATCGAGAATTTCATAGGCTTTTAATGGCTTTTTAGCTTGCCATAAAATGTACAATACCTCTTTTCGCAAAGAGGTCAATTTCAGTTCAAGAGAAGCACCATATTCTAAAAAATCCGCAGGGAAATTCATTCGCTAGGCTGAAGAATAAAAGACACACCATGCAACAATGGCGCGATTGCAAGATGCTCGGCAATGCTCTGCCCCACATCAGCAAATGTTTCACGCCGCCCAATAAACTGGCTCTCAACACCTGGGCCAAACGCTAACACAGGAATATGCTCACGCGTATGATCAGAACCAGGACGCGTTGGATCACACCCATGATCAGCCGCAATAATTACCATATCCCCAGGCCGCAGCAGGGCCTCAAGCACCGGTAAACGCGTATCAAACTCTTCTAATGCCTTGGCATAACCTACTACATCACGTCTGTGGCCATAAGACGAATCAAAATCAACAAAATTGCTGAAGATCAAACTACCATCGGACACAGATTGCATAGCAGCAAGCGTCGCATCAAACAGTGCCATATTACCATCAGCCTTGATATTCTTTGTGATCCCCTGATGGGCATAAATATCCGCGGTTTTACCAATCGCAACAACCTCTCTACCCGCATTTTTTAGAAAATCCAATAAGGTAGACTGCGGAGGTAACGTTGAATAATCCCGACGATTACTTGTGCGTCGGAAAGAGCCTGGTTTTCCAGTGAAAGGTCTGGCAATAACCCTCCCTACTTGGTATTTATCCACTAACTGACGCGCAAGCTCACAAATATCATATAAACGTTGCAAGCCAAATTGCTCCTCATGCGCCGCAATTTGAAACACGCTATCGGCAGAGGTATAAACTATAGGCATACCAGTGCGCAAATGCTCCTCGCCTAATTCATCAATAATTGTCGTACCGGAAGCATGTTTTTGCCCCAAAACGCCAGGTAACCCAGCTGAGGAAATGAATTCATCAATTAACGCCGCAGGGAAACAAGGTTCAGTCGCTGGGAAATAACCCCAATCAAACATAACAGGCACTCCAGCCAGTTCCCAATGACCGCTAGGAGTATCCTTCCCTAAGCTTTGCTCAACAGCATAACCATAATAACCACAAGGCTCGGCTAAAGTAGCTAAATCAACTAACTTCACCCCAGAACTTGCTAATGCCGCATGGTATATACCTAAACGGGCTAAATTTGGAATATGCAAAGCACCTTCACGGACCCCTGCTTGATCAGCTTTCCCTTCAGCACAGGCTTTCGCAATATGGCCAAACGTATTAGCACCTTCATCACCATATAAATGCGCATCAAGACTCGCGCCTATTCCTAAAGAATCCAACAACAAAACACAAACACGCGAACTACTGCTCATCCTATTTTTATCCCTGAAATTGCCTACAATATGTCTCTTTTAACTTAAGTACCGCCCAAAATGCTATGCCTAATCCTATCGGAAAAATCATTGCCGCTGCTTGGTAGTCGCCGAGTGAGTATACCGGTATCCCATCATTCATCTGCATTTCACCATGCCCAAGTAATAGCACGCTAAAAAGATTTTGATAAACAATATAACCACCTTGCGTCAAAATAGACACAGCACTCACTGCTGTAGCAGTCATTGCCAATGGGCTACTTTCTGCAACTAACGCATAACTAATAACTTGAGAGGCCGTTAAAAATCCTAGTAAAAAGAACAATACAGCCATTACTCCTAACGACACAGGAACATATAAAACCACTAAAAATATCAACAAAGACGCACACGCTCCAATTTTCATAGGCCAAACCCGCAAGCCTAATCTATCAGAGCACCATCCGATGAGAGGGCCGCCAATGATGGCGCCGAGAAATAGCATCGAATTTACTATCGCCGCCTCTTCTTTACTTACCCCAAGACGTTGCATTAAATAAAGCGAACCCATCATGGCACCAAATACAGCAACCGCCATATTCATAAGGCTGGCATACAAAGCGGCACGTAGGGTTTGCGGATTTAAATAAGCCATTTTTGCAGCAGTTAACACCCCAATTTTTTTGTTTTTTTGTGGAGCGGCCTCTTCTGGCTTATCTTTGATACAAAATACCATGACGACAAACATCCCCATACCCAGCCAACCCACCATCATCAATGCCTCACGCCAACCCACCTGCGCCACCAACTTGGTTAATGGATACTGTGCAAGCATGCCGCCAGTCATTGCCATCGTAACAATGGCTCCTGTAACTAAGGCCATGCGCTTAGGCGGGAACCACCGTGAAGCAATACGAATAGGGCCTATAAAGCAAAATGCGCTACCAATACCTGTTACAAAACGGGAAAATAATGCTAAATAAAATGAATATGCGTGAGCTAATGCAAACGTGCTCAACACACTCAGTAACATAGCCACCAGTATCATTTTTTTTGCGGAAAAACGATCAAGCATCGCACCAGCAACAAAGAGAAAAATCACGTTCGACAAATAATAAATACTGGACAAATACGTCATTTTGTCAGCTTGGATATGAAAATCACGCATGATGTCATCGGCAATCGAGGCAAACATCGTACCTTGAATAAACGAGTAAAAGAAAAAAAATGACGCTGTAAAACATATCACCCAAGGCAATAGCGATGTTTTTAGCGTGACGCTCTCATTATATTCTTCAGCAAATTCCATAACCTTTCCTCCAGCAATTCATATGTTCAGCATCCGTTGTCATTCCCACGAAGGCATCAACTTAAGAAACAAAACCGTAGCCTGGATGAAGGCGAAGCCGTAATCCGGGAGATTGTGGCACAGAAATCCCGGATTACGCTGCGCTACATCCAGGCTACAGGCTGCTCCGCTCCCTCACGGTCGCGGCTCGGACTCTTATAATGGCAGTGACTCTAATCAGAGCGCTCACAGTGCGTTTCTCGCGTAAATAAAATTGCTACCAATGCAGCTATTGCGGCGATCGGGAATATCCACATGGCAAACTGAAAATCAGCGACAGTGTAATGTTGAGTCGCAACGCTCGCATGGTGTTGCATCAACCAACCAAACAGTACTTGGCCTACACCCCCGCCTCCCATAATAATAACTGAGGCAACACCGGTTGCAGCACCGGTGTTATTAATAGTATTACTTTCTGCAATCAATGGATAGCTAATAACCTGAGTGCTTGTAAATAAACCCAACATAAAAAACAGGATGCTTAAAATGGTTTCAGATAATGGAATCCCCAAAAGCAGTGGGATGATTGTTAAAAGTGTAGCTACTGCGCCCATTACCATTAAGGGCTTACGACGCCCGATTAAATCAGAGAGCCCACCTGCCATAGGGCAGCCTAAAATACTGCCAATAAAGATCATGCTAACGACATTGCTTGCCGCAATTTGCGGTAATTGATGTACGACTTGAAGATAACTAGCACCCCATAGAGCACAAATCACCATAATAGGTAAATTTAAACAAGACGTATAAAAACCAGAGAGCCAGTTTTGCGGGTTTGCTAATGCCTGTAAAAAACTGGGTGGCGCTAGTTGTTTTTTTGGACTATTGAGAATTAATTCCTCGTCAGGCTTATCTTGAACAAATAAGTAAATCCACAAAAAAAACAAAGTACCAATACCGCCATCGATGAGCAAAGAATCACGCCAACCATAATGCTCGCTGAGATAAGCCAATGGCGTATGCGCCATCATACCACCCATAAATGCCATGGTTACCAGACATCCAATAACCAGTGCTTGGCGACGAGGATGAAACCATCGTGACACCAATACCACGCAAGACAAGAAGCAAAAAGCGTTACCGATGCCTGAAAGAAAATGGCAAAAAGAGGCTAAAGCAAAGGAATGTGAAAGTGCAAATCCAACTGTACCGATAATGCAGATTAACATAGCAGAAAGAATGACAAGCCGCGGGGAGAGGCGATCAAGAATAACGCCAGCAGGTAAGAGAAATAAAATATCCGCCCATAAATAAGCGCTGGACATCCAACTCAACTGGGTCGCATCAATGTTAAATTCTTCACGCAAAGGCTGGTTTATGACATCAAATAAATTAAGTTGAAAAAACTCATAGAAGAAAAACAACCCAGCTGAAAGGCAAACCAACCAGGCCACCCAACCATTGCCAGACACACTTACTTTTGAATCGACTACAAAAGAATCAGACAATGTCACTCCTTAGTAAGGTGGTTAAGTGATAACGCGGCGTAGTATAACAAAAATCACCCTAAAATGGTATCTTTATTGAACACTTTTTTAGCAGTGACGTTCCCTCCCTCACCCCGTCTGAAATGCAATCGACATGTAGAGACGTAATCAGCATTGCCACCGATGTGAACTTGCGCCCCTTCACGAATTGCATGCCCTTCTGCGTCAATTCGCAAATTCATGATAGCTTTGCGCCCACAATGACATATCGTTTTCAGCTCCACTAACTCATCAGCCCATGCTAATAGATGCTGGCTACCAGGAAAGAGTTCGCCATGAAAATCGGTACGCAACCCATACGCTAATACGGGAATACTTAATTCATCCGTTATCATTGTTAATTGGTGGACTTGTAAGCGTGTTAAAAACTGCGCCTCATCAATAAGGATGCAGGCATACTGCAGGCCAGATTGAATGTGATCTTTAACAATCGCGAACAAATCATCTTCATTGTTAAACATCAGTGCAAGCTCTGATAACCCAATGCGTGAGGAGATAGTACCCGCTTGATAGCGCGTATCAATGGCCGGGGTAAGCAGCAAGGTTTGCATGCCACGCTCACGGTAATTATGGCTAGATTGCAGGAGTACCGTGCTCTTTCCGGCATTCATAGCCGCATAATAAAAATATAGTTTAGCCATGATTGACCCATTAATTTCTCTGCCAGAAGTATATTACAACCGTGTCTCAAATCTAGTGTAAGGTAGGAAAAATATCATCTATACTTTGCAATATCATATGCATCAGCATGGAGCGTTGAAATGATTAGGAAGGTCACGGAGAGAGGCCAAAAATTACTTATAGATCCATTACTTAATAAAGGCACAGCCTATAGCCACAAAGAAAAACAAGCTCTGGGGTTATATGGTCTACTCCCCTCAAACATGGAAACCTTAGAACAACAAACCCTCCGCTGCCAAGAGGCCTACTCAGCAAAACAAACCGATTTGGAAAGGCATATTTATCTACGCGCCTTACAGGATCGAAATGAAGTGCTTTTTTATCGATTCATATTAGAAAACTTAGTCGAGATGATGCCCATCATTTATACCCCGGTGGTTGGTCAGGCATGTGAGATCTTTTCACATATCTATCGGCAGCCCCGCGGGTTGTTTATCAGCTATCCTGAACGCGAACAAATGGAGACCATTCTTGCAGCCGCGGCAGAAGCTAACCCCATAAGTGTGATTGTTGTCACAGATGGCGAACGCATTTTGGGGTTGGGTGACCAAGGAGCAGGGGGTCTTGGAATCCCCATTGGGAAACTATCTTTATATATTGCATGCGGTGGTATTGCACCTGAATGCACGCTACCTATTGTTTTAGATGTGGGAACCAATAATCAAGAGCGGCTAAAAGACCCTGAGTATGTGGGTTGGAGACACGCCCGCGTTACAGGAAAGCAATATGATGATTTTGTTGATCGCTTTGTGCAAGGCATTAAACGCTATTTTCCTAACGTATTATTACAATTTGAAGATTTTGCACAACAACATGCGTACCCATTACTACAGCGTTACCGCGACCAACTCTGCACGTTTAACGATGACATCCAAGGTACTGCGGCAGTCGCAGTGGCGGCCATCCTTGCTGCAACACGTGTAGCCAACGTCCTTTTGAAAGATCAACGCGTTGCTCTTTTAGGTGCCGGCTCAGCAGGCTGTGGCATCAGTGAGCAAATCGTGCATGCTATGATGCACCAAGGGTTAAGTGAACAGGAAGCACGCTCCCGTTTTTACCTCGTGGATAGAAACGGCTTACTGCATGATGGCATGCCTGAACTGCTTCCTTTTCAGAAGCCATTTGCACGCTCACAAAAGACGCTACAGGATTGGAAGCTTGAAAAACCTGGTAACATAAGCCTCCTGGATGTGGTTAACAATGCAAAACCGACCATATTGTTGGGGGTATCCGGCCAACCAAGTCAATTTACTGAAACAATGGTGCGCACGATGGCTGGTTACTGTAAGCGCCCTATTATTTTCCCCCTATCAAATCCCACATCCAGAGCCGAGGCCACACCAAATGATTTACTGACCTGGACAGCCGGCCAAGCCTTGGTTGCTACGGGTAGTCCTTTTGACCCAATAAAGCTTGGCAACCGTCAAATTAATATTGCTCAATGTAACAATTCTTATATCTTCCCTGGGGTCGGCCTTGGCATCGTCGCGGGTAAAGCACGCCGAGTTAGTGACCGTATGATGATGGCTGCAGCCATCGCAGTAAGCGAGCTCGCTCCTGCTGTGAAGACCGGCGAAGGGAGATTGTTGCCTGAATTATCAACGATTAGGGATGTGAGCAAGCATATTGCTAAAGCGGTGATCTTACAGGGGATAAAGGACGGATATATTGATACGATGACGGAGAAACAGATAGAAAAAGCAGTGGAGAAAACGATGTGGTATCCGGAATATGTGCGTTTTGAGGTTTAAGCCCCCGAATCCGAGCCACGACCGTAAGGGAGCGGAACAATTGGTTTCTCACTGATGCATTAGCAACTGTTCCGCTCCCTTACGGTCGCGGCTCGGATTCCAGAAAGGAGATAAATGTGCGTCGTCAATGGTATTTAAGTTTTGGGATCGTTCTGCTGGCAGTGCTTCTGATCCTCGTCATGCTGCACGATGCAGTTTGGTTTTTGATTTTTCTCGCTCCCATTGTCTTACTGTGGATTTATGATTTAGTACAGACTAAACGAACCCTGCTCCGCAACTTTCCCGTTCTGGGGCATATCCGTTATGTTTTGGAATTCCTTCGCCCTGAAATTCAACAGTATTTTATTGCGAGTGATGAAGAAGAGAGGCCCTTCAATCGCGAAATACGCTCTATCGTCTATCAACGTGCTAAAAATGTACGTGACACCGTACCCTTTGGTACCGAGCGAGATATTCTGCAAATTGGCTACACCTGGGTACTCCATTCTTTAAGCCCGAAACAAGCCTCGGAAGTGGAACCACGCGTCATTGTGGGAGGGCCGGATTGCAAAAAACCCTATAGTGCTTCACGACTTAATATTTCAGCCATGAGTTTTGGTTCTTTATCACCTAATGCGCTTATGGCATTAAATAAAGGCGCTCAGCTTGGTGGCTTCGCTCATAACACAGGTGAGGGAGGCCTTAGCCCATACCATTTACAAGGTGGAGATATTATTTTTCAGCTAGGGACTGCCTATTTTGGCTGCCGCGATGACAAAGGCGGATTTGATGAAAAAGAGTTTGCGGTAGAAGCAAACCGAGATGAAGTAAAAATGATTGAAATCAAATTATCGCAGGGTGCAAAACCGTCCCATGGCGGCATTTTACCAGCGGCCAAATTGACTCCAGAAATTGCAAAAGTTCGTAAGGTACAAATGGGCCATGATGTAATATCTCCAGCCGCCCACTCTGCTTTTAATTCACCTGTGGGATTATTGCAGTTCATAAAAAAATTACGTGAATTAACTGGCGGAAAACCGATTGGATTTAAGCTATGTGTGGGCCGCAAAGATGAATTTTTAGGCATATGCAAAGCAATGATCGAAACCAATATTTTACCAGATTTTATCACTGTAGATGGTGCAGAAGGTGGAACTGGCGCCGCCCCCCTAGAATTTACTAACCATATAGGAGAGCCCTTAGAAGCAGGTTTGGTGTTTGTTCACAATGCGCTGGTAGGAATTAATGTACGGGATAAAATTCGTATTATTTGTAGCGGTAAAGTAGCCACAGGGTTTGATATGGTGGAAAAAATCGCTCTTGGTGCAGATATGTGTAACTCCGCACGAGCCATGATGATGTCACTCGGCTGTGTTCAATCCAAACAATGCAACGCTAACACCTGCCCAACTGGTATTGCTACTCAGAACCCTCGCTTACAATATGGACTAGTCGTAGATGAAAAAAAACATCGAGTCGACAACTTCCATCGCAATACCATGAAAAGTTTTATGGAGATAGTGGGAGCGATGGGTCTGACCAATCCTAGTGAACTAAAACCAAACTTCCTTATGCGGCGCATTGACGACGCGTGTGTAAAACCATTTGATGAAATCCATACTTACTTACAACCGGGACAACTCTTAGGACCTGATATTCCTGCAAACTTTAAAAAATATTGGGAACTAGCAGATTCAGGGAGATTTTAAAATGATTAATCCACTTAAATATACCCCCAAAGGCGATAAACACAATTCGGATTATTTTGACGAATACCGCATCAAAATATATGAGAGACGCATTGCTAGTGGTTTAGAGGATTTATTAGGTGATATATGTGGGATAGTTGTCCAAATACAAACAGGGGATGCTATCCAATATTTGAAAGAATTATCGATTATGACGCCCTATCGCTATCATGCAGGCTACCTCAGCGATACACACAAAATTTATTGCCTAGTGAATAAGAAAAACACCCCCGCTTTTTTCGTTACCGAGCCGTTAGATCCCCATTTTAAAGATGACATTACCCGTATCAACAAAATGTACCCTAACGCGCGAGAAAAATTCAATGCACGGTATGTCGGTGAGATATTTAAAACCAAAGACAAAAATGAAACGAAGAAGATTTTAATGTCTCATGATATAAAATTTCATAGCTCAGACATGGTAGAAAATAAATTCTATTGCAACCCGCATTTTGAATTTACCCGTATGTCTGATCTAACATTTAATAGCGTTGGCTATACGCACGACGATATTTTTGATTTTGAGAAACTCGAGTTAGGTCAAAAATTTAGTTTGACCAAAGCCGAGCTAGCTGAACTGGAAAAAGTGGACAAATTTACGCAAGATGTCGGCATTAAACCACTTATCAAAGGCATTGATCACATGGCGACACGTATTTTAGCCGGTGAGCGAGAAGACGCCATTTTAGAATTTTTATGTCTTTCAAATTATTATTTTTGGGGCGCTTATAGCATCAGCGAAATGAACTCGTCTACCAACGTCAATCGCGTGCCACACGGCAACGACATACGCTCTCCCGCAAAAGTATTTACCGCTAACAATACCCCATATATGGTTAATTCATTTAAAAATCTTCCTATGCCTACTGAAGATTTCGTACGTAATTACGGACGTCGCATGCACCATATTGCCATGGAAGTTGTTGATGGCGACCATGCTAAGGGCGGCAAAAATATTGATTTTGTAATTGATACATTACGGGACAAAGCGCAGGTTCCATTTTTAGCGAAGGTATTCGGCGAATGTGCTGATCAACCTGATTTGCAACAAATCTTCTCCAAACACTCTCAGCTTTCTTTGCTGATCACAGAATATGTAGAGCGCTGCCATGGTTTCGATGGCTTTTTTACTAAAGAAAATGTGGCAGCACTCACAGAAGCCGCGGGATTGGATGAAGCTGTTAAAGTTCATAATCAAAAACATGGAGTGGTAGGTGATTGATATTCGACAACGAGCAGTACCTCCTGAATTTGCCAAGCGTGCTCATATTAATGAAAAACAATACCATGCATTATATCAACGCTCAGTGCGTGATCCTGCTGGGTTTTGGGGAGAGTATGCCAAACAATTTATTTCCTGGGCAGCACCTTGGCAAGCTGTTACCAGCGGTGATTTTACTACATCGGATGTAAAGTGGTTTATCAATGGCAAATTAAATGCCTGTTATAACTGCGTCGATCGCCATCTAGAAACGCGTTCGGGGCAAATTGCCATTATTTGGGAAGGCAATGAGCCTAACGAAACGCAATTTATCACTTATCAAGAATTGTATGAACGCATATGTAAACTTGCCAATGTCTTAAAAAAACAAGGCATTAAAAAAGGTGATCGCGTCTGTATATATTTACCTATGATTCCAGAAGCAATTATTGCAATGCTTGCTTGTGCACGTATAGGCGCAATCCACTCGGTTGTGTTTGGTGGCTTCTCTCCAGAAGCATTAAAAACACGTATTCTCGATGCCGATTGTTGCTTGCTTATTACCGCTGATGAAAGTGTACGTGGCGAAAAAATTATTCCATTTAAAAAAAACAGTGACTTAGCATTACAAGGGTGCCCAAATGTTAGGCATGTTATTGTAGTAAAACATACAAGCAATCTCATTGACTGGAATAAAACTCGAGATATCTGGTATCACGAAGCCGTAGCAGAGGCTGATGAATATTGCCCTCTAGAACAAATGGATTCAGCCGATCCCTTATTTATCCTTTACACATCAGGTTCAACTGGGAAACCCAAAGGCGTCTTACATAGCACCGGTGGCTACATGGTTTACACCGCCATGACGTATTACTATATTTTTGATTACCATGATGGGGATGTGTATTGGTGTAGTGCCGATGTAGGCTGGATTACGGGGCATTCTTATATTGTTTACGGGCCTCTTGCTAACGGGGCTACCACCCTACTCTTTGATGGCGTGCCTAATTATCCAACATTCTCTCGTTATTGGGAGATCGTTGATAAACATAAGGTCAATATTTTTTATACTTCACCCACAGCGCTTCGAGCCCTTCGCCGCGAGGGGGATAGCTGGGTACAGAAATCCAGCCGAAAAAGTCTCAAATTATTAGGAAGCGTTGGTGAGCCTATCAACCCAGATGTGTGGGAGTGGTATTTTGAAGTTGTAGGTGAAAAACGTTGTCCGATAGTAAATACCTGGTGGCAAACCGAAACAGGAGGCGCCCTGCTTACGCAGCTACCCGGCGCAACACCTATGATACCAGGATCGGGTGGTTGGCCATTTTTTGGTATTGTGCCTGAAGTAATAAATGACCATGGCAAACCACTGAAAGTTAATCAGCAAGGAAAATTAGTTATCAAAAAACCCTGGCCGGGCTTAATGAAAACCATTTATGGCGATCACCAACGCTTTATAGATACTTATTTGAAGCCATCCCCAGGTAACTACTTGACAGGGGATGGTGCATATCGTGAATCTACTGGTGATTTCTGGATTACTGGGCGCAGTGATGATGTCATCAAAGTTTCAGGGCATCGCATCGGTACAGAAGAAGTAGAAAGTGCTTTAATTTCGCATCCCGCTATTTCTGAAGCAGGTGTTGTGGGTGCTCCTCATGAGATTAAGGGTGAATGCATTTATGCCTTCGTGATAACTAAAGCCCACATAAAACCAGATGAAACTTTAAAAAGAGAATTGATCCAACATATCAGAGAAAAAATTGGGCCACTTGCCACTCCTGAAAAAATCCAGTGGGCGTCAGCTCTCCCCAAAACACGCTCAGGCAAAATAATGCGGCGTCTTTTACGCAAAATTGCCAGCAATGAGCTTGATGATCTAGGCGATACTTCTACCTTGGCCGATCCCAGCGTTGTAGAAACATTGATTAAGGAAAGTAAATGAATCAGACAGTATTTGTGAACCGTATTTTGAACATGAAGCAAATTAAGTACATTGGCTTGGACATGGACC
This sequence comes from uncultured Legionella sp., assembly GCA_964648115.1. GTDB lineage: Bacteria > Pseudomonadota > Gammaproteobacteria > Legionellales > Legionellaceae > CAZYME01. Next base: position 90,773 of record CAZYME010000002.1, read on the forward strand.
ACACACTGATTCGCTATAAAACAAAAAATTTCGAAACCTTGGTGTACCAACTCATTGTCGAGGAACTTATTAATAATAAAAAATATCCGAAAACCATTAAAAAATTTAACTTTAACTTTGATGATGCCATCCGTGGTTTAGTCGTTGACAGTAAAAATGGCAATATATTAAAACTAAGCCGTTATGGGGCGATTCGTCAGAGTTACCATGGCACTAAAAAAATTAGTTATCCTGAGCAAAAGCAGTTTTACCGTAGTATCTATGTTGACTTAGGTGACCCCAATTACATGGCTATCGATACCTCTTTCTCCATAGCTTTTTGTGTTTTATATGGTCAACTTGTTGATTTAAAAGACGAATTTCCACATGAATTACCTAATTATAGCAGCATAGCGTTGGATGTTTTAAGCAGTGTTGACCGGGTGCATGCTGATGGGAGTTTAAAAAAATTCATTTGCGAAAATCTCGATCAATTTGTCATTAAAGAGGAAGCTGTTGTTGAAGGCCTTAAACAATTTACCCGCCACGGTAAAAAAATATTTATTCTCACCAATTCAGAATATTTTTATACGAAACTTTTATTAGATTATGCCGTCAACCCTTTTTTGGAGAAGGGCGAGACATGGCAAGATTTATTTGAATACACGATTACCTTGGCTAACAAGCCTCGCTTTTTCTACGATAAGCTGCGATTTTTAAAGATTAATCCTGATACGGGTTGTATGACCAACATCATAGGCAACATTACTCCGGGTATTTATCAAGGAGGCCATGCCACCAAATTTACGGATGATTTAGCGCTAAAAGGCGATGAAATTTTATACATTGGTGACCATATATATGGAGACATCCTAAGATTGAAAAAAGACTGTAACTGGCGAACAGCGCTTGTGGTTGAGGATTTGGGGGAAGAAATAGCTGCCCAGAAAAAAGCCTTGCCAATAGAACAGGAAATTGCTGCCAATATGGATATTAAAAAAGGGTTGGAGCAAGATTATATAAACCTGCATACACAAGGCATCGATGAAAAAACCGATAAATACGATACCCGTTTACATGAGCTTCAGAGCCAAATTACAACCATCGACCAAAAAATATCAAAATTATTAGAAGCTCAACATGCTTTCTTTAATCCAAAATGGGAACGTGTATTTCGAGCAGGTGCTGAGGAGAGTTATTTTGCCTACCAAGTGGAACGCTATGCATGTATTTATATGGAAAAATTATCCGATCTTCTCGAGCATTCTCCGTTAACTTATTTTCGTTCTAATCGAAGGTTATTGGCTCATGATTTGGAAGTGTAGAAATCCATGGAGTCAAAACTTCCTAGCGTAGGTTGGGTCAATGACCCAACCTACTTTGCTATTAGTTAGGTCCTGTGGGGACTATAGTTGGAGAAACGGCCTCAATATTTCGGGACATACCTCTAGCAAATATCCCAACTTTAGTAAGACCCGTTAAAGCGGCAACCGTAGTCATCAGTCCTACTCCTCCTGAAACATTAGCTGACATGGCTCCTAAAGCAGCCACACCTACCAAACCAGCGCTCGTAACACAGTCCATAAAAAATGAATTTTTCGGTTGACGCTCTAAAGCAATACATTCACGAAGCTGTGCATTTAACTCTTTCTTACGGCTAAGCGTTGCTTTTTCAGCTGGAGTAGGCAACAGAGCAGGATCAACAGCCCCGATCCATTCGAGATTACGCCCGCCTTCATTAAAATCCAAACCCTTACCTAATATAAATGCATCTGGGCTGATCGTAAAACCTGTAAGAACCGCGTCACGTTTCCTAGGCTGCTTTTTATCGACCAACGCTATCATGTCCCCACCTCTACCACCTCTACGAGCACATAGATCTAGAAGTCCTAAATAGGTCTGGCCTTTATCTATAACGTCTTCTAAAAAGAATATATCTCTAGCGCCCCAAGAAACTTTTTCCTTCCCCTCAGCCTCTTCAGAAATAAAAAGTGCCCCAGAGGATGTGTCATGGTAACTGCTAGTGCTAATACTTGCAGATTGAAACCTAAACTTCAGCGCTTTCAGCTCTTTCATGAATAAATCTGCAAAGGGAACAGCACCCTCCCTCACAGTAACCAATACAGGGTTTTTTACTTTACAATCACGAGCAAATTCAGCTGCCATTTCTTTGACCCGCTGCTCGATATTTACTTGAGTCAACTCAACATTATTTTCGTCGAAAACAGGTTTTAACCCCTGCGTAATTCGCGTTTCAATTTCAAACTCTAGATTATGTATCTCTTCTAGTTCGCGTTCTATTTCCGCTCTTGTAGCCATTTCCCACTCCACGTTATTCTTTGCGCAAAATATTCTACGATAACATCCCAAATAGCAAGTATTTTTTGCGGGCAGTGTGTATCTTGAGTGCCCTCTCAAAAAAATTGATTAAGACACTTATCGTAGCGGGAATAGATGTATAAGAACCACCATCTTGTTCAATTTTTTCCAATAATAGTTTATCCTATCCGCCTTAATCAGCCGGAATTAATGATGCAATCCATATGTGTTTATTTAGGCGCAAAGCCTGGTAACAGCCCTCGTTTTAGGGAAGTTACCACCATGTTAGGCCATGCAATTGCAGAAGCTGGATATCGCCTCGTCTATGGCGGCTCTAGCCAAGGTCTAATGGGCGTATTAGCAAATGCTGCCCAAGCTCGAGGTGGCATGGTCACGGGCATCATCCCACATAGCCTGATTCCCAAAGAAAAACCCTTAAGTACCTTGGACAAATTAATTATCACCGACTCTATGCGAGAAAGAAAACACTTGATGGAACAGCAAGCTGATGCGTTTATTGTTATGCCAGGTGGTCTTGGTACATTGGAAGAAGCGTTCGAAACTTGGTGTGCTGTTAAAATGGAGCTGATCAACAAGCCCATCGGCTTTTTAAACATTGATGGCTTTTTTGATGGTTTATTTTCATTTATCACCCACTGCGTAAATTGTGATTTTCTTTCCCAAAGCCACGCGCGAATACCTAAAATAAACGCCGATCCAAAAGGCTTGCTCGACGCCCTTTTACCATCTGAAGTGCTGGCATAACATGATGACTAAAAACGAACTATTTTATAAATTAATGTTAGTCACCAATCGACAACAAACTCCCATAGACGATTACCTGGAATTTATTAAAACCTGCGCTAAAGCAGGTGTCACATCAGTACAATTGCGCGAAAAGAACCAAACACCCGAGGCACTCTTAGAGTTTGGAGAAAAGCTCAAACATATTCTCGACCCCTTGCAAATTCCGCTAATTGTTAATGACAATATCGAGCTCGCACTAAAACTAAATGCTAGTGGGGTTCATTTAGGTCAAACAGATGGCGACCCTGAGGGGGCAAGAGCATTATTAGGGCCCAATAAAATTATTGGCGTATCCATTGATACAGAAGAAAATTTAATCCAAGCAAATCAATTACCAATTGATTACGTCGGTATCGGTGCAATTTACCCCACAGCCAATAAGCATAATGTTGCGACCATTTGGGGCACACAAGGGTTGAGCCAATTATCCTCAAGCTCCAAACACCCCATAATAGGCATTGGCGGAATCAACGAAAGTAATGCTGCTGAGGTTTTATCATCCGGGGCATGTGGGATTGCCGTAATTGGAGCCTTACACGATGCAGAATATCCAACGCTTACAACGCAAAACTTACGACATATTATAGAGAACAGAGGTACACACCATGTTGCATGATTTAGAAAAAGCCCTAACCCAATTACGTCAAATAAAACCTTTAGTATTGTGTCTAACCAACCACGTCACCATGGACTTTATGGCCAATTGTTTATTGAGCCTTGGAGCCGCACCCATCATGACGCAGGACGAAAGAGAATTAGACGAATTAGTGCAAATTTGTCATGTGGTAAATTTGAATATAGGCACGCTTGATACAGCATTTATAGAACGTGCCAACCTTGTTACAGCATTGGCGCAAAAATACAATAAACCTATTATTCTTGATCCAGTTGGCGCAGGCGCCACGCAAGTTCGAACTAGCTCCTCCCGTTCACTGATGGCTTCAGCATCTATCATCAGAGGCAATGCCAGTGAAATTTTGGCGCTTTTTGATAACGTTAATAAAACCTTAGGCGTAGAAGCAACGCACCAAGTCAGCGATGCTACGCACAGTGCCATCATGTTGGCTAGAGAGCATCAATGCACAGTGGTTGTCAGTGGGGAACGCGATTTTATAACCGACGGACGGCAGGAAGAACACCTAGGCTTCGGCTCTCCTTTAATGTCATTAGTCACCGGTATGGGATGTACATTAACAGCAGTTATTGCCGCCTTCAAAGCGGTTATTACTGATGCGCATGAAGCTGCCCGTTTAGCTACGGCTTACTATAGTTTATGCGGCAGTTTAGCGGCTAGTAAAACTGAAAAGCCTGGCTCTTTTCGCACACTTTTTATCGACGAATTGTTTGCAGCGGATTTTGTAGCGATGAGGAGCCTTGTGCATGTGGCATAAATGCTTATCGATTGCCGGATTTGATGGTTCAGGAGGCGCAGGCATACAGGCTGACCTTAAAACATTTTCAGCATTGGGATGTTACGGCATGACTGTGCTAACTGCCCTTCCTGTACAGAATACCATGGGGGTTCAGAGCTGCTATGAGATTCCATTGGAGGCTATTCAAGCGCAATTGGAAGCAATTTTCGATGACATTATTCCCGACAGCATCAAAATTGGCATGTTGTTCAATAGCGAAATCGTTACATTAGTTGCTGATTTTTTAAAAGAGCGGGCTTTAAATATTCCGATTGTCCTTGACCCCGTAATGGTCGCTAAAAGCGGCGATAATTTATTACTGCCTGAAGCAGTGGTTGCTCTCAAAAAATACTTGCTCCCTTTAGCAACTATCATTACCCCAAATTTGCCCGAAGCAGAAACATTAATCGGGACCACTATGGAAATGCAGGCTCTTGCAAAGCAGCTGCTAAATCTTGGCTCCCAGGCTATTTTGCTCAAGGGAGGGCACCAAAGTGGGAAGGATTCAAATGATCTATACATGGATCACACTGGGCAAGAAATCTGGCTTTCAAGCCCGCGTATCAATAGTAAAAACACCCACGGGACAGGCTGCACCTTGTCAGCAGCAATCGCTGCTTACCTTGCACAGGGACAACCGCTTATAGAAGCATGTCGCCTAGCAAAAAACTATTTATCTGAGGCGCTAAAAGCTGCTCAATATTCATCCGTGGGGCATGGCCACGGCCCTGTCCATCACTTTTATGACATCTGGTCAAAGTGAGCGTGATGATACCCGATTCTAAATGGCATATCGCTGGCATTGGCGCGATGGGGACTTTAGTAGCAAGTAGCTTTGAAGAACAATCCGTTCATTTGATTTTGAAAGATGAGCGCCAATTAGCAGCCTATCAAGACGCTCAATTAACCGTCACCACAGATACGGGCACCCATACCTCTCGCCCAAAGGCTATCAATATAGAGAATATAGGTAATGAAGTTATACACACCCTAATTTGTTGTGTAAAAGCATACGATGTTACTCAGCTCTTAATGCGTTTAAAACCCAATTTAACTACAAATAGCATTATCATTTTGATGCACAATGGCTTAGGTGTTTTAGATGAAATTATGACTCAATTGCCCCAATCGCGCATTATTTTTGGAATTAGTACGCTAGGCGCCTATCTTGAAAAACCCTTTTCTGTTCGAGCCTTCTTACAAGGGAACATTTATTTGGGTAGCCTAATGGGGCAATTTACATCAGATGAAATTAATACGATTCGCAGTACTTTCCAAGCAACTGACCTCCCCTACGCATGGGATGAAAATATTCACAGCAGGATGTGGGAAAAATTCGCTATTAACTGCAGCATCAATCTATTGACCGCATTGTATACCTGTAAAAATGGTGATTTACGTTTTCATGATGAAGCATTAACAAAAATCACTCATGAAGTTGCTCAGGTAGTAAGTGCATATGGTTTCTATATCACTCCAGCTGAGTTACTTGTACGGGTGACAAATGTCCTTACCATCACTGCAGATAATTATTCTTCTATGTACAAAGATGTACAAAATAAAAAACCGACAGAATTATATTATCTGAATGAATATCTGCTTAAGCTCGCTCAACAAAAAAATATAGCAACGCCTTTTAATGCTGAGCTGTTAAAACAATTTCACCATCACTCCGAGCCGTGACCGGAAGGGAGCAGAGCAGTTGGCCTAACACTGATGCACTAGCAACTGCTCCGCTCCCTTACGGTCGCGGCTAGGATTCCTAGGTTGGCGCCCATGTTCAGGATGACATACACCAGAGTTTTTTGTTATTTATAACTCCAATATGAATACTGATACGATCAGTACCCTGGTATTGCTCGAAATCCGTAGTATAAATTCTTTTATACTCCGTATTCTCTGCAAAATATTCCCACACTTTTTTCCAGGTATCGACTACGGTTTGAGGCATTTTTCCTTGACCCTTAAAAACCAAATAATCCCCTGCTTGAACATGGATTGTATTCAAAGTTGGTACTGATACCTCAGGCTCTACCATCACCCCTGCAGTCACAGAATAAAATCCTGTTGCATCTGAATCATAATCTGAATACACACCAAAAATAGAATCTTTTTGTAGCCGGTTAGGGACCGTATCAGCAATTCCTTCTGAAACAAATTGCCCCCAAAGTTGGGGCAATTTGGCTGTTTCAGGATTGAATTCGGCGCTATTGATGGTGCGAACGTTAAGACCCACCACTGTAAATTCATCTAGGTGTACTAGCATTAATTGTGCTCCTTATTAGCTGGTACGTAAACGCGTAATCGATGACCATCTGGATCCAGCGCAACAAAAGTAAGGCCAAAATCCATCGCTGTTGGGCGTTGAAGGATAGGCAGCCCCTGTTTTTTCCATGTAGCATACATCGTATGAAGTTCGTCCTCGCTTTCCGCTTTAAAACATAACTCCGTGCCACCCCCTGATATTGTAGCCGAAGGTTCTACCGTATGTTTAGACCACAGACCAAACATAAGGCCTGACTCCAAAGCAAATAAGGCAAATGTGGGTTCAAGTTCTAATGGCTTTAGAGTTAATAAGTTAGAATAGAACTCTGCACTAGCCACAGGGTTGTCCACATAAAGAATGATAAAGTTTGGGTGTAGCATTTTAATTCTCCGAAATAGTTGGAAGAATCGTTAGTATGAATGCTCTTACTGACAGATTTTGTCAGTAGGAAATCTACTGCGGTGGAATGTCGTTCATTTCTCGCCATTTTTTTAATAGTGCTTGACGGCGCTGGGGGTAACGTACTGCTAGGGGAACTAATTTTAAGATTCTATCCATTCGGAAATGGCGGAAGTCTTGACGTAGTTCACACCAAGCAATAACCATGCGCGCCCTATCGAAAAAACCTAGTGCGAAAGGCCAGATAGTGCGCTGTGTTTCATTATCTTGGGCATCAACATACGTCATGAGAAGCTTGTGTTCTGAGCGAATCGCTTTTCGAATCATGAGCAACTCCTCATCACTCGCAACGATGAGCTCACCAGGGCCAATTAGAAGCCCTGATGCATCGAGCTCATGGCGCAGATCACTTGGCAATACTGCGGCAATTTTAGCCAATGCATTGCTTGCGGCAACTTTTAATTTACTGTCTCCACCACGTTCAGCAACCCATCGTGAACCAAAGACTAATGCTTCTATTTCTTCTTCTGAGAACATCAATGGTGGCAACATAAAACCGGGATGTAATATATATCCAAGCCCTGCTTCGCCGTCGATCTGAGCGCCTTGTGCTTGTAGAGTTGCAATATCGCGGTAGAGAGTTCGTAGGCTAATACCGAGTTCGGACGCAAGTGTTGCACCACTCACGGGGTAACGGTGTTTGCGTAAGATTTGCATTAAATCAAATAAACGTTCCGTGCGAGACATTTGTAAGTCCTGATAATACTGTGGCACTTCGTGCGCTTGTTGGGCCATGGGCCCAACCTACATTTAATTATTCAGTATATGCATTTCTTGACAGATTAAAAACGGGTCGATAGACTCGCTCGAGATCCACCAGGGGTGCTTGGTTTTAAAACCGGGCTGAGAAAGACCCTTTAACCTGCTCTGGGTAATGCCTGCGGAGGGAGAGTGAGACGAGCTTGCCTATTCTTTTTTTGCTCGTTGCTTTCCTAATCATTTTTTTAAAAGGAGGAAAGTAATGTTTGAGCGCATGTTAACCGAAAATAAATCCACTATTGATGCATACTGCCAACACCCGTTTAATCAACAGCTCTATGACGGAAGTTTACCTAGAGAAACTTTCACGTGGTTTTTGCAGCAAGATGCAATATATTTGCGGACGTATGCCAAAGTGATGCAAATAATTTCCGAGCGACTAGAGCCTGAGGATATCGAGCTTGCGGCAATATTTAGGCGTTTTCAGATTGAAACTGTCCAAGCAGAATTAGACATCAACAAAGCATACCTGAAAAAACCCTCTACGCCTTTTTTCTCCCATTCTGGAAAAGTAGCTCCTGTAATTGCTAGCTATATCCAACACCTTACTACTATGGCAAATAGTGGAACAATTGTTGAGGCAATAACAGCCTGCTATCCCTGCTTTTTACTGTATTTTAAGCTAGGGGAGCAGAACAAAGGGCTTTACCCAAAGAATGATTATAGCGATTGGACAGTATTTTATTCTGATCCTACATTTATCCAATCTACAGAATTGATCACTGCCGCTCTAAAGAAACATACTGACAATATTACCTGCCCTATTTTACAGCAGCGCATCATTGACACGTTTTCTACCTCGGCTAAATTTGAGGTTGAGTTTTGTGATGCAGCATACGCTACAATTACACCGGCACATACTCCAGGATGGACGTGCGCGATACTTTAAGACCAATTTAGGGCTGTAGCCTGGATGGAGCGCTGCGTAATCCGGGATTTCTGGTGCCTCAATCTCCCGGATTGCGGCTTCGCCTCCATCCAGGCTACAAATGCTTACAAATCCCCACAAAATTGTACAAACCCTGTCATCCCCGCGCAGGCGGTGATCCATTTCTCCAATAGATACTATCCCGCACCAGGGATGGATTCCCGCCTGCGCAGGAATGACAAAGTCTAAACCTGTTGTTTAAATCAATCATATCTAACATACTATTGCCACCCAAAATCCAAAGGCTAACAAAGTAGAAATGGAACACTTACAATACTTTTTGAATTTGATATTACATCTAGACAATTATTTACTTCCTTTTATAGCTGACCATGGTGTCTGGACTTATTTAGTTGTGTTTCTGGTAATTTTTTGCGAAACCGGGCTTGTAATCACTCCATTTCTCCCTGGAGACGCTTTGCTTTTTACTTTAGGAAGCATTGCAGCTCAATCAGACCATCCCCTCAATATACTAGTGCTATTGCCACTGCTGATTATTGCTTCGATATTAGGAAATCAAACAAACTACTCCATAGGGCGTGCTATAGGGCCTAAAATATTTTCCGTTAACCGCTCTCGTTTTATTAATAAGAAACACCTTACTGAGGCGCATCAATTTTATGAAAAGCACGGTGGGAAAACGATTGTATTAGCACGGTTCATTCCGGTTATTCGTACATTTGCCCCATTTGTTGCCGGGGTAAGCTATATGGATTTTAAACAATTTAATTATTACAACATTGGTAGCGCTATTCTCTGGATAGGGTCTTTGCTTAGCATGGGATATTTTTTAGGTTCACTTCCTCTTGTTAAAGAGAATTTTACTATCGTTATTTACGGTATTATTTTCGTTTCCATACTACCCTTGATCTTTACGTTCCTTTATCAAAAGATAAAACCTAATGCGTAAGTGATCAGGCTTTGCCCACCCTTAATCTGTGATCAGCACTATGTTTTCAGTTTGACAATTCATAACCATCGACCCATAATCGATCGCCTACTAATGTGTTTTTCAAAACATAGTAGGTTGGGTATTTGTTAATAACTATACAGAGGGAACTATAAATGAATAAAAATTACTCTTTTAGATCACTGTTAGTGCTTTCAGGCTTTGTCTTATCGTCAATAGCCATGGCAAATCCAATTGGCTCACCAGTTCATATTATCGCAAACCCTGTTGGTTTACCTTCTGACATTGTTTGTCCTAATACGCAAGGAACATCCAATGTAATAACCAACTTTGGTAATTATATTGCAGGTTATGGTACAGAATTTATGTTCTCCAACAGCCTTCCTATATATTTCAGATCAGGTTTACTAGCAGCTGGAACTCCTCGTAAATTAGCAGGTTATTTCAATGAATCAACAGATTATGATTCTACGACAGGAAAGGTAAGCTGTAATTATGTAAGTAATAACCTAGGCGAACCCGCTTTCTCTGTAGACTATTTATTGACCAATGGCCAAGGAGGAGTAGTAGTAGCGCAATCTAATAATTCAATTAGTCTTTTGTTCCAAGTTGGTGTTAAAAAAGGTTAAACAGAAATCTCCTTAAAGAGCAGCTCGCATAAGAGCTGCTCTCCTGCAAAATTAAGCAATAGTCCAGGTAATATTTGCTGCAATAGAATAGTTGGTTTTGGTTTGACTTCCATTTAAATTCTGCATCAAAGGCAAGCTAATCCCGGCTTGTAAAATTAAACGCTTTGTCGAAAACCATAAAGAAGGCGCCAACGCAATAACATTACCCCCGGTGCTAGGAATACTGTACCCATACTCCCGATCCTTTGCTGTATATTGCCCCTGAAACTCAACTAACCATGAAAAAATATATCGATCAGGGACCGTCTTAATCGTACGACCCAAACCTGCTTGGTATAAAGCTTGTGAGCCAAGCTTTATACCTTGACTGACAGGCGTTATCAAAATTCCCGGCGAAACAAACCCTAGCCAATCAACATAAGAACGATTGTACGTCGTGCCCAAAAAATAGGCTGGAGCACCATAACTTACTGAGATATGCCTGTTAGTCGCACTTCGCATTTGAAATGTTGTTGTACTTTGTAAGGGAAGTGTTATTAACCCTACTACGGTTGCTTGATCTTGATACTTGGTATTACCCGCCGAATAAAACGCATGCTCCAATTGCAAGACAACGTCGTTAACGCTGGAGAAGCGGCTGTGCCGAATGCTGTAATTTGATTCAAGAGGATAGTCAAAATATAACGATGTAGAATCCGTGAACCCATAAATTAACTCTATATTCCGGTTACTACCCCCACCACCCTGAGGGATAACGTTAAATTCACTGTAAATCAACTGAACGTGATTTCTACCAATTATGGTTTGTCCAAATGATAAAAGAGGCCCCGGCTGCTGCGGAGCAGGCAAGGCAAAGTTTCCTTCCTGAGGTGGAGAGTTTGCGCCATCATTATCAATTGCAGCTTGATCATCCGTAGTAGCATATGCACACTCAAAAAATCCCAGTAACAACACAACACTGATAATAAACCATTTTTTCGGCACTACATGCCCCCATTATATGAACAATTACACCCACGCTTTCGGAGCAACCCATAAGCTTTTAGGTAGCATGCAATGCACCTCTTTATCACCCGATTTGTGAGGGCCAATGCGGCAATCCATGGTTATGCTAGCCAGCGAATATGCATCGAGGCGCGTCAATCCTTTCTTGCTAACTATTGTATTAATCATCGCCATTGATGCCACTTTCATAGCCTTTTCAAGATCTGGATCTTTAGCATATGTCACAAAAAAAACCGCATTCTCTACCTTTGGTAATGGAGCCGGTTTAGGCGCATTAGCCTGTTTTGGTAGCATGCAATATACGCCACTTATTCCATTCACCACTTCAGCGATTGGGCAATCCCAACTACTTAGCATGATCTGCTCTGCTTGCGCAGGTGAAACTTTACGCTGCTCGACTATGAGTTTAATGGTTTCAGACTTGAGCAAATCCAATGCTTTATTCAAATCAGCATCATAACCCACCGCAATCCATGCCGTTGGAGTTTCAATACGTGGCCAAGCCAAAGGCTTTTGTTTTATCACATCCACAGTAATATTAAATTCTTCAAAAGCGGTCTCAATCGCAGTTAGATTGATCTCACCATTCCCTTGACCCGCATGCGAATCACCAGTCCACAACAAAGCACCTTTTACGAAAACGGGAAGATAGAGAGTTGTGCCTTCTGTCATTTCGCGCACGTCCATATTCCCTCCAAAAGGGCCGGGGGGAATGCTATCAAATTTACCGGGCTCTGCTCGAGCTACTGCAACAATACCCGGGAACGGTCGCAAAGGAACGATGATTCCAGGCGCAAATTGCATCTGCATTTTTTTAACATCAAGGTAAAAATATTTGATTTGCCCCTTAGGAAACTCCTCCGGAAAAAGGCCTTTTCCAGGCACGTTATCATTTGAAGCATAAGACCTTGGTAAAATTTTATTGAAACGAAGTTTTAGAATGTCACCCGGCTCTGCACCGTCTACATAAATTGGTCCTGTTAAAGTATGCGGACCACGATTAGGGACCGCATCTTTCATCTCAATGACCTGCTCTATCGTAGTTCCAGGAACGACTTGGTTATCGGAAGCAGCATCTGTTTCTATTGCAACCGAGTCTCCGGGGTGGATACGTAAAACAGGCGGTTGGCTATTATCATAGATTCCCCATTGGGTAGTCCCTGGTGTTGCTGGAAGAATATAGGTTTTTGTCTTTTCGTTTTGGGCTTTGAGCGGGGCTAGCATGTATGCCTGATCAGGAGGGCTTGAAATGGATGGAAAACAATTTTGGGTAGAGGCAGAATTTACTGCCGGGTCTTGTGCATACGCAGAATCGGCAATTATTACGCTCAAAAAAACCGCACTGAACAAATAAGATAATTTAAATACTGGTATCACGGGCTCCCTCCATTGCTGCATGAAAACATCCTGTGTCTACATTTTATAGACAATTTACGGTATATGCCTGGGGGGATATTGTCAATATTCTAAGGCGAGCGGCGAGTCGTAGGTTCCTCTCCCATTGACGGGAGAGGATGCCAGACAGGGCAGGTGAGGGTAGATCAAATCAAAAAAATACACTTATTGTTGTACATTTTTTATCACCCCTCATCCGCCGGGCACCTTCTCCTCTCTCGGGGAGAAGGAACTACTTAGTCAAAACCTAGTGCAGCCAGGCTCTGATCTCTTTCCAACTCAGTCAAATCCTCATCTAATAGAGCTACTATTACACCATCCAAACCGCCATTCTCAATAACGATTTCTCCTAATCGCCCTTCCGACATTGCCCTAAGAAATTATAATGGAAATCCCAAGATTCACCCTCTCGAAACGCCTTATACGCCTCTAATTGTTGACGAAGTGTTAATACATTTTCCTCTCTTACTGGAGGTGGTGCGGTGTTAAAAAGTCCATGCACACCTAATGCAGCTCCATCACTGACAGCTGAACTGAGAGGCTCGTGAGGTTGGTAACGACGTATAGCTTGGTGATGTGTTAGCGGCAACCGGGGAAAGTTGTGTTTCGAAAACCCGGATGTCCGCTAGCGCGGCCATCCAGGCTACAGTCATAATGACTAGCATATTGCGAAAAATACTATTCAGTTGCATGATGGAATAATGTTTTATGTGAATAAATGCTAAACGAAGGGTGGCGCGTAAGGGAGGGCCCTGAGGCATCAGACCCAGCTTTCAGGCTTCGTTTAAAAAGGAGCTTATATTTTTCGGTTATTACAAGGGCTTTCATTGTGGAATTCATAAACTCCTCCCACACAAAATCGACCAAATCCATTCCCGCCCTTGTTTTTGTCACCATCATGATAGGAGTAACAGCAGGTTTAGGCGGAATGCTGCTAGCGCTCTTATTACATTACACACAACATATTGCCTATGGCTACAGTCCTACCCTCATCATCAGCAATGAAACTTTTCTTCAAGGTGTACGAGCTTCCTCGCCTGAAAGACGGATAACAGTTCTTACCATCTGCGGTTTAATCGCCGGGATCGGATGGTGGATTGTTTATCGCTATGGAAAACCATTGGTAAGCATCGAAACAGCAGTAAAATCCAATAAACCCCAAATGCCCATACCAACAACCACCCTACACATTCTATTACAGATTATTACCATAGCCCTCGGCTCCCCCCTAGGACGAGAAGTAGCCCCTAGAGAACTAGGAACACTATTAGGTGGCTGGCTTTCAGCTAAAGTTGGATTAAGCCTTAAAGATACACAAATTATGCTAGCCTGCGCAGCAGGTGCCGGGTTAGCTGCTGTATACAACGTGCCCTTAGGCGGTGCGGTGTTCACATTAGAAGCATTGCTACTTACATTGCGCTGGTCAGCCCTGCTACCAGCTCTCGCTACCTCGGTTATTGCAGCCGTTATTGCCTGGATAGGCCTCGGAAACGAACCCCAGTATCATATTCCCCCCTACTCTATCAGCTACTCATTAGTAACATGGTCCATTTTAGCTAGCCCTATCTTTGGAGTATTGGGTTATTGGTTTAAGCGCATCGCCACCACTATGCGCAGCAAAGCGCAACACAATTGGCAACTACCCATATTATGCCTACTCAATTTTATCCTAATAGGACTACTAGCAGTTTATTTCCCAGCCTTATTAGGAAATGGAAAAAGCCCAGCCCAACTTGAATTCGATGACGCAGTAAGCCTTAGCATCACTGCAGTTTTGTTGATATTACGAACATTAATCGTATGGTCGAGTTTCAGAGCAGGTGCTCAAGGAGGAATGCTAACCCCCTCACTCGCCAATGGCGCATTACTCGCTGTATTATTAGGCGCACTTTGGAATTTAATATGGCCAGCTCAGCCCTTAGGTGCGTTTGCTATTGTTGGCGCAGCAGCATTTCTAGCGTCCGCCCAGAAAATGCCACTCACAGCCATTGTTCTGATTTTTGAGTTCACCCGTATCAATTTTAATTTTCTAGTTCCAATATTGTTCGCGGTAACTGGATCAGTTGCCGTGTGTGGCTTATGCAACAAGTTATACAAACAATGACATTATGCCCATAAGCGCCACTACAACACCGACAATAGACAACATTCTTAACAATAAATATTGGTGCGCTTTATGAACGCCATGGTTTGCCATTGCTCTTATTTGCGCCACTTTTTTCTGCGCGTTACTCTTGAATACATTTCCAACGGAAGCTTTTCCATTGGCTTTAAATCGTTTCATAGGCCTAGATTCAAAAAATGGACTCCCATAATCCACAAGTAACTGCTCACCCTTCAAAATATCCCTGTCAGCTGTAAAAACAACAATTTCTACACCCTTCAAATAATGGCTAAAACTTGTAACGTTTGCTTCAAGCACTGTCTGATCTTTCGATGGAGGACTATCTTTAACTGGATTAGGAGCATGATTTACAAATCGCCCGATGTTGCCACACTCACGCGCATCTATAAACATATTCAGAGAATCCGATCTAAAATTGAACGCATAACTAACGTCCTCACTGTCATGATTTTTTTTTAAACCCCCGTAAAAAAACAACGTTTCGTCTTTTTTAATAATTTCCCTACTAAAAACCCCTAAGTTAATAGTAGGATTAATATAACGCAACTCATAGCGATCAAGATCAGAAGGCGTTTTTAACAAATCTACAATCTCCAAATTTGTCTTATAAAGCAAATCGCCATCGATCGACTTGGGAAGGGCCTCTACTGTGAACTCTTCATCAATAATAATGCCATCTAAGAACTCAAATTTATAACCTTTTAACGCTTCCACAATACCTTCTAATTGAGAGATGGAAATAACATCTTGAGCAAATTTGTTGCTATAGATAGAAAAATAAATGCTGTCAGGAACATTCGGATATTCGAAAAGCGGCGAAGGATTAATTTTAAACTTACACGCAAGCGGGTTATCTACTTTCAGCAAAACTTCATAAACATACCGCGCTGAATGAAGCAAACCATCGATATCATCATATTGATACTGAAATACGGTATTGTCATTTGGTATGCTTGTGTCCGTTAAAAGCGGGTGTTGAAAGCCTAAACTCAACAACTGCCTTCTATCCACCTCTTGCTGATCATCCAATAACGATTTGCCAGTCTTTATATCAATCACAACCTTACCGTATTGAGAATCTGGATTTTTATTCGTAATAGCAATCGTAACCAATTTTTTTCCATGTATGGAGTTGATAACTTAATCTTATCTTAATGTTTGATCTATACAATACGGTTAAATTGCCAATTTATAGACCTGCATGCCAAAAACATTCGCACATTATGCTGGTAGTCCCTTAGCTGCATTGATTGCTGATGCTCTTCAAAAAGCGTCCAAAATTAAAGAAAAATATGCATCTGATTTGCTTAAGCCTAAAACCGCAGAAAGTATAGCGGCAAATAATATTGCTAATCTCGTGGAAGAAACGCTCCGAACATTGCATGAAACTGTTTTTCCTGCATTTGACGAAGGACACGCCCCTGGCCTCATAACATCAGGAATAATTGTAAAACGGGCTTATCATTTACGCTCCCTCCTGGCAGCTATTGCCACTCCAGAAAGCATGGTAGCTAAAAATATTATGCGCGGATTACCTGAAATGGTTAAGGAAGTAATAACTGAAGAAAAATATGACGCCACGAATCCAATTTCCAGTATTATTTATGCAATTCAAAAAAACCAAGCTAAATTATTTGAGGGTGCCGGAAAAATTCCAGGCCCTGAGCAATGCGCCATTATCACTGAGATTACAGCAAAAATTTCCACCCTAAATTTAGGAAGAGATCCACGCTCAGTCACTCCAAATGCACTTATTAGCTTAGTATCAGAACATTTACGACTCGAGTTACTCATCCCCAAACATCCACTGATTTATGAATTAATGGAAATGCTGGCTCAGCAGATCAAAGCGGCTCCACAAATCAAAGCTGATCCAAAAGAATTTGAAAAATTTGCTCCGTTTTTCAATCCCCAAGCTGGAGTAAAAGTAATTCAATCTGGTATTTTAGGGACGCTGATTTCCAAATTCGGATCATTGAAGATAAAACCGCCAGAAAACCAGGACCCAGAAGCGACTAATTATGCTTTCGACGTAACTACAAAAGACTCCTCGTGGACTTTTAATATTGTAGAGTACTATTCTAGAACTCAAGATTATTTCTTATCCCAGCTATTAGAACCTGTTATCCGAAGGTATTTAGCTGTGCACTTCAAAGACCATAGCGAAAACCCGCTTGCTCATGATGCAATAGCTCAAGGCCAAATTCGTGTTGAGAGCGAGGTTGCCCGCTCCAGTATATTACAGCGCCTTACCGATATAGCTGTAAATGACATTCATCAAAATGTGCTATCCCAAAGACGAGCTCATTCACACCCAGCTGAAGAAACCCATGGTATAACTCAACTACAGACACTAGCCCGGCAACTTGAAGCCACGAATAGTCTTCTGTTGGCCAATCCCCAATTAAGAGAAGACTTGGTCGAGCAACAAAGGATATATGCATCGATCCCCGTCATAAGTTTATTGCATAAGCTTAATGCGACCGACCTCTTAGCTGAATTAACCGTTCATCAACAAAGAGGGCTAGACGTATCTTATACTACACAACCTATGCCCGAATTAATTCCGGATACGACCAATGGCGCAAACGCTGTTGGGGGGGGAAAAATTGGAATTCACCACCATATCCACTGGGCCATCTCCAAGGAAATTCAGGAACTTGACGTAAAAGAAGGATTAATGCGAGAGCAATCAACCTACTTGAGTGCCGTCCTCCTTTCTTATTGGCAAGAAGAGTGCTCAAAGTATATGCAAGCAATCGCTGATTTCGAGCAAGACCTACGTGAATTAGAAGCACAAGAAGTCACACTGGCTGAGAGCGAGGAAGTCACACTGGAAAATGCTCTACAGTCTTTATCAATAAAATTAGATAAACAACAAGCTTTACGTCAAATAGCCATGGAGTTAATCCAAACTGCTCAACAATCCATCTCGCACCCTTGCTTTGATTCCTTGCGGACAGAACTAGAAGGAATGACTGCAGGCTTTATGCATGCGTCTGAGATTTTTATCCAAAAACTTTCATCGTCTCAGAAAGCATGGGAAAAAGAGCAAAGAAGATTACGAACGCAGATAGAAAAACATAGATCAGCTGAGTTATTTGCAGGAAGCCTGCGCTCTGCTGACCCAATAAAAATGCAGCAGTTGTTGAGTGAGAAAGGTCAACAGCTGGCCGCCCTGCAGGAGGAGCATCGTATACTAAGAGAGCGTCTCGCAGCGCTCCAAGCTAATCATGCTTTAAGTCTTGCTAAGCAAGATAGTTTAGTTGTTGAAGAAGGTAGCAAACGTGAAAAGCTAACTGCACTCCAAACTGAGTCTGATACATTCCAAGCTGTGATCTCATCTCTTGAACAAAGGATGTCCCTAGCGGGAACTGCGGAAGATATTCCGCGTTACGAGGCCACTTTTACGGATTTATGCTCCATAAAAAGGGCTTTAGAATCAGAGAAGAAAAAGGATAAAATTCCTTTCAAAGAAATAGATGCCATTATGGCCTTTGATGACCTTTTGCTCTTACTTGGTAATCAAGATACCCAATTCTGGAGGGATTGTCGCAAAGCACAGGGGAATATCTTAAAGCGCAGCCCATCTCATGAGGTTTTTATGAGCATGAGAGCAGTATTGTTAGATTCCCTAAATAGAAAAATATTAAGTATAGATGAATTTTTACAGGGTATGCCAGAAATTGAAAGGCTAAAACTGCTTCGGGTAACTGGCAATGCTAATACAATTGAAGTAGAAAAAGAATTGGCCTCTATCCAATCTCAAATGCAAGAAACGGCATTAGTATTACGACAAATTGATGAAGAAAGAGCTACTGTCTCTCAGGCCTTACAATCTTTGGTTACAGAGAGGGAAACACCGCTTACAAAAGCACAATATGTACTCGCACAATTCCTGCGCGTTCTCACGGATATAGACCAATTCAAACCCCAGATAGAGTTATTCGCTGATAATGAAAATTATGATGATATTCCCGGTCAGGTTTTGGCTCTGCAAAACACTGCAGGTCTATTAAGGACACAAACAGAAGATATCGCAAGAGTCCTCGAAACCCTCGAAAACCCAACTGAATATCAACCCACGCTCACGACCATTCAGGGATTGCTGCAACAAATTGATCAACGTGTGGCAGTTACCGCTGAAGAAAAAGAAGCTCGCCGGCAAGCAAGGGCTTCAAGCCCGGTTCAACCACCTGTTATGATTTTTATTACCGAGGAAGAGGAAGAGGAAGATATTATACCTATTCCTGCACCACCTGCCCAGGAAGAAGAGATTGCAGCACCAGCTCAGGAAGATCTCGAAGATATTTCTGGACCACGCCAAGCAATGGTTCAAAGGTTACTATTAGCTTTGAGAAGCTATCAAGAAAATCGAGATACAAAATACAAAGTCAAAGATTTCTTCACGGCTACAGATAAAACATCACGTAATCTATTTATCAACCAATTGACACAGCAACTAGGTGCTTATGCAGAATCAGGTGATAGTGAGCAAGTTCTTCAAACTATTGACGGGCGGCTTGCAGACTTTCCTGGGAGAAACTTACAATCTTTACTCCATAAAATCACAGCTGATATATTAAATTTTGGCCAAGAATTACCAACAGATTCACAAAGAGTAACTGATATATTAACTGCGGTTGAGCAAACGCATCCACAATACGTAACAGGTTTGAGAAACCTCTTTCAGAAAATTACTGACATGCGAAATTATGGGATTAAGCGCAATAACCTTGTTATTATTGAATTGGCAAATAAATTAAAGCAGGATGCTGAGCGCTTCATCATTACCCATGGCGAAAATGTCCCTAATGCTGATAATTATCAAGCATTCACTAGAAAATTCCATGCAAGATTGCATAGCGAAGATAGTATGCTGCATGAAGAGGGTAAAGATTGGACCTACATTGCTACAAATATTATGTTGGCTTTATTCCTTATTCCGAAATTGATTTACTCTAAATTAACTACCGGCCGATGTGCTTTCTTTGCTGAGGGTACGAAAGGGATTAATCTTGTTGAGTCGATAGAGGATACGGCGTCTGTGTTACCGCGGATGGCTGGATAACGAGTAATAAATGTGGCACTTCGTGCGTTTGTTGGGTCTTGACCCAACAAACGCACGAAGCACCACTAAAAATGTTTCTTATTTTTTAAGCTTAAAACCAATCGATGCTAAACGCTCGCCGATACTTGGATGAGTAGAAAACGCGCTACTCAAAGATTTAACTGGATCAAGCTCAGAAGGGTCAAATAAGTAGGAAGCTTGTCGCACTTGTTCATGGGCAGTTTGGCCGTATTCTTTTACATACTCATCAGCATGTAGCCGATGGTCATCACTAATTTTCAGCAACGCTCGTGCCATGGGTTCATTATCTCGCATCAGCTCTACACAGCCTGAATCAGCCATAAATTCACGGGTACGACTTAAAAATAAAGCTAAGACAATGGTAATGAGTGGTAAAACATACCGTAAAATAATAATAACCGTAGCCAAACGATTATCCGAACGCCGATCACGCCCGAAAATAACCGCATAAAATAACATATCAATGACCATGAGTAAGATATTACTCAAGATCGCAACCATCAACGTCAACTTAATATCATGATGGCGAATATGACTTAACTCGTGTGCCATAACCGCTTGCAACTCAGCGCGGTCTAATTTTTCCATTAACCCACGCGTGATAGCTACCATCGCTGATTTTTCACTGTAACCACTAGCAAAAGCATTCATATAATTCGCTTCAATAATGAAAACCTTTGGCATGAATCTTAAACCCGCCGCGACCTTCATCTCTTCGACAACATTATATAATTGTTTCTCTTGCACGCTTTTTGCAGTTTCTGGTGTGATTTCTCGTGAATCGGTTCCAAGTAACATAAGTTTATCGTACATTGCATATGTAATTAACAAGGAGACCACAGCAACTCCTGCTAAGATTAATGTTGCATATGGAATTACCTTTAATGTGATTAACGCATAGAAACAAACACTCAGTGGGGCATTCGGATGTTGGGATTGCAAGATATATACATCAACAATTAAGCCAACAGCAATATAAATGGCAATAAATGTCGCGATGACCAAGCGTGTTTTACGCTCATTACGTTTTAACTGCTGGCGCCAATCACCAGCAGTCGCATGAAAATCAGATAAGCCCATTTTACAATTTAACCGTATATTCTTCTTGTGCTTTAATCTGTTCTTCTGGCAAGCCCCAGTATTCAAATGGTTTATCTAATTTTCCAGCAAACGCATTCACCACCATCGCCTCAAAAAATGATTTTTTCTTAGCTTCATAACGCTCAATGGAATCATTATAGGCTTGTTTTGAATAGGCCAATTTGTTTTCGGTGTTAACAACTTCTTCTTGTAATTGCAGCACATTCTGATTGGCTTTCAAGTCTGGGTATTGCTCAAACACCACATTGAGGCTTGATGCAATTTTTGAAATTCCATTTTCTGCAGCAATACGTGTTTTTTCATCACCTGAGGCTTTCGCAGCCTGGGCTTGATTACGCAAAGCCACTACATCTTTTAACGTGGTTTTTTCATAATCCATGTATTTTTTTACAACATCAATCAACGATTCAAACACTTTAAAGCGACGATCAAGTTGTATGTCAATTTGTCGCTTATTGTTGTTAATCGCCTCGATCGAGCTTATCAGTTTGTTATAAATTCCAATGGCCCAAAAAAACACAAGAGCCAGGATGACCAAAATTGTAATTAAAAACGTCATCATATTATTACCCTCATTATTTTTATTCCCTATTTTCTAAGTTTAGCACATGGCATAAAAACTGGCCCGTGTAAGAGCTTGCAGAAGCTGCAACCATTTCAGGTGTTCCGAATGCAATCACTAACCCTCCTTTGCTACCCCCTTCAGGGCCTAAATCAATAACCCAATCCGCTGTTTTTATCACGTCTAGATTATGCTCAATGATTACGATTGTATTGCCTTGATCACGCAAGCGCGTCAATACAGTTAATAGCTGCTTTGTATCATGAAAATGCAAACCTGTGGTAGGTTCATCCAAGATATATAAGGTACTACCCGTGTCACGCTTGGATAACTCACGCGCCAATTTGATACGCTGCGCCTCTCCACCAGACAAAGTTGTAGCACTTTGTCCTAGGCGAATATACGATAAACCCACATCAATCATAGTCTGACATTTGCGCGCCAAGACGGGAATAGCATCAAAAAATTGACGGGCGTCCTCCACAGTCATGTCGAGAATTTCATGAATGTTTTTACCTTTATAATGAATTTCCAACGTTTCACGATTGTAACGTTTGCTTTTGCAAACATCGCAGGCCACATAAATATCCGGTAGAAAATGCATTTCTACTTTGATTAAGCCATCCCCTTGGCACGCTTCACAACGCCCGCCCCGCACATTAAAGCTGAAGCGGCCTGGCGAATAACCACGTGCACGCGACTCAGGAGTATTGGAAAACAATTCACGGATCGGTGTAAATAAACCGGTATACGTAGCCGGATTAGAGCGCGGTGTTCGACCAATCGGGCTTTGATCTATATCGATCACCTTGTCACAATGCTCAAGGCCTGAAAGCCTAAGCACTTTGCCAGGCGTATGTAAACTTGCGCGATTCAACTTAGCTGCCGCAATAGGATAAAGTGTATCGTTAATTAAGCTGGATTTTCCTGAACCGGAGACGCCCGTTATACATGTAATAAGGCCAATAGGAATTTTAACGTCTACAGCCTGTAAATTATTACATGTCACACCCGTGAGCTGAATAACACGCTTTTCATCAAAAGCTTTGCGCACTGATGGTACTGCAATCGACTGCTTTCCAGAAAGATATTGGCCTGTCAGTGAGGCCTCACTCTGCATAATATCATCAGGAGATCCGCACGCTACAATATGGCCACCATGGACTCCAGCGCCAGGCCCCACATCAAGCACATAGTCTGCAGCACGAATAGCTTCCTCATCATGCTCCACAACAATCACGGTATTACCCAAATCTCGCAAATGCACTAGCGTTTTGAGTAAGCGGTCATTATCGCGTTGGTGCAAACCAATGGATGGCTCATCTAAAATATACATTACCCCAACCAAGCCTGAGCCAATTTGACTCGCCAAACGAATGCGCTGCGCCTCACCCCCCGATAGAGTATCGCTACTGCGTGAAAGAGATAAATAATCTAAACCAACATTCACCAAGAAACCCAAGCGCTCAATAATTTCTTTATTAATCCTTGCTGCTATTTCACCTCTGTATCCAGGTAATTGTAGTTTTTGAAAAAAATCATAAGCTTGCTCTATCGAGTAGGCTGATATCTCCGGCAAATTTATCCCAGTAATAAAAACATGCCTAGCACCTTCGCGTAATCGCGCACCATTACAAGACGGGCAAGGACGAGATGATAAATATTTTGCCAACTCTTCGCGCACCATGGCCGAATCTGACTCGCGATAACGACGCTGCATATTAGGAATAATCCCTTCAAAAGGGTGTTTTTTTAGGATGTGACCACCATGTGGGCGCTGGTAATGAAACTCGATCACTTCATCGCCACTACCATAAAGAATCATATCACGCGCTGTTTGTGGCAAATCACAAAAAGCCATTTCAATAGAAAACCCAAAATGGCGTGCTAATGATTCTAATAAAGTGTAGTAATACGTAGTTCGTCTATCCCATCCTCGAATTGCTCCCTCTGCCAAACTCAACGTTGCATTGTGCACCACCCGCTGCTCGTCAAAAAATTGATCCACCCCCAAACCATCACATGCGGTACACGCCCCCATAGGATTATTAAATGAAAATAACCGAGGCTCGAGTTCACTCAAACTATAACCACATTCAGAACATGCAAATTTTGAGGAGAACACCACGTCCTCAAACTCGCCATCAATGGCGGCCACTATCGCCAAACCATCAGCAAGATTGAGTGCGTTTTCAAACGACTCGCTTAGCCGTTGAGCCAAATCAGCACGGACTTTAAAACGATCCACCACCACTTCAATAGTATGCTTTTTACGTAATACCAATTTAGGAGGGTCATCCAATTCACATAGCTCACCATTGATTCGAGCTCGTACGTAACCTTGTGCCTGTAATTGCTGCAACAGCTGGACATGCTCACCTTTGCGCTCACGAACAACAGGAGCTAAGATCATAACCTTGCAATCAGCAGGCATTGCCAATACTTGATCGACCATCTGGCTGATTGTCTGCGCATGCAAGCTAACGCCATGCTCAGGACAATGAGGTTCGCCTACTCTTGCGAATAACAACCGTAAATAATCATATATTTCAGTGATAGTACCAACTGTTGAGCGGGGATTATGCGATGTCGCTTTTTGCTCAATTGAAATGGCTGGTGATAAGCCTTCTATGGAGTCAACATCTGGTTTTTCCATCATAGACAAAAACTGTCGAGCATAAGCTGACAATGATTCCACATAACGACGCTGCCCTTCAGCATACAATGTATCAAAAGCGAGCGATGACTTACCTGAACCCGAGAGACCCGTTATTACGGAAAGCTTATTTCTGGGCAAGCTTACATTAATATTTTTCAAATTGTGGGTTCTTGCCCCACGGATATTAATAAAATTCATGAAAATGGCCTTTTAGGGTTTACCTATTATAATGGCATTGCTGAATAATTAGATCCGCTGCTCTTCACCGCCATTAAGTTAACGCAAGACTGTCCTGGCTGCTAACCAGAGTCAGGGATGGATTCCCGCCTTCGCGGGAATGACAAAATCTCTTAACTGAATGGCAGTGTCGCTCTTTCTCCGCACAAACGGATTTGATAGGAAACATCTATTCAATAACGTCATTATAACCCAAAGGGCTAATAAACTGCTTAGAAAATCACCTATAAAATCAAAGATCAAAGCCTTTAAAATAATTATTAATTTTCTCTAGTAATCTCATTTTATTCTGATAGAATACATGCTTATATTGCGAAATCCACCTGTTGGTAAGTTATATATACACGTTATAAACCCCTAGTAAATACCTCTCTATAAAAAAATCGTAATCTATTGATATCACTGAATTAATATCTATTTTTACACCATTTATCACCGATTGTTTTTATCCACAAATTCTGTGGATAACTCTGTGTGTTATCTGTCTATCTCTTTATCAAACCCAATTAGAGTTATTTTATTCTTGTTGATCAATATTAATCTATATGGTATTATTTTGACCATTTATTTTGCTTGGAAAATTAAATGGGCCGAACAAAACAACTTGCTCAACGGGAAAGAAAACCTACTTCAGGGTGTTTTTTTTATAAACAACCAAAGCAGAAAGCAGCAGGCTGCGGTAAAAATTCCCAAAAAAATCCATCATCTCTCCATAAGATTTCTGCAAAAGAAATTATCGAGCAACTCGGAGCCAAAATGGAACCCGGTAACTATCTGGTGGCCGACGGGGACCGGCATGATTTGGTTTGCGTTAGAACAGTTAGTGTTCTAGGAGATCAACAATACGGATTGTTTGCCAAAGAAGATATTAAAGCTGGCACAGTACTCGGTATATATACTGGGACAAAATATACCAAGAAAGCATTCGCACAGCATATGGAGCAGGACGAAGGCGCTACATCACATTACGCCATGGAATATGATGGGGTAGTTGTGTGCGCAAAGAAAAAGGGTAATTTTACCAGGTTTGCTAACTGCTCTACGTCTCAACCTAACGCAGCTTTTATACGGTTACAACGTAAATTTGTAGGACTGAAGGCGATCGGAAAAATTAAGCGTGGGCAGCAATTACTAGTCGATTATAATGGTCCATGCGATTCACCTGATTCTGAACGCCAACTTTTTTTAAATCCTGAGGACGGCCCGCTTTCAACCATAGAGCTCCACCTCGAACTACATAAACATTACACTTTAAAGAATAGCCCCGCGGCATATCCAGCTTTAGGAGTCCTTAAAGGAGCTCCCTTATACACTACACGGTTATTATGGACATTAATGAATGGCCGATCCTTAGATGGCATGTATCGCTATATACCAGAAGAAGTAGATATTTTATGTTTAAAAGCAGCGAAACAAGGTATAGTAAAACTTGCCGCTCGACACGAAGATGACGACCCATTTACACCTCTCATGCTAGCGTGTTATCTGGGACAGGTGAATAACGTCAAGTTTCTTATCCAAAATGGTGCGGGCGTAAATCGACAACAAAATCTCTCTGGAAAATGTCCTTTATTTTTTGCACTGGAGGGATATAGCAATACACACGGTAATGGCGAGGATTATCTCCTGATCATCCAAGAATTATTGCGTGCACATGCACTTATAACCGCTCATGACAAAGATTCTAAAACCTTTTTACATAAAGCCAGCTTAGTCTTAGAACCAAGGCATTTGAGTGCTGTTCTTTCGCAGTTAGCACAAATGGGAGCTGCTGTAAAAGAACTATTTCAATATATAGATAAAAATGACAGGGATATAGTGATGTCTTGTCTTGAAGAAAGATGCTTTAAGAACGTTGCAACCCTATTGAAGTTCTACCCGGCTTATTTTGGAGATCACTTCCATCCCCCAATCAAGGGCGGTAAAAAATCAGACCTTTTCACAACAAAACTCAATGATATCCTCGAAAGCTATACACCAGAGGAAGCACATAACTTTTTTGAGTGCCTAGCGGACGCTCGTATAGCACGTCTAGATTTGTCTCCTCTAGACGGTTTGAGAGCAAAGGCAGCGCAGTACGATGGCAGCAAAGCGATGCAGTGCAATTGAGTTAGGATGTAAGTTGGGTCAATGACCCAACGATTCATTTTATTGTTGGGTCATTGACCCACCCTACTATTTCTTTACGCAAAGCAGAAACCAGATCAGCAAGCTTACCCTCCCCATAGGGAACGGCCTTTAACTTCGGCTGCCAGATCCCATCGGGCCACATTTTATCTGTTTTAAAGCGCGCAACTACATGCACATGCAGCTGGGCGACAATATTACCTAATGCACCCACATTCAATTTATCCGGCTTAAAAAAATTCTCCATGATCCTTGAAAGCGCCGCAATTTCATCCATCAAAGCATGGCGCTTCGCTTCAGATAACTGATAAATTTCCTGAATATTCTCTTCTCTTGGCACAAGAATAAGCCATGGAAAATTCGCATCGTTTTTTAAATAAACGCTTGATAAAGACCACTCAGCCAACCAAAATGAGCTTGTAAGAATCCGACTATCAACCTCAAATTGCATTTTAATGAGATCCTCTTGGTATAAATAATAGAGATGATATACTTTCTGTTCGCAAACTTAATTCGAGGGCAATATGCGTCATCCGATCCGACTCATTCTGGCAACGCTCCTCGTTTTTTCTATCAGCCAAATACAAGCGGCTAGCCTAAAAAACATGGAACAAGAATTAAGCGACTCCGTTATTACCACGAAAATCACGGCAAAATATACTGAAAAAACCAATTTGAATCCATTAAAAATTTTGGTTAGCACTCAAGATGGTGTGGTTAAGCTCACAGGTCATGTTAAAGACAAACAAGCGTTTGTTGAGGCGCTGAGACTAGCGAAAGCAACAAAAGGCGTAAAATCAGTTGATACAGATAATCTAGAGATTAAAGCTGTGAATACTATCATCACCGATGCCTATATCACCGCTAAGGTCGAAACAGCCGTGCTTAAAGCAAAAGTTTTAGATGATGAGTCCATTCCTTTAGCTGGAATTAATGCCAAAACCACGAATGGCATTGTTACTTTATCCGGGAATGTAAAAAGCAATGGATCCATTATTGCTATATTAAAACGGGTCAATACAATTAACGGTGTGAAAAAGATTATTTCATTCATACAAGTTAACCCTAACAAGCCAGCCTAATGAGCAAGCCTTCACTTCTCACGCATTTTAAATTTTTTTTATGGTCCTTTGGCCGTTTTAAGGTCCCGTTAATCGGTTATTTAAAACCGCATCTTATTAGCCTTACTGATCAAGAAATTGTCATCAAATTAAAATTAAACCGCCGCAGTAAAAACCATCTGCACTCCATGTATTTTGGTGCACTAGCTGTTGGAGCTGACCTTGCAGGAGGTTTGCATGGGTTTTATCACGCTGAGAAGGCTAACGTTAAGATCTCTTTAGCCTTCAAATCCTTCCAAGCACAATTTTTACGCCGCCCTGAAGCAGATGTTTATTTTGTCTGTACCATGGGTGACACCGTTAAAGAAATGATCATAGAATCTCAAAAAACCGGAGAGCGAATTAATAAACCACTAGATGTGACCGCCTACACTCAGTACCCACAACAACCTGAGGAAGTAGCACGATTTATGTTAGAGTTGTCCTTAAAAGTTCTCTATACTAAATCTGAATAATCGTTTTTTTATTGTGAACACATGTTAAACCAAGGGTGCCGCGGGAACGCGATTTAAGGTAAGTTGACAAACACAAAGGACGTGAATGCAAACTGTTTTAGTAACTGACAACCCGAAAAGCTGGGGGTTTTTAAGCCACCTTGCACCGATTGTCGAAGCCTCTGACTATTTATCTGATGAATGCTATCATCAAAATAAATCCCTACGCGTCATTAACCTTTGCCAATCTTACGACTACCAAACTATTGGCTACTATGTCTCATTATTAGCACATGCTCGTGACCACAAAGCAATCCCCTCAGTACTTGGCATCCAAGATGTTTTAAGTACAAGCATGTCAAAGCTTATCTCTCAAGATATTGAAGAAGAAATTCAACACAGCTTACACGGCATTAAAGGAGAGGAGTTTTTTCTAAGCCTGTATTTCGGTCAAAATATGGCTAAAAGACATGCTGTTTTAGCAAAAAAATTACATGGACTGTTTCCTTTACCGCTTATACGCTTCACCTTAGAGAAAAAAAAGCAGTGGTGTATCAAAAAACTTGTGCTGTTATCACCCGATGATATACCACCCCAGCACGTAGAATTTATGCGCCAGGCAGCAGAAAGCTATTTTTCTAAAAAACGATTTCATCATTGGCGGAAAAAGCAGCGTTTTCATGATTTAGCGATTCTTACCGATCCCACAGAGCCCAATGCACCTTCTAATAAAAAAGCGTTAGAAGCGTTTATCAGTGCCGGTGAGTCCATGGGACTGAATGTCGATCTTATTGATAAAAATGATGCCCGCTCGATCGGGGAATATGACGCATTATTTATTCGCGCCACAACGTCCGTTGATCACTACACCTATCGCTTTGCCCGAAGGGCATTTCAAGAAAATTTAGTGGTGATTGATGACCCACAATCAATTGTTAAATGCACCAACAAAGTCTACCTCGCAGAATTAATGCGCAGCCATCAAATATTAACGCCTGAAACATTGTTTATAAGTAAATACGACAAAGTATTACCAGACGTCCAATTTCCTTGCGTCATAAAAAAACCCGACAGTGCTTTTTCACTGGGCGTAGTTAAATTGGACGATCAAAAAGAATTACAAAAATCATTGACCCAATTTTTTAAAACTTCCGATTTACTCCTGATCCAGCCTTTTATTCCAACGGAATACGATTGGAGAATTGGTGTACTGGATAACAAACCTCTATTTGCCTGCCGCTATTACATGGCTAAAGGACACTGGCAAATCTATAACTGGGAAGGAACAAATTCTGGAGAAGAAGTTGAAGGGGAGCATGAAACCATGCCCTTACACGAAGTCCCTGAAGCCATCATTAAAACAGCATTAAAAGCCTCACGCCTTATTGGTGATAGCTTGTATGGTGTAGATATCAAGAGTCACGGTGATAAACATTATGTAATTGAAGTGAACGACAATCCTAACGTTGATTTTGGTATTGAAGACCAAGTCATGGGAGAAGCGCTTTACCAGCAAATTATGACGGTCTTTTTACAACGCATTCGCAGGAAACATGGTTATGTCTAAGTACCCTCTTTTTTCGGTGTTAGGCATCGAAATTGAATATATGCTAGTGGATAAAGATACCCTAGCAGTACAACCTAAAAGCGATTTGATCCTGCGGATTTTAGCGGGCAAACAGGTGAATGAAGTTGTATTAGGTGAAATTGCTGCCAGCAATGAACTGGTAATGCATGTATTGGAATTAAAAAACAATGGTCCAAAACCCCCAGACCATCCAATAGCTGAACAATTTCAGCAAACGATTATGCAGTTACAGCCCTTGTTAGATCAACATAATTTGCAACTCCTCCCGACAGGCGCTCATCCATGGATGGACCCGATGCTAGAAACAGAGCGATGGCCACATGGAAACAAATCGGTTTACCAACAATTTGATAGTATTTTTAATTGCCAAGGACATGGCTGGGCTAACTTGCAAAGCATGCATGTTAACTTACCCTTTGCAAACGATGATGAATTTTGCCAGCTTCATAATACTATTCGTCTACTCTTGCCGTTGTTACCAGCAATTGCTGCAAGCACACCCTTTCTTGACGGTAAAGCAACCGGCCTTTTGAATTCACGTTTGGATTTTTACAACAAAAACCAACAGCGAATACCATCCATCAGCGGCGATATTATTCCTGACTTTATTCGCTCGGAGGAGGAATATCACAGGGAAATATTAAAACCCATGTACCGAGACATCAGTCCGTTTGACCCTGAAGGCATTTTACAGCACGAATGGTTAAACTCTAGGGCCGCGATTGCTAAATTTGAATACATGGCTGTGGAAATTCGGATTATTGATACGCAAGAATGTGTTAATGCTGACATTGCTATCGCACAAGCAATCCACGCTATTCTTAAAAGTTGGTGTGAAAGTGGTAATCAGTATTATTTGGAAAAAATTTGCCCAACCAAACAACTCAGAGCGATTTACGACAAGACTGTCAAAAGTGGCTTGGACGTTTATATTGACGACAGTGAAGTACTAGCGCAATGGCAACTACCTAAAAATGCTATGACTGCGCGCGATGCATGGACATTATTAATTGAACGCGTGAGTCCAGAATTAGACCAAACCAGTCAACTCGTTTTGGAGCATATTTTACGCCATGGTAATTTAAGTGAACGTATTTTGCATGCTTGCGGTAGTCATGTAGACAAAGAAAGCATAACGCAGGTATACCGACAATTGGGGGGGTGCTTGTTGCAAAACCAGCAATTTAAACCATTATGAAACCTACTGTACTCTTCATCAGCTGTGAGCATGCTGTAAATATCGTTCCTCAGCCTTATCTACATTTATTTAAAGGGCATGAGTCTGTATTCCAAACCCACCGCGCTATTGATTTCGGAGCATTAGAAATTGCCAAGCATTTAAGTGACGTATTTGACTGCGATTATAATACTGCTAGCACCACGCGCTTATTGATCGACTGCAATCGCAGCATATCTAATGCAGACTGTTTTTCTGAGTTTACTCAAAATTTACCTCCGCAGGAAAAGCAGCGGATCATTGATGAATATTATTTACCCTATCGCACAAAAACTGAGGCTTTAATTCAAAACTTGATTGACCAAGGCAAGCAAGTACTGCATATAGCAAGTCATAGCTTCACCCCAGTGTTTAAGGGTATTTCACGTAATGGAGATATCTGTTTATTATACGACCCAAGCCGACACGGAGAAAAAGAAGTCGCCCGAGAATGGCGCGGCCTGCTTAACCAACATAATATTTACAAAGTACGTATGAATTATCCTTATCGTGGTGTGAGCGATGGGTTTCCTACGGCTCTGCGAAAAAAACACACAGAAAAAAACTACTTGGGTTTTGAGCTAGAAGTTAATCAAACCTTAGTAGGTGATAAAACATCTCTTAAGACATTAATGACCGTGTTATCAGAGAGCGTGGAGGATTTGTTGCAGTTATTGTAATGATATCGGTGATGCTTCAATCTAATTATTCAACAACGCCCCCTTTGGGAAGAGGGTTTAGGCGGCCCCCCTAGCATCTCAATGACAATCCGGACACAGCCCATAAATATTCAAAGCATGATCCGTCATTTTAAACCCCGCCCGCTCGGCAATCATCCTCTGGTGCTTTTCAATAACCTCATCAATAAATTCCTCTACCTGGCCACATTTAACACATACCAAATGATCATGATGCTCACCCTGGCTCAATTCAAACACCGAATAGCCGCCTTCAAAATTATGTCGATTGATTAAACCAGCTGACTCAAATTGAGTGAGTACCCGATAAACCGTAGCCAGCCCTACATCTTCCCCCATCTCCAAGAGAGTTTTGTACACATCCTCAGCACTTAAATGATGAGCGCTCGATGTTTCAAGAATTTGTAGAATCTTCAAACGTGGCATGGTGATTTTAAGTCCCGCATCCTTCAGCTGTTGACTTTCTTCCACAAAGGCTCCTGTTTTTGATATTTAGAGTTAAGAGACTTTGCCATTCCCGCGAATGGTGTCAACTTAAGAAATAAACCGTAGCCCGGATGCAGGCGAAGCCGTAATCCAGGTGGTTGTGGCTCCATAAATCCCGGATTACGCTGCGCTCCATCCAGGCTACAGGTATGGATCCCACGGTCAAGCCGCGGTACATAGCGTTTAGGGAGATACTTTCCTTAACTCAATGGCAGTGTAGCATACCCCCCCTGATAAAAAGCAAGTAGATGATATGGGCTAGATTGCGTGGTATTATGGCAAAAAATTTTCATCCTAGGTTTAACACATGCGACTCAAAGCCCTACTTATTTGCACAGCTTTACTCCTTTCACTAACAAACTGCGCATACTATGATTTTTCAAGACGCATCGTGCAACAAGGGAATTTGCTACCCCAAGCAAAAATCGATCGGTTAAAAATCGGCATGAGCAAAGAGGATACCGCCATTCTGATGGGTACCAGCCTATTAAGCCCGGTATTCACGTCTGATCGCTGGGATTACGCCTACACAAGACGCAAAGGCAATGATTCAACACACGTGCGCCGCTTAAGTTTATATTTCTCACAGGGTAGATTGGCGCGTATCGAACAATAAGTAGATTGGGTCATTGCCCTAATGGCACTGCTTTAAGGAAATCCCAGCTAAAAATAGCCCGTCTTTGCGAGCGTAGCGAAGCAATCCAGCGGCCGTAATGTCACATAGATAAAGACACTGGATTGCTTCGCTACGCTCGCAAAGACGATTATCTTCCTTAAGGCAGCGCCATTAAGTCATTGCCCCAACCTACACTTTCTGACGAGCACGTTGGCGTCTTTTTTCTTTTGGGTCAATCAATAGAGGGCGATATATTTCGACTCGGTCGCCTGATTTAACCACTTGCGTTAAAGGCGCAAGCGTGCCGAATATGCCCGTAGGCATATGCGCAGTTTCGGGATGGGTCTTTAGCAATCCCGACTGTTCTAGCACGTCAGCAACTGTTGAGCCTGCAGCTAGATTTAATTCCAATGAAATTACGGGCTGGTTAACAGGCACATACACTAGCTCTACTTTAACCATACAATGCCTGGGCACGATCACAAAAAGCATCGACCATTTTATTCGTTACTTGTTCAAAAGCCGGGCCTAATAGCATTGAAAACATGCGCCCAGCGAAATCAAACTCCAGATCAAAAGATATCAAACAACCTTCTGATGTGTCATCAAACCGCCAAAATCCTTCTAAATGGCTAAATGGTCCGTCAACCAAGCGAATTTCAATCATTTTATTCTGTTGCAGGCGGTTACGCGTAGTAAATGATTTTTGTATACCGGCAGCAGTAACACTCAAAGTGGCTTGAACCTCATCTTCATCCCGATGGTGCACCACGCTACCTGCAAAATATGGTAAAAATTCAGCATAACTCTCCACATCGTTCACCAAGTTATACATTTGTTCACAAGAATAAGGTACCGTTCGTGATTTTTTAACATTTGTCATTCTCTATCCCCTTCATGCTGCGTACAGGATGCAACTTGTATATTTAACCATTGAGCCAAATCTTTAACTTCTTCAGCACAGATTGCATGCTCCATAGGATATTCATGCCATGTTATCTGCTCAAATCCCCGTGCCCGCAAGCCTTCTACACTTTGTTTAGTCCAAGCAGGTAAAACGATAGGATCATACTGCCCACCTGCAGCAAATATTGGTGTGCCATTATTAAGCGTCATGCGGCATACATCAGCTAACGGCAAGTACGCAGACAATGTAATAATTCCAGCTAGTGGTGTGGTCATCTGCAAGCCCGTGAATAATGCCATTGCACCGCCTTGTGAGAACCCGGCCAGAAAAATCTGCTCTGAGACAAATCCCTCTGCAAGCTGGCTATCAATTACTTCACGAATCATTGCCTCAGACTGAAAAATCCCTTCTCGGTCTTCACGATCAGTCAACTTTATTCCCACAATATCATACCAAGCGCGCATGGGCATATGATTGTTAATCGTTACTGCACGCACAGGAGCATCGATAAACACATGCCGAATGGCCACACTAACAGGCAATTGCGCCGCTAAGCCTGCCATATCTTGAGCATCCGCACCCAAACCATGCATCCAAATTACACAAGCCTGCGCTTGTTGCTGCGGCTCTTTAACATAAACGTTCAACAACATGCCTCCGACAAAAAGGCGAATTATCGCCAATGCGAGCCCACATGGCAAGAAAGAAGCATTTCAAGCAGCAATTCGCCTCCGCAGTAGAGTTTCGAAAGAGGTCTATTTTTGTTTCAAAATAATGAAGCCCTTATGAAATTAGATTCAGTCTTAAAATTTTTTGCTCTAATTTTGCCTCGCCTGAATTTTGTTTCGGTCTTGTAAATAACAAAAATTACCACGATCGGGTTAATTTAATTAACAAATCTTGTTTAATTGATAAATTTCTAATTTTTTACCGCGATCGTGTGAAAATTATTAATTCATGCTAAAATGAAGTTATTAAACACTATTATTTCACATGATCATATGAAAATTAGCATGCAAAAATCATCTGTAAGCATTTTAGGAGATGCCATTGAAGCCGAGAGGAAGCGGAGAAAGTTGACTCAAGGTCAGCTGGCTTATCTAACCAACACTAGTATCAATTTCATCAGTCAAATTGAACGCGGTAAGAAAACAGCCCAAATTGGTAAAGTCATTGATGTTCTGCAAATTTTAGGCATGCAGCTTGTCATAGAGAAGGGAGCTGCTGGTGTGGTGAACCACAATGTATGATTACAAAGCCATCAACGAACTAGAGATTTATAAAAAAACGGAGTTTGCAGGAGTCATACGCAGAACTGAAAACGGATGTGAATTTGAACTCAACTCAGCATTTAGAGCTCATTCAAACGAAGCCTATTTTTCATATTGTATCGCAAAAGATGCCCCTAAAATTGTGATGCAGGGTGATAGTTTGCCGCCTTTTTTTGCAGGTCTTTTGCCTGAAGGAAGAAGGCTTAGTGCTTTGGTTGATAAAATCAAGACCTCAAAGGATGATTTGTTCTCCCTTTTTTCAGCCGTAGGTAGTGACTGTATTGGGGACATTTACGTGGGCAACCCCGCTAAAGCTGAGTTTCCCCCAGCGAAGAAACTAGAAGAAGTAAACTTTTATTCATTGTTTGAAGAAACTATTGCCCCGGAGAGCTCTTTATTTGATAGCAAAGCCTTAGCTGGCGTACAGGAGAAAATATCCGCATCTATGATCAGTTTTCCCTTAAAATTAACTAAAACAGGCAAAAATTATATTTTAAAGTTAAACCCTGTAGACAAAAATAACTTAATTCAAAATGAATTTTGCTGCTTACAATTAGCGAAGCAATGTGGCTTCACGGTTGCAAATGCAAAACTGGTTTACGACAAAGATAAAAATACAGGACTATTGGTTGAAAGATTCGATAGATACAATCAAAAAAGAATACATCAAGAAGATGCATGTCAATTTTTAAACCGTTATCCAGCTGACAAGTACCGTATCACAATGAATCAAATTGCCGATGCAATCATGCTCATTGCCAATGCCCCACAACTGGAAATTTTAAATTTGCTCAGTCAAACTGCTTTTTCCTATCTAATTTGCAATGGTGATTTACATGCAAAGAACATCAGTCTGCAGACATTAGAAGATGAAACCATTACCCTTACACCGCTTTATGATTTGATTTCGACCGCGATATATAGTGACTTCAATATGGCAATCAAATTGGATAGTCGAGATGATAATATGAAAAGAAAAGTATTCACTGATTTCGCCGAGCGTTATCAGATTTCTGTTAAAGTAATGAACGCAACACTGGATAAGCTGTTAAAACGTTTTATAAAATATTATCCAAGTTTGTTAACCTTCGAAATGACCGATAAGAAAAAAAATTTGCTTTATGGGATGATTGCCAAGCGGATAAGCGATTTGCAATAGACCTCTGTGGGCAAGAACTAACCACTCGCCAAGCCCCCTAGCTATGCGCCGGGAACCGCTGCATTTCATTTCCTCGTCGTACTTATACAAATGGTGTTCAGGATGATTTACTGATAGATTATTCTTATATGGTTCTCGAGTCTTACTGGTAAAAAATGATGCTCAAACGCTTTCCCTTTAGTGTCGCTATCTGCATGCTTATTACGCTATTATCGTCTTGTGGACAAAAAGGCCCTCTTTATCTTCCTACTCCTGAACCACAAAAAAATACACATCGAGCAGCATAATGAGCCTTCAATTTACAAAAATGCACGGGCTGGGTAATGATTTTATAGTGATTGATGCTATACGCCAAAACGTTAATTTTACTCCCCAGCAAATTGTAACTTTAGCCAAACGCGATACGGGGATTGGTTTTGATCAATGTTTGCTAATCGAGAAAAGTCGCCAGAAAGACACTGATTTTTTTTATCGCATTTTTAATGCAGATGGACACGAGGTCGGGCAGTGCGGCAATGGTGCGCGGTGTTTGGCTAGATTCGTCCACTATTACGGACTTACTGATAAATCTGTGATCAATGTCGCTACACATACAACACGTATGCAGCTTCGTATTAATCGTGATGAAACAGTTACAGTGGATATGAACCACCCTAAATTTTCGCCTGGTGATATTCCTCTAGATATTCTCGAACAAAACATATCCTACCCCTTGTCGCTAGAAAATGAGGCTCTCACTATCGTGCACGCCGTAAACGTCGGTAACCCTCATGCGGTTCAAGTGGTTACTGATATCGATTTAGCAGACGTTCACGATTTGGGTAAACAAATCAGTGAGCATATTTTATTTCCAGAACAAACCAACGCCGGGTTTATGCAGATTATGAATCCCAGTCATATACGTTTACGTGTATATGAGCGCGGTTGTGGAGAAACATCGGCTTGCGGCAGTGGTGCAGTGGCGGCTGTTGCTGTTGGTCGAAAGTACCATCACTTGGAGGAGCAGGTCACGGTAAGTGTTCGCGGGGGGGAGTTAAGGGTGGATTGGCCAAACCTTGAAGGACCTATATTTTTAACCGGGCCTGCTACGTTTGTTTATGAAGGGAAGCTGTTACATCTCTAAACAGTTAACTAAGTAGAAAGAATACACCATATGTAGGTTGGGCCATGGCCCAACCTACTTGGTCTCAAGGAGTAACTATGCGCATCATTATTCTAGGTGCAGGTCAAGTTGGCGGTACTTTAGCCCGCAACTTGGCTCATGACAACGATATTACTCTTATCGATCTCAAAGAGGATTGTCTAAGTGAATTACAGCAACGTATAGACATTAAAACGGTACAAGGATGTGCATCACACCCAAACGTTTTGATAGAAGCTGGTATTCAAAAAGCCGATATGCTTATCGCTGTCACCAACAGTGATGAAGTTAATATGGTAGCTTGCCAAATAGCCTATAGTTTATTCGGCACACCCAACAAAATAGCTCGTATTCGATCAAGGCATTACTACCAATACCCCAAATTATTCAGCAATGACCATGTACCCATTGATGTGTGTATTAGCCCAGAAAAATTGGTAACTGAACATATTGTTAATCTAATTGATTACCCCGGCACTTCCCAAGTCCTTGATTTTTCTGAAGGTCGAGTATTGTTAGTCACGATTAAGCCCCAAGCTGGAGGGGTCATGGTTGGGAAAACTATCAGCCAACTAGATAAGCATTTAAGTGCCATCGAGGCAGGAGTCGTTGCCCTATTCCGAAATAATATCGCCATTCCTTTAGATTCCGATTGCATGATTGAGAAAGGAGACGACGTACTCTTTATCGCATCACCACACGCGATTCACCAAGTTTTAATTGCTTTAGGCCGTTATACGCACCCCAATCGCCGCATTATCATCGCCGGTGGCGGACACATTGGTAGTAAACTCGCTCAAACTCTCGAATCGCGCTACCGGATAAAAGTGATCGATCATAATTTACAAAGTGCTAACAACCTTGCGTCTCAATTACATAAAGGCACTGTTTTGCAGGGCAATATTGCCGACCGTGATTTGCTTATAAATGAGAATATTGAATTCACCGATGTTTTTTGCGCAGTAACCAATGATGACGAAGCCAATATTATGTCCTGCCTTCAAGCCAAAAGCCTTGGCGCTAGGCATACCATGACGCTTGTTAATAGGAATGCCTACGTAGATTTAATTGAAGACAGCTCTATTGATCATGCTATCTCTCCTCAACTCATAACCATAGGTAGTATTCTCACTAAGCTACGCCGTGGCAACATGGTAAGAGTGCATCGTTTACAAAATGATGAAGCAGAGGCCATTGAACTCATCATCAGTGGTGATGAACACTCTTCCCAAGTAATTGGCCGCCGTTTGGGTGAAATCGATTTACCGCCCAGCTGTTTAATCGCTGCCATCGTGCGTGGAGAAAAAGTTTATATTGTTCATGCGGAATTAATATTGGAAGCAGAAGACCATGTCATTTTGCTTCTACTTAAAAAACGTTATGTGCGCCAAGTTGAGGCGTTATTCCAGGTTAATTTGACCTATATGAGCTAAAAACCATGCAAATTAAAACTATTCTTCGACTCATTGGCATACTACTTATTTTGTTTAGTATAAGTATGCTCACCCCATTACCCATCAATATTATTTTTCATGAAAAATTCTGGCTCCCTTTTGTAGCAGCATTTGTTTGTACCTTGACCACCGGCATTATCTTATGGTTTACCTGCCGCCATCATCAGCAAGAATTAAAAATCCGAGACGGTTTTTTAATCGTCGTGCTATTTTGGTTTGTGCTGTGTTTTTTTGCCTCATTACCCTTTCTTTTTGCTATTGATAACAACCACAGCATGACAGATGCCCTCTTTGAATCTGTGTCCGGATTCACTACCACAGGGGCAAGCATTATTCCGCACTTGGACGATTTACCCCATGCGCTTTTATTTTATCGCCAGCAGTTACAGTTTTTAGGGGGCATGGGTATCGTTGTATTAGCCGTAGCCATTTTACCGATGTTGGGCGTAGGGGGAATGCAATTGTTCCGTGCTGAAACACCAGGCCCTATGAAGGACGCGAAGCTTACTCCACGGATTACCCACACAGCAAAAGCACTGTGGTCTATTTATTTTCTATTAACGCTGTTGTGCATGTTGTGTTATTGGATGGCAGGGATGGATTGGTTTGATGCTCTAGGCGAGAGCTTTGCCACCGTATCTACTGGCGGCTTTTCCATGCATGACGCTAGTTTTGCGTACTATAGCAGTGATGCTATTGAGCTAATTGCTTGCCTTTTCATGCTGCTTGGTGGTACTAACTTTGCCCTACATTTTATTGCTTTTAAAAAATGGAGCGTCAAGCATTATTGGCAAGATGAAGAGTTTCGTTATTACATAGGCTTTCTTCTAACAGCAAGCCTTGTAGTAACCATTAGTCTAGTAAGCTATGGTTTTTTCGAGGCAAACCCACATGCCTTGATAAAAAGCCTATTTAACGTCATTTCTTTAGCAACTACGACTGGCTTTATTTCGGCGCCTTTTAGCACATGGCCAACTTATATTCCTATCTTGATAATGCTACTAGCGATTGTTGGGGGATGTGCAGCATCAACCAGCGGTGGTATCAAGGTGCTGCGAGCGCTGCTAGTATACAAACAAAGTAAACGCGAGATGGGGCGTTTGTTGCACCCGAACGCTATTATTTCTATAAAATTTGGTAAGCACATTTTACCCGAGCCCATATTACAATCCATGTGGGGCTTTATTTCTGTATTCATCGCGCTATTTTTAGCGTTGATGGTTATTTTTATGGCCCTAGGGAATGATTTTACCACAGCATTTTCAGCCATCACGGCATCGCTTGCCAATGCCGGCGCGGGGATAGGCTCTATTAGTGTTACATTTGACCAGCTTAATTTACCAAGTAAATGGTTACTTATGTTTGCCATGATCGCCGGGCGTTTAGAAATCTTCTCATTACTAATCTTATTTTCACGTCAATTTTGGCAGAGGTGAGCGGATATAACCCGTGAGTTCTCCGGCTCTGACTCCATATAGGTAGCTAACAACACCGAATTCTGTTTCCATCCAAAGTCCGCGGCAATTATCATGTTGATCAAATATTGCACACATGGTAGAATATAATCCAAAATATTTTCGTGTATGCTTGGAGTTATGTCATGAGCACATTTTTAAAAATTACTATAAAGGGAAAAGTAAGTTTTATTTTGGGAACGCTACACTCAGGCGATCAAGATATTGTTACCTTATCCTCAGAGGTAAGAGAGGCGTTTGACCAAGCGCCTTCTTTCGCTTGCGAACTTGATAAGAGTGAATTCAATCCTTATCAATGGGAATCGTATAATAAGGACCAGGTTTCACAGTGGAGAAACAAGCATATCACAGCTGACAATCAGCAAGAGTACAACGACTACAAAAATCAAGCCAAAATAGATTTGACTCAAATCCTACAAAAACGTTCTCCGGATCAAAGCCCGGTAGAGATTGAGAATTTAGTAGAAATACATCTTGCGAATTCTACGCCGATGCAGATTGTTCATCTTATACTCTCAAGAGATCTCTCTCAAATCTGCCTGGATGAACAACTCCTTCAACAAGCGGTCGAACAAAAAAAGAACACCTTTTCTCTAGACAACCCAGAGGAATTGATAAATCTATCTGTTGGATATAATTTTAATTTAAGGGATCAGATAGCATTCTATAATGAAAGTTTAAAGCCAATATTTCACAAAAATCCTCAAACTCCTATATTTGGTGAAGATTGCGAATTCTCGGAGTCAGGGTACAAAAATATAAAAGACTTTAAAAAAATATATTTATCAGGATCAATGGATATATTAACAGCCCTAGCTGCAACCGCTCAAAGCACACTGTCTCTAAAGTTCAACGAACAACTCGTATCAGCGAGAGACTTGCATTTTGTTGAACAAATTAAACCTCTTTTAACTGAGGGAGGAGCCTTTATCGCTGTTGGTGCTGCGCATTTACCCGGCATGAGAGAGAAGTTGCTTTCAGAGGGCTATCAAGTAGAGGAGATTCGCCTGAGCGAGAGGGTATACCCTATCAATATTGATAATTTTGTTACCCTAATAAACGAGAAAACTATCGAGCAGTTACCTGATTTTTTAGATCAGGTAATAAACCAGCTTTTACCAAATATGCTTAACTCTACCACAGCTTTGATTGGGCTATTCGGCGGAATTAAGCAAGCCGCTTTTGAGATTGTCTTAAGCAAGCTGGATAAGTCCATGCCAAATATTGTTGTATCGTTACAAAAATTCAAGAGTCTGATTAACAGTATGTTTGCTGAGCAGGCAAAACGGTTGTTAATTTTGAAAGGCTTATCGGCTCATGTTATTGGAATGCTAAAAAATAGCGATGATCTTGACTACCTCTGTGAAAGTCTTACAGAAACCGAATGCAATGCGTTGTATACTGAAAATAAGACAGCCATATTGCCGCTCTTAATCGACCGGCGCGATATTCAAGATAAATTTCCTGTAGCCCGGGACGACATAAGTCTTATTGATAAATTCAATTATTTCAGAGCAGCTAGAAAATTTGCTATGACACTCTTAGGAGACAACGATAGCGCAATAGAGCAAGAGCTTACTAAGCTGATTGCCATGACTGAGCCAGGTCTTTCATATCGTTGGATTAATCCGTTCTTTCCGCCAGCAAACTTAACCACTGGCGAATTGCGGAACAGGTTACTTACCCTGGACCGTCCGCACCAGGAAAAAATAATCAAGGCCATGCTCGGATCCGCTTTTGAAAACACAGACGAGGCATTTAAAGCATTTGTAAGCCACCTACTGGACGATTCACCGCAAAAAACTGCTACTATGCACTTTTAAACGCAAATTCTGGATAAGAATTCGCATTTTTAGACAACCAAGTACAGCCAAGTAAACAATCTTTTACAGATACTGCTACTTGTAATTTAGCCTCTAGGGACAGGGGCACGCATATTTAGGAGCCTCTACGACTCCTTCAATTTCCAACGTTTGTGTAACCACAGCCACTGTTCGGGGTGTGCCAAAATAATACGCTCTAATGCTTGGTTATAAGCAAGGGTATTCCGATAAATAGACTCTTGTGTCGTATCGTAATCCTGCCATGGAATAGGCTCAAAGAACTCTAAAACATGGCGACCATTCTCGAGACGATAACCAGCAGCAGGAACAACTGGGATGCCTGTGTGACGAGAAATACTTGCTAAACTTCGGTAAGTCCCCGCTTTTTTACCAAAAAACTCTACGGCTACACCGTCACGGTTTTCTAGGCGTGCGTGCTGATCAAAGACAAAAATAACCGCATGATTCTGATCCAAGGCGTCGCATACATGTTGCAGAGAATTTTTTTTCGCGATCACTCGCAATCCGGCTTGGTAATAACGACGAAACAAAATACGTTCTAGTGTTTTGCTCCCTAATGTACGGCGAATAAAATGAAACTGGCCTTTAAATTGCTTAAAATTTGCGATCCCACCTAAAGGGGCAAACTCCCAGCTGCCAACATGGCCTGTGAGCACCAAGACCCCTCGCCCCTGTGCAGCCACTTCCATCAAACGCTCATATCCAACGACATCCACACGTTCACGTAATTTTTTATCACTCATAAAACGTAAGTGAATCATTTCTTTTATAGACGTAGCAAGATGGGAGTAAAACGCTTTAGCTAAATGGGTTTTTTGAGCAGTAGGTAACGTATCACCAAACACTTGATCAATATTAGCCATTACGATTTTTCGACGATAAGGCAGGCAGGAATGAATGATTCGTCCCGCAAAAGAAATGGTTAGTTTGTTAATTTTATCAATTAAATCAGCCACAGCTTTTTATGACCAAGCAGGCGTTGATACTGGCGTAGCCACGGCTAATCATCATCGCATAGGGTTTGCTACTATCTATCTCTCGTTGTTCGCGAGTAGCATTTAATGATTGGCAATCCGTAGCTAAATGATCTAGATTCGCAATCCCTGGGACGCATTTATTCTGCAAAGAGTAAGTAGTCAATACCGCATCCAAAACACCAGAAGCACAAACAGTATGCCCCGTCGCCCATTTGAATGCCGTAACCGGCACCTGATAGTCACCAAAAACATTACGAATAGCGCGCGCCTCACTCAGATCTGATTTTTTATTGCCATTACCATGTGCA
Organism: uncultured Legionella sp.; assembly: GCA_964648115.1. Classification (GTDB taxonomy): domain Bacteria; phylum Pseudomonadota; class Gammaproteobacteria; order Legionellales; family Legionellaceae; genus CAZYME01. The sequence continues at coordinate 134,239 of CAZYME010000002.1, forward strand.
ACCACCAATCCAATATCATCCGAAGACAACCCCTGCTGCTCTAATAATTGGGCTAATAACGCAGATAAGTGTGTCCCTTCTGCTTCAATAGAAAATAAACCTTCACACTCAGAAGAAGATACCCCGCCCATAATTTCACCATAAGTGGTAGCATCACGGGCTTGGACACTCGCCTCACTTTCCAATACGATAGCTGCAGCACCCTCCGCTAATAGAGTACCATCGTGCTCTTTATCAAACGGCTTTAAATGGCGCTCACTAATTACACCGAGTTTTTCATAATAAAACAACGCTTGAGGCTCGGTAGGTACATCATAGGCTACAACAACCGCGCGCTCTGCTAAACCATTGCTTATCGCATGATACGCCTCAATGAGGGCTTGCGTACCACTCACTCCATGGTTCGTCACATTTTGATTCGGCCCTTTAAAACCATAGGTAATTCCCGTATAAGCCAAAACATTATTAGGTAAAATACGTAACAGCCACATGGGATGCACTTCACTAAACAATTGATCAGCAAATTGCTGCATATCCCCGCCTGTTTTAGCAAGCAGAGGCAGGAAATCATATTGTTGATAGTATTTATTACCCGGGGAACCCACATATACTGCCGTTTTATCATTAAACGTATTGGGAGTTTCGAGCGTATCGCGGTAAGCAATTAACTGGCTATGGTCCACGGCCTGCATGGCAGCGTTAATACCCATCACGTCTTGACGTGATATCACTTTCAACAATTTGCGATCAGGCAACATTTTTGCGGGCTGAAAATCTTTCAGCTCACCGCCAAGACGATGAGACCATGAAGAGATATCCCATTGCTGAAGCTCCCCTAGCCCACTCTCACCTGACATTACAGCAGACCATGTGTCATTAGCAGTTGCGCCACATGCCGTTAATGCACTGAGGCCTGTGATAAAAACTCGACTCATTCGTTCACCCCTCCAAATTCAGGGTGCTTGAATAACAAACAACTATTCGACCCACCAAAACCAAATGAATTCGATAACACGACCCCCAGCGATTTCTCACGAGGTCCATCAACAATATAATCCAGATCACATTCAGGATCAGGAGTAGTTAAATTGGCTGTCTTCGGGATACAAGCATGTTGAATCGACAAAACAGACAATACCGCCTCTAGGGCACCAGCCGCAGCAATCAAATGGCCGGTTTGGCCCTTGGTAGAGCTCACTGGCAATTGACTTGCCTGCTCTTTGAATACTGATTTAATAGCATTTGTTTCGCTCAAATCATTCATCTTAGTGGATGTGCCATGAGCATTGATATAATCCACATCGGACGCTTTCACACCAGCATCTTGTAAGGCCTGTTCAATGGCTTGAATTGCTCCATCTCCATTTGGGTGTGAATCGGTTATACGGTATGAGCTTAGGGTATTCCCTTCTCCTGCTAATTCAGCATAAATACGTGCGCCACGTGCTTTTGCCTTTTCCCACTCCTCAAGGATTAAAAAAGCCGCTCCTTCACCCAGCACAAAACCATTACGCGTGCCATCAAAAGGGCGACTTGCAGTTTGTGGAGTGTCATTGTAGGTGGATAATGCTCCTAATAGGCAAAAACTAGATACCCCTAATGGATTAATCATCGAATCAAACCCACCAGCTAACATATAATCAGCATCCCCACGACGAATCACTTGCATTGCCATACCAAGAGCCTGCCCACCGGATGCACAAGCTGTATGAACTGAACTAGCATAGCCTTTAATACCAAATTGTTGGATTAGCAACGACAAACCACAGTTAGACGTGGTTTTACCAAAATCATTTAGTTGATAAAAATCACGTGCGTTATCATTCAGGGTGTTCCAATCTGCTGTACCATCTTTTGCGCTCATTTGTTGAAAGCGTTGTAGATATTCGAAATCGGCCGTCATCATACCGCTACCAGCAACAACTCCCCAACGAGAAGCGGACTCCATAGTAGGCGCGATGCCCGCATCATCAAACGCTTGCACTGCCGCATTTAATGCATAGCTAGTAAAAGGCATCATATAACGGTGATGTTTCTTTACACCTGTTTTCATCGGGGTAAAGCCTTTGACCTCTGCAGCGATACGCGTAGGGAAAGCGTTAGCATCAAACTGCTTGATATTACCTATACCAGATTGACCCGCTAATAAATTTTGCCAGGTAGATTGAACATCATTGCCCAATGGGCACACGATCCCTAAGCCTGTAATCGCAACTCGTCTTTTTTTCATACCAGCACCATTTCCAACACACAAACACGTTTACCATCCACTTCACTACGATAGGTTAGAACCAACATATCCTCATCGTGCTTTTTAACGGCAAGATAGCAAACAACAACATCGCCCGGATAAACAAACTCTTTCATTTTAATTTTACGCACTTCATGAACTTTGTAAGACTTTGTAAACCCTGCTCGCGCTATAAATTCTCGCGCCAAATTCATCTTGCACTCCAACAATACGGTCAGAGGTAATACAGGTTTATTCGGGAAATGATCGGGAAAATAGGGCGCTGCGCGCGTTATCCGTTTTTCCGCACAAAGGCTAACACCGGGCTCACTAGCAAGAATACGATCAAACAGCATCGGTGCCACTCTACGAGGAGTAGCCTCAGCTAATAATTCACCCGAAGGTGGTGCAACACAAGGCCAATCGCCGGGCCGGTCAATTTCAGAAAATTGCTTACGAGCCTCTACGGGGTCAATAAAATCCTGCATAGGCAACATAGGGCCTAACGCACCATCAATTGTAAATACAACCTCATCTGCAATACGGGCAACGCTGTGGTACTGTACGGCTGATTCATCTAGATGATCGATGAATGACTCCAACAGAAGCGTCTCACCGACATAAGCGGGACGAAAAAGACGCGCACAAGCAGTTAATCCAGCAACGGGGCGCTGCGTAAACTCGTTGTGGGCCATTATGTTCCATGCTGCTAGTTGGCCCAACGCTTCTCCAATCAGGGAGGGAATAAAGCATAATCTATCTTCCTCATCATAACAAAGATAAGGATCATCGCGGGTAATATGCTTTATTCCCCGTACAAATTTAGCAGGGGATAATTGCAGTATTCTGTCAACGAATAAGAACCGCATCACACCACAGTTTCAGACGAAACTTTTTCATTAACAGCAGCAACAATCAATTTACAGAATGTTTCTACCGTAAATAACATGGGGATTTCATTAACCTTCATATTGTCTTTGAAATGCTCAGTAGGTACTTCGTTGAGGTAATTTTTTAACGCTGTCATTCCCTCAGTTGTAAGTACTCCACCTTTTTCAAATTCGTCCTCAGCCAAATGCCCGCGCGCATTTTTTTCAAGCTGACCACGTGGAATTTTGATATCAAATTCCTTTTCCAACTGAAATACCAAATCAAGAAAATCAATGGACTCAGCACCCAAATCAGCGATTAAGCGACTATGTAAGGACACTTCGTCTTCATCAATCACCAATACATCCGCTATGATTTCCCTAACCTTAGGATAAACGGTTTCTATATTCATCTTACACCCTCAAACTCACCACGTACAAAAAGCCAGATTATACCACAAATTTTTATAAGCATTCATCAACAAATATCAAGATGACTGTAATTGAAGTTTTTATGTAAGTCATAAAAATTTTGACCTATACTGAACAATAGAAGCCTTAAAAGATTCTAGGATTACACATGAAAATTCTGGTTGCCGACGACTCGGAATCAGGTCTCGCAGTCCTTTCTGCTACCCTAAAAAAATTAGGGCATATAGTAATGAGCGCCTCAAGTTACCAAACAGCGATTGAATTGTTTATGCAGGAAAAGCCTGATTTTGTTATCCTAACCGTTGTCATGCAACATATGAATGGATTTGATTGTGCTAGAAAACTACGGGAAATACACAAAGAAGAGTGGATTCCGATTGTTTTTTTGATTAGCTCCGGAGACGACAATAGCATTTCACAAGGAATAGAGGCAGGCGGGGATGATTATTTAACAAAACCTTTTAGTGACACTACTCTGGCGGCAAAAATAATTGTGATGCAACGCATTGTCGACTCGCAAAAAAAACTCTACGAGGCCACTTGCAAACTCAATAATTTATCTTCAACGGATATATTGACAGGCATTGAGAATCGCCTGCAATTTGATACTGTTATCAGAAATAAAATTGAATATGCCAAACACCATAACATCAAATTTGCACTACTATTAATAGATTTAGATAATTTTAAGTCAATAAATGATTATTTAGGCCATCATGTAGGCGATATGCTACTAAAAGCCGTGGCCAATAGGCTTAAAATTTCTTTGCAAGACCATGATTTTATTGCCCGGTTGGAAGGCGACGAGTTTGCGGTAATCATAAATCAAATATACGACCCTGGTGATGCAGAGGATTTTTCCAAAAAATTATCCGACATTCTTTCAAAACCATATCATTTATCAAACCATGATATTCAAATCAGTTGTAGCACAGGGATTGCCTGCTATCCAATGTCTGGAACAACGTCTGAAACACTTATTCAATGCGCAGAAATAGCGATGTATTACGCAAAAGAATCGGGCAGGAATAACTATCAACACTATACAAAAGAACTTCAAAGAAAAGATAAAAAACAATTTTATTTGGAAACTTCTCTACGATCGGCTCTGAGCAATAACGAAATACACATGGATTATCAACCTATCTTCCAATTAAACCCATTAAAATTTGTTGGAATGGAAGCATTAATGCGTTGGAAAAACAAAAATCTTGGCTCAGTATTGCCTGATAAATTTATTCCGATTGCCGAAGAAATTGGACTAATAACCGGCCTAGGCGAGTGGGCACTAAATTCCGTTTGTGAGCAGGCGTCGAACTGGTATCATAATGGCTATAAAGACTTTAAATTATCCGTCAATATTTCATCACATCAATTTCTTAGCAGAGATTTTGTAAAATCACTGAAAAAAACCATCAAAAAGAATAATATCCCTGCAAAAATACTAGAGTTAGAGTTGACAGAGTCTATTGTGATGAAATCCTCAGTTATGGCTGAGAAAATCATCAAGGAAATATCCGATATGAACATTGGTATTTCTCTAGACGATTTTGGCACAGGTTACTCATCTTTATTGCACCTAAAAAACCTTCCTATTTCGACATTAAAAATCGACAAATCTTTTGTGATGGATAGTGATAAAAATCCAGGAGATGCTTTAATTTTAAAAGCCATTATTTCATTAGGTAAAATTTTAAAATTAAATTTGATTGCAGAAGGGATAGAGAATCAGGATCAATTGCAGTTTCTGGTCAAGAATAAATGCGTGCAAGGCCAAGGATTTTATCTTAGCAAGCCCATGTCTGCTGAAAAAATGAGCTTATTCATTAAAAATACCCTATCTTAGCCCGTATGGAGCTAAGCGGAATGCGAGAACCAACGCACGAAGTGCCATACTACCTTTTAATTAGGTGCTTTTTAAAACCCGCAAAAACGGTCAACAAACCATATCGGATCAGCTTTTTCCCTATCTGACCTACCGCGCCTTTCACTCTAGCCTGCTTCCATCCCCAAATAAATCCGGGCAATAAAGCGGCAAGGAACACCACTCTATTATCATAGATAATGTTGAGAAGATATTTTTTATGGCCTATGGTTCTAATTTGCTGAGACTTCATTTTTTTTTCTATCAAGGCCAGTTTTGTTATGATTTGTTTTCTCGAGCTTGTCATGTTCGTCACTCGTTCTATGTGAGAAAAATTCCCTTGTCTTCTCAAAACTCATTTTTTTCAGATTATAAGACAAGTAAAGGAGCAAAATACCAAGCAAAACCACATTTAGGACCAATACTGAAAGAATGGCTACTAAGAAACTCGGATAAACTAATGTGACTCCATAGCCTATCACTACCATCGTAACTAACCATCCCGTCATCAAAACGATTAGCAACATGCATAGATTTAAGAGCAACGGAAAAACGCTCAGCCCAGCGAGCCTTGCTTCCAACTGTATGATCTTAATGGCCATTTTAAAAATGGCCATTTTACCAGAAACAAGGCCCTCTATATGGTCGAGTATTTTCATTATTTTTTAAGAAGCATAGATAACAAAAATCCAATTCCCCCGGCAATCAATATAGAGCTGAGTGGATTTTCTTTAACCTTTCTCAAAAGCTTATCAGAATATTCTTGCGCCTCTAGCTGCGCGTCACTCACTTTATCCAGACCCTCTTCATATAATTCATGTGCTAATTTTTTCCCTTCATTTAACAATTCACTAGCAGCATGTGATACATGAGAGCGTTTAGTTCCGTTATGTTTATGTGCGTGTGATTTAGTTTCCATTGCTATACCCCTCCGTGTGTATAATATTTAAGTGTAGCTCATAAATTTTCAACCAACCACGTTATAGCCTGCATCAACAAATATGGTTTGCCCTTTGATCATCTCAGCTTCTGGCAAGCATAATAAATAAACAGCATTTGCCACATCTTGTGGCGTTAAAGGACGCCCCGCCAATGAGTGGGCTTGGTATTCATCAAGCAATTGCTCGCGGTTTGGAAAATGCTTTAATGCATCCGTGTCTACAACACCGGCTGAAATGGTATTCACAGAAATACCTGCTTCTGCCAATTCAAGACTTAACGAACGAACCAACGCCTCAAGAGCCGCTTTGGAGGCACCTATGAAAGCATAGTTTGGAATTGCCCTATGTGCACCTAAACTCGATAGCGCAAGCACTCGGCTACCTACCGCCATCATCTCTTTACCTTCCCAAACCAAATGATTCAGCGCTAAAGCATTCGTCTCCATGCACCAACGCCAATGCTTAGTAGACATCTTCATAGCCGGTTTTAATACACCACTTGCAGCATTACTAATTAAAAAATCAAGGCGTGAGAAATGCTCACGAAATTGAACAAACATATCTTTAACCGATTGCTGATCAGCAACATTGGCTTGAATAGCAATAGCACGCCGCTGCAAGCTCTCAATTTCTTTAACAAGTAATGCTGCTTCATCCGAACTGTTGTAATAAACAATCGCCACATCACAACCGGCTGCTGCCAATTTCAATGCCGTAGCACGACCTATGCCACGCGCACCACCCGTAATTAACGCAACTTTATTCGCCAATACTGAACTCATCAAAACAACCTCTGGATTAAAATGCATCAAACTACCGCGATTCATTTAGACTGTCAATTAGGGTCATCCCTGATCAGCAATTCCAGGTTGTCACTTCGGGCCAGCCGGGTTTTCAAGATTGGCAACTGTTTTTTACACTACCTACTTGTTTCAAACTCACTATCTTTGTACCATCTGCACAACATTTTATAGGACACTTATAGGTCAATGAAGCAATCCTGGTTAAACAGCGTTTTCCCCATAGCAGCGTTATTTTCATTCCGCATGCTAGGTTTGTTCATGTTGATCCCCGTATTTACCGTTTATGCGAATCATTTAACTGCGGCGACTCCCGCATTGATTGGCATAGCCTTAGGTAGTTATGGCCTAAGCCAAGGGCTGCTACAAATCCCATTTGGTATGTTATCCGATCGGTTTGGAAGGAAACCTATCCTTACGGCAGGCCTTATCCTCTTCGCTTGTGGCAGCCTTTTAGGCGCTTTTACTACCTCGATATACGGGATGATTATCGCGCGGACCATTCAAGGAATGGGGGCAATAGGCAGTGTTTTAATTGCCTTACTTGCTGATCTCACCCCCGACGAGCAACGCACCAAAGCGATGGCAGTGATAGGCGTCACCATCGGTTTGTCATTCAGTTTAGCTATGGTTATTAGCCCAGCTCTCACCCACCGTTTTGGCCTGGCAGGAATTTTTTATCTCACTGCGGGATTAGCAATAGTAGGTTTGCTCTTGCTCCATGCGGTAATCCCTACCCCCAAAAAAGAACCCTTTCACCTAGATAGCGAAGCTGACCCAAAATTATTTAAGCAAGTGATTAGTAACCGCCACCTGCAGCGCCTTAACGTGGGCATTTTTTGTCAGCATTTTATCCTTACCGCCACATTTTTTACCGTTCCAATCCTACTTCAACAACAAATTAAACTAGGATCACTATCACAACAATGGCATTTTTATTTGCCATTAATGGTGTTTTCATTTTTTGCAATGATTCCTTTTCTCACATTCGCAGAAAAAAAACACCAGATTAAAGCAGTTTTCTTCATATCCGTTCTCGTTACCAGTCTCTGTCAGTTTATGCTCATATTTACATACCAACATTGGTTGGCAATTTGCAGTTTGATGTTTATTTACTTCGTGGGATTTAATATTTTAGAGGCAAGTCTGCCGTCCATGATATCAAGGCAAGCCAGCGCTGCTAGCAAAGGAACTGCGATGGGTATTTATTCTAGCAGCCAGTTTCTAGGCATTTTTGCCGGGGGCGCCATTGCCGGTGTTATCTATCAATTTTGGGGAAGCCAAGGCATTTTTATTGTTAATAGCGTTATAGGCCTAGTCTGGTCCGTTATCACTTTTTACATACAACCCCAAGCTTATCAATTAACTATTATTCTTCATTATGACAGCACAGCCCATAATGCTATTACCCTCTCTAGCCAATTATCCGCCCTACCCGGCGTTCATGAAGTTGCCATATCAGAGAAAGAAAACACAATTTATCTACGCATAGATAAAGCTCTTTATCAAAATGGCAGTGCCAACCTGCTCATCAAATAAAAACATGTGGCGGATTTCCGTACACACTTTTGCGCCAATATACCAACCAACAAATATTGAGTATAATCTTACCGACTTCTAACTATCGCATAATGGAGATACATATGGCCCGCGGGATCAACAAAGTTATATTAATAGGTAATATAGGTGGAGACCCAGATGTTCGTTACATGCCTAACGGTAACGCAGTTACCACCCTATCGCTTGCAACCAGCGAAACGTGGAAAGATAAACAAACTGGTGATAAACAAGAACGCACCGAATGGCATCGTGTAGTATGCTTCAATAAACTAGGCGAAATTGCTGGAGAATACGTTCGTAAAGGCACAAAGCTCTACGTGGAAGGCAGTTTACGCACACGTAAATGGCAAGATCAACAAGGCCAAGATCGCTACACAACAGAAATTGTAGCATCTGATATTCAAATGCTAGATAGCAAAGGCGGTCAATCCTCCTCCTTCAGCGAAGCCCCTCCTGCTGCAATGTCAGCCCAACAAGGCTCCTCAAATAAACCAGACGCCTCCTCGCAAGCTGCTGTACAAGCCTTTGAAGAGCTGGACGACGATATTCCGTTTTAATTTCAAACCTCGTCTCTTTCAGGCGTTGTTGAGTAATTATTTCCTTTATCCAATCGTACAGAGCAAAGCCACAGCGATTAGCTATGCCAATATCTGTCATCCCCGCAAATGCGGGGATCCATTTCTACGTTGGCACCGAGCCAATTCAAGGTTGGATTCCCGCCTTCGCGGGGATGACAATGAAGATCAATCTCGCATTAGAAAAGATAACGCTGGGGAAAATAAGGCCTTAGTACGTCACATTATGCTAAACATGCTAAATAACGCAAAAAACCATATAAAAAATGTGGGGATTGAAGCCTTACGTAAAAAGGAAGTATAGGGAAACAAAACATTAAGTTTTATTTTAGGAAAAAATTTTTAGATGGGACAGCCGTGATTGCTCCCTGTAGCAAGACATATTGCTTAAATTTGTATTTAATATGAGGTATGAGTTTCGTTTACCCATTTATCTAACTGGAGTAAGTAAAAATGCTCAAAGCACTGTGCAAGGTTTTGTTTTCCTATCTATTTGTTGCAATATCATATGCATCCGTGCCTAAAGATTTAATGCTGAATAATAAGCCTATCGATGCGCTGTGTTTTTTTAATATGGAAGGAAATTCTAAGACTATTAACCTTAATAACTGCGGGCGCTCAAAATATAAATATGTTATTAAGGGCCAAAATACCATGCTCAGTAAAAAAGGGTTTATAGGTTATGTTTGGCAAGATCCTTCCCTTAATGGCGCTACAGAGGGCTACAGCTATTACAAAATTTTTAATGCTGGAAATCATCACTTTTGGTTATATACGGTTAATAGTGGTGGAGGTAGCGGTGAGTTTACTGCTATCCAGCTCATTGAAAGAAAAAATGCTAATACGTTAGAGACTCAAGCTATAACAGGCGGGGATCGTTGTAACGGTGGGTTACAAAATGTCTCTGAAACAAAGCACCAATTAACCTATAGCGTTAACCTCACGGCTTATGATTTTATGGAGCTTGCAAAAAACCATAACCCATCTCTTAAAGCTTATGATGATTTAGCTGCATGTGCGGTCTGCTGTGTGGCTAAAGCAGTCTATGCAATAGGTGTTGATTCAAAGCCTCAACTCCAACATATTGTTCTGGGCAATCTTAAAAATGCCGAAGAAATGCCAAACCAAGGTAAGCAGCAAGCATGTTTTAATAAATTACTTGCCGCATATGCCAAATCGGGCAAAACTCACTTTAAGCAAAATACGTTAAATGAATTTGTAAATAAATTTAACCAAACTTGTAATTTAATGTGAGTTTCAGATAAGCAAAAGAATAAAATATAGGTAATACGAGTAAATTGATGGAAGAGTTAATACAGATTAGACAAGCTAATCATATTGGAGCAGATTCACGTGGTTTAACAGCTGAGTTTTCCTTGTCGAGAAAACAAAACGACTTTGTATTCATGAGCAGAAATGCAGGTACTTGTTCTGGCAACACCTACCATCAGGGCGCTAGTCCCGCAACAAAACCTAAAATCTTCGTTCTACTCTCCGGCAAAATCTTATTTTCCTATAGAAAAATTGGCACTGAGGCAAAATACTGCAAGGAAATAGAGGCCCCTTGTGTCATTGAAATTTCCCCCAATGTCACCCATAAAGTTGAGGCATTGCAGGATATTATAATGTTGGAGTGTAACTCAATCAAAGACATACAAAACGACAGAATCAAAGAGGAAGTTTGATCCTGCTAAAAATGGTATAATACCAGCTCATCCCGCGCACAAACCGGCGTTGTTGCAAATAAAATCGTCAATACGTCAAAGTGGGTAGTTAAATAAATGCGCTCTTTATACGATCGGCTTTTGCTGAGGAGGAGCGGAGCAAAAAATATAGAAATATTTATGCAGAAATTCACAATCAACTGGCTATCAGTATGCCATGTATTCCTATTAACCATCAGTAACATATTGGTTCGATATCCTTTTGACTTACTGGGTTTTCATACAACTTGGGGCGCGTTCACCTATCCAGCCATCTTTATTTTAACTGACCTCACAACACGGTTACTTTCCCCACTTGCAGCTCGTAAAGTTATATTTCGAAGTATGGTACCAGCACTGGTAATTTCCTACTGTATTGCAAGTTTTCTTGAGGCGATTCACAATACAGACGGCCATCTTTTAACAATCCATATGATGCCGCTTCGAGTTGCCATAGCTAGTTTTTCAGCTTACCTCATAGGTCAACTACTAGATATTCTGATATTTCAACGTTATCGAAACATCCGCTCTTGGTGGGTAGCCCCAATGATTTCTTCAGTGGTAGGCAATATAGTAGATACTTCCATATTTTTTTATATTGCGTTTTACCATAGTAGTAATGTGTTTTTAAGCCAACACTGGGTGGAAATTGCTACTGTTGATTTAAGCTTTAAAATCCTGATTGGGTTGGCTGCTTTTGTTCCTATATATGGCGTGGTTTTGGGTATTCTAAGTACGAAGATGAGTGTTAATGTTAGCGCAAATTTGGTGTAAACCCTTAAGCTTTGTGGGTGGCACACAGAATTTATAATATATAATGGAAACGTTTATAAAAAAAAGCCAGGGATTACCTGGCTTTAAATACTATTTCCCGAAACTACTTATTCAGCAGTATCTTCTGCAGCTTTTGGTCTATCGACTAGTTCTATGATCGCCATCGGGGCATTGTCACCAACACGGAAACCACATTTTAAAACTCGAACATAGCCACCTGGGCGTTCGACATAACGTGGTCCCAATGTAGTAAATAACTTACCCACTGCGCTTTTGGAACGTAATGTATCAAATACGTTACGACGAGATGCAACAGAATCAGTTTTACTTACCGTAATTAAGGGTTCTATATAACGGCGTAATTCTTTTGCTTTTGCTAGTGTCGTTTTAATGACTTCATGTTCAATCAACGAAGTACACATGTTCGAAAACATAGCTTGTCGGTGACTGCTTGTTCGGCTAAATTTTCGGCCAATATTACGGTGACGCATGACTAACACTCCTAATAGCTTGCAACTAATCTATCATTCTCAAACAAGCTGTATTATATATTACTCGCCTAAATTTTCTGGCGGCCAATTCTCAAGCTTCATACCTAAAGACAATGCCCTTGAAGCTAAAACATCTTTAATTTCGGTCAAAGATTTCTTGCCAAGATTAGGTGTTTTTAATAATTCATTTTCAGATTTTTGAACTAAATCACCAATAAAATATATGTTCTCAGCTTTCAAACAATTTGCAGAGCGAACTGTTAATTCTAAATCATCAACAGGGCGTAGTAAAACCGGATCAAAGTCGTTACGCTCTTTACTGTCCGCTCGTGACTCTTCAAACTTCATATCCACGAAAGAATGCAATTGACGTTGCAATATACTTGCAGAAATACGAATGGCTTCTTCAGGATCAAGCGTACCATTTGTTTGTAGTTCAATGGTTAATTTATCCAAATCTGTACGGTTTTCTACGCGTGCATTATCAACAAAATAAGCAACTTTCTTAACTGGTGAAAATGTATTGTCAATTTTGAGGACGCCTACAGATTTCTGTTGTACATCTTCATCAAGCATGCGAACAAAGGTATCTGTTGAATGGAAGCCAATTCCTTTTTCAACTTTCAATGTCATATTTAACTTGCCATTTTCATTCAAGTTAGCAATCACTAGATCAGGGTTGAGAATTTCAACTCCGTGAGTAGTCTCAATGTCGCCTGCAGTTACTTGGCATGGTCCTTGTTTACTTAATGTTAGCGTAGCTTCAGTTCCAACAGTCATTCTGATTGCAACGTCTTTCAAGTTGAGTAGAATATTTACTACGTCCTCTTGAACGCCTTCAATTGTACTGTACTCATGTAGAACGCCATCTATAGTAGCTTCAGTTATCACACTGCCAGGCATAGAAGACATTAGTATACGTCTCAAAGCATTACCTAGTGTGTGACCAAATCCACGCTCCAATGGTTCCAGTACGATACGCGAGTGATTAGGTGTATCAGACTGAACCTTCAGAACCTTCGGTGTTAACATTTCATTAATATCAATGTACATTCGACTATGTCTCCGATTTTACTTAGAGTAAAGTTCTACCACCAAGTTAACGTTAAAATCAGCAGATAAGTCACTCAGCGTAGGTAACGTAGTAAACGTACCCTTGAATGTTCCCATATCTACAGTTAACCAATCACATGCTGCACGTTGCTCAGATAATGCAACTGCTGCGATTATTCTTCCTTGGCTTTTAGCTTTTTGGCGAATTGAAACAACATCACCTGACTTAACCAAAAACGAAGCAATATTAACAACCTTATCATTAACCAATATAGCTTTGTGTGCAACTAACTGACGCGCCTCTGAACGAGTACTTGCAAAACCCATACGGTAAACAACGTTATCAAGACGACGCTCTAATAGACCCATCAAGTTCTCGCCTGTAGAACCTTTTTGTCTTGCAGCCATTTTATAATAGTTACGGAATTGCTTTTCCAAGACACCATAAAAACGTCTAATTTTTTGCTTCTCACGCAATTGCACACCGTAATCACTTAAACGTGGGCGTTTATCTCCATGCTGACCAGGTTGTTTTTCTGATTTGCATTTAGACTTATGATCACGCACTCCGCTCTTTAATAACAGATCGGTGCCTTCTCTGCGGGACAATTTACATTTTGGACCAAGGTATCTAGCCATTACTCACTCCTGAATCTTTATACGCGACGTTTTTTAGGTGCTTTACAACCGTTATGCGGTATACCAGTAACATCGGTTA
>CAZYME010000003.1:0-29317 GCA_964648115.1 uncultured Legionella sp.
GCGGAGCAGTTGGATTAGCACTAATGCACTGCCAACTGCTCCGCTCCCTTACGGTCGCGCCTCGGGTGCTTATCACATCTTTATATGACAATTTTTAAATTTTTTCTGACTACCACAAGGGCAAGGCATGTTACGTGACACGGTTACATTGGTGGTTGGCTGCTGAACCCCATCGACATAAAACCACGCTTCATCTTCACGATGAAACTCGCTAGTTTCATGAATGGACTTTATTTTATCACCCTCCATAAACTGAGCAATAAATTCTACATAGCCAATATCATCCTGCTTTAAAGAAGTCTGAACAATACGCAAACCAAGCCACACAGCGCTCTTTGCCCAACGTATAGCCTCCGCTTCATCAAAGCCTATAAGAGGCTTGCCACGCATGGTTTTTTTAATATATTCAATGTTGGCTAAACTATAAGCAGCATAACGGGAGCGCATCAACGCCTCAGGTGAGGCTGGAATTTTTTTTCCATCCAGATATACACCGCAACAGCTATTATATTTGCGTTGAGAGCCGCACGGACAAACTGACATCTCCTTTGACTCCTACAACCATTTTTTTATTTTAAAAAATTTATACGGTAACCACCCTGATAACAACATTAAGCAAACCGAAAGAGGATATCCAAACCTCCAATCCAACTCTGGAATAAGATGAAAATTCATCCCATAAATACTAGCAATCAGTGTTGGGGGTAGAAAAATAACAGCAGCGATCGAGAAAATTTTAATAATATTGTTTTGTTCGATGTTAACCATGCCCAAGGTGGCATCCAATAAAAAATTTACTTTAGAAGTAAGGAATTTAACTTGGTCTCTAAGTGCGGCAATATCCTTAGACAAGGTTGCTAATTTTGACTGCATATCCTCATCAAATTTTGACGCAACCACTTGGGCAAAAAAACTATTCAGCCGGTTAAAACTAACCAGACTCTCCCATGCTTTTGCATTCAAATCTCCATTGGAGCCTAGCTCCTGCAAAAGTCGCTTATAATCTAATTTAATTTTATCAGATGCTTGGGTACGAAAAATTGTCTGCGAATAATCATCCAAGCTACGCCCAACACGCTCAGATATATCAGCTAAACGGTCAATGGTTGCCTCTAGCAGTGCAATTATCAAATAGGTTGCGTGATGGCATTCAAGGGATAACTTGGGTATTTGTGAAATAAACAAGGAAAACGCTTGAGGCTCAATGTATCGAACCGTGATCAGCTTATCGTCTTTCAAAATTAAGGTGATAGCATCGCTTTTCGGCTCAGACGAATCTGATTTAGCAATCATGTTCGCTGTCAAAAACACGGTATTGTTTTCTTTATAAAGACGGCTAGAAGGCTCAATTCCCTGCATTTCTTCACGTGTACGAATATCTACGTCAAGGAGCTTCTCAATTAGCATTTCCTCTTTTTTGGAGGGATGCACAAGATCAACCCAAATAGCGTCGTGAAGTATTGCTTGATTTTTATGTGTAATGACTTCAGGTATCAGCTTGTCTTGACTTAAATAGGCTGTGATCATGCGAGCTCTTCATAAAGTATTTCAATTAGAATATTCTGCTCTACCTTTGCAGCTAGGGCAATCATATTGACTTGTTCTCTTAAAAAACCAACAAATCAAGTATGGTGCTGTTGCTCGCGAAAAGGAACACATTGTAAACACGCCCAGTTAATGTGTTAAAAAACCCCGGAGGTCCGCAAAGCGGATATCCGGGTTATGATCGTTATCATGTAGATTGTAGACTGGCTGAGGCAAAGCGGCCGCAGGGGAATGGATTACGCACACACAGCTTCAACTGAATCCGTACCCATATTAATCAAATTAACTGTTGTACCAGGTTCTGCGCTTACAGAAATACTCTCGTTATTTTTTACAGTAACAGATGTCGCCTGACCTTTAGAAATTTTTTTACCGTTAACTTTGCAGTTGTTCTCTATAACACTCACTAAAATTTTGTTTTTACCTTGCTTGCCTTGAATATTGCAAGTGGCATTCAGTGTCCAGAGAGTGTGGTTAGTTAATGACTTAGATTCTTTAGAGCTAAGTTTAATAACCTTACCAGCGTAGGCATATGAGCTCATTAAAACCAAACCAATTACAGCAATCATTGCAATTATGCATCTATTTAACATACTATTTTCCTTATAAAATTCAGTTAGTAAACCCATCAAACTGTGTAAATTATAACCAAATTTCATTAAGGAAATATTAAGGGGAGATCCCGGGAAGTCGGGAATGTTTCAAAAAATGTAGCCTATCGAGTCACTACAGAGGCAGTCATTCTTGAGACACAAGTTTGCTTCCCTGCTTCGTTGTATAAATCAATATGCCAAATTTGCGTTGTGCGGCCTAAATGAATCGGGCGCGCAATCCCCGTTATAAGCCCCTCTCTCACAGGCCTAATATGGTTTGCATTAATTTCCAAACCGACACAGTAATATTTTTCCAAATCAATCACTGCATTTGCACCAGTACTAGCAATCGTTTCTGCTAATACAACATTGGCGCCTCCATGCACGATACCAATTGGCTGCTTTGTTCGCGCATTAGCAGGCATAGTTGCTATTAATGAGTCCTCACCTACTGTAGTAAATTTAATACCTAAAAAATCAGCGAGTGTATTTTCACCACGCTTGTTTAAATCTTCGACTGTAAATTGCCTAAACCAGATTGTCATAAATACCCCCGCATAAATAGATCTATGTATTCATAATGATCTAAAATGTTTCTTTTATTATAAGATTAATCCTTGGTCAATCCTTCATAGTAGCGTTAAAATACTGTTTTTTGTGTCGCTGAAATAAAGGGCTCAGACATGTTAACAATAGGATTGGTACAAGAACAATGGCATTCAGACCCACACCTCCATCAACAGCGATTAAGCGAAGGGATTAAAAACGCCGCGATGCAGGGCGCCGAACTGGTTTGCCTGCAAGAGCTTACCTTATCTCCATATTTCTGTACACGTTCTGATGTAGATGGTCGACCATATATGGAAGACATCCATACAGGCCCTACCGCAAAATTTGTGAGCCAACAAGCATCACAAAACAACATTTATATCACCGCATCTTTATTTGAAAAAGAAGGTTATAACACCGCCGTAGCTTTTGATAATACCGGTAAATTGATCGCAATCACTCGTAAACAGCACATTCCCAGTGGTGAAAAGTATCATGAAAATTATTATTTTAAAGCAGGCGATTCTAATTACCCGGTTCATAAAATAGCAGGTCATCACATGGCCCTCCCTACTTGTTATGACCAATGGTTTCCAGAGCTATCGCGTATCTATGGGTTAAAAGGTGCTGAGATTATCGTATACCCTACCGCAATTGGCGGAGAACCAACCGCGCCTGGGTTTGACAGTAAACCCATGTGGCAAAAAGTAATGGTTGCCCAAGGAATCATGGCCAATACATTTGTCGTTGCTGTTAATCGCATAGGCTGTGAAGATGATTTAGAGTTTTTTGGAAGTAGCTTTATTAGCAACCCTTTGGGTGAAATTTTAGCAGAAGCCCCTCGGAATGAACCGGCCGTTTTAGTAGCAACGCTTGATTTTAATCAACGTGAATTATGGGGGCGATTATTTCCTTTTGCCTCACAAAGACAACCTGAAACCTACCTTGATTTGGTAAAAAGTTGTGAGAGCCCTCCATGAGAAGTCATACCCTGCACAAAGATAACTTATACAACATCAACCACTGGGGTGAAGGATACTTTCACGTAAATCCCGCAGGCAACATTGAAATCAGCATGGATGGCGAAAAAAAAGGGGTGGAACTACAAACCATCGTCCTAGCTGCCAGTAGAGCTGGACTCCAACTACCCCTCCTTATTCGTTTCACTAACGTTTTACATGACCGCATCTTGCGATTATATGAAGGTTTTTCTAGCGCTATAACAGAAACCAACTATAGCGGTGACTACAAATTAGTATATCCGATTAAAGTAAACCAGGAATATTGTGTGGTGCGTGAACTTTTGAAAGCACCGAAACATAAAATTGGTTTAGAAGCAGGAAGTAAACCTGAGTTAATGGCAGTCATTGGCTTATTAGGCCAGCATGGCCCCGCAACTATCATTTGCAATGGTTATAAGGATGCAGGTTACATCCGCGCGGCCTTGATTGCACAGCAAATGGGCCACGAAGTATTTATCATCATCGAAAAACGCTCAGAATTAGATGTTATTTTACGCGAATCAGCCCGTCTAGATATTAAACCAAGAATCGGCGTACGTATCCGATTAGTTACAAAATGTGTAGGAAAATGGGAAAACACTGGCGGAGCCAAATCTAAATTTGGCTTAAATGCAGAGCAAGTCCTCGATTTAGTGCAGCAACTTAAAGCGCATAATGCACTGGAATGCCTTCAGTTGATGCATTGCCATCTTGGCTCTCAAATCGCAAATATCCATGATATTCGTAACTGCATGCGCGAGGTAACGCGTTATTATATTGAGCTGCATAAATTAAAAGCACCTATTAATACCATCGATGTTGGTGGTGGTCTTGCGATTGATTACCAAGGTACGCGTTCAAATTCAGATTGCTCCATGAATTACAGTGTGAAGGAATATGCAACCAATATTCTTTTAACTGTGAGAGATTTGTGCAATGAAGCAGAAATGCCGGAGCCTAACATCATCTCTGAATCGGGTCGGGCATTAACAGCCCACCATGCCGTTATAGTGACCAACATCACTGATATAGATGTTACAACTCAAGCACGGGGATTACCCATCATTGAGTCTGATGAATCAAGGGTTACACTTGATATTTGGGATACCTATCAAGTAATGACCAACCACTCGCCTAGAGAAATTTACCATTATGCTGAGAACGCATTGACAGAGGCTCACTCTATGTTTAAACATGGGGTCATCAGCCTAACTGAAAAAGCCAAAGTTGAGCAGTTATACACGCTCATCTGCTTGGAAATTCAAGAACGCCTCGATTCAAATAACCCCGGCGATAGTGAATTGATTGACTGCTTGAATGAACGGTTAGCTGCTAAAATATTTTGCAACCTTTCGTTTTTTCAATCGATTCCAGACGCTTGGGCCATAGGCCAAGTTGTACCTATCGCCCCTATTTCTCAACTCACTGAAGAACGGTGCATGCATGGGATATTACAAGATTTAACCTGTGACTCAGATGGCACATTAAAAAAATATAC
The DNA here is from genome assembly GCA_964648115.1 of uncultured Legionella sp. Classification (GTDB taxonomy): domain Bacteria; phylum Pseudomonadota; class Gammaproteobacteria; order Legionellales; family Legionellaceae; genus CAZYME01. Next base: position 5,187 of record CAZYME010000003.1, read on the forward strand.
CAGTGAATCTGGGATCACTACAACGTTGTTATTACCCAAATTTGACCCTAACAAACCCTATGATATAGCGTTCTTTTTAGTAGGAGCCTATCAAGAAATCCTTGGAAACTTGCATAATTTATTTGGTGATACCAACTCGCTTGATGTTACATTAACTGACAATGGTGGGTTTGAAATCAATGATTTAGTGAGCGGTGATACCATCACTAATGTGCTAAATCTTGCGCATTATGATACTAAAAAATTACTGCAATCTTATGAAAAGCAATTAATTCAAACTGAGCTGCCTGATGAACAAATACAAGGTTATTTAAATGAATTGCGGAGTATTTTTTCAAAGCTAACTTATCTCGACAGCAATAAAATAAAAGGTTAAGACAATGACTCCTAGAAACGCTGGATTTTACATGCCGGCCGAATGGCACCCTCATGCTGGATGTTGGATGGCATGGCCCTGTCATTATGAAACATGGGCACCTATTGGTTTGGAAAAAGCACGGCTTGCCTTTGCAAAAGTAGCGCATGCCATTGCACAATTTGAACCGGTAACGTTTGTGGTAAATCCTGAAGATATGGATGAAGCAAGGGCCATTTTAGGCGAAAAAATTCGTATACACCCTCTTCCTATTGATGATTCATGGACGCGAGACACAGGCCCTACTTTTTTAATCAATGCGCAGGGGAATTTAGCTGGTGTTGATTGGATCCACAACGCCTGGGGTGGTAACTACGAACCATGTGATTTAGATAATCAAATTGCCAAAGCTATTATTGAAGATACTAAGGCCACTTACTTTCATGCACCTCTGGTCATGGAAGGTGGCTCGTTTCATGTAGATGGTGAGGGCACCCTTTTAACCAGCCGTGAGTGCTTGCTTAATCCAAACCGTAATCCTGATTTAACACAGGAGCAGATTGAGCAATATCTGCGTGATTATTTATGTTGTGAAAAAATCATCTGGTTAAATAAAGGCCTCTTGGGTGATGAAACAGACGGTCACATTGATGAAATTGCCTGCTTTATTGCTCCAGCTACCGTTTTGGCGTTAATCACGCATGATAAAGCAGATCCTAATTATGAGAGGCTTCAGGAAAATTTATCGATATTAGAATCGACAACTGATGCAAAAGGACGCACTTTAACAGTTCACACTGTTGAGCAGCCACCAGCAACGTATATGGCCGGTGAGCGCCTTACTCTTTCCTATATTAATTTTTACCTAGCCAATAAAGGCATTGTTATGCCTGCTTTTGGACACGCGGTTCATGATAAAGCAGCTTATGAACTCTTTGTTCAATTATTTCCAAACTACACCATCACCCAAATCGACGCACTTGATGTCTTTGCCGGTGGCGGCGGAATACATTGCATCACGCAACAACAGCCGTTAGCATCGAGCTCTTAAATGACCAACCCAGTTAAGAGATAATGAACTTAACTGGGTTGGTCATTTCCATTAAACCATTTCAATTGCTAGTTTTTTTCCGTACCTTATTTATTTTTATTATAGCAAATGGCGACCTTTTGAACCTGCTTGAACCAGGCTGTTTACAATGTAAATAGGAGTGGGTATAGTCATACGCTTTGCAGTTAGTGAATGGACTCAATGAAAAAATATATATTCGCAATACTTGGTTCGTGTTTACAATTCATCCAAAAGCCATAGGTTATTGGTTGATTGAACCTCATTTTACGATGAAATCCTTCTCTAAGCCCATTAGACTTTAGCTCATGTGAAACAAAGTTGTACCTAAGATAGAGAAAAATCTGATTTAGAAATTGAAATATTCATTCTGAGTAGTTACGTTACAAGTTTTAATAATGAAAACAAGGGAGAAAATATCATGGAAAAAAAAGTAATTCTTGTAACTGGCTCTTCATCAGGCTTAGGTTTAAGCTTATCTCTGAAGCTTGCGGAACAGGGACATATTGTTTATGCAAGTATGCGAAACCTTGATAAAGCAACTGCCCTTAAGCAGGCTTTAGCAGAAAATAGTCTAGATATTCACTTGATTCAGATTGATGTTGAATCATCCGAGAGCGTCACGCAAGCCGTGTCAACTATTCTAAAGCAGCAGGGCCGCATTGACTGCCTTGTAAATAATGCTGGCATTGGTTTTGTGGAGCCGATTGAGCTGGCTTCTGAAGAAAAAATCAATCAGATCATGAATATTAATTTCATGGGTGTTGTGCGGACAACAAAAGCAGTGTTGCCTGCTATGCGCAAGGCAAAATCAGGGCAAATTATTAACATAAGCTCTGTCGGGGGATTAATTGGACAACCTTTTAATGAAATCTATTGCGCATCAAAATTTGCAATCGAAGGCCTGACTGAAAGTATGGCGAGTTATATTCAGCCTCATTTTAATATAAGATTCACCGCCATCGAGCCAGGGGGGATTATTTCAGAGTTTGCCAACAAAGTGATGCAAACCAATAAAATACCTCTGGACCAAGACAGTGGCGAATACGCCCCAATATTTAAAAGATATTTGGAAACAGCAAAAAGCCGCTTCGCATCTCCATCAGCTAATTTATCAGTATATCAAAGCTGCGATCAGGTGGCCAATTGTATAGTTGGTGTGGTGAATAGTAACAACCCACCATTGAGAATCAGGTCATCAGAATGGGCAAACAATTTTTGCAATTTAAAAACGGAGGCAGACCCTACAGGAAACAAGTCTGTAGCTACTATCACCGCATTGTTTGGCATTACAACAGCCGAGGAAGCTGCTATGGCTGATTAGAAAGTTGACATCCTCCCCGCCCTAAAGGACGTAGCTTTATACATAAATACGCCCTAATGCAAAGAGTGGAATGTTTCCCACGCTAAAGTGAAATCTCTCATTCTTTGCATATCAATCCACATTACCCAAGCTCCGGGTACGCCATCAGATTTCCAACCTAAAAAGCTACCTAATTTGGCAATCATTGATATCATTTCGCCGACTTAGGGGTCAACTTAGGGGTCAAGTCTATTTATAATGGTATTTATTTTCTCAGATAAGGCCTCATCTAACCTCAAGGCCTCTTCAACAATATAAATTCTATTATTAATAGACTTGACCCCTATGCCTTCAATTGATGCATTGTCATCTTGGCTCTCAAATCGCAAATATCCATGATATTCGTAACTGCATGCGCGAAGTAACGCGTTATTATATTGAGCTGCATAAATTAAAAGCGCCTATTAATACCATCGATGTCGGTGGTGGTCTTGCTATTGATTACCAAGGTACGCGTTCGAATTCAGATTGCTCCATGAATTACAGTGTGAAGGAATATGCAACCAATATTCTATTAACTGTGAGAGATTTGTGTAATGAAGCAGAAATGCCAGAGCCCAACATCATCTCTGAATCGGGTCGGGCATTAACAGCCCACCATGCCGTTATAGTGACCAACATCACTGATATAGATGTTACAACTCAAGCACGGGGATTACCCATCATTGAGTCTGATGAATCAAGGGTTACACTTGATATTTGGGATACCTATCAAGTAATGACCAACCACTCGCCTAGAGAAATTTACCATTATGCTGAGAACGCATTGACAGAGGCTCACTCTATGTTTAAACATGGGGTCATCAGCCTAACTGAAAAAGCCAAAGTTGAGCAGTTATACACGCTCATCTGCTTGGAAATTCAAGAACGCCTCGATTCAAATAACCCCGGCGATAGTGAATTGATTGACTGCTTGAATGAACGGTTAGCTGCTAAAATATTTTGCAACCTTTCGTTTTTTCAATCGATTCCAGACGCTTGGGCCATAGGCCAAGTTGTACCTATCGCCCCTATTTCTCAACTCACTGAAGAACGGTGCATGCATGGGATATTACAAGATTTAACCTGTGACTCAGATGGCACATTAAAAAAATATACCAGTGAATCTGGGATCACTACAACGTTGTTATTACCCAAATTTGACCCTAACAAACCCTATGATATAGCGTTCTTTTTAGTAGGAGCCTATCAAGAAATCCTTGGAAACTTGCATAATTTATTTGGTGATACCAACTCGCTTGATGTTACATTAACTGACAATGGTGGGTTTGAAATCAATGATTTAGTGAGCGGTGATACCATCACTAATGTGCTAAATCTTGCGCATTATGATACTAAAAAATTACTGCAATCTTATGAAAAGCAATTAATTCAAACTGAGCTGCCTGATGAACAAATACAAGGTTATTTAAATGAATTGCGGAGTATTTTTTCAAAGCTAACTTATCTCGACAGCAATAAAATAAAAGGTTAAGACAATGACTCCTAGAAACGCTGGATTTTACATGCCGGCCGAATGGCACCCTCATGCTGGATGTTGGATGGCATGGCCCTGTCATTATGAAACATGGGCACCTATTGGTTTGGAAAAAGCACGGCTTGCCTTTGCAAAAGTAGCGCATGCCATTGCACAATTTGAACCGGTAACGTTTGTGGTAAATCCTGAAGATATGGATGAAGCAAGGGCCATTTTAGGCGAAAAAATTCGTATACACCCTCTTCCTATTGATGATTCATGGACGCGAGACACAGGCCCTACTTTTTTAATCAATGCGCAGGGGAATTTAGCTGGTGTTGATTGGATCCACAACGCCTGGGGTGGTAACTACGAACCATGTGATTTAGATAATCAAATTGCCAAAGCTATTATTGAAGATACTAAGGCCACTTACTTTCATGCACCTCTGGTCATGGAAGGTGGCTCGTTTCATGTAGATGGTGAGGGCACCCTTTTAACCAGCCGTGAGTGCTTGCTTAATCCAAACCGTAATCCTGATTTAACACAGGAGCAGATTGAGCAATATCTGCGTGATTATTTATGTTGTGAAAAAATCATCTGGTTAAATAAAGGCCTCTTGGGTGATGAAACAGACGGTCACATTGATGAAATTGCCTGCTTTATTGCTCCAGCTACCGTTTTGGCGTTAATCACGCATGATAAAGCAGATCCTAATTATGAGAGGCTTCAGGAAAATTTATCGATATTAGAATCGACAACTGATGCAAAAGGACGCACTTTAACAGTTCACACTGTTGAGCAGCCACCAGCAACGTATATGGCCGGTGAGCGCCTTACTCTTTCCTATATTAATTTTTACCTAGCCAATAAAGGCATTGTTATGCCTGCTTTTGGACACGCGGTTCATGATAAAGCAGCTTATGAACTCTTTGTTCAATTATTTCCAAACTACACCATCACCCAAATCGACGCCCTCGATGTCTTTGCAGGTGGCGGCGGGATACATTGCATCACGCAACAGCAGCCGTTAACAATGAGCTCTTAAATGTGGCACTGCGTGCGCTTGTTGGGTCAATGACCCAACCTACGTTTAATTCCGCGCAACAATAGCAATTAGATGTAGGTTGGGTCATACGACCCAACAACTGCGCGAAGCGCCACCAAAATCGACGCCCTTGAAGTCTTTGCAGGCGGCGGCGGGATACATTGCATCACGCAACAACAGCCGTTAACAATGAGCTCTTAAATGTGGCACTGCGTGCGCTTGTTGGGTCAATGACCCAACCTACGTTTAATTCCGCGCAACAATAGCAATTAGATGTAGGTTGGGTCATACGACCCAACAACTGCGCGAAGCGCCACCAAAATCGACGCCCTTGAAGTCTTTGCAGGCGGCGGCGGGATACATTGCATCACGCAACAACAGCCGTTAACAATGAGCTCTTAAATGTGGCACTGCGTGCGCTTGTTGGGTCAATGACCCAACCTACGTTTAATTCCGCGCAACAATAGCAATTAGATGTAGGTTGGGTCATACGACCCAACAACTGCGCGAAGCGCCACCAAACATGGATGCAGATAATGTGGCACGTTGTGTGCTGCTTGCCCCCCCTTTACATTTCGATAGAGAAGTGTAGACTAAGTTGTGAAGGGAGCGCCCATTTGAGCTACAGCTTGCAGGCGCATTATAAATTTGGCTAAAGCGTGAGGTTACTTCAATGAAAATTCTTCAATTCGATCACACACATCTTAATTTGTTTTTTTTCAATATCGGTTTATACCCCCTATTTTCCATTCAAGGATATTTATCTAGCTGATAATTTTTGCTTATCAAAAGGCATCTATTACGTTAGAAAAATATCTCAAGGACTGGAGAATATATATGCAAAATATAGCACCTAAGCACAGAATCGCTGTTTTAAAATTTAGCGGATCACTACTATCCAAAATAGAAGAAATTCCACAAGCAGTGCATGAAATTTATCAATATCTACGTGCTGGATATAGAGTTTTAGCTGTCGTTTCCTCAATGGATAACAACAACTCTAAGTATCCAGGCATAGAGAATTTTGAAGAAGAAGGCGTGATTCCACCCGCGCCCGAATTCGCTGAGTTATTAGCCTCTGGTGAAACAGCGACGGCTTGTCTTTTTACCATAGGGCTTGATCGTGCTGGAATCAAAGCAAAAAAACTCCACCACCAATGTTTACTAACTAAAAATTCACTATTAAATAGTGACCCTGAATCTTTCACCACAGATTTGGTCGCATCGCTATTTGAACGCTATTCAGTCTTAGTACTACCTGGCGCAATTGGTTACGACCAAGCTAAAAAAACCACCTTATTAGGCCAAAAAGGCGCAGATTATACTGCAATTTATGCGGCTTGGAGTTTACATGCAGATACTTGCGTTATTTATAAAGATATAAACGGCATTTACGAGAAAGAAACTAAAGACTCAGAGCCGCGGCAATATGATGCACTCAGTTATAGTGATTTACTTAAACTCCCCTCCCCTATTATTCATCATAAAGCCATAAAATTTGCAGAGGCTCAGAATATCTCTTTTAGCATTAAATCGTTAACCAAGTTATTCAAAACTACCGTGGGAGAGGCACCCTCCACGTTTTACTCACAAAATGAAACTGTTAATCCACTCAATGTCGCACTTTTGGGATTAGGTACAGTAGGATATGGTGTATATAAGCACCTTTTAGCCAATCAACATTTATTCAATATTGTAGGTATTGCCGTAACTGATCTTAAAAAACATGAACGTGCACAACTTCCTAAAGATATCATCTCCAACAATTGGACAGAGATACTGTCGCGCAATTGCGACGTTGTAATTGAGCTAACAGGAGATGCGGCTAGTTCTGAAGCCATGATTCGGCAAGCTATCACACAGGGATGCCATGTCATCACGGCAAATAGAGCGTTAATAGCTGAAAAAGGCATTGAGCTGTGTCAGCTAGCTGCGAAGAATAAGGTACAGCTTTTATATTCAGCAAGCATTGGCGGCGCTATTCCCGTGATAGAAGCACTGCAAAACATAGGCGACGTTAAATCCATTACAGGAATATTAAATAGCACATGCAATTTTATCCTCGATAAAGTTAAAGAAGGTCAGACGTTAAATCATACGCTCTCGTTAACAAAAATCCTTAAGCTATCGGAAAATGAATCGACGTTGGATTTATACGGTATAGATGCCTCTGAAAAAGCCATTATCTTATCTCGTATTGCATATGGGCGAGATCCAGACTCGGTAGACATTACTGGTATTCAATATTTAGACGAAACAAAAATTCGCGAAGCACATCTTGCTGGTAAGAATATTCGATTGGTTGTTAATTGCACGTTGGAAAACCACCACATTAAAACCAAAGTTGAACCTATTACTATCGATTTAAACCACTCTTTGGCACATGTAACCGGCACCCACAACGCTGTTCTTATCCACACCAAACATAATGGAATATTAGAACTCCATGGCACAGGAGCAGGACGTTGGCCAGTTGCCGAATCTGTTTTTGCTGATTTAATAGCTCTTTCAAACCAAGTAAATCGCAAGCAATTACATGGCGAGCAAATCGCTCACAAAAAATTTATTCACCCGGAACTACAAGGTGAGTCATTAGAAGAGGTAGTTTAAGTTTTACGTAAATATTGACCATAAACCTGTATCGTTTAAAGCGGTACCTAAAATAAGGATAGTTTTATGACACAATCACATATTCTTGGCTTTCCACGTATTGGAGCCAAGCGAGAGTTAAAAAAAGCAGTGGAAGCTTATTGGCGAGGTGAAATTAACCAACAAGAGCTAGATAAAGTTGGTCAACAAATTAAAGAGCACAACTGGAAAGTTCAACACGACGCAGGTTTGGATTTTGTAACTGTTGGAGATTTTTCTTGGTATGACCATGTGTTAGATACCTCCACCCTTTTAGGCGTTGTTCCAGAACGATTCGGTGCGGCTCAAAAAAATGTGGATATCAACACCTACTTTTGTATGGCGCGTGGGCAAGCCCCTCAAGTCAAAGAAACCACCGCCTGTGAAATGACGAAATGGTTTAACACCAACTATCATTATATCGTTCCTGAGTTCACCGTTGGCCAAAAATTTCACCTGGCCTCCGATAAATTATTTACTGAAATTGATGCTGCAATAAAATTGGGTTACCGCGTCAAACCGGTTATTTTAGGGCCACTCACCTATTTATGGCTGGGTAAAACCAAAGGGCTTGGATTTGATAAATTAGATTTATTACCAAAACTTATACCCGTCTACAATGAAATATTGACCCAACTAAAACAGCGCAAAATCGAATGGGTGCAAATTGATGAGCCAATTTTGGTACTCGATTTGCCCAAGCCATGGCAAAACGCTTACATCAAGACATATCCCGCGCTTGATTTTGGCAATATCAATTGTTTATTAGCTACTTATTTTGGTGCATTGGGTGACAATCTTGCCGTTGTGAACCAACTACCAGTTCAAGGCTTGCATATTGATTTATGCTCAAATCCAGAACAATTACCTCACGTACTAGAAAACGTAGCACCTGACAAAATCGTTTCTCTGGGTGTAGTGAATGGCAGAAATATTTGGCACACTAATTTAGAAAAAACCTTGGCGACAGTGGAAACAGCAAAAGCCCAATTAGGCAAAAAACTATGGATTGGTAGTAGCTGCTCTCTCCTGCATTCGCCAGTTGATCTTGAGCATGAAACACAGTTGGATGATGAGTTAAAAAGTTGGTTGGCTTTCGCCAAACAAAAAACGACTGAAATTGCATTACTTGCAAAGATTGATACACAAGGCAAGCAAGCATTTTTAAAACAACTGCAAGCAAATAAACTAGCTGTAGAGTCACGCGCTCATTCGCCAAGAGTTCACAATGCGTTGGTGCAAGATAGGACTCAGTTGGTTAATGAAAGCTACGCTGAACGCACCAGTAATTATGAAACGCGGATCCCTTTGCAACGGCTTGCATCGAGGTTACCACTATTCCCAACTACATCCATTGGTTCGTTCCCGCAAACCAAAGAGATTCGTGTTATCAGGCGTGAATACAAAGCAGGCAAGCTTGATGAAAAAACATACACCGATAAAATTCGCCAAGAGATTGCAGCTGTTATTAGCCAACAAGAAGCTTTGGATATAGACGTTTTAGTCCATGGCGAGGCTGAACGCAATGACATGGTTGAGTATTTTGGTGAACTGTTGAATGGTTTTGCCTTCACAAGCAATGGCTGGGTACAAAGTTACGGTTCTCGCTGTGTAAAACCACCGATCATTTATGGTGATGTATCACGTCAACGCGCCATGACTGTTTCTTGGTCTAAATATGCCCAATCGTTAACTAATCGCCCAGTTAAGGGAATGTTGACTGGACCTGTTACTATTTTAGCTTGGTCTTTCGTACGTGATGATCTGGCGCACTCTGCTTCAGCGTTACAAATTGCTCTAGCATTACGTGACGAAGTGCATGACCTTGAACAAGCAGGTATTCATATCATTCAAATTGATGAGCCCGCATTTCGTGAAAGCTTACCTTTGCGTAAAGCTGATTGGCAGCACTATTTGGATTGGGCGGTATTTTGTTTCCGTGTCTCTTCAAGCGGGGTTAAGGATGAAACGCAAATCCATACCCACATGTGCTACTCCGAGTTTAATGATGTCATTGAAGCTATCGCAGATTTGGATGCAGATGTGATAACGATTGAAAGCTCACGTTCTGAAATGGAACTTTTAAAGGCTTTCGAATCATTTGAATACCCCAATGAAATCGGGCCTGGTGTTTATGATATCCACTCTCCTCGTGTTCCAACCGAGCAAGAAATCATTGATAACCTTGAAAAAGCAGCACAGTACATCCCAGCCTCTAGGCTATGGGTTAATCCCGATTGTGGTTTAAAAACACGTGATTGGCCTGAAGTTAAGAAAGCGTTGGTGAATATGGTTGCTGCTGCAAAATTTATGCGGAATAAATACAGTGAATCGGGGATTGATTGTAATGTGGCTAAAATAGGTACTAGAGAGGAGCACCGTACCAGTAACGTGTAGAAATACCGTTTAATGAACCCCGCACTCCGCTTCGCTCCATACGGGCTACATGTTTAATTTACAACCATATGGCCCGTATGGAGCGAAGCGGAATGCGGGAACCCTTAAAGCGGGCCCCCCTTAAGAGGTGAAACATGAAAAATAACAGCAACATCTCAATCAGCTTTGAAGTATTTCCACCCAATACACAGCAAGGTCTACAAAAGCTTAATGAGACCTGTCAAAAACTGAACGTGTTAGACCCCAAATTCATTTCTGTCACCTTTGGCGCGGCTGGTGCATCACAATTAAAAACTGTGCGCCTGGTGAAGCAATTAGCAAAAAGCGCCATACCTACCACTCCCCATATTTCCTGCGTAGGAATGACAAAAATTCGGTTACAAAAATTGTTAGACCAGTACATGCAATTCGGCGTAAAAAATTTAATTGTCATCCGTGGTGATTTTATTGCAGGAAGTGAAGTATCTGATTTTAAGTATGCCAGTGATTTAGTAAGCGAAATAAGAAAATTAACGCATGATTATTTTCACATTACCGTCGCTGCTTATCCTGAGTTTCATCCACAATCTACAACGAGCGAAATGGATTTTATTCACTTTAAACATAAGGTTGATGCAGGGGCAGATAGCGCGATCACCCAGTTTTTTTTCAATAGCGATGCCTATTCTCGATTTCGAGAAAACTGCCACAAATCAGGCATTACCATACCGATTATACCAGGTATTATGCCAATTCAAGATTACGATAAATTAGTACGTTTCTCTGGAGCCTGTGGAGCAGAAATTCCCTTATGGCTACGTAAACAATTGGAAAGCTTTTCAGGTGATGTGTTTTCTATTAAATCGTTGGGTGTAGAGCTGGTTACCAAGCTTTGTGAACGGCTTTTATTGGAAGGTGCGGAAGGGCTGCATTTTTACACGTTAAATCAAATCAACCCAACCATGCATATTTATAGAAGCTTATTTAGCGACACAAACAGCACTGATTTTCTTAATTTTATGTATGCTTCTTAGCTCATTGCGTAGTTAGCTACGCCTTTGACTGCTTCTAAAGCAAGATCGGTTACCACTGCACCAGCAGTAATTGCCAGTGCAGGAAGAGGACCTAAAAACATACTAGTTGAGATAACTAAGCTTGCTATAAACATGATGCCAACATTTAAAGCAAAGCCCGCGATTGAAGCACCAATACTTGGTTCGCCATCTTCGTTTAGGCTACTTGGGAGTATACTGCGCAACCCTGTCAAAATTAAAAAAGGCGCTGCAATTGCGGCTCCCGCTAAGAGGCCTATCATCCCAGCAGTTAACACGGAACACGTTGTAAAACCAAACGCACTCAAGGCATACATGCCCACAATACCTTGGATAGCACCATAGGCTCCATACATCGCTGTTGTAAGGGGCTGAAAAATACCGCTGACCCCAATAGATGCAGCAGCAACAGTTGGCGTAATAAACGGCACGGCTGAGGCAAAAAACAACATAGGAAAGCTCCTGGATACAAAACAGACAAATAATACTTATTATCAACAAAAATGTCAATGGAACGGAAACATCCCGACCTGTCTAGACTCTGTAGCAGGCTCCTCATAGCGCTTATATTCTAAAAAAAGACCGTTGTGTCGAGCACACGCCATTGCATCAAGAAAACCTTCGGATAAAATGTCATTCACCACTGTTGTTGGTACTTCAGCAGGAAGCGTTGGATACTCTGTCTTTAGTCTCAAAAGAGCTTTATCACAAGCTCCAATATAAAGTTTTACTAGGGATTGATAAAACAATCCATCCATATCAACGCTTTGATGTATAACAGGCAAGCCTTTTTCTAGCATGCTCTGGTAATTTTTTCGCATCGCTTTTATCGTATTTATTGAAAAATCCAACTCAATATTCCGTGGAACCCGCGCGGCCTCCGCAATATACTCAGCAAGGCTCCCTGGGGAGTTATCTGCATCCACGATGACAAGGCCATTCTTATCATAACCCCAATTGCCATCATTATTGACCACATCTTGGAAAAAAGTCCCAGCAACAGCCAATTTTGCTAGACCAGACTCACCAATTTTGCTTACTATCTGCTCACGTTTTCTGACTTCCAAGCTCTGTGTTAAAAATGGATGTTTATTCTGGAGCAGACGATGTTCTCGGGTAATTTTTTTGATCAAATCACTACCTGTTGTAAAATTTTCAACTGATTTAGAAGCCACATAAAACGATGCGGAAGCAATAACATCCTCATCCGCAGGGTAAGCACCTTTTTCTTCAAATGCTATGAAAACTGAAGGAACAGTCACACCCAGGTTATTATTGATAAGTGCTAAATTATATACCCCTAATAATGAGTTAGTCTTACTGCCGGGGTGTTCATTTTCCGTTTCTACAACTTTCAGATAATGCCGAACACCATCAATATCACAAATTTTACCGGCGCTTTTTCCATGCGTCTTTTTACCACAATTTTCAATATTTTCTGACACATCCCTCACTAGCAAACCTTTATAAAATAACGATGGCTTTTGGGTTGCTCTTTCAACACAATTTTTTGACAATGCGGGTTGAGAGAAAAACGCATGCTGTAAATTTCGCATTCCTTGTGTTTGTTCGAAACAAGCAGGATGTTGTACATTAGTTAAAACCGCTGTATTTGTTAATACATAATCATTACCAGTAGCTGACAACCTGTTCGAGCTCGCTCCGCTCATCATTGCCAAACCGGCTCCAGTTAAAAGTAATAATGAAACCACCAAAATTCCTTTTTGTGTGGCACTAAGCGCCTCCGCCGCATTCATAACAAATGCGTGATTATCTCGCCCACTCTTTCTTCTTCCAGCAGGACTTTCATGATGCCTTGCTAGAGGTTTTTTAATTTGATCTTTATGAAATGAGCGTAGATTCACTTTACCGCTGTGGTTTCTCATGGCCGTCACTGTTTTTATGTTCTAAAAACAACCATTATATCAAAATAATTTCAAATTGAAAAATAAATGGTCATTACAAGCGTGTTCTGCCACACCGTAGAGAACATTTTCGAAAAATTACAAAATTACACAATATTTAGCTCATACCGCACGCTTCGCCCCTCACCAATTTGCCTAAGCGCGCCCATAACCAATAAATCATGCAAATCGCGCGTAGCTGTTGCCTTAGAGGTTTCTGTTATAACCATGTATTTTTTGGCACTCATTCCCCCTTCAAATCCCTTTGTGCCAGCTTGCATCATACGGCGTATTACTTTTAATTGGCGTGCATTTAACCTATCTTCAAACCTATTAAAATAGGTGGATTTTTGTAAAACAAAATTAATTTGTTTCTCAACTTCAACATAGGCCGCGAGCACAATGTGAACAAAATAATCTACCCAAGCTGTGATCTCATTTGATCTGGATCCAAGGTTTAAGGCAGCATAATATGCCTTTTTATCCGCCTCAATAGCTTGGGATAGACTTAACATAACTGGGTACCCTGCCCCTTGTGACAGCACTTTTTCGGCAATCGCTCGACCAATCCTACCATTACCGTCTTCAAATGGATGAATACTCTCAAAATATAAATGTGCAATCGCAGCACGCACCGGCGCATATTTAATTTCTAATGCCTGACCCGGGGCTGTTTGATTGAACCAACGAGTGAAATTGTTCATCTCCTCTGGAACATCTTTTGAGGGAGGAGCTTCATAATGCACAATCCATCTTCCCTCGCGCCCTGAGACAACCTGCATCGGCTCTTCATGCGTACGCCAACAAGCAATCCTAAGATTAGGGTTGGGTGAAGCTGATAAGAGCATCAAATGCCAATCAAACAATTTTTCTTCTGTGAGGGGCTGCTTAAACGTATGACGTACATCAAGCATCAGCTCGGCCATACCCTGTGCTCGTTTATCGTGTACCCGGGTAATTCCTTGATTTAGTCCAAGCTTATTTTTAATAGATGAGCGAATATCAGGACGGCTAATATATTCGCCCTCAATTTCAGAGGTTTTAATCGCCTCTTCCACCATGAGATTAATCATTGTTTCGGTTTGTACATCTTCACCGAGGTGGCTCAAGATGCCATTTATAAGCCCAGTTTTTTCTGCAATAACCAACAGGGTATCGTGTATGCGCGACAGGTCATAGTGGAAATTAGGCCAATCTGGCTGCTGCCAATTATATGTTTTCATGAGCCAATTATGGACCCCAATCGGCTCACAATCAAGTCCACTTATGAGCCGATTAGGGTCTCTAATCGGCTCATAAAGGTCGCTTACTTTTCTTCCAACAATCCTTTAGCCACAAATTCATGATAGGTCCCTTTCATGAATTGTATGCCTTTGTCCTTTGAAAAATAACATATTTTTGATGCAAATTTTTCGACAAAGTAACGGTTATGGCTTACAACAATGAGGGTTCCGGTATAGGCAGCTAGTGCATCGGCCAAGACTTCAATGGTTTCGACGTCTAAATGGTTGGTTGGTTCATCGAGAATTAATACATTAGGTGCCTCGAGGATTACTTTAGCTAATAATAAACGGGCAGCCTCTCCGCCGCTGATAGATAAAATATCTTTATCAACATCATCTTTTTTGAACAGCATTTGGCCGAGAACTTGGCGCACTTGTTGCTCGGTACACCCTGCAGCATGTTCATTCAACCAATTAAATACCGTATTTGATTTATTTAGTAAGTCATGATGGTCTTGGGAGAAATAACTTATACGAACCTCGCTACCCCACGACACTGTTCCTTCATCTTTTTCTACCAAGTCCATTAATACTTTAAGTAGAGTTGATTTCCCTTTTCCATTAACCCCTAAAATAGCAATTCTGTCACCGCGGTGAATTTCAAAATTGAGGCGATCGAACAAGGACTTTTCTTGGAAAGATTTCTTCAAGTCTCGCACTTGGCATACTTGCTTGCCGGAGGGGCGTTTAGGCACAAAATTAAAATGTGGAGCTAGTCGTGATGAATTGATCACATCTGGAATTTCGATTTTTTCAATCATTTTAACTCTGGATCTAGCTTGAGCAGCTTTTGATGCTTTTGCTCCAAATCGCTCAACAAACTTTTGCATACGAGCGATTTTTTCTTCAGCACTTTTCTTTTCTACGCGCTTTTGTTCATCAATCAATTTTTTTTCATCTAAGAAATTTTGATAATTCCCTGAGTACTTTCTGACTTCGCCATAATCGATATCAAGAATGGCATCACATGCATTGTTAATAAATTCAATATCATGCGAAATAAAAATAACCAAACCTTGGAAATCGGTTTTTAAAAATTTCTCTAGCCAACGAATAGATAAAATGTCCAAGTGGTTGGTTGGTTCATCTAATAATAAAATTGAGGGGCGCTGAAACAGTGTTTGTGCGAGTAGAACCCGTAATTTATATCCACCAGATAACGCACTTAATGGTTTGTTATGGTATTTTGCGGGGATGCCTAAGCCCTCTAATATGCTTGTCATTTCACCAAGAGCCTGATAACCCTCTTGGTGCATGATGATTTCTTCCAACTCTGCAAAACGAAATCCTGTTGCATCATCCCACTCTTCTGTGAGCAATAACGCATCCCGCTCTTGTTGTGCAGCCCATAAGACCGGCTTTCCTTGAAGTACGACGTCTAGAATGGGAGTGTCTTCGTAACGGAATTGATCTTGTTTGAGCCAACCAATAGTAGCGTCTTTAGGAATGCTTACCTCACCAAAGCTTAAGACTTCCTCTCCTGTGATGAGTTTAAAAAAAGTCGATTTCCCACTACCGTTTGCCCCTACGAGGGCATAGCGATTCCCGGTATTAAGAATTAAATCAACATCACAAAACAAGAATCGATCGCCAAAGGCCATCCCCACATTACTTAACGAAATCATGTCTACTACCTAACCTATTATGAAGCGCGATTGTGGCACTTCGTGTGCTTGTTGGGCCAATGACCAAACCTACTTTTGATTTGCCATTATAACACATGGTTAGTTTGGTGTCGTAATAGTGAGCAGTAACTCAGCAACTCCCGCCGTAAAACCAATGATCAGCCGGATCGCCCTCTACCATTGATGGGAGAAGGAACGCCACTACCAGCCTCAGTTTTTGGGCGAGTTGCTGGCAGTAACTTTAATTCCTTGCAATTTTATCCTTGCCAATATAGGCACGCAGAACCTCTGGGATTTCTATACTCCCATCTTTTTGCTGGTAATTTTCAAGTATAGCCATCAAGACTCGGCTTAAGGCAATCGCTGTACCATTTAGCGTATAGGGGTGCGTTTTTTTGTTTTCTTTATTTCGATATCTGATATTCAATCGGCGTGATTGAAAATCCGTACAATTTGAAGCAGAAGTTACTTCACCGTATTTTTCATCCGAATCACGGCCTGGCATCCACACTTCTATATCGTATTTTTTAAAAGCTGCAGCGCCTAAATCCCCACCACAAATACGAACGATACGATACGGTAGCTTAAGCTGCTGATAAATGGTCTCTTCTATCTTTAATATTTCTTCTAAAGCGGCTTCTCCATTTTCAGGGGTTGTGATCTGGAAAAGTTCAATTTTAGAAAATTGATGGACTCGATACAGGCCTTTACTCTCTTGGCCGCTAGAGCCAGCTTCTCTTCGGAAACAATGGCTTTCAGCCACATATTTCAAGGGCAATTTTGCCTCTTCAATAATTTCATCCGCATGTATCCCACCGACAGTTATTTCAGCAGTAGCGATGAGGCTAAGGTCTAAATCCTCTAAATTATAAATATTTGACTCCTCTCCCCTGGGAGAAAAACCTGTCCCGGTCAATATGGATTTTTTTGCTAAGTCTGGGGTTATCAGTGTCGTGTAACCAAATTCTGCAGCAATTTTCATCGCAAATAATTTTAAGGCTAATTCAAGAAAAACGGCTTCATTTTTTAGGAAGTAAAACTTTGCACCTGTAACTTTTGTACCGCTCTCAAAATCGATTAGATCAAGCGCTTTTCCTATTTCCACATGATCTTTTGGCTCAAAATCAAATTCACGGGGTGTTAGATGCGTCCTTAAAACTAAATTCTCCGCATCACTTTCACCTTCTGGCGTATCATCTGCGAGGAGATTAGGAATGCTCAACATGGCCTCGTTATATACTTCCTCAACCCGTCTTAGATCTTCCTCCAACATGGTGATTTGCTTATTTAGGGCACGACCTTTGTTCACTAGCTCTTCTTTATCTGCATTTTGTAGTGTGGGTATAGTTTTTGCGATGCGGTTCGCTTCGGCTCGTTGGTTTTCTAGATTCAACAATAATGCTTTCCGTTCAGCATAAACCGTTAACAACGAATCTAAATCTGCCTTAACGCCCCTCTTTTTAATGCTATCTCGGATAGTATCGGTATTTTCTAATATGAATCTTATATCTAGCATTTTTAGCCTTACAAATTAATGAAATAATTAGGGGTAATTTACTATATTAGCTGTGATCTTAAAAGCGCGGGGGATTGTTTGGGTGTAATTGAAAGTGTAGGTTGGTGCTGAGCTTTCGAAGGCCAACAAAAGACGCCAATATTTTTGGGGTATCAAGCAAATCACCAAACTAAAATTTTAGTAATCTATTGTTCTGGTCTGCATGATCCACTTATTTGATAATAAACCTTAATTAGACTATATTTTCATATGGTTATCTTAAATAAGGATAGAGATGATTTATGTAAAACGGGATGCCGATAATAAGATCATAGCTATCTTTGATAAAAATTCAGAAAAAGACCTGCAAAAAATATCTCCCGAAGATAAAGAGGTAGCCGCCTTTCTTACTCATTGTAAAATAAAAGAAGATGCATTTTTAAAAACTGATTTGGAGCTCATTCGTGTAATAGAAGACTTGATTCAAATTTTAATAGCAAAAAATCTTATATCCATCACAGATTTTCCCCTCTCTGCTATGCAAAAACTTGTGGCACGCAATAAAATTCGGGAGCAATATAAAGGACTTAAAGGGCTAGTAGATAAATTATGACAACGAAAGAGCCCAAAAAAGAGCAACCAACAAAAGAGCCCTCGAAGTGGGATGTTTCGGAGGATTTGCTAAATCACCATGATTCTTTGCTGGCCTGTTTGTTGGTTTTAGCCAAGCATTTCCAATCCCCCTGCTCAGCCATATCGCTCACTGAGCGCCTACCCTTGGTAGATAATAAATTAACACCGGCCTTATTTATAAGAGCTGCCGAACGTGCAGGGCTCGCTGCTGAAATTAATAAGATACCTCTCGAAGACATTAGCCATCTAGTATTGCCAGCAGTGCTGCTATTAAACGATGGCACGGCATGCCTCTTACTTGAAAAACACGCCGAAAAGAGCACTATTTTAACACACAAGACAGGTCGAGGTAGCATCACCCTCTCCAACCAAGAGCTCGAAAGCAATTACTCAGGCCATGCGATTTTCGTTAAACCTATTTATCGATTTACTCGACGAAGCAAAGAGGCGAGCGAAAAGCCCAAAAGTTGGTTCTGGGATACAATTATAAAATCATGGCCTGCCTACGTAGAGGTGTTATCCGCTTCCGTTTTAATTAATATATTTGGGCTAGCCATCCCTCTTTTTACGATGAACGTCTACGATAGAGTGGTACCAAACCACGCCGTTGAAACCATGTGGGTTCTCGCTAGTGGTATAGCATTAATCTTTATTTTTGATGTGTTTCTGAAAGCATTGCGCGGGTATTTTATTGATATTGCTAGTAAAAAGATGGACGTAAAATTATCTGCAATTATTTTTGAGCATATATTAGGCATTCAGATTGGATCAAGGCCCTCATCGGTAGGAGCCTTTGCAAACGTTATACAATCCTTCGAAGGCTTTAGAGAGTTTATTACCTCTACAACGATTACTGTGTTGGTAGACCTGCCTTTTGTCTTTTTATATCTATTTGTAACCTATTACATCGGCGGCATTTTAGTCATTGTTCCTCTTATCGTACTACCCTTTGTTTTTGCAATGGGCTTTCTATTGCAACCCCCTTTAACGCGACTAACCAAAACCTCTTTTCAGCTAGCATCCGAAAAACAAGCAACACTTATTGAATCATTAGGTGGCATTGAGGCCATAAAAAGCAGTGGTGCTGAAGGCATGATGCAAAGCCGTTTTGAACAAGTTGTTATTTATTCGGCAAAATTGGGGGCTAACCTTCGCTTACTGGTGAACTCTAGCATTAACTTAAGCAATTTAGCCCAGCAAATAGCGAGCGTAGGGATAGTGATATTTGGTGTTTATAAAATTATTGATGGTGAATTAACTGTCGGTGCACTAATCGCGTGCACAATCTTAGCAGGTCGGTCGCTTGCTCCTATGGGACAGGTAGCTGCAATTTTCACACGATATTACCAATCCGTAGAAGCTTTCCATTCTATCAACAAGGTTATGCAATTACCTACCGATGTTGAAGATGCCACTCATTATCTGCACCGACCTAACCTAAAAGGCGTTATAGAATTCAAAAACGTAGAGTTTCATTATCCCGATCAAACTCAACCCATTTTAAATAATATTTCTTTTAAAATTGCAGCAGGTGAGCGCGTTGGCGTTATCGGTCGTATTGGCTCTGGCAAATCCACCATCGCCAAATTAATTTTGGGGCTCTATAGACCCGATAAAGGCAGTATCTACATCGACGGCACTGATTACTTGCAACTTAATCCCGCCGATCTTAGAAGACAAATCGGGTATGTTCCTCAAGATGTAGTGTTATTTTATGGCTCTATTAAAGATAATATTCGTATGGGAGCGCCTTATGTTGATGATGAGAAAGTCCTAAAAGCTGCGGAGCTTTCTGGAGCCATCCATTTTACGAAAATCCATCCTGAAGGTTTTGATAAACAGGTTGGTGAGCGCGGTAATCGATTATCTGCAGGACAGAGACAAGCCGTTGCAATGGCACGAGCTGTCCTTTTATCACCCCATATTTTATTATTCGACGAACCAACTGCCTCGATGGATGATGGCAGTGAGGTACATCTTCGCCAAAATTTAAAAAACTATATGGATGAAAATACGACTCTTATATTAGTTACGCACAAATTATCCATGCTTGATATCGTTGATAGACTTATTGTTCTGGACAATGGCCGAATTGTAGCAGATGGCCCTAAAGAGGCTGTTATACTTGCCTTAAAAAGCCTCCCTAAAACGGAAGCTGACAAAAAATAAAATGGAATAAATATTACATGACAAATCAAAAGTTAGGAATTCTTACTGATAGCAGTCCCGATACGATAAAAGAAACCACTATTTTCTCCCATCTTATTTTATGGTCCATCGTACTAGGTCTCTTTATCTGTTTTATATGGGCAAAATACGCCATTTTAGACGAGGTAACTGCGGGCCAAGGTAAAGTAATCCCTTCTGGTCAAATACAAGTGATCCAAAATTTAGAAGGTGGCGTG
Source organism: uncultured Legionella sp. (assembly GCA_964648115.1). Taxonomy (GTDB): domain Bacteria; phylum Pseudomonadota; class Gammaproteobacteria; order Legionellales; family Legionellaceae; genus CAZYME01. The sequence goes on from CAZYME010000003.1 coordinate 25,879, forward strand.
GTTCAAGAAATTTTTGTCAAACAGGGTAACATTGTAAAAAAAAATCAGATATTGATGCGCATTGATGACACTTTATTTTCCTCAAAATTTAATGAATCGCAGAAAAAATTAGATGACCTCGAAATAGAACTAGTACGATTGCAAGCAGAGATTGATAATCAACCATTGGTTTTTGATAAGCAACTTGAGAAAAACAATGCCAGCCTGGTTGCTGCAGAAATTGGGGTATATTTCTCAAGAAAAAGAGAGAGAGGCCAGCTACAGAAGGATGTTGATTTAGCCACCAGAGAGCTGAACCTAACTAAACCTTTAGTTGATAAAGGCGCCGCCTCCCCTGTAGAAGTATTACGCTTGGAGCGTACGGTTAGTGAGCTACAAGGTAAACTAGATGCTTTTCAGAGCAAAACGCTAGAAAGATTTAACGAAGCCAAAGGCCAATATATTGGCCTTAAAGCAGAGATACAAGCGGATGAAAACCGACTAACCAGAACAACTATTCGCTCGCCCGTTAATGGTGTTATTAAACAATTAAAGATAAACACTGTTGGCGGCGTCATAAAGCCTGGTATGGATATCATTGAAATTGTTCCACTCGATGACACGCTACTCATTGAAGCAAAAATCAAACCTTCAGACATAGGTTTTATCCACCCAAACCAAAAAGTCTTAGTCAAAATCAGTGCCTATGATTTTTCTATTTATGGGGGCCTCGAAGGCAATGTGGAGCAGATCAGCGCGGATACCATCATTGATGAAAACGATAAAAAAGGGGAAAGCTATTATTTGGTGTTGGTTAGAACGAAAAAAAATCATCTAGGCACAAAAGAAAAGCCGCTTTACATTATTGCCGGGATGCAAACAACCGTTGACATCTTAACAGGACGAAAATCTGTTTTAGATTACATCTTGAAACCAATATTAAAAACCAAACAAAGCGCTTTGCGAGAACGGTAGCCTGGATGGCCACAGCGCGGACAACCGGGTTTTCAGAACCACATCTCTAGCCCCTACGCATCCGTTTTTATATTACCGTTATTAATCATTGTAGTCAGAATGTCCTGGTCAGAGTTTAAAGTCCCCCCGGAGGTCAAGTCCACACCAGATAAGACAATGTTTTGAGTTACACTGAACGTTGCCCCACCATCAGCATCAACCGCAATCGTTGTCGCATTTGTTGTGTTGTTATAGCTAATATTTAAAAATGAATCGAGACTTTGTGCGGTTTGTGACTCACCTGATAGCAAATCAGCTAGATTTAACACATCTCCTCCACTACCCTTAGTAAAGTCAGTGATTGTATCTGTGGGGGCTCCAAAACCGTCTCCACTCTTCCATACAAATGTATCTTGGCCTCCACCGCCGGTCATAGTGTCACTACCTTGACCACCTATTAAGGTATCAGGGCCCAGACCGCCAAACAGGGTATCATTACCTGCCTGAGCATCAATAAAGTCTGTGTAATTTCCTCCTGTTAATGTTTCGGCACCACTGGTTCCAGTTATTACATGGACATCATCGACAATGTTAATCGATAATGTGCTATTCGTAGTAATATTTGTAGCCGTATCCGTCAAGCGATAGGAGAAGGTCTCGCTAACAGGATCCCCTGCTGTTTGTAAAGTATATTGGTAATCACCTTGGGTATGGCCGCCGGCAGTAGTGGTATACACAGTTAACAACCCTTGTGGAGTATCAATTGTAATTACTCCGCTTACCGGCGAAGAAGTCACCCCATTGAACGTTACTTGCGTAATAGATGAATTAGCAGAGATACCATCATCGTTAGCTAGCAAATTACCAGTTGCAACAATGGCTGTATTGCCAGGATCTGTGCCAGTGGATAATCCTGATTCATAAACACTATTAACATCTGCCGCAGCTGCAATAACGGGTTGATGCCCAATGGTTAAAGTTGCAGTGCTAGTATCAGCATCTGCATCACGTATTGTATAAGTGAAAACATCAGCGCCAACAACTTTTACTCCGTTGCTAATGCTCCAAAGAGTGAAATCATCGTTAGTGTCTGTGCCATAAAATGCAATGTAGCGGAATGGAGCATCAGAGTTGATGGTAAAAGTTGCCTCACTCCTACTTCCCGTTCCATTTGCAGTATTATTTATAACTCCACTATCTACAAGAACACGGTTACTATCATACGTTTTCCAGCCTATTTGGTCATCAGTCTGAACATCCCTAAACGTAGCCTGTAAAGAACGATAATCTACAGCCATATTCAAAACAATGGTCTCAGTTTGTGTAGTAGAGTTGGAGTCAAGTTCATTCGAGTCATCTCCTCCGCCTGCAGTATCAATAAATAAACCGAAATTACTTCTTATAGCAGGTGTTACAGACGTACCAAAAATCGCAGTACCCATACCATAACCTAAGAGCTGTATGCCACCACTTGTCCAAGAGGCAAGTGTGTTAGCAGCGCCTGCAGAAGTTAATGTTTCTGTAGAGTGATAATTATAAGTACCATTTTGATTAATAACTAAAGTACCATGTGCTGCATTAATAGTTAGGTTACCACTGGTAAAGGTGCTATAGGTTGTGCCATTGTAAACCACCGAAGATACCTGCGTAGCATCTGCTCCAATTGTATCCGCGCCAGTGCTAGTACTACCGCCAGCGCCAGTGATCACACTACCAAATATATCACCACCTATGCCTACATTATCAGCATCCGCGCTCGCAATAGGTGCAGTATCTGTGACACTAATGGTGACTTGTGTCCAAGCTGATTCAGCTGAGCCATCTCCCGCTTTATAGTAGAAACTATCCGTTATCGTGTTACCACTTGTATGGCTGAGGGCAGGAGCAGTATATGTATAACTACCATTGGCGTTCATGAGGACAGTACCACCCAGCGTCGTCGTAATTGTACTCACACCATTAGCGGTAACAGCCCCAGTGCCAGTAGAACTCTGAGCAAATTGAGAAACAATAATGCTGCTATCCACGTCGCTATCATTAGAAAGCACATTTGTTGGATTGCTAAGGATACTACCCTCCACTACTGTAGCTATATCCACTTGAGTAACAGGGGCATCATTGGTGCCGTTGATAGTCACTGTAACAGCGCTTGTCGTGCCATCATTACTCGCTACCGTAAAGGTATCACTAACACTTTGACCTACGTTTAAACTATCAAACGCACTATTAGCAACATAAGACCATGCACCATCAGTACCAATATTAAATACACCATTGGTACCCGCAACATTGGTTTGAGCAACAAAGGTGGCGGGGTTATTATCCACATCAGAGGCAGTAAGTGTGCCACTGGTGCCTAAAACCGCATTGGTTTCGACAAGTGTTGCACTTGCACTGCTTAAAACAGCAGCATCATTCGTACCATTAATGGTGACCTGAACTGTGCTTGTCGTGCCGTCATTACTCGCTACCGTAAAGGTATCGCTAACACTTTGACCTACGTTTA
>CAZYME010000003.1:29417-72184 GCA_964648115.1 uncultured Legionella sp.
GTACCCGCAACATTGGTTTGAGCAACAAAGGTGGCGGGGTTATTATCCACATCAGTAATACTCAATGAACCAGCTGTAGTCAAAGTGGAATTTGCTTCAGACAAAAAGATCCTTGCCGCACTCAAAACAGCTGCATCATTAGTACCATTAATAGTCACTACCACACTACTTGCCGTACCATCAACGCTGGAGACTGCAAAGGTATCACTAACACTTTCGCCAACGTTCAAATTATCAAATGCACTGTTGGCAACATAGCTCCAAGCACCATTTGCATCAATATTAAATACACCATTAGCACCTACTACATTGCTTTGCGCTACAAACATAGCAGGGTTATCAGTATCAGAGATGGTGAGCGTACCAACTGCATTTAAAGGAATATTCGTTTCACTCAAAGAAACATTCGCGTCGCTTACGAGGGCGGGGTTATTTGGAGCTGGAGCAGGTGGCCCCGCCTCTATGGGGATAGGAGTAGGTAAAATTTGAGTAAAGATATTATTAGCAATTGGACTTAATACGTTGGTAGCATATTGTGATGTTTGGAAACTAGGCTGGGTATTGGAACCTGAATCAACTTGACCTCTGGAATTTGTGAAATCGACTATTGCTTGAGAGGAACCAAGGGCGTTTGTGAGACTTGAGTCATCGCCTGCAGCAGATGGGGGAAGCGATTTACTCAAATCATCAACATTTTCAACAGGGACTTCGCGCTCAGACAAAGAAGCACCCGCAAGCCTCTCAGCGCCTCCACTTAATAAGAGGGTCTGCAGATAAACATTAGCTGCAAGGCTAGGATCAAGCATCAATAGCTGCTCAAGCAGACTCGTCGGTACACTGACTTGATTAGTATGCTCGCCTATTGATCCTGCTTTTTCACCTTTTCGTGCAGGATCAGCCATGGATTTTGGAATCGTGCCAGTCTTGCCCATCGCCCCACCTCATCCTACAAAATATACATCCTAAAAATCAACTTGCTACACATATACAACCAGCCGATGCATCGGCTATCGACAATTATCTCTCAAATAAATCTTATCAAGATAATAAGCCCATAATTAATTATAGACTATTTTCAGAAATGGGAGCTGTACTTGCAGGCTTACAAAAACCTGGGGTTACTCTGTCTCAATCAAGGAAGGGCTTTGAATATAATTTCCTTGAAAACATACCACCCCTAATTCATTTAAAACACGCCACTGGCCTTCGCTTTCTATAGCGGTGGCAATAAGTGTAATATCTAAATTTTCAGTAGCAGTTATCCAATGCGCGATCATCTGTTGCTTTACGGTATTTTTTTCAATATCAGAGGATAAACTCCCATCTAACTTTATATAAGCTAAGCTTAAATTTTTCAAATAGTCCAACGAAGTAAGCGTTGTTCCTACCCGATCAATCCCCACCGCATGCCCCAATTTAACAAGCTCTGCTACAAGTAGCTCCGCTAACACCCTATTCTCGGCGAGGATGAATTCGCTAAATTCAAAATGGATCTTTGTTTTGATATGTTTGGTCCATTTTTTTACTAATGACAAAAATTTCGCCTGATTTTTTTCATCACTTACCGTATTACCAGATAGATTGATAGCGAATGTAACGTCATCCTTAATGTGCGCAATTTTTTCAAGCACTAGCTCATCAATATCACCACCCAACGAATATTGATCGACGATTGGGAAAAATACACTAGCACTTATTTCATTCGAACCATTAAGCAGTTTTATATAGCACTCTTTATGATAAATAATGTGATTAGATTTCACCGGTTGGGAGTAAAAATGAAATGATTTTTTTTGAATAGCCAGTTCAATAACTGTACGCCACGAATGTTCATCAAGAATTTTTGTACCCTGTTCATCATACCCCAGGCCATATGTGCTTCTGCCTTGATTTTGCGCAGCTTTTATGATTTTATCCGCCTCAGCTAATAAATTAGCGGAAAGATCGGAAAAATTACATCTGACGGCCCCAACGTAACACGAGAGCAAGCTATCTTTATTTTTTACAAATTGCTGAAGTTTTTGGGCCAGTTCGCTTAAGAGCAATTCAGCTGCCTGTCTATCTTGCTCAAGAATGACTGCTGCAAAACTAGGACCATCTAAGCGTGCTAGTAGAAATAAATGCTGGTGAGGAAATAACTCATCCAAATACCGACTTACTCCTAAGATTACCTGGTCTCCTTCTTGGTAACCGTGTCGTTGATTAAACTCTGCCAGGCCTGAAAGCTCTATTAAAAACAGGAATCCAGGTAAAAAATAATTTTCCTTGCTTAGATACTGATTGAATTGCTGAAAAAAATACCGGCGATTCCCCTTGCCTGTTAAGCTATCTTGATATGCTTCTGCGCGTAACTGTTCAATCTCCTCTATTTGCGAAGAAAAAAATGACTGAAGTTTAGTCACCATAGAGTTCATCGTAGTGGAAAGCTTCCTAAGCTCCTGTGGCTTTGGAGTAGAATCCAGAACATACAAATTTTTTCTACCAATATCATCTGCTTGCTGGACAATTTGTGCTAAAGGCTTAAAGCGCGCCTTTATGAACAACACGCTAACAGCAATAATAAGTAACGTTGTTAATAAAAAAATCAAAAACAGTATTTTTGCCGTGTGCCACAACGCTTCATATGCTATAGCCTCATCACTTTGCACCACAACATAACCTATTTGCTGCCAGCCACGCATAATTAAAGCTGATTTTTCTTCATTTTGAATGCTAACCATTGAAAGAAACCAGCTTGGCACTCCATGGTGATTTGATTTCAAATAGCGTTTAACTAACGTCACGCCCTCTGTATCCCGCACAAGAATGCTGCAAAAATACCCTCGATCGAATACAGCACTGATAGTTGAAAGCATCATTGTCGTATCGATTTTTTTAGTCGATGTCTGCTTGGACATAGATAAACCTAATGCCGTTGCAGTATCTTGCGCGTTGCGCGTGAGCTGTTCTTCAAAATATGATTTCGAATGATTTACGGTAATGATAAAAGTACACATAAAAAGTGTGGACAAGGCCACAACCATCATCAACGCCATTTGCTTTGCTAGAGTCACTTGTAGTTTTCCTCCTCTAATTTAATGCGTTGAAGCAATGATTGCCATTTACTCAAATTACTTGCCTTACCGTAGGGCCTGGCTTTTCCAATCCGCTCATTCAACCAAACCTCCCCTCCATTAAAGCTATAAACTGGCACAAGATCAGAGCGCTGCGAAGCCGGTAAAATCATATCTGTCAAATTATCTAAAATGAACGGGTCGGCATCAGGGCTTGGATAATAGGTTAACACCATATGCGCCTTATTTTGTGCGGGAATTGTGACATAGGTAATTCTTAAATTTTTTTCAGGGATGCCCATAGCCACCAATGTAAAATATTTTGCTATTGCAAAATCTTCACAATCACCAGCACCCTCAGCTAGAAATTCATAGGGTGTAAGCCAAACATCCGCACTTCCCTGCAAGGGATTTTCAGAGACATAGAGCATTCGATTAAAAAAATCATTCACTTCTTTTAATAGGAATGCGACTGTTCTTGGTTTTTTATTACGTAACAGTGCTTTCCATGCCTCAAGACGTTTTACAGCCGCCTTGTCCTTCTTTAATATAATCTGGGTACTATCACTTAATTGACTATCATCAGCGTAGATGATTTGGCTGGACAAACCAAGCAAAAAAATACCTGCCAACCCTATTTTTATAACATATTGGCATAAGCGCTCCCTGCTCATCACCCTCATGAAAAAATCATCTTTGTCTAGTTCCATTCAGACTATCTTGAGGTGTCATTTGACGTATTATGCCCACAATATTTGCTGAATACCCAACCAAATCTAACGCCTTATTTGCCTCAAAAACCGTACTAAACGGCCCAATCACAATGCGCTCTGAATCAATGCCGCTTATACCTTTTGCTGTTAACCCTTTTTGTAATAAGGTGGCTAACATTTTCTCCGCCTCGGGTTTGTTTTTAAACCCGCTAAGTTCGATTAAATACATTAGCTTACGAGCAGGTTGTCGCAAAGTAACAGTCGCTGGAGAGGCAACACTAGCTATAGATGGCACAACACTGGTAAGTGGTGGTTCAGGCGTAGTATCTGGTAGGCGGATTGAAGCTGGGGCAACATTTGTATTGCCCGTCGGGTATATAATTTGGTTGTTTAACGACCCAAAAGCTGCTTGTTTTGGCACTGGTGATGGAGATGCTGTTTTGGGTAATCCAAATAGATCAAGGTTGTACTTATCTCTATCTGATTCTGATTGCTTAGCAAAAAAATACATTAGCCGCCCTATGCTTGCCAAGATTCGATAACGGGCATCTATTTCATCTTTTTTCGAGCGCAAATATTCAGCTTTAGCCCGGTTTACCTCTGTTACAGAATTGAGTAAATCCAAAAAGGAACGTTGCCCAATTTGAAATTGCTCAAAATAAGCGACTTTAGTTTTTGCAATACTGACGACATAATCCCTTAACGCCACAGCACGATTTTTATTTGCATACCAAGCATTGTAATCAAGTTGGATTTTCTCCTTTAGGTCAATCATAGATTTATTTCTGGTTTCAAATGCCTCTTGCACTTGATAAGCAGTTTTTTTCAGGTGACCGACATCGCCGCCACCTTTGAAGACATTATAACTGACACGAATCAACCCCACATTGTCATAGTTTTTTCCTGGAACGCCATCAAGATTATTATTTCGGGAGGCGGTAAACACCGCATCAAACTTGGGTAAAAATGCTGCTTTTGCAATTTTGCGTTGCGCCATTGCCTGGTTAATGTCTTCACGAGCGGCTTTTATTGTTGGATGGTTATGAAACCCTTCTAGAACAGCCGCCTCAACCGTAGGAGGTAAAAAAGATTCGCTAGGTATATGAGGGTTATCAAGATTTTCAGGCCAGCACCCAACCAGTTTTCTAAAGTGCACCATAGCCTCTCTATGATTACCTTGAGCACTAAGCAAGTTAGCCTCAGCCAGGGAAGCTCTTGATTCGGCCTGATCGAGCTCGGCTGCACGCGCTATACCTGCTGAAGTTCTCTCACGAATAAGGTTTAGCAACCGCCGATGCTCGGCTACACTTTCACCTTCTATATGCACTAATTCTTGTTGAAGTAAAACATCGAGAAAAGCTTCCGTGACAGCCAAGGTGATGTCATTCATCACACTCATTGTCTTATAGTCTTGGGATTTAAAAATAAAGATGTTGCGATCCACTTCTCCAACGACCGCACCACCAGAGTATATATTTTGAACAAGTGCCACATTGAATTCTTGCCGCGCTAATGTTGTACTATTCTGACCAGCAAGATCTCGAGTAAAGGGGCTTTCAGTCCATTCACTACCATAGGCGGAGTTTATATCAAGCTGGGGATAATAACCGCCTTGCGCCTCCGCTATACCTTGACGCGCAGAAGATGTTTGAGCTCGATTTAGCAAGACTTCTGGATGGGTAACCATTGCCTGCTGCACAGCTTCCCTCAAAGTTTGTGCGGAAGTAGGGGTGACTGCAATTGTAAGTACAAAAAAAATATAAAATATTCTGAGCATCTGCTTCGATGATAAAAGGGAACTCAACTAACAAGCTACACTGGTCCAGTCTTTCATTCAAGCATAAAGACCGCCTTGGGCTCAACACTGGCTATAAAATAATCTGGATGGTATGGTTGTGGCCTTCTTAACTGCTGCTAGATAACAATCTTGAATTACATCACCTCCCCCAATAATAAATCCCGGTCCTAATTTTTTATAAAACCATAGAGGTGAACCAACATTTTTTACCATTGATTTAAATTATTAGTAGGCTGCGTAACACTGGGGTTGCTTGATTCATTATGGGGTGAAGGCGATGAGTTAGTATTGGGAAAATAGGGATTACCCTGATCGTTAGAATCAAGTCCACTATCACTATCGGGGCCAACAGGTTCATTTGCTTGTGTAGTATTGCTTGATGAATTGGCGCTACCCACACTAGAGTTTATATCAGATCCAGGATTGCTCCCTCCCGCATCATGCGAATAAACAGGTAAAACAACAAATATAGTTAAGAAGCAGAGTAATTTTTGCATGACATGATGCGCCCTCCCCTTGGTATTTTGTTTATCTACGCGCTCATTAAATGCATCCATTTTCAAACTCCCTCCATGCAAATTTATACAGGGTAACATGATTACAAAAACTGCTCTTCCATCCTATTAAGAGACCCCGCATAAAATCAAGTAAAACAATTATTTATAAACATATATTTATTAACTATATTCAATTTAAGGTGAGCTCACTTCAATAGAAATCAATCTATGCTGTAAAACTTGTGAATGGTAAATTGAACTATGATTAAATTAGGATTAGAGGAAGTATGTGATAAGTGTTTTAAATTATTTAGGAGATTCTCATGTTAAGTTGGGCAATCATCTTCTTCATCATTGCAATTGTTGCGGCTGTATTTGGTTTTACAGGTATCGCAGCAGCTGCAGCGGGAATTGCAAAATTTCTTTTCTTTATATTTGTAGTGATATTTGTAGTACTTCTTATTTTGGGATTATCAGCCAGACGAGGCCCGCCCGAACTATAAATAATAAGCGTGAATTTGGTTTGGGTAAATGTAGCCCAAACCCCATTCATGCTTAAATTCAATCACACATTTATGAACTATCTCAGAAGCGAAATGCAGGGAACACCAATTTAATCCCGCCATGGTAATTAATTTATAGCCTTTTTAATTATTCTTGATAAGAAGGTCTAAAAGCATGAACAGTCACAACAGCGTTTTGATAAAAAAATTTTAGAGGAAAAGGATTATATTTTAAGTCCACTCGATATAATTGCCCGCAAGATCACTTAGGATTAACGCGCAAACGAATACCATGAGCCTCTATAGTAATTTCTTGCCGTTTATAGAGATAACCAATTGCGTTTTTGAAACTTTTTTTACTTTCGCCAAAGGCCTGGCTTATCTCAAGAGACGAACTCTTATCATGTAGGGGTAAGAAACCACCGTTTTTATGTAACTTGGCAAGAATATGTTTAGCTAGCTCGTTGCTATTATGGTGCCCCATCTTTCTCAAGACAACATCAATTTTGCCATCTTCTCGTACCGTTTTAATATACCCCTGAATTTTTCTTCCATAGTTCAATGTTTGAAAAATATCTGAGGAATGGATCAATCCCCAATGACTATTATTAATAATAACCTTATTGCCTAACTCCGTGGTTTCAGCAATCAATAGACTCACCTCTTCCCCTTTTACAAAAGAAACCGGCGATTTATCCAGGAAATAATCAAGTTTTGAACTAGCAATAATACGCTCTTGATTATCTTGCTTCACATATACAATATAAGATTTATCTTTTTCCATCGGACGGCGCTGCTCGCTGGCAGGCACCAATAAATCCTTATCTAAACCCCAATCAAGAAAAGCACCAACACGATTTACATCGATCACTTTCAAAAAGGCAAGACCACCCACCTGAACATGAGGGTGTTTTGTTGTAGCAATAATTTTATCTTCTGAATCAAAATAAATAAAAGCGTCCAATACATCATGTATTTTAGTGCCGGCTGGCACCACCTTATTCGGTAGTAAAATTTCACCCCAACTATTACCATCAAGGTAAACACCAAAAGGCACCTCTTTTACAACGCTTAGTTTGTTAAACCGCCCTATTTTAATCATTCATCGACTCAATTTTTTAGCTTTGCTGAGTTTACCATATAAACTCAGCATAAAGGCTTCACCTGGCCAGGAAGCATCCCGAGTTTTCTTATCTGGCCAATGAGAATAAGCAACCTACCGTGCCAACACTCATCCCACTACCACCATATTACTTCGTAGGAATAAGCATGCCAGCGCAATTCAGCTGTAGCACCTTTCAATATTGACGTTACTCCTGCTGGGGTACCTGTATAAATAACATCGCCTGCTTTCAAGGGGAAGAATTGGCTAATATAAACTAATAAATCTTCTGGTCGCATCATCATGTCTGCCCCTTTAGCACATTGCCGAAGGGTGCCGTCAATTATTAATTGAAATTCAGTTTCCATATAATCATTAAATTGATGATATGGGATCCATGGACCAAGAACAGCAGCGTCTTTAAATACCTTTGCTGTAGTCCAAGGGTGGCCTTGTTTTTTAAGCTCAGATTGGCGAGCTCTTAACGTCATATCAAGGCCCAGAGTAACATCTGAAATAGCATTTTTAGCTTCTTCATTTGTCATTCTATAGCCATCACAGGCCATTCGTAGCACAATTTCGCACTCAGGTTGCACTGCGGTATCTTCAGAAGGATAGTCAAGCTGCATCCGCTCACCCCAAGCTGAGGCTTGTTTAAGAACGCTGGGCGGCTTTAGAAATAATACGGGCTTTTCTGGTACTGCATCACCAAGCTCTTTAGCGTGATCAAGATAATTTTTTCCCACACAAATTATTTTATCAAAAGACATATAATTTCCATTTCAAACCTCATCCAAAATCCTGCACACATTTACCACTACAATTATAACCAAATATAACCTATAATAACCATTAAGAATGGTAACAAGGTTTTACAGTTTCGTACAGGTTGCTGATCAAAAAACAGGCTAAAAAAGCCCTCCAAAGTGAACCCCAACCTGATAGAACCAGAATTACTGAAAGGATTGTATTGTTAGGAGAAAACCCCGACAACGCAAGCTTAGATATAAAAAAATTACAATGCGAACCCTATTTTCGCCTACGTGTTGGACAATGGCGAATTATTTTCGATAGAGATAACGAAGTAAAAATTATTTCGATTGAGAAAATTAAACCCCGTGGAGGTGCTTACAAATGAACCTACAAACAATTAAATCAATGGATGGCAAGGTCGAGTATGTTCTTTTACCTATTGCCGCCTATCAAGCTCTACGCAATCAAATTACTGAACAATTAAAGCAGACAAATGAAGATCAAGAATATGAGATATTTAACCCTGCTAATTATATAGATAATCCTGTTGCCCTAGCTCGCATTCAAGCGGGTATCACCCAAGAAGAGCTAGCCAGACTCATGCATGTTACGCAAGCTTATGTTAGTAAAATTGAAAATCAGGAAAAAGTTACAGCCAAAATGATGCAGAAAGTGACAAAAGCGATTGCATAGAGATTGATAGGGGGTTATCCCATTATAATAAGCTTACTGAGTCCCGATAATTAGCTTTAGTTTATCGCCATAAAGAACATTTTTTTGTTAACTCAGTGATTTTTGACCACTCACCAAATAAGACGATGCCGTAATAAATTAGATCTTCTTCTTTTGTTTGCCTTGTTCTTTCATATGCTTGTAATGAATGTTGGGGGCTTTAATGAATATATGGTATGCCAGAGAAGGGGATACTGTGATAGTTAGTGTATATGTACAGCCAGGCGCCAAGCGTACTGAAATTGCAGGGCTTCATGGAGATGAGCTCAAGATCCGTCTAGCCTCACTACCTATTGATGGGCGCGCAAATGATGCTTTATTAAAATATCTAGCACAGCTATTTGATGTTCCATCGCGGCAGGTCAAGTTGAAGCGAGGAGCGACGTGTCGGCATAAAAAAATTGTAATTATAGGTAGTAAAATTGACCCCTTATTCATTATCAATTTGGGGTGAAACAATACGTCTTGTTAGAAATGCTTTTTGTTAAAAAATGGGGTGGTCATTTTACATGGATGAGGCACGAGATTATTTAGAGTTGATTGTCGAAATTGAAAATGATGCCTAGAAATTAGATCGGGAATTTATATGTCAGAAGAAGAGCTCGTAAGTGCATCTTACACTTTAACAGATCTTGGTTTTTTACCTTGCACTAGGCTTACAAAGTAAGCAAAGAAAAGGTTTTCTTTTAAACACAACCTAATTTCTTTAATTCCTCCCGCGGCCAGAATATATTTTACATCAGGTGCAAAATCGCTGAGTACTTCTAACATCTCTGTATCGCTAGCTTTTCTTTGATGGAGTACCTTCATTTGCTGCTCTATCATTCTAATAGTGAGCTTGTCGTGATGATTTAACATATTAACCTCTTTTGGTCACAGGGTTTGATGGCAAATAAACCAAGGTTTTTTTAATAATTGTCTCCAGCATTTCAAAAATTTCGTAAGCAAACTAACTTAACTATTTAATAGGCCTACTTGCTTTTTTTAACCGTTCTTTTGACTTTGAATATTGCCAAATTCATTTCATAGGTTGTCTCACTCTCTACCACATCTAACTCGTCATCGGGAATGATTAGTCAGACATACCTCAACCCCGAAATTTTATAATTTACAATTTGTTCGCAATAACGCACATTTATATAAGATAGCTGGAGGTTAGATAAAGTAGCTCTTGCTAACGGTGTGAGCAAAGCGATGTTAGGACAAATAGAGCGGGAAGAATCAAGTCCAACTATTGCCACTTTATGGAAAATAGCCAGCGGCTTTGAGACATCTTTCTCATCCTTTATTGAGGAGATTAACCCAGCATCCAGCGAAGCTGTTTTTCGTGCAGGTGAAGCTATTAGATTTAATGCAAACCAACAACATGGCTACCGAAATCTCATGTCTAAAGTAGCCACATTTCACGATATTATCCATTACCCGGGTACGAACTAAGGTTCAAATTGACGGAATACTCAGGATACTTACCAATGACCACTATTAGGCATTGATACCCACGGCTCTTGCGGGGCTAATGATTTGCCTTTCTGTAAAAGCTCTATTGAAATATTATCTGGCGAACGAACAAAGGCCATATACCCATCACGGGGCGGTCGATTGATCACCACACCTGCATCTTGCAATTTTTGACAAATTTCGTAGACATTATCAACCTCAAAAGCAAGATGCCCGAAATTTCTACCCTCGGAATAAACCTCCGACTCCCAATTATAAGTCAATTCAATCATAGGCGCTTCTGTCCTATTTGATTTAGCCAAATCATCTGCTGTTGCCAAGAACACTAAAGTATAGCGTCCCTCTGAATTCTCTGTACGTTTGACTTCCAACAGACCAAGAATTCCGCAATAAAAATCTAATGAGACCTCAAGATTTGCGACTCTAACCATTGTGTGTAAGTAATGCATATATGTGTGCCCTATTTATATTTGCTCATTATGTCTTTAACTCCAAATGCATATAATCGTTTACCACATCGAGACAAATCTCTTCATAATCTGCTTCCAAATCGCTATTTACGTTTTTAATCGTTTGCATTATTTGAATTGAATGCCTTATATCTTCAGGTAATTCATTATTCCGGGAGTCATCACCAGGCCAGGATGCATCCCGAGTTTTCTTATCTGGCAAACGAGAATAAGCAACCCAAAGCCCATTGTCTCCCTATTGTACAATTAATGATAAATGTACTATATATTAAAGATGGCTGGCAATGGGCTTCAATTTATTATGCACACCTCTGGGCGCAATAAAACCGAGCTAATTCAGGAAGGCAGGTCTCTGAATATGCTCCTAGATGTTAATAACGCTATTAGGAATAAAAACCCTTTAAATGTGGTGCTAAGGAATTGTTTGTCAATCATGTGCGTGGGCTTACAATATCCTGTAGGCCATATCTTTTTTTTTAATGACAAAAACACTGAATTCCTCACACCAAGCGACGTATGGTTCATAAAAGATCCAAATAAAACACCTGCGATTCATGCTTGCACAATGAAGACTAGGTTTAGATATAGTGAAGATATTGCTGGGCGTGCTCTATCATCTGGGGAACCTTGTTTGATTGAAGATGTGAGCCATGATAAAAATTTTTTGCGAAAAGAAGCCTGTCAGTTAGACCAACTTCATGGAGCAATGGCGTTTCCAGTATATTTGGATGAAAGAGTTATTTTTGTTGTAGAGTTTTTTTCGCACGAATATCAAAAATACGATAATTCTCTACTGTTACTTCTAAATCGTTTAAGCGCTCAAATAAGCCGTTCAATTGTAGATAGAAATAATATTGACAAGCTCAGGAAGAGCATGAACCAGTTAAAGTATGCTCTTGGATCAGGTAAGGTTGGTGTTTGGGAGTATGATCCGAAAACCCAGGCGGTCAGTTGGGATGAACAAATGTACTTAATGTATGGGATAGTTCCTCATGAATTTGGTGGTACCTATACATCATGGGAAGAAACACTTCATCCAGACGATAGGGAGCGAGCGGCAAATGAGTTTAAAAACACGTTAATAAGTAAACATAAATTTGATGCTGATTTTCGGATAATTACACCAACTGGTGATGTGCGCTACATTCATGCAAATGCGATGGTTAAACGATCCATTGATGGAGTGGCAGAGAGTGTTTTTGGTATAAATGTAGATATAACAAAAGAAAAAACCCTCCTGTTAGACTTGTCCAAAAAATCAAAAGAAATGGAAATAATGACAGAAAGCTTAAAAAAGCATGCCTATTTTGATTCATTAACTGGCCTTATGAATCGATTTTTTTTAGAGGAAAACGTAGGCCGTGATTTAATGAGATGTGACCGAACTAAATCACGCCTTGCAGTATTATTTATTGATCTGGACGATTTTAAAAAAATAAATGATTCTCTAGGGCATAACATTGGAGATCAAGTATTGTTTGAAATTGCAAGTAGGCTCAAGCACGTAGTGCGAAGAGATGACATTGTCGGGCGTATCGGAGGGGATGAGTTTATTGCGGTGCTTGAGGTAAAGCCTAGCTTTTCTGGTGCATGCATGATTCATAAAATTCTCAAAGCGCTTAATCGTCCTTTGCAACTTGATAACGACCAGACAGTGCAAGTTAGCGCAAGCATTGGAATTGCGTATTATCCTGATCATGGCAGCGTTTTCAGTGAGTTAATGAATCATGCCGATGCTGCATTATTGAAAGCAAAATCCTCAGGAAAAAATCAGGCCATATATTTTGGATCGCTTACTTCGCAAACTCACTGATATCGGTTGCTAGCTTACTTCGAGAATCTTAATTGATTTGATGAACACGGAGTATATCTGCACCATTCTTTGCTAGCCATATAGAGAGCTTCTTTGTGGCAGCATCTAATTCTGCGAGGTTTGCTTGCTGGGGAACCCCAATAACAGATGACTTTCGAGAATGCCCTATCAGTAAACGTAGACCTAACTGAGCTTTAATATTACTCAGATTTTGCAAAATAATTTGTGTCGTTTCACTGTCTTTGCCATAACCGAAACCAACATCGAGATAAATTTGTGATGCTTTAACCCCATATTTTTTTAAAAGTGCAACCTTCTCCTTAAAGAAATTCACCATATCCTCAATGGCCGTTTCTTTTGACAAATATGCCGTGCGACCAATTACACCCAAATTATGGGTGAGTACATACTTCACTTGGTATTGAGCCACCAATTGTGCTTTTTCAGCCAAATTACTGGCTTCAACATCATTTATCATCCAGATAAATGGATATTTTTGTAACAATTCTTTCATTATAGATACTTTACGGGTATCAATGCTGATTAATGGAAAAGGCTTTAGCAACCCTTGCTTATTGGCAAGTTCGTCTAAGATTATTTCTAATAATTGTAGCTCTTCAATATCATCTAGCCCTTTCGCGTCTTTGCTAGTCGACTCAGCTCCGATATCAATAATATGAGCCCCAGCGCTGACTAAATTTTGGATTTCTTGAAAACACTTTGAAGTGGATTTTTGGCCCTTACCCACTTCAGTGAATGAGTCATGCGTTAAATTACAAATACCCATCATCATTGGTCCAGGTAAGGTATCACTGTGGGCGTGGGTTGCCACTGAAGGCAATATACGCCGTTTGGCATCTTCTGCCAAAGTCGCTCTATCAAGTTTCCCTGTCGCATTTTTGGGTAAACTTGCTAAAAAATAAATGTGCTTGGGGAGTTTGTAGTCTGCTAATCGCGTTACTAAAAATTGCTTCACTCCCTCCTCTGTTAGCATGCTACTAGCTGTCGTGGTAATAAATGCAACGCCTTTTTCAATGTAGTCCGGATCGGGGGCACCGACCACTACTGCCTCTAATACGTCTGGATGTTCATAAATTGCCGCTTCGATTTCCAACGGAGCAATATTGGATCCCCCGGAGATAATCAGATGTTTACGTCGCCCGCGAAACCATAAATACCCATCACTATCAATTGCACCTAGATCACCGGTTTTAAACCAGCCTTGATGAAAAGATGCCTCAGTCAATGCAGGGAGTTGATAATACTCGGTGAATAATCCAGAGCCTTGTATCAAAATATCCCCAGTTTCACCAACTGGCAAATCTTGATAATGCTCGTCAACCACTCTAAAAGAAAACCCAGCAACCGGCAATCCTGATGAGCCCAGCTTTTGTTTGGGATTAAAATTCAAGCAATAGCCAAAACATTCAGTCATACCAATACCCACAATGGGTTCACAGCCAAACGCTGCAATAATGGTCTGACGCATCGATAAAGGTAATGCATCTCCTGCGATAATTATTTTAGTTAAACTAGGGTATTGTTTGCCAGAATGCAGTACTTCTTTTGCTAAGAAATAGGCCACGGTTGGCAGAACGCTAATACTGGTGACGGAGTAGGTTTCAATCGCTGATAATGCGGCTTCTACTTCAAAAGAGGGCAAAACAACACAGGACAAGCCCAAATACAATGCGGGTAACAACTGATAAGAAAATGCCATAGCATGGTTTAATGATAAGCAAATCAGTAAACAATCGTCTGTTTGATAACGCATATCTTGTGCCATCAGCTGTGCGTAAGCAGCACATTTTTGATAGCTATGCATTGCCCCTTTGTATTCGCCTAGGGTGCCTGAGGTAAATTGAATAATAGAATTTTTAGGTGTTTTTTGGGGATGTGGTAATGGGGGTTGTTGGGTAAATGCGTCACCTTGGAAGAATTTGTCATTAACGACGAATAATTGAATATCCAGTTCCTGGCAAGTTTTGGTTAATTGCTCATCCATTTTTTCTGCGGTAACCCAAAAGTCCGAAGGGTGATATTGGTGTAAAATTCGGGTTAATTCGGAAGATTTAAGCCGAGGATTAATCGGCATCACTGTAACGTCTGCGGCCCACCCTCCGAGGTATGCTAGTAGATTGATTAGTCCATTGGGCACACAAAACGCCAGACAAGTTACGCGGTTTTCTTGTAACCAACCGCCCATTTTTAAAGCCAGCGTATACAGTTCAGTAAATGCTATTTTTTGATCTGAGATGATAAAATACGTATCAAGATTTTTTGGGTTATTTATACAATCTAACATCAAAATTCCTAAGGATCGTGAGGAAATAACTTCGGGAAACGCTTGATTATAACAAACCTTGAGATCAATTCTTTTTGATAACGGTAATTTATATTTATGAGCCGATGAGGAATGTGCCGGTCAAATGTTGGGCCATGGGCCCAACCTACGCTTGCTAACCAAATACCCTATATACTACCAATTGCAATGAGAATCTGCATGCTGTCTTGATAAGGCAAGGAAACATGCTCATGGATTAATCGTTTAATAATTTTATGGAAAATGCCTTTTGGCAATAGAGGATGAACAAGACCGCTAGCAAACCAACCCCCTTCGACAAAAAATTCAAAAACATCTTTTTCTGTCTTTAAATCGATTTCTATCTCGACCAACTTTAACTCATGGAGTTGAACCCCACTGCTCTCAAATATTTGCAGCATATGATTTATATCACGTGGTACATATATCGTTTTTAGAGCTTGTTTTATATGAAAACTCACAAGCCTATTAAATGGGTTATTTGATTTTGCAAGCTTTGTTAATACTTCCTGCATTTTTGAAAACGAGGTTAACGTATTAGTAACAAGTGAAACCAACCCATCATTAGTTAAAACCTTCTTACATTCATTGAGCGTCGTTGCAATCGGAACATAAGCGCTAACAAAATGCGCTAAAATCAAATCAAATTTATCTTTAGTAATCAGAGATGAGGCTTGAGATATATCTCCATGGAATACATCACAATCTAGTAACTGTTGCGCTTTTTTCAACATATTTTCGGAAACGTCCAAGCCATATAGCTTGGCTTTGGAGTAGTGCTCTTTGTAGGGGAGCATACAAACGCCATCACCCACCCCTAATCCTAATATAGACTTAGGCTGTTGAGCACGCTGAGTAATTAATGAAAAGGCGGTGTTGTTTGCGTCGGAAAGTACATCGGCACTAGCGTTTTGATTGTATGTTTCTGCAATCCTATCGTACAGTTTTTCTATTTTCATAATTATCGTTCCCTTATCCGTTAAGTTGCGAAATCAGCATAGCATGACGGGAGACATAGTGGGCAGATCTTTTTATAATTGTTTATTTTAAATCATTAATGAATGATTATGGCAAAAATTATCCTTTCAACAGAACGCTTAATACTCCGAACCTGGAAACCCAGTGATATTCCATTAATGACTGCAATTAGCTCTGACCCAATGGTTATGGAGCACTTCCCAGGAATTCAAGATAGTGCCGCTACACAAGCACTGATAGATCATATTAATCAACATTACAAAAAATTTGGCTACGCTCTTTATGCTGTCGAAATAAAAGTTACACATGAATTTATAGCAAGTAGGTTGGGTCGTGACCCAACACTTCTCTTAAATATTTATTTACGTTCGCACGTTTTTTGAAAAGCATTAGCTTGAGCTGAAACCAAAATGAAGATAACGTGAAGACCTATTTCTTAGGTCACGACCCAACCTACTTGCTAAGCCATGGCGCTTTAATAGGTCATCAATAGTATTTTTTGCAGGCCATAATATATCGCTTCTTTCTTGTTGCAACCAGTTCTTTATCTTTTTAGAGCCCCAATTTGGGTGATGATGTTTTACATCAAGGATGCTCTGTTCAATATGGCGCGCCATTCTGTTGGCTTGAACAAGTGGTGCTTTTGAGCGCTCTTTAAGGCCATCACCTCCTTATTTTTTGTATCGATTTATATATTTATAGGCTGTTTTACTACTGATATTGAAACGCTCACACAATTCCAAAAATGTAGCTTCTTCATTACTGGGGGCTACGTGCATTATTAAAAAATGCCTGGGATCCCTACTTCATCATCGTTTATTTGTTCTACTAAATTATCCTCATTAAAATTAAAACCTGGAATTTTCCGTGAAAATTCATAGAAAAACTCATAGGACTCAGCAGCGTCCGGGCGCTTCAAAGGGTTGTTATGGCGCATACGTTTAAGTTGGGCAAAAATTAAGCTCGCATCTTTATTTTTTAACCCGGTGATTTTAGGGTCCATGGCAACGGATGGGTCACCAAAATTAAATCGATGCTTGAATTTATCCGCTGTGCCTCGAAATACCTTAACTGATTGGAATCCTATGTCTTTGTTACTGTTGTTAAATTTTTGATACTGAGTCTGGACAGAACGAACCCTACCTTTAGGCAACGCAGAAAACGGTTTATCTATTTCAAGAAATAATTGAAATAGAACAACACCTAATGCATGAACATCATTTGCTCTTGTAGCTCGTTCGTGATATCCATAAAATTCGGGAGCCATGTAGGCAAGAGTCCCCCCTGTCACAATCTCTTCCGGAGCTGTAGCCAGCCCATAATCAATTATATGTGCCATATGTTTATCATCTACGATGATATTAGGTGGCTTGATATCATTATGAATATGAGCACCTCCATAACCAGCTGTATCATGTAACCCTTGTAATGCTTTAAGCAAAGAAAGTGCTATCTTAAATTTACTTTCAAGACTCAGGAGCGTCAAATCTAGCTTATCTAAAGTCGCGCCCTTTATTTCTCTAGTGATCAACCAATATTCGGCAAGTGTTTTGGAAGATTTTGCACTTGAGAAATCAAGCCTTATCAACTCAGCTCCTCTATCAACACTTTTAAGATGAGTAAATTCATTTATTACCATTTGATGATGTTCAACGCAGTTGGAGGAGACATTAATCTGCTTTGCAATATTTGGGGTGTCAAAAATATTAACTTGCATGTTTTGAAGAGAAACTGTAATTGTCCGCGGACATTTGTAAACTCTGCCAAAGCTACCTTCAGAAAAGGGAGTATTTTCGATCACATAACAACAGAATTGATTATCTTTGCGCAACACTAATAAAAAGTGAGAAAGCTCTACTTCAGTTGCCTCAGGTGAGCTTATAGATGCGGATGTATGCGGTCGTAGCCGAGGTTGTTGAGCTGGGCTCACAAAACTGGAAGCTATTGCCGACAAATTGGATGGGAGCACTGACCAAAAAGACCAAGCTCTCGGCTCCGATTGAGTTGGCGAAGTTACATGAGGCTGAGGGATTGCTTCTTCTACAGAAGAAGCAGCAACACCGCTCAATGAATAAGTTCGATTCGGCACGTAGTAGCGCATCTTAGGATGACTTGAAAGAAGCTTTATTAAATAAAATTGCTCTTGAGAGGATGAAAGATCCAGCAAATTAATATTCATAAAATTCCATTTTGGTTGTCGCTGTGTGCATTATATAAAATATTTTTACTGGTGCCGTTGGGGCGAATCGAACGCCCGGCCTATTGATTACGAATCAATTGCTCTACCAACTGAGCTACAACGGCAAGCCTGCCAAAATTATATACTTCGGTTTAGAAGGTGTCACGTAGGCTGGTGTTGTTGGTGCAATACCACACCTAGAGACCAATCTAGGCCTTGGCCTGCAGCGATGAAATTGACAGGTTCTTCTGGTTGTAGTCCGTAACCATCAACCATTAAGGCATAGTAGTATGAGGAAAAAAGACATGTGCCGTAGAGGTAATCATTGTTTTGATTTTCTGCAAGTAAATCTTGCCATGAACGTTGGCAGGCTTCGGTATTAGCTTTTTCTAATAATGCTTGATTGGTAAATTGTCTACTTCCGAAAAAAACCGGGGGACTATCAAGTAGCGAGGCTACGCCACCCATAGCATACCAAGTGTTATTAGCGTTTCTAGCTATTACTGGTTTTACAGCACTATCAACATGATGTGTCTGATTGATAAATTTAGAGATGTCTTGCTGGCAAGATAAAGCGTCTCCCTGCCCTGCCCCCCCACTAGGAAGTGGGTACCCATTTGAAAAGCAATTTTCTGAATTTATAAATTGCTGGGAAAGCAGTGTCTGCCCCAGACCCAAGAAACTACGCGCAAACAGTACAAGATGACGACCATACACATCTACTTGAAAAAGATCCTTACTATCAATTTTCTCAACATCTTGCACCGGCAGCGTTACTTGTACAGATGCTCCACCCATATCCATAACATTTACTAATGGCGCATTGGATGAAGACAAATTTCCTAATTGATAATTTACTGCAAGCCATCCATACACACCCTCTTCACCGCCTGTAATAGTCTTCGACTCCATAAGTTGCCATTGCTTTTGCGAAGAAAACCATTGCTCCAAAGCTTGGTAATATGACCGTTGTTTTGTGTCTGGGAGCAATCGCATGCCTGCCGTTGCATAAAAATAAACTGGCATATTCTGTACGGGCGCCGTATCAAATAGATCATTTAAATATACGCCAATTTTTTGCTGTGTAGGATCTAGGGTAGCAAATCCGGGTTTTATTTTTTTTGACCACTGCTCGTGAATTAAAATGGGATTATTATTGCTATCAAGATCATAGGAATAGATATGTAATCTTGATCCTGTGCTACCAGCATCAACCACCGCAACACAAGACTGCTGCTCGCATGTGGTGCTGGCTGCCTCCACATTGAAAACAACGCTCCAACAAATCAATACAACAATAAAATGCCGCATAAAGTGATAGCCAAGCAATCATAATGTGATAATATTACATTTTGTTCATATTGTTGTCAATTATATTATGCTTTCTCATATAGAATTGTCAAAATAGTCTAGTAAAATCATACGTATTCCAATAGGATGTTGGAAAAATATTATTTTCACAGGATATACCTATGATTATTGCAGCAATGCATGAATCCAACTCTGAAACGCGCGTGGCGATCACCCCTGCTTCCGTCAAACAATATATTAAATTGGGTTTTGAGGTAATTTGCGAGCACGAAGCCGGTAAATTATCGGGATTTAGTGATAGTGACTACGAGCAAGCCGGGGCTGTAATCTTTAAAGATAGAAAATCACTTCTTAATAAAGCCAATGTACTTGTCTGTGTGAATGAACCAACACCCAAAGATCTCACTGGGCTATCCGCTCATGCTTTACTAATATGCCCCATTGAAAACGGCCCCGCTAACGATTTATTAAAATGGTGTTGTAAACAAAACATCAGTGTATTTTCCATGAACCACATACCCCGCCTCAGTCGCGCACAAAATATAGATAGCCTTTCATCTCAGGCAAATCTTGCCGGCTATCGTGCTGTCATTGAAGCAGTGGCCTATTTTAATCGAGCCATTCCTATGATGATGACCTCCGCTGGAATGATTCATCCCGCTAAAGTGTTGATTCTCGGAGCGGGTGTAGCAGGCTTGCAAGCAATAGCAACAGCCAAGCGCTTGGGTGCTGTGGTGTATGCTTTTGATGTACGTGCGGCTGCTAAAGAACAAGTTAATAGCTTAAATGCAGAGTTCATCGAAGTAGGCATAGAGCAAAATAGTGAAACAGCGGGGGGCTATGCCAAAGAGGCTTCTGCTGATTACCAACGTCTACAGGCAGAATTAATTGATAAGTACGCACGTCTTGCTGATATTGTGATTTGTACAGCCCTTATCCCAGGTAAAAAAGCGCCTGTATTGTTGCCTAAAAAGACTGTAGAGCAAATGAAACCAGGGGCAGTGATTGTGGATTTAGCAACTGCTAGAGGTGGGAATTGCGAGCTAAGCGTGCGTGATAAAGTAGTTGAGCATGGGCAAATAACATTGATTGGCTATAGCAATATGGCAGGGCTCATCCCTGCAACCGCCAGTGATTTATATGCTAACAATTTAGTAAATTTGCTGCATCTACTGACCACATCACCTCTCAAATTAAATTTCAATCCAGAAGATGAAATCATCAAACAAGCCCTGCTTTGTCATGATGGTCTTTCGCTTCCGTTTCAAACTGAAAAGGAGCTTCAGCATGGCTGATATGCATACTATGAGCAACCCCTATGTCACCATCATGACCATCTTCGTATTGGCCTGTTTTGTTGGATACTATGTAGTATGGAAAGTCACACCTGCCTTGCACACGCCGTTAATGTCAGTAACTAATGCTATATCGAGCATTATCATTCTTGGTGCATTAATTGCTGCAGGCAGTCACTTCACAGGTGCCATTACCTTCCTAGGTGGACTGGGTATTTTCATCACAGCTATCAATATTTTTGGTGGCTTCGTCGTCACACAACGCATGCTGCGCATGTATAAAAAATAATGAATCCTTTGAGTACCATAGCAATCAATTATTGTAAGGCAGATTACATATGACAACATTCGTCTCATTTTTTTATTTAATAGCCGCCGTATGTTTTATACTGGCACTGAAAGGTCTAGCAAGCCCCTCTAGCGCAAGACGAGGGAATAGTCTGGGCATTTTTGGGATGGCCATCGCTATTGGAGCCACACTCCTCATTCCCACTGTCCATCACCATATCCTGCTCATCGCTTTAATTCTCGCAGGTGGTTGTGTTGGCACACTGATAGCGCTCAAAATTAATATGACTGCGATTCCACAGTTAGTCGCTGGATTTCATTCATTGGTTGGCTTGGCGGCGGTGCTTGTCGCGTTTTGCGCTTTTTTATCACCTAATTCATTTAACATAGGAACTTTTGGTTCAATAGCACGTGCCAGCCTGGTTGAAATGAGCCTCGGTTTGATTATTGGTGCCATCACCTTCTCGGGCTCAATCATTGCTTTTCTAAAATTACAGGGGCTGGTTTCAGGAAAGCCGCTGCGATTTAAGGGTCAAAAGCTAGTTAATTTACTGATTACGATAATCCTCCTGGGTTTGTTAATCACGTTTATTATTTATCAGTCATACATTGCGTTTGCATTACTTGCCTTATGCTCTCTGCTGCTGGGCGTATTTCTTATTGTTCCTATTGGTGGCGCTGACATGCCGGTTGTGATTTCTATGCTCAATTCATACTCCGGTTGGGCCGCAGCAGGTATTGGATTTACCTTGACCAATCACTTACTGGTTATTACAGGCGCATTGGTTGGGGCTAGCGGTGCTATTTTAAGCTACATCATGTGTGTTGGAATGAACCGCTCGATCATTAATGTCATTTTCGGTGGGTTGCAATCCAACGGACCCGAAACAAATCAAGGCTCTCAGATTGAATCGCGACAAGTTAGACAGGCGAATGGAGAGGATGCGGCTTTTTTACTCAGTAATGCTCATGATGTGATTATTGTACCCGGCTACGGCATGGCAGTTGCTCACGCGCAACATGCAGTCAAAGAGCTAGTAGAAGAACTAGAAGCACGCTCAATCCGTGTTCGTTTTGCTATCCACCCAGTTGCAGGGCGCATGCCAGGGCATATGAATGTGCTCTTAGCTGAAGCGAACATTCCTTATGATCGCGTATTTGAACAAAGCGAAATTAATCGCGACTTTGCAACTTGTGATGTAGCTTTAGTCGTTGGTGCGAACGACATCACTAACCCAGCAGCCAAAACGGATTCAAGCTCACCTATTTATGGAATGCCTATTTTAGATGTTGAAAAAGCAAAAACGGTTTTATTCGTAAAACGCAGCCTTGCCTCAGGGTACGCGGGTGTTGAAAACGAGCTGTTTTACCATGATAACACCCACATGTTATTTGGTGACGCCAAAGTGATGTTAGAATCTATTGCTAAGGCGATGAGCTAGGGCCTTAATGAATCCAAAAGCATTTCATTTTGTGAGCCAATTCTATAGAATTGGCCCGCTATTGAGGTATGTATTTATTATTCATAAAGCCTATATTTTACAGAAGCCGAACTATAATTTGATTACAAGCTGTCATGCAAGGAAGCTTTAAAACAGCCTTAAATTTTTATTAAATGTCTTCTAATTTGCCAAATATTAAAAATAAAGATATCTTGGCGTATTTATTTTACATATAAGGAGATTTTATATGATGAGAAAAGTCGGGCTCACCTTGCTTTGTGCAAGTAGTTTATTAACTACAGATGCATTTTCCACTACATATAGCACTTTTACAGTGGGACGCCCTATTGAGTATGAAATTCCAGTTAATGACCCACTGGTTATTTCTAATATTCTTTTTTGGCAGATTAAAGCAGTCTGCCTCATCATTAGCGACCCTCCAGGAAACCCCTTAAAAGTTACTATGCTGCGAAAAACAGGTTCCGTTAACGACACACCATTAGCCACAGGCGATTCAATAGGGCTAACTGTACAGCCCGGCGACATATTCAATGTGACAGCAGATTCTGGGGCAAAGGTTCAACTGGTTAACCTGGGTAGCAAACCAATTAAGGCAAGTTGTTCGGCAGTATAATAGGAGTATCTGTCCTGCCATCTGATTTCTGCTTTAGTGTCATACCCAATATCGTCTTTGCGAGCGTTAGCGAAGCAATCCAGTGGCCTAGGTGCTAATTTTAAAGACACTGGATTGCTTCGCTAACGCTCGCAAAGACGCAATTTACATACCCCGTGAACGATCAATGGCGTCAACGATTACAACGATGTAATTAAAGTTAATGCTCACGTGTTGCGGAAAATTCTATTTTGGGATAGCGCTCTTGTGCCATGGATAGGTTAACTCTAGTCGGGGCTAGATACATTAGTGTATCTCCTCCGTCCAGTGCTAAGTAATCATAAGCCTTGTTACGAAACTCCTCCATGGCTTTATCATC
Organism: uncultured Legionella sp.; assembly: GCA_964648115.1. Taxonomy (GTDB): domain Bacteria; phylum Pseudomonadota; class Gammaproteobacteria; order Legionellales; family Legionellaceae; genus CAZYME01. Next base: position 53,118 of record CAZYME010000003.1, read on the forward strand.
GCTGGCATAGACCCAGCGTGCACAAGATACACTCACTGTTTCATACACACAATCCACTTTATATTCATGCTTGAGACGGTGAGCAACAACATCAAACTGCAACACGCCTACCGCGCCTAAAATCAATTGATTACTGTTCAATGGCCTAAATACTTGCGTAGCACCCTCTTCTGACAGCTCAATTAACCCTTTGATTAATGCCTTGCTTTTTAATGGATCTTTAAGGCGAACCAAACGAAATAATTCAGGAGCAAAATTAGGTATCCCTGTAAATTTTAGATTTTCACCTTGTGTAAATGTATCACCAATCCGTATAGTTCCATGGTTATGCAAGCCGATAATATCACCTGCTAATGCCATATCTGCATGCGCCCTATCTCCTGCCATGAACGTTAATGCATTAGCTATTTGTACATCTTTTCCTAAACGAAGATGGCTTAGCTTCATACCTTTTTTAAATGTGCCTGAACAAATACGTAAGAAAGCAATGCGATCACGGTGTTTTGGATCCATGTTTGCCTGAATTTTAAAGACAAACCCTGTGAAATTGTCTTCCTGCGGGGATACAAGCCGCTCTTGTGTTACATGTGGCATAGGACCTGGCGCCCACTTTGCAAAATCGTCCAACAGTTCCTTAATACCAAAATTATTGATAGCTGAACCAAAATAAACAGGTGTCATTTTCCCTGACAAATAATCATCCAGATTAAACTCATGCGAGGCGCCTTTAACCAAGTTAATTTCTTCACGTAGTTCCAAAGCCATATCACCGAGTAATTCGTCTAATTGTGGGTTGTCGAGGCCTTTAATTTGCAGTGCTTCTTGTTTTTGTGCATTTTTACCAGATTGATATAGATAAACTATATCCTCATAAAGATGATAAATACCTTTGAATCGCTTACCCATTCCAACTGGCCACGTTACTGGCGCACATTGAATACCAAGCACTGTTTCAACTTCATCGAGCAATTCAATAGGCTCACGGCCCTCGCGATCTAATTTATTAATGAACGTCATAATAGGTGTATCACGCAAGCGACAAACTTCCATCAATTTAACCGTACGGTCTTCGACACCTTTCGCTACGTCAATAACCATCAAAGCGGAGTCAACAGCAGTTAATGTTCGGTATGTATCTTCCGAGAAATCTTCATGACCTGGTGTATCCAACAAATTCATTACATGCTGGTTATGCACAAATTGCATAACAGACGTGGTTATAGAAATACCACGCTCTTTTTCCATTTCCATCCAGTCTGAGGTTGCATGACGAGTCGCTTTTCGACCCTTTACTGTACCTGCTAATTGAATAGCACCCCCAAATAACAGCAATTTTTCAGTAACCGTTGTTTTCCCTGCATCAGGGTGAGAAATAATCGCAAATGTGCGCCGTTTGGTGAAATCTACATAAAAATCTGACATGGCTACTACCTGTGACGAGGGATTGGAACTAAGTATTGCATTTTAATGGAAATATGATTAACAAACAATTTTAGACGGTATACTATAAAGATTGCAGGAAGTTTCGATTGGAGAATTTATGCCGTACAGTGGAATAAAAACCAACGAGTTTTGTTGGAATCGGTTAATGACACCGGATGTCAATGCAGCCAAGAAATTTTATTGCAAGCTATTTGGTTGGGAATTACATAAATCTAATCTCGGCGACCTATCCCTTCTTATTTTCACCGATGGGGATAAACAGGTTGGGGGTTTGATTGAAACACCTATTGGGTTAGAGGAGACTTTTAATCCTCACTGGCTGGGCTTTATTGCCGTGGAAGACATTAACCTCACAATAGAGAAAGCAGTGGAACTAGGAGCAACGGTTATCCTTCCAGTAAAAACGATTGGCACGAATGGCCTTGTATCTATTCTTCTAGATCCAACCGGGGCAAGAATTGGAATATGGCAGGCTTCGAGTGAGATGTATTGATATTCTGAGTTAATTAAACGCAGGTTGGGTCATGACCCAACCTACAGTTAAGACAACAACGGCAAATCCGGTTGTCCGCACTCAAAATAATCTGCGACTTTTGCGCTACTTACTTGTGACAACGAACTTGGCTGCCAATGAGGGGATTTATCTTTATCGACTAAGAGCGCCCGCACTCCCTCGTAAAAATCATGATCTTGCATAAAATGCCCTACTAAGCAGTAATCCATTTTTATGCAATCAGCCATGCTCATAGATTTAGCTTTTCGCATTTGAGCCAAAGTCACTTTAAGACTTAAAGGTGCTTTTTGCTGAAGCGTTTTTGCTGTTTCGTTTGACCAGCTATCATCCGTCTCAACAAGGGCCTCCATTATCGATTCGATATCATTATGTTTAAAACAACCGTTAACAGCTGGCTGCGTACTCATAATAGGTGCAGGCTGGGTTGGCAACGCATAACGCTTCAAACAAGAGTCGACACTGGCGTGTGCATCCGTGGATAAGTCCGCCTCAATCAAGCTAGCTAACGTATTTTGAAATTTATCAGAGGGAACTATTTTTTTTACAAGACCAAGCTGATGTGCATCTACCGCCCCCAATCGAGCCCCTGTCAAACCTAAATAAACGCCGAACTCTCCAAGACAACGCGATAATAAATAACTCGCACCAATATCAGGAAAAAACCCAATTCCTGTCTCAGGCATTGCAAAGAGAAAACGCTCACTTGCGACGGGGTGAGATCCATGCAAAGAAATCCCCACACCTCCACCCATCGTTACCCCATCCATCAACGCAATATAAGGTTTACCAAAATGATGAATAAAATGATTAAGACGATACTCATGCCAAAAAAATTGCATTTGCTGGGGATTGTGACTACGTCCCATATCATATAACCACCGCACATCACCCCCCGCACAAAATGCTTTACCAGGAGCCGCCTGCACCACTACAGCATGTATCTCATTGTCATTTTTCCAAGCATGCAGTTGTTCTTGAAGTGAAATAATCATAGGCAACGTCAGCGCATTTAAAGCTTGCACACGGTGTAAGGTGACCAAACCGATATGGCGCTCTCGCGTAAAGACAATCTCATCGTTCATCTTATACCCCTTTGAATAAAGCTGGGCGTTTCTCTAAAAACGCCGCGACTCCCTCAGCCTTATCTTGGCTTGCACATACTTTTGCAAAGTGTACTGCCTCTAAATGCAGCGCATCAGTTAATGACATGTCATAACCACGATCGATTGATTCCATAATGCTTGTAATAGCCAATGGGGCTAGATTCAAGATACCTTTTAGCAGTTGTAACGCATGAGGAAGCAATGCATCAGGCTCCACCACTTCACTCACCAACCCCCAATTTAACGCGGTTTCTGCATTTATAAAGCGCCCAGTTAAGCACAGATCAAGGGCACGCCCTTTTCCAACTAAACGCGCCAGCCGCTGCGTACCGCCATAGCCAGGAATAACCCCTAACTTCACTTCTGGTTGCCCAAATTGGGCTGTAGTTGCTGCAATGCGCAATGTTGCCGCCATGATTAATTCGCAGCCACCACCGAAAGCATAACCGTTAATAGCGGCTAGGGAGGGCTTGCCCAATGTTTCAAGTTGCCGAAAAACATCTTGCCCAAAGCATGCAAATTGATACCCAGTCTCCGCATTACATTCAGCTAAACGTGAAATGTCAGCGCCAGCACAAAATGCTTTGCCTTTCCCTGTGAGAAGCACACCTTTTACCTTTGAGTTTTCTTTAGCGGTTGTAAACAGCTCGGATAGTGCATGCAAAACTTCTGTGCTTAATGCATTTAATTTTTCAGGGCGATTTAGCGTGATTGTCAGAATACCATCTTCCAGATGTTGCTCTACATAATTCATTTGTTACTCCATTGGATTTTCGTTTTGCCTACGGGGGCTTTAATCAATATAATATTCTTCATCTAGCACAGCTTTTGCCACGATTTCTCGCATGATTTCGTTTGTGCCTTCTAGTATTTGATGGACTCTAAGATCGCGAAATACGCGCTCGATTTGGTAATCACGTAAGTACCCGTAACCCCCATGTAGCTGCATTGCTTTATCGCTGATTCGAAAAGCGGTATCGGTTGCTAAACGTTTTGCCATAGCACAATACATCGGCGCTTTAGGATCGTTTTTATCCAATGCATCAGCAGCACGATAAACCATTAAGCGGGCGGCATCAAAATCAGTCAACATATCGGCAAAATAAAAGCGTAAGGCTTGCATCTCACTAAGTGGCTTACCAAACTGCTTGCGTTCGTGTAAATAAGATTGTGTTCGGCGCAAACAAGCCGTTGCTCCTCCTAAGGAGCACGCAGCTATATTAACCCGCCCGCCATTCAGTGCATTCAATGCGATTTTAAACCCCATCCCTTCTTCACCGACGCGATTAGTGACAGGAACTCGGCAATTTTCAAAATACACCATCGCAGTAGGCTGATTACACCAGCCCATTTTCCTTTCAAGCTTTCCGAAGCTAAGCCCTGGGGTGCCGTTTTCTATCAATAAACAACTGATTCCATGATGCGAATCATCGCCTGTTCTCACCATGCATAAATACACATCACTAACACTACCACCAGAAATAAACGCTTTGGAGCCATTTAAAACGTAATGATCACCATCGAGGATGGCGCGGCTTTTTAATGACGCAGCATCAGAGCCTGATTCAGGCTCTGTTAGGCAATAACTAGCAAACGCATCCATTGTCGTCAAACGGGGGCCCCAAGTAGAGCGAAGAGCCTCTGAGGCGTAGCGATCGACTAACGAGGTAACCATATTATGAATAGAAAGATAAGCACTAGTGCTCACACATCCTGTAGCTAATTGTTCAAAAATCAGAGCACTATCCAAGCGAGTTAATTGTGTGCCGCCAATATCTTCGCGAGCAACTATACCTGCCATCCCCAACTCTGCCGCCTCGCGCAATACTTCTTTTGGAAAATAGCATTGCTCATCCCAACTATCTGCATTAGGCAACAATTTATCACGTGCAAACTCAGCAGCCATATCCCTGAAAGCATAATGCTCTTCGCTAAGTTGAAATTGCATAAATATCCTCGTTATTAGTTATCACATATAAGCAATTGCGATCCCTTCGCCCCGCGAGGGTAGAGGGTGCCCGACAGGGCGGATGAGGGGTGATTAAAAATCTACAACAAGATGTGTTTTTTAATTTAATCTACCCTCACCTGCCCTGTCGGGCATCCTCTCCCATCAATGGGAGAGGAATCTACTATTCACTATCGGGTGTTGCATCCATTAGTTATCTCAAGATGTCATGTAGCAAAGTAAAGTGATATTATTGCCGACTTTATGTGTCCTGAAAACAAAAAAGAATAATGACATGGAAGGCTTAGCGCAAGTCAAATCACCGAAAATAACTGCAGGCCAAATTCTAAAGGATTATTATGGCTTCGATGCCTTTAGAGCTCAGCAAGAAGAAATTGTTCAAGATGTAATTTCTGGGCTGGACTTATTAGTTTTAATGCCCACTGGTGGGGGAAAATCCCTTTGCTACCAAATTCCAGCGCTGGTGCGCCCCGGTGTAGGGATTGTAGTATCACCATTAATCGCGTTAATGGAAGACCAAGTTACTAGTTTAAAACTCCAGGGTATTCGAGCAGCTTACTACAATTCTGCACTGAGCAGTGTCGAAGCGCGTACGGTGCTTGCGCAATTACACAACGGTGAGCTGGACCTTCTCTACATCGCACCAGAACGCTTATTGAGTGACACCTTTCTGCAACGACTACAAGAGTGCCAAATTGCTTTATTTGCAATTGATGAAGCACATTGTATTTCCCAATGGGGGCATGACTTTCGCCCGGAGTATGCAGCCCTGGGCTTACTTAAAACCCATTTCCCTCAAGTCCCCATCATCGCCCTTACTGCCACGGCAGATGTGCAAACGCAGAAAGACATTGTTCAAAAACTAAATTATCAACCAAAACAATACATTGCTTCATTTAACCGCCCTAATATTCACTATCACGTAGTGATGAAAAATAATGCATTAAAACAATTAACCCAATTCCTGCAAACCCAAGCCCAGCAATCCGGAATCATTTACTGTGGTACACGGGTTGCGGTAGAACGCCTTACCGCTAAGCTTCAAGAGCTTGGATACCGTGCACGAGCCTATCATGCAGGTCTTTCTCATGCGGAACGACGTGAAGCTCAAACACTTTTTCGCCATGACCATATTGATATTGTGGTAGCAACCATCGCTTTTGGTATGGGAATTGATAAATCAAATGTGCGCTTTGTAGTTCACCATGACTTACCCAAAACCATTGAAAGTTATTATCAAGAAACAGGTCGAGCAGGCCGTGATGGATTGCCTGCTCATGCCTTTCTATTATACGACCCAGCTGATAGTGGCAGGTTGCGAGCGCTGATAACCTCTCTTCCAGGAGAAGCACAGCAACGGATAGAACATCATAAACTTAATCATATGTTAGCTTTTGCAGAAGCAACACATTGCCGCAGACAAATTCTGTTGCGCTATTTTAATGAAACCTATGAGCAGGCATGTGGCTACTGTGATGTATGTGATAATCCGCCTGAAATCACCGATGCAACCGTTGACGCGCAAAAATTACTTTCCTGCATTTACCGCCTGCGCCAAAATTATGGGCTCATTCACGTCATTGACGTTCTACGCGGTAGCTCTTCTGAAAAAATAAAACAGTTTGGCCATCAACATTTATCCACCTTCTCCATTGGTAAAGACAAATCAGCAAACTATTGGAAGCAACTAGCATGGCAATTAATCCATCGAGATTACTGCTTTCAAGATACAGAGCATTTCAACGTCATTCGTTTAACATCTAAAGCAGTTCCTGTTTTGCGAGGTGAGGAAAATGTGGCTTTGGCGGTGCAACGTGCTGAACTTATAAAAGAGGACTCGCCCAAGAGGAAGAAAAAAGAGCGCCACAATGCGCTCCCTTTAACAAATAGCCCACTATTTGAAGTATTACGTGCTCTACGGCGCAAACTGGCGGATGAAGAAAATAAACCTCCATTTATGATCTTTAGCGACATGACGCTGCACGAAATGGCGCGCATAAAACCACAAACGCCAGAGGAGTTGTTGACTGTTTCCGGCGTTGGGCAACATAAATTAGCGCATTATGGACGGTATTTTTTAGATGCTTTGCGAGATAACACTACATCGCAAATCCTGTAGCTGGAGCATCTGTTGCTTCACCCGGCGAGAGGCCATCAACCAAACCTGCGACTGCTAAGCTGAGCACATGTACGACCGCTGTTGCTAATGCAAGACAGAGCGCTATTGGTAACGTGACTAAAAATGCTATTGGAGCCAGGATTGGAGTGAAAATAGTTCTGAAAATAAGAGTTATGGGATCACCATTATAATCTCGCCAAGGACCATAAAACAGGTATTGTAATGGTGCAGCACCAAAGTCCAAATAATTTTTATATCGTCTATCAAAAAAATTATTCACACTATTTACATGGGACATTTTACTTACCTCTCAAGCAAAAAGATTAAATATTGAACGATATTATACTCCATAACATCTCCAAGTTAAATATATATTAATCAAATTGATTGAAATGATCTCTTAATGCGCGTGACATCCAATTTTTATTTGTACTTGGTAATATTTACTTTTATTCCCTTCAATAAATCCTCGGGTGTGTAACACTTCGTACCAATCCAATTTACCATGGGATTTTGCAGCTTCAGCAATGGCGTTGTTGATAGCGTCTTCGATACTTATTTCAGATGTACCTACTAGTTCAACAACTTGATATACCTTACTAGTCATATTACTTGCTCCATTAAATTTTAAGACATCATTTGTTGTGCTTTAGCAATAGCCTTGCGTATTGCCAATGCATCCTCCGATTGTGGTGGAAGGATATTTAGCAAACGCTGCCAGTAATCGATGGCCTGTTTGTAAGCATGCCCTAGGAACGCATCCATAGCAAGCATTGCTAATGCATCAGGTTGATTTGCATTTTTGTGTAGGACGGACTGAAATAGCCCACGAATATTGTCGTTAAATTGCTGGTGATTTAATTGCCATAAGCTTTGCGCATAACTGATGGCAGTCCCTTCGTTCATCGGATCCAGCTGATATGCTTTCGCATATGCAGAATATGCTTGTTGCCAATCTTCTTGGCTTGCATACAACCTACCTAATAAATACCACCCACGTGCACTCTCAGGCTGTTGCGCCAAACGTGCTTTGAGTTTAGTGATTAATGCTTGCGGGCTGCCTTGCACAGTTTTTAATAAAGCTTTAACTTGCTCTTGCTTGGCAAGCTCCTGTTGGTAACCTCTCCATTCAAACCCCGCACCCCAATAATAATAACCAAGTAGAGGCATAACTAAAAGAACCAAAGCGAATATCAGTGTTTGTACGAAACCACCCCTGCTCTTACGCAATGGGTAAAGCACAACAAAAATTGTAACAATCGAAAGGATTAAAAAACAACTAAGCAGTTCATAATTACGCATACGGTTGCCTCAAACAAGTACGCCAAAAAATCAATAACCCAAGAACCATAAACAGTGCTGGGCCAAACCATAACAAAGCGGTAATCGCTTTCACTGGTGGTTTAAATAAAATAAAATCACCATATCGTGCCGTCAAATACTGCGTAATTTCGCTATCAGTCTTCCCCGTTTTAACCAGCTGATATACTTCATTGCGTAAATCTTTAGCAAGCCCCGCATTAGAATCAGCCAAATCTTGGTTTTGACAAACTAAGCAGCGTAACTCACGTAATAAATGGTTAAATTGCGCTTCTTGTTTGGGTGTGTCTAATGGGTAAGATGTTGTAGCAAAACCTTCTGTGTTTATTAATAAAAATAGAAGGATCGCGGCAAAAAAGGCTCTCATGCAGTTAACTCCAACGCCTTGATTCGTGGTAAAAACTCCCTCTGCCAAACCATCGCATCGAGCACTCCTGCATGGCGATAGCGGATTACACCTGTTTTATCGATAAGAAACGTTTCTGGAGCCCCGTATACACCTAAATCAATGGCGACTTTCCCCTGCAAATCTTCACCTACCAGTTTATAAGGGTTACCCCATTCAGCTAACCATTGCTTAGACTTTTCGGTATTGTCTTTATAATTTAAGCCATAAATAGCCACACCTTCCCGCGCCAACTGCAATAAAAAAATTTGCTCGTCTACACAGGCAGTACACCAGCTCGCCCACACGTTTAATAATGCGACGTGGCCATATAGCGAAGCTTGAGTAAATTTTGCTTGAGGATCACCTAATATTGGCAATTGAAATTTCGGTAAGGGTTTATCTAATTGCGCCAAAGGCAAGTGATGCGGATCAAGCGACAGGCCGCGCCAAAAAAACGTAACGAGTAATACAAAAACGATGAAAGGAATAATACGCCATTTCATTTTGATATCTCATAAGTACAGCTAGCTTGTTTTTGTTTGCGCAAATAATAACGTGGATTTGCCAAAGCAAACAAACCACCTGCCAAAATTAGAAACCCTCCCCCCCAAATCCATCGCACAAAAGGTTTATAATACAGACGAACCCCCCACGCATCATCTCCAATTGGTTCGCCTAACGCGATGTAGATATCACGGAAAGGTGTAACATCGATAGCCGAATCCGTCATCGCCATTTTACCCACATTGTAAACACGCTTTTCAGGGTATATATCAACCTTACTACCCTGCTGATTGATCTGAAAATGCGCCCTACTACCACTGTAATTGGGACCAACAAGTGCTGACTCTTCAATGAATTTTATCTGATAGCCGGCAAGCATCGCGCTATTGCCCGGAGCCATTTTCACGTCATCTTGTATGCCATAACCTGATGATACGGCCATACCAATCACGGTAGCTGCGACACCGCAATGCGCTACAACCATACCCAAAAATGCCTGATTTATTCCGCGAATACCGCGCTCTTTTATGCGCATAAATATCGCTTTAAATGTGCTTAGTAATATCCAAAAAGCGAGCATTAATCCTAATAAAACTGAGCCATTTAATTGCTCAGTTAAAACCAACAATATTAATAAGGGCAAAGATACACTTAATAAAATTGGCCAACGTAATTTGGTGATGGTCTTTTTAAGATTATCCCGCTGCCAATTTAAATGGATTCCTAGCCCCATCGCAAGCAATAATGGGATCATTAATGGGATAAAAACCGCATTAAAATAAGGCGCACCGACGGATAATTTACCGAGCCCTAATCCGTCAATTAATAAGGGGTAAACTGTACCCATTAATACCGTTAACATAGCAACAGTAAGAAATAGGTTATTCAATAATAATGCACTTTCACGAGAAACCGGCGAAGGATTATCGCTGCGTTTTAAGGTGTGGGCACGGATTGCGAATAAGAATAACGACCCTCCAATTACAACCAGTAAAAAAAGTAAAATATACAGGCCTCTCTGCGGATCCACCGCAAAAGCATGCACAGAGGTAAGAACCCCTGAGCGCACCAAAAACGTCCCCACCAAACTCAGCGAAAATGCCGTGATAGCCAGTAACAAGGTCCAAGCCGTAAATTGCTGACGCTGTTCGCTGACCGCCAGAGAATGTAACAATGCCGTGCCTACTAACCAAGGCATAAAGGAGGCATTTTCAACTGGATCCCAAAACCACCAACCACCCCAACCTAATTCTCGATACGCCCACCAGCTTCCTAAAGTAATGCCAGCAGTGAGGCAACACCAAGCTGCTAATGTCCAGGGCCGTGTCCATTTAGCCCATGACGATTCAACTCGACCTAACCAAAGAGCAGCAATGGCAAAGGCAAATGCTACAGAAAAACCAACGTAACCCATATAAAGCATAGGTGGATGAAATAAAAATCCTGGATCTTGTAATAACGGATTTAAATCCCGCCCTTGGCTATTTAGAACCTGAAATTGACGTGTGAATGGATTAGACGTCATGAGCAAAAATAAAATAAAACCTATGCTAAGCGCACCCAGTACAATAAGCACCCGAACTCGTATTGCATCGGCAAGCTCTCGGCTTAAAAAATTCACCGCCAGCATCCATAAACTTAAAATTGCAACCCACAGCAGCATAGAGCCTTCATGACCACCCCATACAGCACAAAGCTTATAAAACCAGGGTAATGAAATGCTTGAATTAGTTAAGACATAGGTTACGGTGAAATCATCTTGCAGAAAGCAGCGCGTCAAACACAGATAGGCAAGCGCTACAAAAGCAAATTGCCCACAAACATACACGCGTGATGAGGCCTGCCAAGCTGGCTTGTTTAACCATAATCCCAGGGTTGGAATCACCACCAGCATAAGTGCAAAAAGTAACGCTAAGATAAGCGAAAAGGTACCAATTTCAGCGATCATATATAAGTCTTTATGTGTTACGTTAATTTAAATGTACAGCTTGTTGTTTAAATCCGTTCGTGCTGAGGAGAAGTACCACTACCCTTAAGTTAACAGAGGCTGTCGTCCCCGCGAAGGCTAGGATCCATTCCTAAAATGGCTCCTAGCAGAGTCAGGGATGGATTCCCGCCTTCGCGGGAATGACAATGTCTGCTAACTAAATGGCAGCAGCGCTCCTTTCTTAGCAGAACGGATCATGCTTTTGCCCGAGCTAAAGCATCCGTTACCTCAGGCGGCATATATTTTTCATCATGTTTTGCTAAAACTTCTGTGGCTTTAACATGTTGATTATCCACAAGCTGCCCTTGGGCCACTATACCCTGCCCCTCACGAAATAAATCAGGCAAAATACCTTGATACCTAACTTCCACTGTATGCTGATAATCCGTTATCTTAAAACGCACTGACAAATCATGTGTGCTGCGTTTTATACTCCCAGGTACCACCATCCCTCCAACACGAATAGAATGATTAGCAGGCGCCTCCCCTGCTGCAACTTGGCTAGGTGAATAAAATAAGCTGATATTTTGCCGCAATGCATACAATGCTAAAGCCGCAGCTATTGCCAACATTGATACCATAAACACAATCATTAATAGCTTACGCTTGCGTGCGGAATTCATCGCTTAAACCAGTGTTGAAGTTTTTTATGTGTACGTTTGCGTTGCCATCTAATACCCAGCAGATTAATAGTCAAAACAGCGCACACCACACCATAAGCAGGCCACACGTACATGGAGTAACCGCCCATCAGCAACCAATTCATAAATTGCGTCATAATTTATCTTCCTCAACAAGCGCTCTTACCCAGCTCTGTCGACGTTCGCGAAGTAGTAATTCATTGCGCGCTTTTAATATGATCGCAAGAAGACAATAAAGAGAAAAACCAATCAGCGTCAGCAATAATGGATACAGCATACTAGAATCAATTTTAGGCTTGGATAAAACAGACAAGGTGGCGCCTTGGTGCAAGGTATTCCACCAATAAACCGAATAATGAATAACCGGTAAATCAACTAAACCCACCAAGGTTAAAATAGCAACAATCTTATCACCCTGCTCTTTGTTCTGATAAGCATTGCTTGTTGCAAGAATAGCACCATATAAAAACAGCAGGATCAGCTCCGAAGTTAAACGAGCATCCCAAACCCACCAGGTTCCCCACATGGGCTTTCCCCAAATGCTACCTGTCACAAGCGCTAAAAACGCCATACATGCACCTAGTTGCGCACACATGCCTAAAATAATACCTGCTATCTTAATGCGCCATATTAGTAATAACAAAGCAAGAAACCCCATCCAAGCATAAAGAGCCATGGATAAAAATGCCGCAGGTACGTGCAAATAGATAATACGAAAAGCATCGCCTTGCTGATAATCAGGCGGGGCAAATACCAATCCCCAGATCATGCCAGCAATCAGCGTAAATAACGCCGCAACTCCAAGCCATGGAACCCAGCGTCCTGATAGTTGATAAAACATCTTAGGCGATGCTAGTTGGTATAGTATTTTCCACATAGGAAATAATTCAGTCAAAAAAGATAAAGATTTTATCATGTATTCTAGAATGCTGTCTTTAAACTTGTTATAAATTCAGCAATTCCCACTCAAAAACTGAGGCTGGTAGTGGCGTTCCTTCTCCCGATATCGGGCACCCTCTCCCATCAATGGTAGAGGGCGATCCAGCTGATCATTGGTTTTACGGCGGGAATTGCTGTTATAAATTCGAAATTTCCGCTCTGTAACCATTCAGAAGCTATATTAAACATCATGCGTTATTTAAATAAAAATTGACACAAATTATATCAAGCATTACTATTCCAGCCCTAAAAATCTTTTATGGAGCTACTCAATGCCTAGCTATGAAGAAAATTTAAAATACGCACAAAAATTATTAGCTGAAATACAAAGGCGAAGAATAGCTACAACTATGAATCAACAAGGCTTTCCCAAGGAGATTGTTTGGGGAAAAATTGACTCTTTCCGCGCTCTCGTTTCAGAAAGAACAACAAGCGAGAGGGATCTACTTCTCCCTGGCCTTACCTCCGCTATCGCTACTACTAATTTAGGTGTGGGTGCATGCCAAGAGCTTTGTCAGCTCGCATCACACATCTCTTTAAAATATGGAAACTGTAATATCACGTTAGTTGGGCTAGGGAATCAAAGTGAACTCCGCTCAGGGAACTTCGCTGCTCTCAATCATATGATTATTATGCTGGGGGACGTTATGTACCCCCAAAATATACTCTACAGCGAAGATAGCAAAGACTTTGATGGGGAACATCCAACACTAGATAAATTTCTTAGCTCTCAACCAAAATCTGTGGTTGTGCTCGATCCTTTATTGAATTTTGCAGGCAGTCCTGCTGATTGTCTAGAATTAAAGAACTACTGCACCCCTCGCCAGATCAGAGATGTACTGTTTGTTACTCCATATAAAAACACGCTTGGTGAGAATGACAGTGATGGCCTGCGAATGATCGCAAGCGTAGTTGAAGAAAACGCCCGTCGAATTGCTGATGAGATTAAAACTGAGCTTGATCAAGCTATTATGCAAGCTGCCAAAAAAAACCAGTCGGCCAGCGATATAATTAAGCTAATACTTTTTAGCCCCACTTCGGAAATTGATGGCCATACCGATGATGATGGAATGACCCTAACTCACTTCGCTGGCCTTTATGGGAATGAAGACTTAGTCGGTTATTATACCCAAAGAATGCCCAGTCTGATGCAGGTACCAAATAAGGATGGGCGGACGCCCTTGGATCATCTAAGCGCGGGCGCAGGAAAAATAAGAGAAACACTAGTATCAGCGGGGTTATCTCCTAGTGATGAAGAAATTAGAAAAATTTCAGATAATGTAAAACAATTAAAAGCCAAGCTTCTTAAGCAAGGCCATCATAGTGATTGGCTGCTGCGTAAAGAGGCCTACGATGGAAATCTCAACAATGTTATGCAGCTAGTTAAAACAAAACCTGAGAGAATTAATGAGCCTGGTTTGCCCTCCAAGGCCACTGCCTTGCACCAAGCTGCACGCCAAGGACACACTGAGATATGCACTTTTTTAATGAATAGGAGAGGTATTCTCATCGATGCAGAAGACAAGGACGGTAACACACCGCTTTTACTAGCCATAAAAAATAAGCATTTTCATTTGGTGGCTTTATTTATTAAGGCTCGCGCTGATGTTAATAAAACTAACACGACCGGTGAGTCCGCGCGCTCTTTGTTAGTGAATCTTGGGCAGGATAGCTTGCTAAGTGTAGGCTCAGAAGCCTTGGCAGGAATTGTATCGTTGGGTAAAGGCTTTACGCATTTCTCACCAGCCCCCCCACAACAGCTTCCTCCAACTACAGGCGACAACGCTCCGATATCAAGTGTTCCCTAAGGCGTGTTTACAACTCATCCCCTACACCTACGTGCCCCAATAACATAGAGCATAATATTTAAGGTGAATTGCTGGCAGGAATAAGATAAATTGGCGCTGATTCAACGTACTCTGAATTACCATATTGACCAATATTAGATACCCTGCCTGTCACCCTGTATTTAAGATAATCCACATGATGCAAAAGCTTCTCAATGCTATAGCTAAAGAACTGAAAAATCCTATCAAGAAGCTGGAGGGAGCGTGATTCGTAGGCGTCTCTAGGTTGACATGCATGCCCTTCAAACTGGAACCAGCTCCGACGCACCCCATTCTCCATTATCACCTCGCCAAATAAAAACTCGTTAAAGATGGTGGGGGCTCGTAAAGAATGGTCTTGTTGGCTTCTGAGAAAATGCATATGAGCATGTCTTTGAGATTTATCTGGATTATTTTGTAAAAAATGAGCTATTTTCTGTTCTGAGTAGTGGGAGCTAAAACGTTGCTGAGAAACTCCCAGCTGCACAAGAGCATCAAAAAGAGCGCCACCATCTTCTATCAAAGTGTGCCCACCTCTTGCCAATTCCGGGGCTAACCTATCTCGTTCAAAAAAACCTTGTGTTTTTTTTGAGATATGATGATGGTGAAAACAATTATGAATAATAGCAAGTAATAAACGCGCGTTGACTAACGTCTCTCTTGCAAAGCGTCTTAAGCGCTCATTTTCGCTTACACAATGGTCGTAAATATTTTTTATATTAGCCAAAAGTGCGGTTTTGATCTGCCTATCTTCCGGGGTAAATTCTGAAATGCCTGAGATAAGATCACTCGCCTCTGGGGGGAGCTCAGTAAATAGAGCGTTAACATGGCCTATTACCGAGCCATAGAGTACCTCTGGAGATTGTTCTGACTGTTCACGCCAAGCCTTGATCATAGGAGCAGAAAAAAGTACTGGCATATCTATATTCCTTTTAAGAAAACTTAGATGCACCGCGAAAACCTGGATGTCCGCTTCGCAGCCATCCAGGCTACGATCTACACGATAAGAATTGTAGCCTGGGTGACTCGTAAGCGGCAACCGGGGGCCTTACTCGGATAGCGATCTCTCTATAGAAAGCAGGCCCTACTTGTCCTTTTTAACTTTCTCTTCTCTAGGAGCAGCAGTTGACTTTGCTTTTTTAACAGGCTCTTCTTTTTTAGTTGCGGTTGCTGCAGGCTTGGTTGGCTTCTCTGGAGGATGTTTTTGTTTGTAGGCGGTGATAATTTCACACACGCTGGTTTTAAGATCCCTAAACAATTTCCCACCTATTTCACCTAATTCTTTCAGATCTGGTAGTTTCGATTTTAAATCGCCCATCATGCGCTCCAATGATCAATAATATATGTACTTCAGTATAGACTACTGTAAAAGAAAATATTTATAACATCCAGTAAGTTATGCCCAGGGGTGTAATAATTTCGTTGCAGGCTTTAACAGCTTTGAAACCAGAGACTGCTTACCATGTGCCATAATTTTATAACAATTAAAGGTTTGCATTTTGCTATTTAAATATTCATCGCTGGTTTTCAGAGCATCAACAAGGCGTAAATCAAACGCGTCTCTAGCAAGCCAGTGTTCGCCTGTAGACACTTTATCAATTTCTATTTGCTGGCGATTTTCTAACACATAATTCCTGAAATTTTGATGAATTTTTTCTAAATCTTCTTGGAATTTTTTGCGACCTTTATCCGTATTTTCTGCAAAAAGAGTTAAGGTACGCTTGTACTCACCTGCTGTTAATAATTCCATATCTATATCATTTTTCTTAAGCCAGCGGTGAAAATTTGGAATCTGAGCAACTACACCGATAGAGCCTATAATAGCAAACGGAGCAGCGACAATTCGATTAGCAACACAAGCCATTAAATATCCCCCGCTTGCAGCCATTTTATCTATACATACCGTTAAAGGTATTTCTTTATCGCGCAGTCGTTGCAATTGAGATGCTGCGAGGCCATAACCATTTACTGCTCCACCAGGGCTTTCCAAACGAACAACAATTTCATCAGTGGCAGTTGCTACGGACAAAACTGCTGAGACTTCATCACGTAATTGTTCTACTTGCGAGGCCTTTATGTCACCCGAAAAATCGATTACATAGAGCGATGGCTTAGTGGTTTTATCTTTTTTCTTTTTCTCTGGTTTTTTACCTAATACTTCTTTTAACATGCGATTTTTTACTTCGTCATATTGCTCATTTAGAGAGATTATTTCTAATTTTGGTTTGGATTTACGGCCTAATGAAAATATACCTGCGAATAAAAGTAGTATTGCGATAACCAGTGTTAGTGCTTTTAAAAGAAACATACCGTATTGTGCTAGAAAATCCATCATGAACCTTATATGGTGTTAAAAATTTGATTATCCCTGTGGCTGGATTAGGACGCAAGTATCTTGTCCAATTCCCCGGATGGCCGCAACGCTGACATCCGGGTTCTGGTGCTCACAGCCATTAAGTTAAGAGACTTTGCCGTTCCCGCGCAGGCGGGAATCCATCCCTGACTCGGGCTAGGAGCCATGGGAGAAATGGATCCCCGCCTGCACGGGAACGACAGTCTTTCCTTAACTTAATGGCAGTGGTTCTGGTGCTAACTAATGCTTGTCAGAATCCTCAATTCTAGTTAGTCTGCCTATTTAAAAAATGAATATACACATGCTTGAAGTTATTGATTTAGGTTTTGATTATCCAGATAAGCAAGTTTTGCACGGTATACAGTTTACTGTAAATCCCGGCTGTATTTTGCATTTACGGGGTGGGAACGGCGCTGGTAAAACGACTTTATTAAAATTATTAGCGGGTATATTGCACCCGGTACATGGGGATATTCGCTACGATGGACACTCCATAACAGAAAATATTGCCGCTTATCAGCAACATATTTGCTATGTTGGGCATAAAACAGGAGTAAGTCAGTTATTAACAGTGCGGGAAAATTGCCGTTTTGAACTGCATCGTGATCAAAGTATTTTGTCATTTGAAGAGATGATAAACCTATTTTCCTTACAAGGTTTAGAGGATGTAGGATGTAATTTGTTATCTGTGGGGCAACGACGGCGCGTCGGTTTGCTGCGCTTACTTATGTCAAATGCACCCTTGTGGCTGTTAGACGAGCCTTTAGTTGGCTTGGATAAAGACGCCATTTCACTTTTAATGGCATCGCTTACAAAACATCAAACCCGTGGCGGACAGATTATTTTAACCTCTCATCAAAATTTACCACTGAGACAAGAAAACTTTCAGGAGTATTGTTTGTGATCAGTATTTTTATACGACAATTATCCAGAGAGATCCTTCTGCATTTGCGACAGCTGAAATTGATCATTAACTCCTGCTTGTTTTTTTTAATGATTATTGTTTTTTTCCCACTTACCATGACTCCTGATGCAAATTTATTACGCACGGTTGCACCAGGCTTGGTATGGATTGCTATGCTTCTTTCCTTATTTTTATCTGCTGAACGTTTGTTCCAGCAAGATTATGATGATGGCGTGATTGAGCAATGGTTGGTGTCTGGGTATCCTATTAGTTTATTGGTAGGAGCGAAAACGTTAATTCATTGGCTACTTAACTTATTGCCTATGTTGATTTTTTGTCCTTTCTTGGCGATATTGTTCAAGCTAAATACACATGAAACATTGATTTTAATGCTTAGTCTTATTTGTGGTACGCCCACCATTCTGCTGCTTTGTGCGTTAGCTGCAGCATTCGGTGCGGGATTTCAGCAAAAGGGGGTTCTGATGGCGCTTATTTTGTTGCCATTAACCATTCCCGTCATGATCTTTGGCAGTGGTACCCTCATCGCAGCTATGCAAGGGCTACCCGTTCAGGGTTATTTAGCATTGTTGCTTGCGATGTCTATTGTGAGTTCGACCGTATTACCGTTTGCAATAGCTGGGGTGATTAGGATTAATTTGGTGGATTAAATATACACTGAAAAAACATCCTGTTGCGAGATCACACTGGGGGGCCATTCCCGCATTCCGCTGCGCTCCATACGGGCTACATTGATTTAATAGCAACACTATCAATTTTCCGCTTTATTAACTCAATAATCTCTAAATTTGCTGCAAGGCTGAATAAAAACAACATGTAGCCCGTATGGAGCGCAGCGGAATGCGGGATCACATTGATTTAATGGCAACACTATCAATTTTCCGCTTTATTAACTCAATAATCTCTAAATTTGCTGCAAGGCTGAATAAAAACAACATGTAGCCCGTATGGAGCGCAGCGGAATGCGGGATCACATTGATTTAATGGCAACACTACCAATTTTCTGCTTTATTAATTCGATAATCTCTAAATTTGCTGC
>CAZYME010000003.1:72284-97760 GCA_964648115.1 uncultured Legionella sp.
TGGCAACACTACCAATTTTCTGCTTTATTAATTCGATAATCTCTAAATTTGCTGCGGGAAATTGGAAGTTTCTAAGGTTTGTAATATCCACCCAACGCAAATCCATCTGCGCCTCGCGGCGGACTGCTTCGCCTCGATATTCATAGACGTGATAAATCAATAATGAGATAAGCTTCTCGTCATAGGTATGGCATACTTCACCCAAATAACGATATGCCACAACATCAATACCTACCTCTTCTTTAATTTCTCTAACCAAAGCCGCGGTAGCCAGCTCTTCATTTTCTAATTTACCCCCCGGAAATTCCCACATACCTCCATGAGAAGTCTGTAAAGAACGCCGGGTAATCAGGATACGTTGGCTTGCATCAGTAATGATTGCAACGGCAACCCTCATGCAAGACTTCCGTGACAGCTTTTAAATTTCTTGCCAGAACCACAAGGGCATGGATCGTTGCGCCCTACTTTGTTTTCATTACGTTTGAATGTCGTGACAACGTCATCATCTTCCATTTGGGTTTCGTCAGCATGAATAAATTGCATTTTTTGTGCTTGCTCTGCCCGTCGTTGCTCTTCAATAGCGCCTATATCTTCCTCGGTTTTAATTTCTACTGAACCCAACATACGAATGATGTCGTATTTTAAATTGTCCAACATGCTAGAAAATAAGGTAAACGCTTCACGCTTGTATTCTTGCTTTGGATCTTTTTGGGCATAGCCACGCAAGTGAATACCTTGTCGTAAATAATCCATCGCGGCTAAATGCTCGCGCCAATGATTATCCATCGTTTGTAGAATCACTGATTTTTCAAATTGCGCTAAAACTTCTCGACCAATTTGCTGCTCTTTTTCTTTATACTGTTCAGCGCTCAAGGCAACAATTTTTTCCTTGATTTGGGTGGGCTGAATAGCATGGTCTTTATCAATCCACTGCTTAACAGGCACTTTCAATTTAAAGTCATCTGCCAAAACCTGCATAAGTGTGCTTATTTCCCATTGGTCCTCTAAACTTTCTGCAGGGATATAACTCTCAACCAATGCACCCATTACATCCTCACGCATAGCCTGCACAGGCTCCAATGGATCAACCATTTCCATAATAGCTGCACGTTGCGAGTAAATAACTTTGCGTTGTTCATTTGCCACATTGTCATAATCCAGCAGTTGTTTACGCACATCAAAATGGTGCCCTTCCAACTTACGCTGAGCATTTTCAATCGCTTTTGTTACTAAACTATGCTCGATTGGCTCGCCAGGCTTCATCCCTAAACGACGCATCATCGATGCCACCCGCTCAGATGCAAAAATACGCATCAGATTATCATCTAGCGACAAGTAAAACCGGCTGCTACCAGCATCACCCTGTCTACCCGCACGGCCACGCAGCTGATTATCAATACGCCTAGACTCATGACGCTCGGAGCCAACAATACGCAACCCACCTGCAGCAAGCACTACATCATGGCGCTTCTGCCATTCGTCTTTTACAGCCTTACGATCGGCATCGCTTGCATCTTGAGGCAATTTGGCAAGCTCTGCAGCTAAGCTACCACCCAGCACAATGTCTGTTCCTCGTCCTGCCATATTGGTAGCAATCGTAACCACACCTGGCCGACCAGCTTCAGCGATAATTTGAGCCTCTTTTTCATGGAATTTAGCATTTAACACTTGATGCTTAATCCCCACTTTTTTCAATAAATCACTTAATAATTCAGAGGATTCAATTGAGGCTGTTCCTACTAACACCGGTTGATTACGCGCCACACAATCACGCACATCTTCTATAATCGCTTGGTATTTGTCTTGTTGAGCTAGATAAACCAAATCAGGCTCATCAGAACGACTCATCTTTTGGTTGGTTGGAATAACGACTACTTCAAGGTTATAAATTTGCTGAAATTCATATGCTTCAGTATCAGCCGTACCTGTCATACCTGATAGTTTGTTATATAAACGGAAAAAATTCTGGAAAGTAATAGAGGCCAAGGTTTGATTTTCATTTTGAATAGACACGAGCTCTTTGGCTTCAACCGCTTGGTGCAAGCCTTCTGACCAACGCCGCCCTGGCATAGTACGTCCAGTGTGCTCATCTACAATAACAACTTGGTTATTTTGAACGATATAGTCTACATCTCGGTGAAACATAGCGTGTGCTTTCAATGCGGCGTTAACATGGTGCATTAACATAATATTGCTAGCATGGTAGAGGCTTTCACCTGGATCTAACAAACCTTCTTTCGTAAGGAGTTCTTCAACATGTTGATGCCCTGCTTCTGTTAAGTGCGCCTGCTTTTGTTTTTCATCGATGGTGTAATCGCCATTATCACCTTCTTCTTTCTGCATTTTTAACTGTGGCATTAACAGATTAATTTTAATATAAAGAGCAGAGCTGTCTTCAGCAGCACCTGAAATAATAAGAGGAGTACGGGCTTCATCGATCAAAATAGAATCCACTTCATCGACAATAGCAAAATTTAATTCACGCTGTACTTTATCCCCAATACTAAAAGCCATGTTATCGCGCAAATAATCGAAACCAAATTCGTTGTTTGTACCGTAGAGAATATCTGCTTGGTATGCTGCTTGTTTATCTTTGTGCGGCATGTCAGGGAAAATCACACCAACCGTTAACCCTAAAAATTCAAAAATAGGCTTCATCCATTGGCTATCTCGACGCGCTAAATAATCATTAACCGTCACAACATGGACGCCTTGGCCACTGATTGCATTAAGATAAGCAGGCAACGTCGCTACCAGTGTTTTACCTTCCCCGGTACGCATTTCTGCAATATTGCCTTCATGCAACACCATGCCACCAATTAACTGCACATCAAAATGGCGTAAACCCAGAGTACGGACAGATACCTCGCGTACTAATGCAAACGCCTCGGCTAATAACTCATCCAGTGTTTCCCCTGCAGTAAACCGCGCTTTATATTCAGCTGTTTTCGCAGCCAATTGCGCGTCCGTGAGGGCTTGCATCTGCGATTCAAAAGCATTAATAGCCAGTACTGATTTTTCCATGCGCCGCAAAGTCCGCTCATTGCGGCTCCCAAACATTTTTTTCATTAACGTATTTAACATGGCTTGGGAAATCCTCTCTAGAATTCTATGCTTCGCAGAAGCGTAAGTTTCAAAACCGACTAATTTACTAGAATTTGAGAATAAATGCCATGAGTAGGGTAATTGATTGCTATTCCTAAAATAAAAGTAGGTTGGCGCCCTTGGACCAACAACTGCGCGAAGCGCCACCAAACAAGATATCTCATTCAGGATTTCATGTGGTTTGGAAAAGCGCTAGTTGGTGGGACAACCATTAAGGTAAACATACTCAATTGCTCTCGGTATTTATTACTCAACGGTAATTTAATACACCGATAATCCGTACCTGAAACCTGCTTTTTTAAGCGCAAGTTATTAGCTAAATCACACCCTTTAATAACCAACATTATCCCATGTTTTTTTACTTCCATTTCCTTTAACCATGGGCTATGTTGCCACGAATACGCCTCGAATATTAATGGCTTGGTCGGTAGATACGCCGCAAGATAATAATCAATATATTCCTCACCTCCAACATATCTAAGAGGCTGATTGGTAAATGTTTGCCAATATTGAGCGGCGTATTCAGCTAATGCATAACCTGGATAATTAGTGCGAGACATCCTCTCGGAAAAATAATTAGCGGCTGTATAAATAAGTAGCGTGGACAAGTGAAAAATTAAAGCCATCAAAATTAATGGACGCAGAAAAGAAGATCTGCTCTTTAACCGGGAATAAGACATGATTGCGGGTAAAGTAAATGAAAAAAGTGGATAACCCCATTCCGTTATAATTCTTAAACCTAAAATAAAAGAAAGCACAATCACCAAACATAAAGGGGCAATACCAAGGTAAATTAAATAATTAAACCTAACGTTATCCGCGTTATAGGCTCGCTGAACAATTTGTTTGTTTTTAACAAATATTCCTAAGAATAGGATGGCAGGCAAAACATGGCCCAACTGATCAAATAAAGCCATTAATGGTTGATATAGGTGAAGATAGAAAAAACTATCCGGCTTCGTACCATCGACTATTGCAAACATGAATTTCCACGTTAAAAATCCATGTTTAGCGACAGATATGAAGTGTGGTGCCAACAAGGCCAGAGAGACTATAAAAGCTATTGTTATCTTAAAAACAAACTTATATTCAAAATGCCAAAATAAATACAATAAGAGAAGTAAAATAATTAAAAGAGACTCATATTTTGCTAGCAGCGAGGCCGCTGTCACAACTGCTAAAAATAACCAATCCTTAATACGATTATCCCGCAAACAACTATCAAAAAAATAACAAACCATCACCCAGAACGGCAACATTATGGTATTTTGATTAAACTGAAGAGCAAAATTAGTCAAATAAAACATTGAACAGGACGTAAGAACACAAGCCGCAGCAGCACTTACAATATCTAAATAACGTTTTGATAGTTTATAAATAAACAATAAACTTATTGACAAGCAAAGCACATTACTACTGAAGGTTGCGATTTCATTGTTATCAAAGATAAGACTCATAAAACTCAAAAGCCAGGTACCTAAAGGTGGATGGCGATTGTAGCTCCATAACCACAGATGACCCCATGCAAGATTTTGAGCAGAATCAGGTAAAATTGTTTGATACCACAGGAGTGGTATAACTGAATAAATAAGGACAAATCCCATGATAAATAAACCAACTAATACATTGGGATTAGCCAAGAGAAGGTTCTTTTGTTTGGTTTTTAATGTGGCGATTGGACTAAATAGAAAACTATACAAACTCACACCTCTCACATGTTTTTTTGGCGAATTAGGCCCTTTCCAAGCATGCGAGATTATACAACAACTCCCATAACCAAAGGCAAATTAAAACGAAGGGTGGCGCGGAAGGGAAGGCTTCTGAGACACCAGGGCCGGCTTTCAGGTTTCGGTTAAAAAGGAGCCTATCTCTCCAAGACTCCCCTTTGATTGCTGAACATCCATCAATTGATTTTTCCAATGCCGCGCCCCTGGCAACCCATGTGCAAGACCAAAAATGGGTTTCAATAATAAACTCAGGGGCACGCCATTTTGTTGCATTGGCTGCGCGTAATCAATGTATTTTTCTAAAATAATTGAGCGTTTTGGTAAGGGAATGTCTGGGTATAGCGCGTGATGAATCATTGCAATAGCATAAGGATTTTGACAAGCCAATCTACCCAGCATCACTCCATCAACTTGCTTCAGATGCTCCTGAATATCCTCAAGTTCGTTGATACCACCGTTTATTACAACTGGAATAGAAGATAACTCATGTTTGATTCTATACACATAATCATAATGTAATGGAGGAATGGTTCGGTTTTGCTTTGGATTTAACCCATGAAGCCATGCTTTGCGTGCATGGACAATGACTTTATCGCAGCCAGCATCCACCAATTTATGAATAAATCCCGCAAAAAATTCAAAGCTATCCTGTGTATCAATACCTATGCGTGTTTTAGCCGTTACTGGAATACTAACTGCATGTTTCATCGCTTTAATACACTCAGCAACATGGTCTGGTTCAGCCATTAAACAAGCACCAAAACGCCCCGCTTGCACGCGATCGCTTGGACAACCCAGATTTAAATTTATCTCAGCAAAGCCATGCTGCTCCGCAATTTGCGCGCAATCAACTAACGCTTTTATATCAGCCCCTCCCAATTGCAATGCTAATGGTTGCTCCATTGGATGAAAATTGAGCGCTCGCGCTGGGTTATTTACAATAGCCCCTGATGTTTGCATATCGGTATACAAAAGTGCCTGCGGTGCTAACATACGCATCAACACACGAAAATGCGTATACGTCCAATCAATCATTGGAGCGATTGCAATTGGAGAAATTAATGCAGCGGATTGGGAGTACACGAAAGACTGTCTCTAAGCTAAAAAGAGGTTATTATACGTCATTTTCAGTATTCTTCGAAATTTGAGAGTAAAAACCATGAACAACAAGAGTGCTTCTTTACCAGAAAATGCTATTCAATTAGTTAAAACATATCTTTTACAATTGCAAAATAACATTTGCACTGAGCTAGAAGCGCTTGATGGGAAAGCACATTTTATTGAGGACGCATGGGATAGGCCCGAAGGTGGCGGTGGCATTACGCGAGTTATTGCTAATGGAGGCGTGTTTGCTAAAGCTGGGGTTAATTTTTCGCACGTTACAGGCAAGCAACTTCCTCCTTCAGCTAGCGCACATCGCCCAGAGCTAGCAGGACGCCAATTTAGTGCTTTGGGTGTATCGCTAGTCATTCACCCAGATAATCCTTATGTTCCTACCGCTCATGCTAACGTGCGCTTTTTTATTGCAGAAAAAGAACACACTCTACCCGTCTGGTGGTTTGGCGGCGGTTTTGATTTAACTCCCTACTATGGGTTTCGCGAAGATTGTAAGCACTGGCACCAAATGGCATTCAATGCATGTAATCCTTTTGGCGAAGCTATTTACCCACGATTCAAAGCATGGTGCGATGATTATTTTTTTATTAAACATAGGCAAGAAGCACGCGGCATTGGTGGGCTATTTTTTGATGACTACAATGAACAGGATTTTAACCACAGCTTTGGATTAATGCGCAGTATTGGGGATCATTTCATTAAAGCCTATGCGCCCATTGTGGCACGCAGAAAATCACTCTCGTTTGGCCCTCGTGAGAAAAACTTTCAATTATACCGCCGCGGCCGCTACGTTGAGTTTAATTTAGTCTACGACCGAGGCACGCTCTTTGGCTTGCAATCCGGTGGTCGCACCGAATCTATCTTGGTATCACTACCCCCTGAAGTTCACTGGCAATACAATTGGCACCCTGAGGACAACAGTGCTGAAGCCCAGCTTTACACAGATTTTTTGCCAGCACAGGACTGGCTGGATCATAATTTAACCTAGCAGGTGATAATTTGATTACACTAGAAATAATGCGTACAATATCGACAAAATAAAAACTCATTTATTTCTGGAGAGCGCATTGCCAAAATCAACCCAATTTCAACAAATGGAATATTTTATAAACAATATAATTAATGCCAAATCGGAGTGCAACCCAAAGGGTAATAAGGAATTTCAAGCACGAATATTAAACGGAAAAATCGATGAATTTATAAGAGCAGTAACCAAAAACATTTTACAGGAAAAAAATGAACAGGGTAATTTGCTCATGCATGTTATCAATTCTTTCTCCAAACACCCAGATATTTTGCAATTCATCCTTCAAAGTATGGTGACTAAGATTGCTGAATTTAACATAGGGCCAAGTGTTTATACTGCTGAGCTAAGACAAGGCAAGAGCCAAATCACTAACCCATTAAAATTAGCTGCGTCAGTAAGTCTAGAAACACTAAATATGATTTTACTGCAAATATGCGAAATCGAAGAAAAGCATTGGTTGCACATATTAACAGGAATGACCGATCTAAATCTAACGGGTAAGAAGTTAGTTGGTTACCCTCGCACTAACGAGCATTTGTTTGAGGCATTTTTATCACTACCGTTAAGACAACGCGTAAAACTCCTTGCAACGCGAGATAATACTGATGATAACGCGAATGTTATAGCCTACGCAGCGCAAGCCGAAGATTCAGTTCTTTTAGAGTTAATTTTACGTCACAAGAACGAAGTTTTTGCAGCGGACGAAAAGTTCATATCCGAACCAACCCAATGCCCTGTTAGGAATGCCCAAATATATCTTTACATACTGAGTCAGCCTAACTTGTTGATCCAGCTTAACGAATTTGAGGATCTCGACACTCTTGAGGCAATGCTAACAACTAGAGGAGTAGGCGGCCTAAACGCAGTGGCTACCGCTCTTAAATTAGGCCCTAGCAAACATTTGAGCCAACTTCTTGTTTTAGTTGAGCGCTTAGAGATTGATACTCAGAGAAAAATTATGGATCAACTCGATGGGGATGCTAAACGCAAATTATCAAAATGTGATTGTTGTCCTGAAGACATAAAGGCTATGCTCATCGAACTTGTAGGTGGACGATCGTCAACTCAACAGCACTTTAAGGTAGCGGATGTAACGGATGTAACGGATGAAGCGGATCGAGCTGCGGTTGTGGTAGAAAATCCCAGCGTTGCAGTTTTGAGTTAACATCAAAAAATATAAGTAGGTTGGGTCAATGACCTAATGGCACTGCCTTAAGGATAAAACCCTCCTGCCTACGTTCCGCGGGACGTAGGGGCTGGGTGGGTAGACCTAGGGGTTGGATAGACCTAAGGGTTGGGTTGTATATAGTCAAAAACCCCTTAAGGCAGCACCATTAGATCATTGATCTAACCTACTTTTGTTCCTTTCGTGATCTTAAAAACAAAACCCAAAACACAATTACAGCGCAGCCATTTAGAATAGCTAAAATAAAAAATACACGCGATATGGCTACGTGAAAATGCACTAGCAGTATCACTAACCCTGTGCCCAATATCATGAATAAGGCATTTATAATATTGTTAGCAGCAACCGTCCGGGATCGCATGCTCCCCTCGCTCACCACTTGCAAATAAGTATACAAAGGTACTGCAAATAATCCGCCACTAAATGCCAGCAAAAATAAATCCATCGCGATACGCCAATGCGTAATGTGGCTAAAAAATTGGAAAACAGATTGCAAGGGTAGCAAATTATCTATTTTCACAGGCGATGCCAAGCATAAATCAACCGCAAAAAGTGATAGTAAAAGCATGGCATGAGGCACATATCGCAGTGTAATCTCACCTGCTAATAATCGATTGATGACGATTGAACCCAAAGCAATGCCGATGGAAAATAAAGCAAGAAATACGGCAAATACAGCTGCATCAGCTCGGAGTACATAATTGGTATAATCCGGCAGTTTGGTTAAGACCACCGCTCCAATTAACCAAAACCAGGATATAGCAAAAATAACGGGAACGACGCGCTTATTCATCACTACGTCTTTAATCATCTGCTTTGTTGCACGCCATACATGCCAATCAACCCGCAAATCAGTCGCCACTGAACGTGCGGGCGGTATAAACAAGCTTGCTACTAAACCTGCCAAAGCAACTAAAACGGTTAATGCAATGGCATATACTGAAGCTGTTTTTACGCCACCTATGCTCAAAGTACCTAAAATAGTCCCCAACAGTATTGCAAGGAAAGTGCTAGCTTCAATTAATGCCGTAGCGCCTAATAATTGCTGGCGTGGTAAATGATCAGGCAAAATTGCATATTTGATGGGCCCGAAAAATGTCGAGTGAACACCCATTCCGGTTAAAGTCACCATCAAGAGCCAGGTATCACCATAATAAAACGCGAGACCGCCAACAGATACCAACAGCACCTCAAATGACTTAATGATCCATATTAAAATCGTCTTATTAAATTTATCTGCCAATTGGCCAGCTGTAGCTGAGAAAATGAAAAAGGGCAGGATAAATAATGCGCTGGCGACTGCCTGATATCGTTCTGATTGCCATTGGGAACTGCTGAGGTGGTAACTAATTTGGGTTAACATTGCAAATTTAAATGCATTATCATTAAATGCACCAAAGAATTGCGTCATGAAAAGTGGGAAGAATGTCCTTTTTTTAAGAAGACCCACTGCACGAACATCCATCCCCTCTCCCCTGCCTCTTAAGATTTGTCAGTACGATCTAGAGCACGCTTGCTTAAAGAAGCGATGATTTTTTCGATGCTATGCTCATGAGGTGCGGATTGGTTTATAATGGCGTTAGTACGTTGCTCACAATAATTTTTTACTTCCTTGTCCGGCAAAATATAGAACGTGTTATTTTTTACTTCCCGCATAATACAAGCAGCTATGTCTTCGGCAGGACGACTACGTTCAATTAAGCCACCAACCATATTGTGTAATGTATCGGATGATGAAGGAGCAGAATTAGCCAACAACTGGGTATTAGCAAACGATGGGCACACAACTGACACATCCACTGGTTTATTTAATCGCTTCAAATCAAAATACAACGATTCAGATAGAGCAACGATAGCGTGCTTAGACATTGCATAAGCAGCCATTTGAGAGCCACTGCATAATCCATAAAAGCTGGCCATATTGACTATATGAGAACGGTATTTTTGGTTAAGCATTAATGGTAGGAAGGTTTGCACGCCATGCACAACACCATATAAATTAACATCCAAAACATGGCGAACACTTTGATTAGTTAATTCCCAAAATGGCGCAAGCGGACCACTCACTCCTGCGTTATTAATGAGAATATCTACCTGGCCAAAACGCTCGTAGGCTTGATTGGCTAATTGCTGTACATCATCCAAGTTCGCAACATCACAAACCACACCTAGTACATCTGCCTGCGACGATGCCTTCAATTGCTCGACTTGCTCATGCAAAGCAGTTTGTGCAATATCTGCCATCACTACGTGCATACCATCAAGTATGCATGCTTTTACCAAAGCCAAGCCGATGCCACTTGCCGCACCGGTTACTACGGCCACTCTTTTATTTACAATCATAAGTCACAGACGCACATCTCAGCCAAATTGAATTTTATTCCTGAGGTTGTTCATTAACCAGAACAACATCCTGCGCTTTCAATCCTTTTGGCCCTTTATCTAAAACAAAACTCACTGCATCATTTTCATGTAGTGTCTTAAAGCCTACACCTTGGATATCTTTGTAATGCACGAAAATATCATCACCCTGTTCGTTGATGATAAAACCAAAACCCTTTTTCTCATTAAACCATTTTACATGTCCATTTTCTCTATCTGACATTTCCCTATCCCCTTTTATCTTAAACATTTCTATCCTATACTTCGCGCGGCGTGTAACACCGCAAAATATAGCATAACAGTTTTTTATTGATTGTTAACGATTTTTTTTAAAAGGGCTTTTCGAGGTTTTTACAATGGATAATTCTAAAGAAGCTTTTATTCGCCTTGCGCTGGATTGCAACGTATTAAAATTTGGTGAATTTACATTAAAATCTGGCCGTTTAAGCCCTTATTTTTTTAACGCAGGATTATTTTATCAAGGCACGGCTTTACGCCAACTTGGAAAATTTTACGCTGATACATTAGTCAAGCGCTCTGGTAATTTCCAACATTTGTTCGGTCCCGCTTACAAAGGCCTTCCCCTAGCTACTGCAACTGCAGTCGCACTTGCTGAAATGGGAGTGGAGACGACAGTCACCTTTAATCGCAAAGAAGTGAAAACACATGGCGAAGGTGGCGAATTAATTGGGGCGCCTCTCACTGGAAACACGGTTATTATTGATGACGTAATCAGCGCAGGAACCGCGTTTCGTGAATCACAAAAATTAATCAGGGAGCACGGGGGCAATCTAACCGCTGTAGTTATTGCTCTAGACCGTTGTGAACGTGGCTTAACTAACCGATCTACGCTCGCAGAAATCCAAGCTCAAGGCATTCAGGTCCTGTCTATTATCACGCTTTTTGATTTGATGGATTATTTAAAGCAGCAAGGTGAGCACTCGCTGGTAAAACGCTTGGAAGCTTATCAGGAGGAGTATGGTTGTTAGTTGGATAATTAATCTAAAGACACCTTCTCCCCGCGAGGGGAGAAGGCTCATATTACTAAAACGCTGCTATATCTATTGTTTTCATAGCAAGATTAACGCGCTTTCCATCCCTTTGTACTGTCAGTGTGATTTTCTCTCCCACTTTTATTTCTGTTAATAAATTATACAGAGTGCCGTAGTTATTAATGTCATGGCCGTTCAGTGCCACAATCACATCCCCGATAGTAGTGTGTCCCCAACTACTTCGTTGCGTGCTACGTAATCCTACCTGAGCAGCTGGTGTGTGGGGGATGATCTTGGAGATCAAGATACCCTTGCTCACACCTAATCGTCCAGCAAGACTAGGATGAACAGGTAAAATTCCTATACCAGCAAGAACCACCCTACCATGTTGGATAATTTGGGCAACGATACGTGCGATATCATCCGCAGGTACTGCAAACCCAATCCCAGCTGATGACCCTGATTTTGAAAATATTACACTATTCATTCCGATTAACCGCCCTGCGCTATCTAAAAGCGGGCCACCTGAATTACCAGGGTTGATTGACGCATCGGTTTGAATCATGTCACGAATTTTCAAGCCACCAACACCCGGAACTTGTCGGCCTAATGCAGAAATAACACCAACTGTTAATGTATGATCCAAACCGAATGGATTGCCAATGGCGATGGCCTTCTGACCGACCAAAAGTGAAGTCGTATGTGCCATTTCAAAAGGAACATATGATTTTAATAACGCTAATGCTTTTGGAGAGGAAATTGCGAGAACGGCAATGTCCTTGCGCGGTTCCACGCCAATTACTTTAGCAGGAACAGTCACCCTGCCAATGGTGATGGATAATTTATCTGCACCATTAACCACGTGAAAATTGGTGACAACATGGCCTTTGGCATCCCAAATAATCCCAGAGCCTGTTCCAGCAGGAACCTCTTGACGCTTGTGTGAATGGTTAACGAGAGCCATTCGATGAACATACACCACCTTGGGAGACGCTTTACGAAACACCTCAACCGTGTTTCTTTCATCAGGCATCAAGTCATTTAAGTTCGCGGCATATCCTGGGAGGCAAACAGTGAAAGTGATACAAAAAATACAGAGTAATTTCTTAAAAAGCATAGTAGACCTAGGTTTATTTATTTTAAACAAACCGTATTATGCACTAATTTAGTCCAATATGACAAATTTAATACAAATGATTGTCATGTCGAGCACAACCACCTCATCTCTAACATAGTGAGGGATAACGAGGCTGCGGTCGGAATAGCGTACATCATTTAAGGTGTAAGCGGCGCTAACAAATCATCCGTTTTAACATCCTCATCTTTTACCTTCTTGCCACTACCATTAATTTTTTCCTCTGCATCACCCACACGCATTCTAGAGGCTTTTTCGTCCGCTATCTTATCGGGAGAAACGTTCCCAGATGCTTTGAAATATTGTTTTAAAAACCTAATGGGCGCCATTAGTGTCTCTTTGAATGATCGTGTCCCAGCTTCAAGCGTCTGCTCGGCAAAGTGCTCGGTACTTTCATCGTGGCGTATATATATCTTTTCTAATAAACCGGTATGACCTACATACAGTTTATCTAGATTTTCATTTCGAAGTTCTTCGTGGGCGATCAGAGAGTCTTGTAGATCAAGGCGTGAATCCCATATTGATGCTCTGTGAGCCTGTAATTTTTGTAATTCAATTTCATAAAATTTAATCTCACGATCAATTTCATCTTTTAATAAATCACACATCCCTTTTCGCTCTGGTGATTGCCCACCATCAATAATCGCTGAAGATTCTTTTAGCGTCATTTGAGCATACCGCTGAATCAGCTCCATTTTTTTATCTAAAATGCCCTGAATTTTTTGATCGATATATTCAATAGACTCTCTATTAGCCCCCAAAACTTGGTAATGGGAGTCAAAGCGTTTATTGCTTTCCATTTGTGTACGCAGTTTTTCTAACTCACTGCTTTCATGGAGAAGAGCACGCTGTTGAGCACGATCATTTAAATGTTTATCTCGACTGAGCAAAATTTGACGAATAAATACGGATAAAGCAGTCACCGCACCGAAAACAACAGTACAAATGACCGCTATAATTACAGGTTCCATAACTTATCCTCCTCAGAGTAGCTTTCATTTTAGTGTAAATGAATCAATTGAGTATGAATTTCAACGGCAAAGTAACGACTAAAAGCTTGGGCTGTATTGACCATAGGCCATTGCTCTTCTTTGTCGCACATACGCAACATCTCAGCTCTAAAGATTGGATTGTAATGTTGATTGATAAATGGCTGAATTTCAGACAAATTTTTGAAATTCTTCACCACAACTGTAGCATTCTCTACTAAATGCGACAGATTTACACGCTCCAGAATGCTGGTCATTTCATCGTCATCTTCAATCGACGCTCGCAACCATTTTAATAATACGGAACGTGGTTTGATACAAAGTAATTGCTGGCCTTCCTTCATGGAGGGCTCCATCAACACTACTTGTGAATGTAGCTCAAATTTAAAGCAACAAAGAAAATCAAGAAAACTACCTTCAATATCGCTACGTACATTTGGCCCCAACCAGCGGCTGATTTCATGTCTAAACATAAGAGGAAAATGCCGCTCGATCTCATCAAGCGTTGCCTCTTCACTGGCCTGCCTACGAATTACATATGCGGTACTGTCTGTTTCTGCTGCACGTTGCTCAGGCAAATCAACATCGGGATGCTGTGCGGCAAGAAACGATAAAAATACAGATGTGGGTTTTAAGATAACGATTTCCCATTGACTTCTGTCCATAATGCTCTCCTAAATTATATGACTCATCCTGAGTACAACTTGAAAAGCTAAATCAATGTCTATCTTCACTTTTTTAAGCGAAGACTATCAGATTACCATATGTTACATATTGATTTCAATATGCGTTATGAAAGCTCTATAAGGTGAAGGAAAAATCTAACCGGTAAATGAAAATCCTAAACGACAAACGAACACCCTAAACGGTAAATGAGTGACTTTGTAGGGTTAAAAGAACACTGATAATTCCTTATTTGCTATTCATGACCAGGTAATTTTCAATGCGTATTCCATCTGTTAATGTGCTTGATGTAAGGAAATCAATCTGACCAAAAAAAGATACCGATGTTTATTTTCTGTGTTATATTATAAATTCACATCGTAATGTGATTTTTATTAACCAAAAACTAGGAGCTTAAAATGATGAACAGTAAAGCAAAATTAGCAACATCCGAAGCCCTTGAGTTATTAAGCAGAAAAGCGGACTCATCGCTCACCTGCCTTCATGCCAAGAGCAAGTGGAAACATCTACATACAAGCGCGCACTCAGCAGACGGAGCTGGCAGGGGGTATCTTTTCCGAAGCTAATGCCACAGAGTCCATTTCTTCACCTCAAGTCGTTCCCTTACCTCTCGCTCCTCCCCTGGCTGAACTTAATCAACAATTCTTAGCTACACACCAATCAGCATCTGTAGCCGCGTTAAAAGACGTCCAAACCGTCATGGTATTCAAATGTGGTGTTTTGTCACTATGGAAAAACAACGGAAGAGACATGGTTGAGATAGCCTCTAAAGAAGTTACTCCTCCTGCATATCATGCATTGAAATCTGTATGTCACGCCCCGTTGATCTGCATAGGCTCACTAAAATCTGAAAATGCTAGCGCAGAGACATGGATAGAGTTGTGCGAAAGACTAGAACATAGCTTGAGAAGCGTAGATACTCAAAGGGTTGATGTGCATAGCCGCGAAAACATGGCTGCCATTTTACAGCATTCAGTTATCTGCATTAAACAGCTGCAAAACTGTGCCAGGTGGTCACTTCATGATAAGGAAGTAAGAGGGATATTAACGCAATACCAAAGAAGGATTGATGCGAACATCAAAATTCTTTCTGCGGCTGCAACCGAACTACAACTTTCTTCTTTGCATGAGATAATTCAGCAATGGATTACCACGCAAGAAATTGATTTAACTAAAAACCGAGTGCTTCTAGTGGCTCCGCATGGACCACGCAAGGGTTTCATCGAAATGCAATATTTCGTAGACCTGTACAAACGCCAATCAAAAGAAATAGACGAGCCCATTGAGGATAATTACATCTACTATATTGAGATGCTAGGTTCTCAAATGGGTGAGGTTGACGTAAAAACGTGTTTAATTGAGGAATTTCTAGCTCGAGAAGAGCAGAATAAAACTGTAGCGCGTTGGATGTTGGGTGATCCATTAGGTATGCAGCAGGACGTATTAAAGGAATGCGCTCCAGGCATTATTGATAAATTGCTCACGAAAGCGCCATTATCACCTTTGCGTACAAGCGCATATCCGTCAACTTAAGAAAATTGCCGTCATTGTGAACGTTAGTTAAGCAACCCAGTGTCACTGGATTCTTTGCTAACGCTCGCATAGACGGTTTTTTTAACCAATTTCCGATAAGTTGATGCCTACGTGCGGGCGCATTCCAAAATTGATTTCTTTAAGAGATCTCTATATTCTGGCCAATCTCATCCTGTCTAAAATACCTATGAAGCTCTTAAAAAAAATACTATTTGTTTTTATTATCATTGGTCTTTCAACAGCTCTGGCCATTTGGATGCTTACTAAAAATTTCACACACACTGCTGTCAAAGATTTAATTAACAAAGAGCTTAGCGCAATTACCTCTCAAAAGAGCCGCATTGAAGGTGAAGTAATGTGGCGACTTTTCCCCCGTCCTGGGGTGAAAATAACCCAAATTCATTTGGTGGATGGTGATGAGAAGGCGAACTGCTCCTTATTTATTGAAGATTTACTTTTTAATTTGCAAATATCACCTCTCTTGCGCGGACAGCTTGTCTTTAAAGAAATTAAAATTGATGGGTTAACCGCCAATATTAAAAATCCGCAGGCTCAAACAAATGCTTGTTTTGGAAAAATGTCTGCCCCTGCTTCAATTCAAAATAATTTTGGCCCTTTGCGCTTCGCCATTGACCGTTTTTTATTAAAACGCGGGCAAATTGTTATCACGCAACCAAAACAAAAAATTACCCTCACAAACCTGCAATTAGAAGCAGAACAACTCAATTTAAAAAAGAGATTTCTTCCTTTGCAATTTAAAACTACCCTTGCGATATCCACGGCACAGAATAAAACCAAAGCAAGCCTCACTTACAACGGGAGGATCCGCTTAGCCCCAACAATGCTTACTCAGCCAGAAATGATGTTACAAAATACGGGAATAAACGGCCAATTATTGGTTCAAAACTTACGATTTAATCAATTTAAAATTTCTAAGCTAAGCGCAAGCGCTCGAACAAAAAAAGGAACTCTCACGCTTAATCCACTCAATATGTTAATTTACACAGGAGAATCGGTTGGTGATTTAAGCTACGAATTTGCCACTAAAAAACTATCTATTAACCAAACAGCCACCAAACTTGATTCCACCCAATTCTTCAAAACTATTTTTGGGAAAGCGCTGGTGAAAGGTCATTTAGACATTTCAGCTCACGGCTCTATGAATTTACAAGATGATAACTGGCAAGATAATCTAACTGGAAATGGGCACTTATCTATCAAAGACGGTGTTATATATTTTGTTGATTTTCAAGCTTTAACAGATAATGCCTCCAAAAAAATTCACTCCCTTTCTACGCAGCAGAATCAAACCAATATGAATCTTGCATTAGAGCAACCGCTGATTAGCCCCAAAGCAAATCCTGTAGGATCAACTCCATTTCAATTGCTGAGCCTGCAATATCAATTAGAACATGGCAAATTCATTGGGGATTCATTGTTGCTACAAACCAATAATTTAGAATTGAAAGGCCATGGTCAAATCAATTTAAACAACTATGCGCTGAGCGGTAACTTATCCGCAACATTAGTGACCGCCGATAGTATGGTGGGTAAAATCCAGCAGTTATTAGGTGGAAGCTTTCCGCTACTGTTAGCGGGAACTATCTTGCAACCCGAAATTGTACCTAATGAGCGTGAAATTAGCCCTATTGTTACACGGTATGTATTGAAAAATGTTTTGGTATTTCCAGTTAAAACCATAAAAACTCAGCTGCAGAATATAATACTCACCCCCGCTTTACTATTAGCCAATTGAAAAAGATGACTACCTCTTCTATACAGCAAGAATTTAGTCTACCCCTGCTTAATTGGTTCGACCTATATGGGCGCAAAAATTTACCGTGGCAACACCCTCGTAATGCTTATCGAGTATGGGTCTCAGAAATAATGCTTCAGCAGACACAAGTACAAACTGTCCTGCCCTACTTCACTCGCTTTCTTACTAGCTTTCCGGATGTAAATGCATTAGCTCTCGCCTCAGAAGATGCGGTGTTCGCGCATTGGTCTGGGCTTGGCTACTACAGTCGAGCACGGAATTTACACAAAACAGCCTTGATCATTCATACCGATTTTAAGGGGGAATTTCCTTCTGATACACAAGCGTTAACTAAGCTTCCAGGCATTGGCCCCTCTACAGCTGCAGCGATTGCATCTCTAGCATTTGGGAAACCGGCAGCGATTCTGGACAGTAACGTTAAACGTGTGTTGAGCCGCTATTTTTTAATAGGTGGTTTGCCTAAACAAAAAGTTGTAGAAGAAAAATTATGGCAGCTAGCAAATGCCTGTGTCCCTCAAGAGCGCTGTGCGGATTACACACAAGCGATTATGGATTTGGGTGCTACGTGTTGTACGCCAAAAAATCCTAACTGTGTAGCATGCCCATTACAAACAACCTGTCTCGCCAAAGAACATGATGAAGTTGCTAGCTACCCTGCTAAAAATCCAAAAAAAATATTACCTCATAAACAACAGCAATTTTTACTCTTGCACACTAATGATAATTTAATCTATCTTGAAAAACGTCCTCCTAAGGGTTTGTGGGGCGGTTTGTGGTGTTTGCCTAGTATTGATATGGGTAATTGCCCAACAAGCTATGTTGAAACAACTTATCAAATGCAGGCGCTCAATCTAAAAGAGTTGATAACTATTAAACATACCTTTAGTCATTTTCATTTGCGGATTAAAGCGTTATCTATGGAAACAGCTTCGACTCCATATTCAATGGCGGAAGGTCCTGGCCGTTGGTTTGCTTCTCATGAGATCCCCATGCTGGGCCTTGCTAAGCCTGTTAGTGTTATTATTAATAGCTTTATGGCTAGTAAGGGTGTGTAATAAACAATGTCTAGGTGAACCAGGCATGACCGAGCCCCGACCATAAAGGAGCGGAGCAGTTGGCTTAACACGAATGCACTTGGTTAAGTGATTTTCTGTCACCTTTGTGCATAAGAAGTAGGCTTATCTTAGAGCACTGATGCACTGCCAACTGCTCCGCTCCCTTACGGTCGCGGCTCGGACAGTAGACTTAAACCTCTGAATCAAGGATTATATCGCTTGCGGTGCATACACAAGGAACTGTCATGGTAACGTTAATCACGATGATCTTGGGTTTCATAGGATTACTATGGTCAGCTAACCATTTAGTGACTGGCGCTTCGGGCGTTGCTAGTTATTATCGTATTTCTCCGCTTATTATTGGGCTCACGCTGGTGGCTATTGGCGCATCTATACCCGGAATCATGGTGGCGATTACAGCAGCTCTTGAGGGTCGCAACGAGCTTGCTATTGGTAACGCCGTTGGTGCTAACATTGCTAATATTGGTTTAGTGTTAGGTTTAACCATCCTTTTACGGCCTTTGACTGTTAACTCCTCAATATTACGCCGCGAATATCCACTTCTTTTTCTGGTTATGCTATTTACCTATTCGTTAATGCTTGACGGTTATCTTAGCGTAATAGACGGTTGTTTATTTTTGGTGGCGTGTATCCTCTTAATCGGATATTTTATTTTTCTCGCGCGGCATTCAAGAAGCGATCCACTATCCAAAGAATTCCGCCAAAAAATCAATGTTAAACGCCCGCTGAAGGCAAGCCTAGTGAGTGTGGTAATCGGCTTAGTTATACTTCCGCTCAGCGCACATTTTCTTGTAAAAAGTGTTATACAAGTAGCTCACTGGTTTGGCATTACCGATTTAGTCATGGGCTTAACCATTATTGCCATAGGCACTACTCTACCCAATATAGCAACTTCTTTAATAGCTGCTTACAAGGGGCAAGATGATATCGCTGTAGGTAATATTCTTGGTTCAAACATGTTTAACTTACTTGTCGTGATAGCATTCCCGGGTATTATCAACCCCTCGGCTATAAGCCACGCCGTTTTGTGGCGAGATATTCCAGTGATGTTTGTTATTACGTTTGTTCTTTTATTAGTGAATTACCATTACAAAAAGAAGATTGAGCGTTGGCACGGTGGCCTACTTTTACTTATCTACGGCTGTTATATGATTTCGTTAGTGTTTAACGCTACCGCTTAACGTTGGTGCTCTATAATTTCTATTGCGAGGATAGCGTCGGGTTGACCGGCGCGTGCCGCGCAGCCTATCCAATAGGCTGCTTTTTGCCTATCTTCAACTACTCCTTGGCCATAATAATACATATAACCGACAGCATACTCGGCATCCGGTTGGCCTTTAATCGCCTCAGGCATTAAGCGCACAAATGCTTTCCGGTAATTTTGAATTTGGAAATTTTTAATACCTTCACGCAAATTATAGCCAGAGGAAATACAGCCACTGAGTAGAATGAATGAACAGACCATAATCAATAAGAAAACTCTAAAGCGCATGAAAACTGTTCCTCATTTCGAGTTCCTCAATGGCTTAGCAGGTGGCTCGAAGGTTAGTGCATTTTTTTGTAAATTTAAACGCTCTAGCGATCCATTACGTCCAATAAGCACACCGTCACTGGTGATCCGCTTAATAATTGCCCCACCGGGAAGAGAATCCCCTATCCCAAAGGTTTGTTCTCGCCCGCCTGCTGTACGAATAATAACATGGGACGTCTCCTCGCTATTCTCCGCAAACATAATACCGACAACTGTTAAATTAAGCATGGATTGCTTCACATCTGAATCACTCAGATTTTTTGGTACATAATCACCAAAAAAAGCTGCGTTTAAACCTGCATTTAACGACGGCTGCTTTACTTTTATTTTATTATCAATAAGTTGATCATGACGAACAAGTGTTGCTTTATCAAGTGAAAAAAACGCCCCTACCCCTGCTTCTATTTGCCAAACCAATAGCAAAGCCAATATCCCACATATCAATTTAGGAGCGATAGGTCGTGATAAAGCTATTTTAACATCGGCAAACACGCGTAGTTTCCTCAGATCATTCTACTATAAATACGTTACAGTCATCGAAGCAAGGAGTCAAAACATGTATGATAATATAATTTTGAAATAATTAGGGGTCTTATGGATACCAAGCACTTTGATACGCGCGCAATTCATGCAGGACAAGCTCCCGATCCCAGTACTGGAGCTGTGATGACGCCTATTTACGCCACGTCCACTTATCGACAATCCTCCCCTGGGGTGCATCAAGGTTATGAATACTCTCGTACGCAAAACCCCACTCGTGCCGCTTATGAGGCTTGTATCGCCAGTCTCGAATCAGGTAAGCGTGGTTTTGCTTTTGCTTCCGGAATGGCTGCAATAAATACGGTGATTGACATGCTTGATGTGGGTGATCATGTAATAGCAATGGATGATCTCTACGGCGGTACCTACCGATTATTTGATAAAGTCAAAACCCGCACATCTAACTTATCATTTTCCTTTGTAGACATGGGAAATATTGACAATGTGGCGGCAGCTATTAAACCGAACACGCGTATGATTTGGTTAGAAACACCATCAAATCCAATGCTTAAGCTGGCTGATTTACAAAAAATTGCGGCATTGGCTAAACGCCATGGTATTATAACCGTTGCTGATAATACGTTTGCTACGCCCTGGATACAAAGGCCTCTCGAATTAGGATTTGATATCGTTGTGCATTCAGCAACAAAATATTTAAATGGACACTCGGATGTAGTAAATGGCGTTGTTGTTGTAGGTGATAATTTGCCATTAATTGAAAAAATGGCTTTTTTACAAAATTCTTGTGGGGCTATTGCGGCTCCTTTTGATAGTTTTTTGGTATTACGAAGCTTAAAAACACTTTCTTTGCGTATGGAAAGGCATTGTGAAAACGCACATGCACTAGCATCCTGGCTGGAAGCGCATCCACGCATCCATAACGTTATTTATCCTGGGTTAGTAAGCCACCCTCAACATGCTTTAGCTAAGAAACAAATGCATGATTTCGGTGGGATGATATCAATGGTTGTAGAGGGAGGGATCGATGGCGCAACACGATTTTTATCGCGTTGTGAATTGTTTACTTTGGCAGAAAGTTTAGGTGGTGTTGAAAGCTTAATTGAACATCCAGCCATCATGACCCATGCTTCTATACCCGCTGCAACACGTAAAACATTAGGCATTGAAGATGGGTTTATCCGATTATCCGTCGGTATTGAACACATAGATGATTTAATCGCTGATCTAGAGCATGCTTTAGGTTGAAGTAAGTGTACAAGCTCACAACTACTGCCATTAAGTTAAAAGACAGTGTCATTCCCGCCTTGGCGGGAACGACAGGCTTCCTTTTTTATATTGCAGTAGGGCGTGAGCTCATACAAATAGGAGTTTAAATATGAGCACATCAAAAAAATTTATTGGGATATTTTATGGAAATTTGGCCCTGTTGATTCTTATTTTTACTACCATAATTGGCTCAATTCCTGTCTTAGTACTGGGTTTGTTAAAATTATTGCCAAACCAAAACTTAAAAATTTATTGCACAAAAATAGTTGATAAAATTGCTACGCTCTGGGTTGAAATTAATAAAATTTACCTTAATAAGTCAAATCCAACACATATGGAAATCACAGGCGCCAACAATTTTAACTCTGAAGATTGGTATTTAGTAGTGGCAAATCATCAAAGCTGGCTAGATATCGTCATTTTGCAACAGCTACTTAATCGGAAAATACCTGTATTAAAATTCTTTATCAAAGATCAATTAAAGTGGATTCCCTTTTTAGGATTTTCTTGGTGGGCCATGGGCTGCCCTTTTATGAAACGTTATACACCAGCTTATTTGGCTAAAAATCCGCACAAGAAAGGAAAAGATTTACAGGCAACGCAGAAAGCTCTGAAATTATTCCAGAAAACACCAGTAAGCTTGATGAGTTTTGTCGAGGGCACGCGTTTTACCCCGCAAAAGAAATTGGACCAACAATCGCCGTATCAACATTTACTTAAACCCAGAGCGGGTGGCATCGGTTTTGTAATTAGTGCTATGAATAAGCGCATTACTAAGCTCATAGATGTAACCATCACGTATCCGAAACAAGAAAGCACATTATGGGATTTTCTTTGCCACCGCATTGACACCATTAAAATCAACATCCGCCAGATCCCTATTCCACAAGAATTTTTAACTACTTCCCTAGCTGAAGACGATAAAATGCAATCTGAGTTTAGAGAATGGCTGAATCAGAAATGGTTTGAAAAAGATGCGTTGATTAACACTATGAAAAGCTCTCATAGTTGATTCCTTCGCCCCGCGAGGGGAGAAGGTGCCCGACAGGGCGGATGAAGGGTGATTAAAACATTTACACCAAAATGTATTTTTTTGATTTGATCTACCCTCACCTACCCTGTCGGGCATCCTCTCCCATCAATAGGAGAGGAACTTTCAATTCACTATCTGTGCAAACAAGAAAATCCTTTCTATGCTCGATTATTCACCCTATTTGATCTACCCTCACCTGCCCTGTCGGGCATCCTGTCCCATCAATGGGCGAGGAACTTTCAATTCATTATCTGTGCAAACAAGCAAATTCTTTCTATGCTCGATTATTCAGTCTATATGAATTATATTCATAATCATTTCATTGAAAGGCTTTAAAATGACCGCATTACAACAAATAATTGAACAACATTTTGAACAACGCCAAACATTAACGCCCGATAATGCTTCACCAGAAATTATCAATGCATTGGAAGAAGTCATTTCAGGCCTTGATAGTGGTCATCTACGAGTAGCAGAAAAAATTCAAAATAAATGGGTAGTCCATGAGTGGTTAAAAAAAGCGATTCTTGTTTCCTTTAAGATATATCCTAATCGTGTTGTCGATACGGATTTTTGCCAATTTTATGACAAATTACCGTTAAAATTTAATAATCTAGAACCTGCCGCATTTGCTCAAATGGGCGTACGGG
Source organism: uncultured Legionella sp. (assembly GCA_964648115.1). Lineage (GTDB taxonomy): Bacteria > Pseudomonadota > Gammaproteobacteria > Legionellales > Legionellaceae > CAZYME01. The sequence goes on from CAZYME010000003.1 coordinate 95,995, forward strand.
TAGTACCTCATGCGATGGTTCGGCGTGGTGCATTTATTGGTAAAAATACCGTGCTCATGCCCTCTTACGTCAATATTGGTGCCTACATTGACGAAGGCGTAATGGTGGATACCTGGGCAACAGTTGGCTCATGCGCTCAAATTGGTAAAAATGTACATCTCTCAGGCGGTGCTGGGATCGGCGGCGTTTTAGAGCCACTACAAGCGAGCCCAACGATTATTGAGGATGATTGCTTTATTGGTGCTAGATCAGAAGTAGTAGAAGGCGTTATCGTTGAACGTGGCTCCGTGCTTTCCATGGGGGTTTTTCTGGGCCAAAGCACCAAAATTTACAATCGTCTAACCGGTGAAATTAGCTATGGACGAATTCCTGCAGGTTCCGTGGTTGTTGCAGGCTCATTACCCAGCAGTGACGGCAGCCATAGCCTTTATTGTGCGGTTATTGTGAAGCAAGTTGACGAAAAAACACGCTCAAAAGTGAGTATTAATGAGCTATTACGGGATACAAAATAATGAACACCGTTAAGGAACTGCTTGCAAAATTAATTAGTTTTCAATCTATCACACCCCATGATGCCGGCTGCCAAGATTACATGATCGATGTTTTAGAAAAGTTGGGGTTCACTTGTCAGCGATTTGATAAGCCTCCGGTAGCCAATTTTTTTGCTCGCTTAGGTACTAGCAGCCCCCTATTGGTATTTGCTGGCCATACAGACGTAGTTCCGGTGGGTGATCCCACTAAATGGTCTTCCGATCCCTTCATATTACGCGAACATAATGGCTTACTATTCGGGCGTGGAAGCGCTGATATGAAAGGCAGCCTAGCATGCATGTTAATAGCCGCTTCCCGCTTTGTTAAAAATTGCCCTGGTTTTACCGGTAGCCTTGGGTTTCTTATCACTAGCGGTGAAGAAGGCGATGATTTCGATTTAGGCACCCCCTACGTCATGCAGGAATTGAAAAAACGTGATATTCACCCTGATTATTGTATCGTAGGCGAGCCATCCAGCAGCGAACGGGTGGGCGATGTTATTAAAATTGGTCGTCGTGGCTCGTTAACAGCAACTGTGGAGTTACATGGAAAACAAGGGCATGTTGCCTATCCACATTTAGCCGAAAACCCCATTCATACAATTGCCCCGGCACTCCTTGAACTAACCACAACCACATGGGATCAAGGCAACCCCCACTTCCCACCTACTTCGCTACAAATTACTCATATTAATTCAGGCGGACATGCAAATAACATCATACCTGGCGAATTGTCACTTCATTTTAATTTTCGCTATTGCTCCGAGCAAACTGCTGACAGGCTAAAACAATCGGTACAAGCCTGTTTTGAACGTCACGGACTTAACCCCTCTATCACCTGGCGATTAAATGGCGAGCCTTTTTTAACTAATGGTGGACGTTTATTAGAAAGCTGCATAGAAGTTGTTAAAACAGAAACGCATCAAAATCCTGAGTTATCCACCAGTGGTGGTACATCAGATGGCCGATTTATAGCACCTTATGGAATAGAAGTAGTTGAGTTAGGGCCAGTGAATGCAACCATCCACCAAGTAAATGAATGCGTATCTTTAGCAGATTTAGAAACGCTAAGTGATATTTACTATTCTATTTGTAAAAAATTATTAGCGTAGTAGCCCGAATAGGCCGTAACCTGTGAGGCGTCATCCCCGAAAAATTGCCCGTCGTTGCGAGCGTAGCGAAGCAATCCAGTGACTTTATCTGAGCAACATTAGAGTCGCTGGATTGCTTCGCTAC
>CAZYME010000003.1:97770-138023 GCA_964648115.1 uncultured Legionella sp.
TTCTTTGTCTGGTTCGTGGCGGGCCCCCCCCCCCCCCCCACGACGATGAGGCCGCTCCCAATACTCCATCAGAAATAGCCTTCTCATCCACAACCTTCACTACGCATGAATCAGACCATACATTTAGCGCTGTTTCCAACATATCAATAAGAGCATAAAAAGGTAAAATAATACCCATCAAAGTAATAGGTACATTCATACTTGCTAATAAACTAGCACTCAGGAAAAAACACCCCATCGGGACCCCTGCGTTTCCTATCGCTGCAACCGTGGCTACAATTACCCACAACCCCATAGTGGCTAACGATATTTCTATGCCATGATTTTGCATAAGATAAATAACCGTAGCAAAAATAAATGCCGCACAACCATTCATATTAATACTGGTGCACAAAGGCAAAACAAAACGGCTTATTTCAGGTTTGACGTTTAAGTTTTTCTCAACTGTATCCATCGTTACAGGTAGCGTACCCACGGATGACTTAGAAAAGAACGCCAGAGATAAGGCAGGTAACATCCCTTTCATAGCGGCCATAGGCTTTATACCATGCCATCTCAACCATAAAGGTAAAATAATAAATCCTTGCACTAAATTTGCTAACACGATAATTAGCAAATACTCCCCAATTCCCTTAATTGCGGTACCACCACGCAACTGGACAACTGTGGTCGAAATAAACCCATATAAACCGATTGGAATAACTGCAATCACCCAATTGGTTATCACCATAAACAAACCATGAGCACCATGAAAAAAGTGGGTGATAGTTTGCCTTGCGTCTGCATCTGGAATAAAGCGAATAGCAATTCCAATAACGATCCCAATAAACAATACACTAATAACCTGCTGCTCAAGGAATGGTGAAAATATCGTAGTGGGGATAAGATTTGTAATATACTGCAAATAGCCTAAATGATCGGCCGGTAAAGCAGTAGTTGGATATGTAGCCAAATTAACCATGCTTGGATGAATTAGTATATATAGAAAGCAGCTAATACCTGCAGCAACCATTGTTGTGCCCAAGGTGTAGCACATTGTACGCCGCCAGATAGTTTTCATAACCCCATCTGAACGGTACTTGGATAAAGTCACAATAATAGAGAGTGCAATAATCGGTAAGCTGATGCATTTAAAAATTCGAATAAAAACATCAGAAATTAATAAACCCAATGTTTTTAAAATACTTATATCGGACATCCCACTTAAGATACCTAACGCAACCATCAGGGTATATAAAGCAGGGGTACTAAACCAAATATTACTTTTTTTTGTAGAATGTTGTGCGCACATGTTAAAACCCTTTATAAAATTTATAAAAAAAAAGTGAACTGCAGTGTTTTAACAGCAACAACAGGGAAGTAAGAATGGAGAGGAAAGTACTGAATATGATATTTGGCCTAGATGAAACATTCCAAAGTCCTTCATGCTTAAATTAGTATTAAATTTATACATTAAGGACACATTTTAACATTTTATAGGCGTCTGTCAAGATAAATCTCAAAACCACTAATAAAACTGGTTTTGTCGCAAAAATTTGTGAAACCATAGGGCGTGTTGACAACTCATATTCTCAAATTCTCTAAAGTGCCTACGTACCGTGGCTTGTCCACGGTATCCAGAGATCTCCTGGATGGCGCGGACAAGCCGCGCCACGTAGGCCTTATAGAGCAATTGTCAACAGACCATACTCACTGGTAAAATCTAGCGAAGATATTTCTAAAGAGCATTTTTTAACTCGAGGGTGACTTACTTCTTGGACTGTCTATAAATCTGTAATGTATTTTGATTTCACTCAAAGCCGCTTCAAATAAACGTACTGTCTCTTTTGAAGCTATATTATTCCGCTTACATTTGCCAACAAAACCACCCAAGAAATCTTCGTAAGTTTGACATTTAACATCCTTCCCCATGGGGAATAAATCTGTCAAGAATTTAGTAAATACCTGCAAAGACAATTGATCGCTATTTGGTTCTGGGTTAAATATTAAATTGATATCTGCTATATAAATTTGAAGCTCTTTTCTCAAATCCTTAGGAATTTCATCACGGATAAGAACACTCAACACTGCGATCCTATTTGTTTCCATTGCTTGTTTAATTTGATCTTCTTTATCTAACAAGGGATTATTTTCAGACATTGGTTTTCCTTTGGCTCCAGGAGATACTCGTTTAAAATAGCGCACAAAACTATCCTTTTATTAATTAGTCTATCAACAAACTATGACTGTTATAAACCTAGGCAATTGTAGCATATATTGTAATTTAAATGCTCATATAGAGATTTCAGTGAGTTGATGCCATTGATCGCTCCTTCTTGCAAGTACCTTTCCACAATATTGAGAAAACAGACCAAATCGGCCTACTCCCGCGCTCGCAGCCTCAACTCCAGTATCTGGTGAAAATGTTAGGTCGCGCTCTTTTGCAACAGCAACACTGAGTAATGCTTGTAAATTAGGATCACCATAATCGACAACCAATTTATTTATTCGGCTTTCTATTTGCTCTAACATCGCAATGGGGCCATGTTCTTTATTTAATTTAAGATTCAACACCCGGGCAAATTGTTCCATATTGTTTTGGACCCGGCTTTCTAAATCGTCTCTAAGACTGCCATCTCGCTTTGTTAAAAACAAAATGACCCAACACAACTGCATCGCTGGCACCACACAATTTTGAACTAAATCTAGCTCAGAAGACTTAACCGGTTCTATAGAATGAATGGTTTTAACTAGCCCAAACATCCTCAACAATAATGCTTGATCGGTACTAGGTTTAGTCATACTAGAAATGAGCGGGGCATGAGAATACTTATTTCTGGTAAGTTGAAGTTCTGAAGCAATATCTGTTGCAGCAAGAATACCTAGCTTTCCTGTGTGGATAGGAAGCGTACTCAACTCGAGAAACCGAGGGCAAAGCTTAAGATCTCTAATCAAATCTCCGCCTGCGAAGGTAAGCATATATTCCCGAGCCAACCCTAAAAGACTTGCTGATGTCGCTGACAAATTTGAAAATTTGCCCTTATTAAATACGTCATGCTGCAGGATCATTAACACCGTTTCAATTTGCATTGCTGGTTTATCTTCGCCATCTTCTTCAGCGTCACCAGCAGCGGCAGGGCCAGGCTCTTGTTTGTCTACCCAACCGTTTTGTACATAGGATGATAAGATCTCTATACTATTTTTAAACGATGCAAAATGTTGCAAAATGTTACGCCATTCACTAACCTTTTCAATATTGACTTCATGACTGTAGTAGGGCGCACCTCTCATCTCATGAAAAATTTCCCCTAGAACACAAGTAACTCGCAATATTGCAAGCCTGTGGACAGCAACAAGATCGTCTTGCTCCTCAAGCGCACCCGGGAAGCAAACCTGGTTAATCAACTGCAATGCAAGTTCAATTAATTGTTTATGGTAGGCTCGACGAAGTATTTCCTCTGGAGAAATACTGCCGATATCGATGGGGTTATGAAGCTGTGTTTGCCAAGACAGTAATGTAGGCGTTAAACCTTCTATTGCTGAAAGTAAAACGTCTTCTTTCAATACGACAAAATGACCCGGTAAAGGTAGCGGCGATACTATTTCTACTTGAAGCAAATCAGTAACCATTTTCTGTACTTCGAGAAAATCATTATGTCTATTTTTGGCAGCATCAACAAACTGCCTCACCGAAACCTCGGGAAGTGACTTACTTTTAGAAACCTTTTGCGCATTCTTGGCTATGGACATATCGAACTCTTTAATCCAAAGGGCTGTACTGGCATGTGTTGCTACTTGCCTTAATGTTGCTATTTGTCCTTTAATGCTTATATCACCATTATCATCGAAAATCGCATCACTAATTCGGCCCTCTCTAACAACCTTGATGATGTCAAAAATCACTTGCTCTGGAGTTGTGCTTTGTTGAAGGTTTTTTAGAACTTCATTTATAGTAGCGTAACCATTAAGGAGCTTATCAAGCGCCTCTCTTTTATCGCTACTCAATGGGAAATTATCATATCGATTTCGCATTGCTTCAAGATTTACTTGGCTCGATTTATACTTAGCCAAATCGTTATACTGAAGCTCACCTAATCCCTTGATACAATGTTTAAGCTTAGCTGTATCAGACCTATATCGCAGCTCCCAATCACGCCCTGTATATTCTGGATCGCTTGCCGGTGGCTTTTCTTCACCCGCTTGTGCGTCTTCTGAAACATGCTTAGTTTTAGCAAAAGTAAAGAACTCCCTTATATGAGACCTCACTAAAAGAGCTTCTTCTGAGTAATCACCATCAACTATTCTTGTAATTAAATCTTTTATAGTCTGCACTTTGCCTCGTAAAATAGCCTCCTGAGGCGTATCAATTTCTTTTTTATTTAGGAAAAGATTCAATAAGCTTAACGAGTGAAATAAATCAGCGCGGTGATCTGATGAAAAACATCTGGGATCTTTAACCACAGCTTCTATGGGTTTGTAAGCTATATTTAAGATTTGGGTTACAGCTTCCAGGTCAGGCATAGCGCCTTCAAATTCAACAAAAATATTGGCAGATACAAATTTATGCTGATTTGAAAAAAAGATACCTAAGGCATCTGGCGCAGGCGCATCAAGAATATCTATAACATCGTTAATCAATGGCGCAAACCAACTATGTTGAAATAAATCCGATTTTAAAAAATTACTGGAATTAAGCACCGCCATCAATGACCCTACCAAATCATTTACGAGTGCTTCGTCTGCTATATTACGAAGAACAGTAACTGCAGCAGGATTTAACTGTGTTAATATCTTGAAAGCAAATTTCGGCACCATTCCATATGTTTCAGGATTTGATGCATGCTGCTTCAGTAAATCCATCTGTGAATAGATTTGCCACACCGTTCGAAGCGCTTGACTATCTTTCTCAATTTCTTGTTGCTGCTCTTTTGTTCTTTGACGCTTAGCACCCACTTTATTTTGCTTTTGATCATGTCGATGCTCAAAAGCCTTGTATTTATCATTTAAAACTTGGGTAAGTATTGATATTTTTCCACTTTGTTCGGACATCATCTTCATATCAGCATATTGCTGCTTTAGCTTGACCATTTGCTGGTCGGCATAAGAAACACAAATTGTTAATTTAATTATCAACTGGTTAAGATTATCACCCACTTTTAAACTGGCAAGAAACTCTTCTAAAGTTTTATCGCTAAGCTGCTCTAAGTTCGTTAAAGCAGTCCATGGTAGCAATTTAAAATTAGCATGCAGTACAGCGTTTTTCGACCAAGACATGCGAAGAACGATACGAGAGATTTGTCGCAGTAGAGATACTTGTTCATCAATAGGTTGTGCTAGATCGCGCAACTTTTCAGTTTTTTCAATAATAAATTTAACCGCTTGCGCATCTAAATCTGATTGACGTATAGAGTTTTTCAAGGATTTCTCAGCAACAATATAATTCATAACTATTACCTTAAGATGCCTGGCAAAAAAACGAACATAATGCCGTCATTGTAAACCGTAAGCCTTAAGGAAATATTAAATTAGGCAACATATATGGACTTACAGCATTAGCTCGTCCGGAATAAAGCTGTTCGTCGCTTACGAAAATTTTTGCGACGGAACCAACACGCCTCCCCCCAACCAAAACCTGATAATTTATTTTGCAGATTGACACATTTCATATAAGATATTGCCAACAAAAAAATTCTTTATTGAGGCTTTAATGAGAAGATCCATTGCTGTTTTATTATTAAGTACAAGCCTCTACCAAACTGCTGTTGCCGAACCAAACTATACCAATCTATATCTTTCCTATGTATCTACAAACGCTGCTCAATCAATAATTAGTTATGTTAAACAGCAAGGTTTGGGAGGGATCATTCTTTGGGAGTTTGCAGGCGATAGTGGGTTTAATGAAAATACCTCTCTATTAAAAGCAATTAGTGTTCCTTTAAATAATTATGATCTTAAGGGAGAAAAACCCTTGGTCATGGGTTACTGGAGCAACTGGAACGTCTATGCCATGGAGCCCAGCCGCGCAATTCCGCAACCACCCTATGGAATCCCCGGAAGTAGGGATCACAATAACAACCTGGTCGTTAACCAAGATTTTAGCGACAAATTGCCCGGAATGAACGCTATTGCATATGCTTTTCTGGAAGCGCAGACCCAGAGCTATACCTACCATGATAAAAAAACAGATGAGACGGTTACTGTCTCTAACAAAACGCCCGAGTTAATTGGTACCTTATATTTTAGTGATCCCTGGTCAGATTTAGCAACTTCTGGTGTATCTTCTACCCAAGATGCTTTTTGTAGAAAAAATAGCTCAATTTGTGATTTTTCTCTATTAAATCGAAATACTCCTATCGAATTAAAAGATGGGGCAAAAATGGGCAACTTCAATGCTTTTGCTTCTTTAGAGCGGGCAGACAAAGACAATCCTTTGGGCCCCTTACACAAAATAATCAGCGTCGGAGGTTACGGTCATGAGGATAGTTTTGAAGATGCATTTATTAGCCCAAACGGGATAGACAATTTTGTTAACTCAGCAAAAATTTTGATTAGCACGTATCAATTGGATGGGATCGATCTCGATTATGAAAACCCACAAATGACGGCATTAAGCGCTGAAAATTTTGTTAGTCTTGTTAAGCAACTTAGAGCTGCTATGCCGGACAAAATTATCAGTATAACCACCCTATCCGACCCAGCTTTCCTTCATGGGACCCGAAATAGTCAATATGGATTTGCTGATAACACCCTTAGCGAAATTGCGCAGTATGCAACGAAGATCAACCTGATGACCTATGATTTCTATGGCGCCTTTAGCCACTCTTCTGATCAAAATAGCACTACAGGCTTCTTAACAAATCTAACCATACCGGCAAACGCCCCTACTTCTTACCATTTTAGTATAGAAAATTCGGTTAAGGCTGCTTTGAGAGCAGGTGTTGCCCCAGCCCAACTAAGTGTGGGAATCCCTGCCTATGGGCACGCCCTAGCAGGCATTAGCAGTGAAAATGGTGGGCTTTTCACCCCCATCTCAAATCTTGCTGTTATTCCCCGTGGGAATCTAGATGCCGCTAATTGCCGAACCAGGATAAGCCCACTAAAGCCCACCAACTGTAATGGCTCATTTCAATACAAATACATTCTCAGTAAAATGATCGACCAGGGTTTATCTGCAACCGACCATCAAGAAAACGGCGTCACAATTGGCACCACTGCTTATGGCATAAGTTGGTCAGTACCAACAAAAACTGATTATCAACTTTCAATCACCAATGTAGGCGGAGTAGGCGCCCTTGCCTTTAATGTCACCATTGGAGATTTTATTGCCCCTGATTTTTTGAATGTTGGAACAAACAAAATATACGATGCTGAGGTAACAAACAGCATAAACGGCAAGCAAAAATTAACCGTAAAATGGTCAACCAGCTCCGGAGCAAGCGGGCAATGCAGCACTAAATTTGATTTTATACAAAACATGCACGTCATAATGAAGGTTTTGCCTGATGATAAAAATGAACAGTACATTACACTGTGTGCATTTGTGCCTTTAGGAGGATAAACCCATCTCTAGCTCAATAAATACCGCCAACTAATAACCCCCATATTAATCTGGCGCGACTCCGAAAGCTCACATTGTATTGCTCTCACAGGTTTCGCCACACGCAGCTGAAGCACTGCTGGCTGTGGTGTAGGAGAAAAAACCGTGATCAGCCAATGATGACTGCTTTGTATTTCTTTATCAGAGATTGCTCGTAAACATGGGTATAAACCCAAGTCATCTACCAAATAATAATATTGATGATGCTGCCAGATCAGTGAACATCCCCTATTGTGCAATAAAAACTCCACTATTTGATTTGGATTTTCCCCAGTGAATATGCAGTCCGAAGAATAGTTTGCTGTAATCAAGTGATAAGCTGCTGCTTCTAGTTGATACAAGGCCTCATGATTTGCTCCAACTTGATTACTAACCTTTACGTATAAAAGTACCGATTGCATGAGAGACAGAACCAGCATCGTTATTATGCTAATCATGATTACCGTTGTTAGAATAACCATACCGTTATCCTGTCTATTCAACATGCTCTTACCGTCGTTTCGAGCTCTAATGCCGGTTCATTGTCCAATCCAAGGATAATCTGCAATAGCATGCTTCCCTGATTGGAATTTAGACGAGCAGACATAGTATGCACAGCTGATGTAAGCTCTTCAGCATGTTGGTGCTGATAAAATAGCGCTTTTTTTCCATCGCTCCCTATACGAATGGAGTAAGTTTCTTCTAACCATTCACCTACGTAAATAGGCTCATGATATGTAAATGCCAGAGGCTTAATGAATGTGATATTTTGATTACCAATTATATGGGTAGCCTCACCGACTTTTTGTACCTCAGCATGATAACAATCCGTGATGAGGATTGATTGATCGTGATATAGAGGATGTGTATTGGTAGTTGATAGTTGCGTTTGACTGGTTATTTTCAACACCGTATCAAAATGCTCGTTCATTCGACTTATACGCAACCAAGGCGTTGTATCTGAACCAAACTCCACTGCTACAAGTTGCTTAGGTTCGGGGCGCTGATCAAGCGTTATTAATTGATTGATACTCAAACAAGGGGTGAACCCCGCCCTTCTGATGCTATCTCTCATTAAATCGGTGACCAATTGAAGATCGATACTGCGTTCTAGCTTTTTCTGGAGGTCAGTGTATTGTTTTTTCGCAGAGAGGTAATGATGCATCAACCCTGTCATGATAAAACTTGAGAGTAAAAGCGCTATTAATAGTTCGGGCAAGCCAAGCCCTTTTTGATGAGTCATTACTCAACTACCAATTCGCAATCGTTCAATTGCATTATCCAATTGGGATAGCGCATTAGCGCGAATGTGCATCTGAGTAAATAATTGACTAACTTGCCACTGCTGTTTAAACAATGCCAATGAAGTGCTGGTGATCAACAATAACGCCACCAGCACTTCAGTCAAGGAAAATCCTTGATTTGTGCTCATATTCCATTTCCTGAGGTTGGACCCCAGACAGCTTAGCTTTGTTGGTATTAGTAAGGCAAGTGGGTGATTTAAAAAATCATTCGGAGCTCGTATGAGGAAATGAAATGCGCGGGATCGTTCGGGCACAGGTCCCGCTACATTCAATGGTGTTAATTTCGTAAGTCCTGATTCACTTTTAAGTTACTGTTCGGTAATATGCTTTAGCGATTCTTTGGAGCAGACTATGCCTTGTGATTACTCACTTTTACCACACTCAGGGATTCAATCGCTGGTGCCCTACGTCCCGGGTAAATCTACAGACGAATTAGCGGGAGAACAAGGCTTAACAGACATCATCAAATTAGCAAGTAATGAAAACCCTTTAGGTTGTAGCCCGCTTGTGACGCAAGCATTGGCAAGCCTTTCTAGCCATCAAATTGCAACCTATACCATCCCAGTTCACCACCCACTTCGCAAAAAACTAGCTGATAAGCTAGGTATTGATGTAAACATGCTTACTTTGACGAATGGTTCCGAGGCGCTCATACCGCTTTTGCAAATCTGTTTTGCTTTGCATACTGAAAAACATGTGGTGATTCCAAACTATTCGTTTATTGCTTATGGGATTCAAGCCAAGTTATTAGGAATCCCGGTTGTTTCTCCGCCAGTATTACCTAATTGGCAGGCTGATGTTGACGCTATAATCGATTGTTGTAATGAGAAAACTGCTATTATTTTCCTAGCAAATCCTAACAATCCTACGGGTGCTCTAATCGGTCAAGCAGAGATTGGGCGCCTTTTAGAAAATATACCCGCGAGTACAATTTTAGTCCTTGATGAAGCATATTATGAATATGTTAGCGAAGAAGATAAATTAGATACATTGTCTCTGTTAGGGAAACACCCCAACCTCGTAATTACTCGCACCTTCTCCAAGGTATATGGCTTAGCAGGATTGCGTCTAGGATACGGCATTGCTACCCCACAAATTAGTGCATTGTTACAACGTATTCTCCCACCTTTTCCTGTAAGCGAAACTGCTTTAGTCGCAGGTTGTGCAGCGTTAGACGATCATGAGTTTTTCAAACATACCCTTCAAATTAACGCGCAGGGGTTGAAGAAGGTTCAACAAGGTTTAGACGACCTAGGAATAGATTATCTCCCCGCTGCAGGGAATTTCATTACATTTGACTGTAAAACAGACGCGGCACCTCTCTATCAGCAGTTATTACAACGTGGGGTCATTTTGAGGCCACTACACCCTTATGGTTTAAATAATTATTTACGCGTAACCATCGGTACAGATAACCAAAATTCTCGCTTTCTAGATAACTTAAAGGAACTACACCATGAAAAGTGATTTAAGCACCCGCCACTGCGAATCCTGTGAAGGCATCGGTGCCGCATTAACGGTAGAGCAAGTAAATAATTTAATGCCACAATTGTCAGAAGGCTGGGAAATTTCAAACCATCACAAAGAAATCAGAAAATCATTTTCATTCAAAAATTTCTACGAAACCATGGCCTTCGTCAACGCATTAGCTTGGATAGCCAATACCGAAAACCACCACCCGGATCTGGAAATCGGCTACAACTACTGCCACGTCCGTTTTAACACCCATGCTTTAAAAGGTCTCTCGCACAATGATTTTATTTGTGCGGCGAAAACGGATAAGTTGTTGTTGGTATAAAAAACAAGAAATAAGGAAGTCCCGCATTCCGCTACGCTCCATACGGGCTACATGTTTATAATTGGCACGAAGTGTGACAATACCATGTTTATATAACATGTAGCCCGTATGGAGCGTAGCGGAATGCGGGACTTCAAAACACTACCTCGCAAAACCAACCTAACAGTAAAAAGGAATACACTGTGGTTTACTATCGAAGAAACCTTCTAAAAGGAGGAACCTATTTTTTTACGCTAACGTTACAAAACCGCAAAACCAAATATTTAATAGATCACATCGATTCGCTTCGAATCGCAATGAAAAAAACTCATCAAAAAATGCCTTTTACCACCTTAGCAATCGTTGTCCTACCCGAACATCTTCACGCCATTTGGGAGCTACCCGAAGACGACAAAAACTACTCGACGCGTTTAAGACTAATGAAGAGTTACTTCACCCAGTCTCTAATTAAAAACGGTGTCACTTTAAAAAATAATAATCGAGGCCGGTATAATATATGGCAGGAACGTTATTGGGAGCACACCATTAGAGATGAGGATGACCTGGAGGCGCACGTGAATTATATCCATTATAATCCTGTTAAACATGGGCTAGTTCAACGAACAGTTGATTGGCCCTATTCCTCTTTTCATTCGTATGTAAAGAAGAAAATTTTGAGCCCGCATTGGGGTGGAAATGTTCCTTTTCCTCAAATCAATTTTGGTGAGTGAAAATATAAATAATGAAGTCCCGTATGGAGCGCAGCGGAATGCGGGACTTCATTTTATTTGATAGGCGTACCCTGATGAAAAACCATTTTCCACTTCCCTTCCGAACGTCTCCAAACAGAAGAGCGGCGGGCTTGTTTTGGTTTATCTTGTTGAGGATGTGTAATTACGCTGGTATAGGTTAATAAAACAATATTTTCTGAAAGAAAAGTGGCTTTGAAATCCTCGCCTTGTATTTCAGAAGAGTCCTCACACGCCAACCAGCGGATTACTTCTTTTTTATCATGAATTTCTGAGCTGCTGCCAATTTCCATAAACGCGTCATCAACAAGCTCGCTTAGAACAGAAATTGGATCTTTCCGTAAAAATAATTGCTTTTCTTGTTTGATTATCAAATCAATTATGGCTTGCTGCATCTAAGGCCGCTCGTCAATCTCTTTGCGCTGGGAGGGTAAAAAGTCTTTTCTATCCAAGCCCATTACTACAGCTAATGCACCAGCCACATAAATCGATGAATACGTGCCCACCACAATCCCAATAATCAGTGCTAAGGCAAATCCGTGAATGGTTTCACCACCATACACAAATAAAGCAACCACAACGAAAAGCGTCAATACTGACGTCATTATCGTTCTGGACAATGTTTGATTGATAGAAATATTCATGATTTCTACTGGAGTCGACCGACGAATTTTAATGAAATTTTCACGTACTCGGTCGAAAACTACAATGGTATCATTTAGAGAGTATCCAATTACGGCCAACAAACCTGCTAAAGCTTTTAAATCAAACTCTATACCAAAAAATGCAAACACTCCAAGGATCAAAACCGGATCATGAATTAAGGCTACTGCTGAACTGAATGCCAAACGATATTCAAACCGCATCGCAATATAGATCATGGTTGCCAATAATGAAACCACAATAGCTAAAATCCCCTTGGTTGCCAACTCCTGCCCTACTTGTGGCCCCACGAAATCAACTCTCTGCTTTGTAGCCCCTGGCAATGCCTGCATTACCTTGTCTACTAACGAGCCTTGCTCCAAATCAGCCCTAGGTGCGATGCTGATTAAAACATCCCTAGAAGTACCATAACTAACTACTTGAGCTTCTTTAAAGCCAATTTTGTATAGGTTTTCACGAATAGAGGTCAGATCCGCAGGTTGCGAATAAGTGATCTCTATCTGCGTGCCCCCTGTAAAATCTAAACCCCATTTCAATCCATTCACACATAATGCACCAATGGAGAGAACAAAAATCAGTATAGACAACAAGGCAGCCCACTTGCGGGCACCCATAAAATCTATGTTTGAATTTGGATTAAAAAATTCCATCTTACCTCTCGCCTCAAATACCTATCGATAATTTTTTTACATTACGACCGCCGTAGAACGCATTTACAATGGCGCGTGTGTAAGTAACACCCGTTAACATAGACGTCAAAAGACCTAGCGACAACGTAACGGCAAAGCCACGCACAGGTCCTGTTCCCACAGAGAACAATACAATAGCAACAATAAGCGTTGTAATATTGGCATCAAGAATTGTGGCAAACGCCCGCTCATAACCTGCATAAATAGCAGCCTGCGGTGATAAACCGTGACGCAATTCCTCACGAATGCGTTCATAAATAAGCACATTCGCATCGACGGCCATCCCGACGGTCAAGACAATACCAGCAATACCAGGCAAGGTTAGCGTCGCGCCAATAATAGACAAAAGCGCGCACAATAAAATTAGATTAAGCACTAACGCAATATTTGCCACCAAGCCAAAAAAGCGGTAGTAAACTAGCATGAGAATCAAAATCAGCCCCATGCCAACTTCTAAGGACACAATCCCGCGATGAATATTTTCTTGGCCCAACGTAGGTCCAACTGTACGCTCTTCTACAGGATAGATAGCAGCAGGCAGTGCACCAGCTCTCAATAATAAAGATAAATTGCTCGCTTCTTTACTATCGGTCAAACCCGTAATTTGGAAATTATTACCCAGCGCATTTTGAATCACTGGCGCACTGATAACACGTTCCTCCCGGTGCGTGACACGCTTTGACTCTCCATTGATAACTTGGTTATCCGTTTTAGTTTCAACAAAAACAATCGCCATGCGTTTACCAATGTTATCGCGTGTTGTTTTGGTAAAAAATGTTTCACCACCGCCACCTAATTGAATGACAACAGCAGGTGTAGCAGTTTGTTGATCAAAACTTGAAACAGCACTGGTAATGGAGTCACCGCTTAAAACGACCTGGCGCTTTAATAAAATAGGCCGCTCATCCATCATATATAACTTGCTACCCATAGGGACTGCCCCTGTTTGTTTAGCAATTTGCGGATCGTTTTCTTGATCAACCAGATGAAACTGCAGCGTAGCAGTGCCACCCAAAATTTGTTTCGCCCGGGCCGCATCTTGAATACCCGGTAAATCAACAGCCACTCGTGTAGCGCCTTGCTGCTGTACTACTGCTTCACCTACACCCAATTCATTCACACGGTTACGTAAAATACTCATGGTTTGCTCAATCGTATTTTGACGCATCGTATTTAATTCGGTAGGTGATAAAGCCGCCATAATACCGATTACATCTTTGATCTTGGTAAACGATAGGCTAGGTAATTTTTGCTTAAGATCATCTAAAGCTGCTTCCATTGATTGCTCGTCACGAAAACGAACATCTATACCTTTATCAGCAACATAACGAATCCCCGCATAACGAATACCGGCCTCACGTAGATCCTGGCCAATGCTTTTCATCATCCCTTCGTAGCGGCGATTGATAACACTCTCAATGTCTACTTCTAAAAGAAAATGCACCCCACCACGTAAATCTAAGCCCTGCTTCATTGGCTCAGCATGGATGGCTCCCAACCACGCAGGGGTAGAGGCGGCAAGATTCAAAGCGACTGTATATTGGTTGCCTAAGGCATTCTTAATAACATCACGGGCTAGTAACTGAGTATCTGTTGAAGCGAATCGAATCTCTACACCATCAGCAGTAGCGGTGACCGCTTGATACTTAAGTTTGGCATCGTCCAACGATGCCTTCACCTGTTTTTCTAATGCTTGCGGGTCAACAGGAGTCTGTGAAGAGATTTGTACAACAGGGTATTCAGTATATAAATTGGGTATTACATACACCAGGCCGATGACTACAATCACTATCAACAGCAAGTTCTTCCAAAGTGGATATTTATTTTGCATTTTTACGTGTCCCTACAACGTCTTAAAGGGCTTTAAGGGTGCCCTTGGGCAACACTGAGCTAATTGCACTTCGCTGTAAGCTGACTTCAACACCTTCCGAAACGGATATTTTTATGTATTGCTCATCCAAGCTAGTTACTTTGCCTAGTATCCCACCAGCGGTTACTATCTCATCACCTTTTTTTAATTTGCCAACCAATTCGCGATGCTCTTTAGCACGCTTATTTTGTGGGCGAATTAACATGAAGTAAAACAAAACAAAAATAGCAGCGATCATGATCAATGAAAAACTTCCATCTCCCTGCGCGCCTTTGGTTGTTGTAGTTGTGGCTGCAGCTATTGCATCACTTATAAAAAAACTCATGGCGGTCTCCTGTGAAATTTGCTGTTAAATCATTATGCTGGCTTTTGAGCAGTGACATGATATCGGTATTTCATTCGGAGGTAAATGAATAAGACTTAATTATCAGAGCGAAGATGCCCAACAGGGTGGGAGAAGAGTGTATTACTTCGAGACGCAGGGAACATCTATTAGAATTCGCAGAGGTAGTTCAACGCAGCCCGTATGGCAGCCTGGCAATAATATAGATTATGCTGTACTAAATACCGCTGGCACAAAAGAGGAGTATGCTCCAGTAAGTGGTGCAGATACGCCTGAGTAAAATTTTGACTACAAACAGGGCATTTACAGTTTCTATCAATCACCTCAAACCGCGTCGCGCTCTCTTTTGCTTGTAATGAAACCACGCCTTCTTGGCAATAAACATTTCCCGCACAAGCATCACTCGCCGGAATATCTGACTCAATTAAGCTTATACCCCTCCCTATTAAATCTATCATTAAAGGTAGGCTTATATCTCCGGCAACATAACAAAGAACATCCTTGTGCCTATCAAGTTGCTGAAATAACGCTGAGGAAGAAGATGATGCCTTGTCATACGTGATATAAACACCAAATGGTCTTTCTATTTCAGAACAATTTGGTAAATCCGTGACTGGCACAAAAGGAAGTATGGTTTTTGGTAGTGTTATCCAGAATTGCGATAGACCCTCCGGCAAAATCACTATATTCGGCTGCAACTTAGCTATCAGTGTTAAAATATCTTCCACCGAATAATATGAACACCCCCCATCATAATGAGATCGGAGAGCATAACGCCCGTCCGAGCCCATCTTAAGCAAAGATGCATTTAATATCAGCGTGTCATGCCAACCTTCATACACCGCCAAATCAGGTAATATCTTTAAAAAATCAAACCCCGGCTTCATTAACAGCGCGGTCAAATCAAAAGACGCGGCTCGAACACCGGCCTCTTGCCAATTAGCTCCTGTTGCACAGCTTCCTGCCTGGCTGGTCAATACCGGGATTACCCCGAGATTTTCGTACTTCATCAGATCCTCAACAACAAACTTGCGTCACCATAACTAAAGAAACGATAACGTT
This sequence comes from uncultured Legionella sp., assembly GCA_964648115.1. Lineage (GTDB taxonomy): Bacteria > Pseudomonadota > Gammaproteobacteria > Legionellales > Legionellaceae > CAZYME01. The sequence continues at coordinate 113,783 of CAZYME010000003.1, forward strand.
CTGCAATAGCTATACGGTAAAGCTCCATTGCTTGTTCATAGCCAATAAAAGCCGACACCAACATTAATAATGTTGATTCAGGTAAATGAAAATTAGTAACGAGCCCATCGCAAATCTGAAATTGATAACCGGGATATATAAAGATATCCGTTTCACGGCTACAAGGTTGCAACTCTCCATTCTGGGCAGCACTTTCTAAACTACGTAGCGCCGTTGTGCCCACTGCTATCACTCGCTTCCCCGCGAGGCGCGCCTTTTTCACAGCAGCACACACTTCTTCACTTACCGTGAAACGCTCATGATGCATTTTGTGGTCTTGAATGTTATCCGATCGTACGGGACGGAATGTCCCCGCTCCGACATGTAGCGTGGTGTAAGCAAAGTTCACGCCTTTCTCTTTTAGGCTATCCAATATTGATTCGTCAAAATGAAGACCTGCTGTTGGAGCCGCCACTGAACCTTTATGTAATGCATAAACAGTTTGGTAGCGATTTAAATCCAACCCTTCATCTGCCCTATCAATATAGGGAGGGAGAGGAATATGGCCAATTTGATGCAGCATTACATCTACATCACCGTTAACTTTACAGTGATACAGGTCTTCTTGCTTTGCTAAAATTTCAATACACCAATTGTTGTCCAAGTGGATTAATGTGCCTGCCTTAGAAGATTTACTCGCTTTAATGTGAGCAAGAAATGTATCGTCGCCATTGATGCGCTCCACCAATAACTCAACTTTACCACCACTCGCCTTCTGGCCATACAATCGTGCCGGAATAACCTTGCTGTCATTCATTACCAGGAGATCTCCTGGCTCAATGAAGTTAACAAGGTCAGTAAATTGATGATGTTGATAAACGCCTGTTACACAACTATAGATCAACAACCTTGAATCACTTCTATTTGCCAAAGGATATTGGGCTATTAGTTCAGGGGGTAACTCAAAATTAAACGCGTGTGTTTTCATGAAAAAAGCTATCCTGCGAATTCTTGTGGTGCACTTGCTCTAAATAGTCGTGCACCAAAAATATTAATATAAAGACCTAGAATGACTAGCAATCCTGCAGCTGCTTTCCAGAACTGAAAAGACTCACCCAGAATAACCATTGCGCTCATCACACCCACTACGGGCACCAATAACGTAAATGGAACAATTACGCTTATAGGATACCGGCTGAGCAACCAATTCCACACGCCATAACCGACCCATGTGGAGATATAAACAATATAAAGCAAAGATGATAGCCCTACCCAGGTTAAATGATGGTAGCTTTCTACTATGCGCGACGGACCATCCACTATAAATGACAATATTGTCATCGGAATGCAGGACACAAAACAGCCCCAAACCACCATTGAGATCATGTTAACTTTGCTTATTCTTTTAATAATAAGGTTCCCCACCCCCCAGGTAGCAGCCCCCGAAAGAAGGCAAATAAACCCTAGCAATGAAACATTTTTATCTAAATGCAGAGCCACTATACCGATGCCCATAAATGAAACCAAAGCCCCGGCAATTTGCCAAACATGCAATTCTTCGCCTAAAAATAATACGGCAAAAAACATACTAAAAAACACCTGCATCTGCATGATTAACGAGGCCATACCTGGGGTCATACCCACAGACATGCCGATAAAAAGCAGCGCGAATTGTAAACCAAACATGACTAAGCCGTACAATACGACTATACGAAAAGGAATAGCGGGACGAGGTATAAAAAAAATGGCGGGAACGCTGGCTAAAATAAATCGCAAGGCGCAAAGCATCAACGGCGACAATTCATCAAGACTCAGCTTAACAAAAATAAAATTCACGCCCCAGACTAGAGCAACAAGCAACGCTAACAGTAAATGAGAAATAGGCATCTTATTGCTTTACAATTAATATAAAGGGCTATTTTATACCAAATAGTAAAAAACTGCTTAGATTTTTGGATGGGGGGATTGCCTGTTTGCATAGACAGTGAATCATAGATTCTTCTCCCCTCCCGGGGCGAAGGAACCACGATTGCCTATAGGTGAGATGGTTAACCTGTCATCCCTAAAAATATGATAAACTTTGATAATCTTAGGAGAAAGGTTATCCTATTAAACAATTTTTACCGCCAGCACCTTATTTACTGATGGAGAAAAACATGAGCCGACTCTTTAACTATTGCGCCACTGCAACACTAAGCTTATTTGCAGCTACTGCAATAGCCGTTCCACCCAAACAGCTGATAACGCATAACAGAACTGACGTTGAATCAAACGCCTTCGTAGCAGGGACCATTCCTTCACAACATCCAACGAGAGCGCATAGTGATGGCGTAGTATTTTGGGCTGCCGTTAAAATGGCCTGTTTTGGCCACACAAATGGCGACAAATGCAGTGCTTTAATAAAAGTCGCCACTAATACTGCTACTCCAATAGACATAGGCTATGTAGAAATGGATATAAAGACTGGCGACATTACACCAAAACAAATCATTGCTAATGGCTATACAATTACGGTAGATGGACCGGGGGAAACAACCATCACTACGAATTGATAAAAATCGGCTCGGTGCGCGCACAAGCCCCGAGGAAGTAGGTTGGGTCAATGACCCAACCTACTTCGTTGAGTAAAAACCCACCTTATTTTTTAGTCGCTTTCCCCTGATCCATCTTCCACACTACCTGCAAACCCACCAACTGCGCATGGCCTTTACCTCGTGCGTTAACATTATAAGAAGAAGCCTCACTAATCTTGGTAGTATTGTTAATAACAGCCTCCCCGTCAGCAAACAAATAGGTATAACCTGCATCAAAACCTAGATTTGGACGCCATTGATAATGAGCCCCTATGGAAAGTGCCCATCTATCCGTATCCGGCAACCGCACATCACGATCACTAAGAACCGTTGGTGTTTCATCATATCCACCACCCATGCGCATCATCAAACGCTCATTCACGTGATAATTAGCCCCTACAGCAAAACGCCAGGTATTTCTGTAATTTTGTGGTGCGACATTGTTGGCTGTAGTCTGAATAATAAAGCCAGATTCATCAGGGTTTGGCAGCCCCACCGCAATATTATTGAGTGAAATGGTTTTAAACGGACTCCAGCCTGTGTAAACAACCGAACCAAGTAATGCCCATTTAGTATTAAGATCCTGGTAGCCACTTAACGTTATAATTTCAGGCAGTGGAATATCATTGCTGAATAAACTGTTGCTGCGAAAAGTAGCATCCGGATCGGCGGCAAGCGGGTCATCTAAAACATTCAGAGTAGGGTCAGCTAAACGACCTTCCAAGGAGCTAAAGCCGTTAAATTTGTGGTTCATTTGGGACTGAAAATTGAACCCTACTCGCGTGTGCTTATCATTAAACATCAACATCACACCCGCGTGGACCCCAACAGCAAAAGAATCTCCCGAATTAAGCGTTTGAGAATCAATCGCTGTAGGCGGAAAATCAATTGACTCCATCAATGCAGGGGAGCCAATAACACGGTTAAATTTTACTCGCGCATACTCCAAATCAAGGCCCGTACCAAACGATACATGCTCATTTAATAACCAACCAAACTCTGGAGAAACATTTACCGTTTCAAGTTGGCTTCGTGTTCCTGCATAACGGACAGATGATGTTGTTCCATAATCTGTAGACAAACCAAAGGGGGAAACAACACTCAAACCAAATACAATGGTATCACTAACAGGCAAAGCGTAATGAAATGAAGGAACAGCAGCATTTTCGGCTCCAGTGACCCCATTAAACACTTCAACATATCGAGAGATGCTACCGCCACTCCCGGGAATGATTGTAGTATAAGTACTCGTACCCGATAATTCAGAGCTTGGGAAAACACCCACCCCACCTACAACTGCTTGCTGCTCTTTTATCAATACCAAACCAGCTGGGTTATACCAGCCAATTGAAGCATCCGCAGCTTCAGCTGCAATTCCCGCAGCAAAATTACCAATTGCCGCCGGGCTTCCCTCTGTATAGAGCGAAAATGCGCCCGCATTTGTAACATGATTAACCATCATCGCAACAACAGCGGCACTCACCTGTGTTCTTATTGGTTTTTGTATTTTTTTCACACAAGATCCTTCCGACAACTTATCCTAGGGAGGATCGATGATAAAGCAATGCGATTTCATTGAAAATATCTATTCGGAAATAATCTTCCAGCCCTTGTATCTTCGTTATAGTCCGTGCTAATGTGTTCTAATTTTGCACGGAATCAAGCAATGCGACAAATCATTACAAAATTCGGCGGCACCAGTGTTTCTTCTCGTGAAAATTGGGAGCATATTGCTGCTATCACTAAAAAACACTTAGACAGCGGAGTGCAACCTGTCATCGTTTGCTCAGCAATTTCTCAAGCTTCCAATAAACTGGAAAAAATGATTGATGCCGCAATACTTGATAAGCACCACACGATTCAAGCAGACCTAAATAACGGTTATTTGCAACTAGCAAAAGAGCTGGATGTTAATCCTGAGCTAATTCAGCTTGACCTGCAACAACTGCAGCAATGGCTAACTGGTATCGCGCTATTGCGTGAAGCACCTGCAAAAATCCATGCGCAAATTTTAAGCCTTGGCGAATTAATGGTGACGCGTCTAGGGCATGCATTTTTACAAAATAAAGATATTAATTGCCACTGGTTTGACGTGCGTGAAGCACTAATTACCACCCCCATTCCAGGTGGTGAGTCTATGAATTACTTGGCTGCTCGCTGCGACGGGGATCCTAATCCCAAATTAGCGCAACAACTCTCAGAAAGCGGCGCTGCAGCAATCATTACACAGGGCTTTATTGCATCAAACACGCAAGGTGAAACAGTGTTACTAGGCCGCGGGGGCTCAGATACCTCAGCAGCTTTGCTTGCATCCATTTTAAACGCTACCGCCTGTGAAATTTGGACAGACGTGCCTGGGATATATACTGCAAATCCCCATCAATTGCCCCATGCACGCCTGCTAAAACAACTCAATTATGATGAAGCGCAAGAAATTGCTTCCATGGGCGCTAAAGTACTGCACCCAAATTGCTTGCCGCCGGTTCGACGCGCAGGCATTCCAATGGTCGTCAAATATACCTGTATGCCAGAGCACTCAGGAACCCATATCACTAACGAAAGCGATGATAGTGCGCCACCTATCAAATCGATTCAGGTTAAGCACAGCATTACTCTGATTTCTATCGATACCTTGAGCATGTGGCAACAAGTTGGTTTTCTAGCTGATGTATTTACTACATTTAAGGAGCATGGTTTTTCGGTTGATTTACTCTCCTCTTCCGAGTTCAACGTTACCTTATCTCTGGATAGCAACGCTAAAATACGTGACCGACAAGCCTTAGAGGATCTGATTACTGATTTAAACCGATTTTGTCGAGCAAAAATTATTGAACCGTGCAGTGCTGTCAGCCTAGTAGGTCATCATATTCGCACAGTGTTGCCTCAATTAGGCCCAACCTTAGAAGTCTTTGAGGCGAAGCAAGTTTACCTGATGTCTTTAGCATCCAATGACCTTAACTTAACCTTCGTAGTTGATGAGTCACAGGCCGATAAATTATGCCAGCAGTTGCATAACTTGCTGATTGAGAACAACCCTCAAAGTTGTTATTACTCAAAAAGCTGGCACGAAGAATTCGGTAACCCCATTGCGCGCAAAACGCCGTGGTGGGAATTAGCCCGTGATAATTTATTAAAAATTGGAGCCGCTCAATCTCCTTGTTATGTTTATAATACTCAAACACAAGCTGATAAAGCCGACGAACTGCTTAGCCTGAAGTCTATTGATCAACTGTTTTATGCTATCAAAGCCAATTCTCATGCCGGTGTATTGCAAACTTTATTCACAAAAAATATTGGCTTTGAGTGTGTTTCTATCAATGAATTAAAACATGTGGTTGATTTATTCCCTGACATCGATAAAAAACGCATTCTATTTACGCCTAATTTCGCTGCAAAGTCAGAGTATGAGTATGCCCTATCACTAGGTTGTTACGTAACTGTAGACAGTTTATATCCATTGGAAAACTGGGGCGAACTGTTTCAATGCAAATCAATTTTATTGCGTATTGATCCAGGCTGCGGTGCCGGTCATCACAAATATGTGTGCACGGGTGGTAATGAGTCTAAATTTGGAATAACCAAGGAAAACTTAGATCGTGCCAGCGCATTGGTAGCAGAGCATAAGGTTCATGTTATTGGTTTACACGCACATTCAGGTAGCGGCATTTTATCCCTAGATTTATGGCAAGAAACCGCCCTCATGTTGGCCGCCGAAATCTCCCGTTTCCCAAATGTTAAAATTATTAATCTGGGTGGCGGACTAGGCGTAGTGGACAAGCCAGGACAGCAAGCATTAGATTTAGCAGCCTTAGACGACTCTCTCATGGGCGTTAAATCGCGTTATCCTCAATTGTCGCTTTGGCTTGAACCCGGCCGTTTCTTTGTTGCCGAAAGTGGCGTAATTCTTGCCAAAGTCACGCAATGCAAAGAGAAAGGAAAGGTACGTTTTGTGGGAATTGAAACCGGCATGAATTCGTTGATACGGCCTGCTTTGTATGGTGCTTACCATGACATTGTCAATTTAAGCCGCTTGACGCAAGAAAAAACGGGCTTTGCACATATTGTCGGGCCTATTTGTGAATCCAGCGATACCTTGGGTTATGACCGTATGCTGCCTGATACCAAAGAAAACGATATTATCCTCATTGCTAATACCGGTGCATATGGCCATTGCATGAGCTCTTCATATAACTTGCGGCCACCGGCTGAGGAAATTGTGATTTAGGGATATATGCTCAACGACAGCCTACAACGTGCCAAAGCCACTGATCCATGCAACTCTTATATTGTGCAAGCCCCAGCTGGCTCTGGTAAAACTGAAATTCTGACACAACGCTACTTAAGGCTCTTAAGTGGCGTCAATGCACCAGAACAGATTATCGCCCTCACCTTTACACGAAAAGCCGCAAACGAAATGCGCGAACGTATTCTGCGCGCATTGCAACAGGCCGCAAACAATATACAAGGTACATCAAGCCATCAACAGCAAACACTTGCCTTCGCGACCGATGCTTTAGCACGAGATAAAGCGCTAGATTGGCAACTGCTACAACAACCCGGACGGTTGCGTATCATCACTATTGATTCGCTATGCCAAACAATAACACACGCTATTCCTTTACAAGATAAGCAAGTTCCCTATGCACAAATCAGCGATAAGCCTCAAAGCCATTATATAGCTGCTGCACGTGCTTGCTTTGCGTATGCTATAGAAAATACCGCATACCATTCTTGTTTAAAAACGCTACTTCGCCATGTAGACAATCGCCAAGATAATTTACTGTCTTTATTGAGCGGGTTATTAGCGAACCGCGACCAATGGCTACACCTTTTATACCAGGCAAAAGGGCAGGATAAAGCAACCTATGAACAAGCTCTGTCGTGGATAGAGCAGCACGAATTATTGCGCTTACAGCAAAGTATCCCTGAATCCTACGCGAAAGATTTGGCTCAGCTCGTGCAGCGACTTGCTAACATCCAAACCTATTCTGATTCACCACTACAAAATTTGAAAAATTTCGAACAATTAGATAGGCAAATGGTTGCTCACCTTGCAGCAATATTACTTACCTCTCAGAATACCCTTCGCAAAGCATTAGATCACCACGTAGGCCTAAAGCGAGGAGAGTGCAGTGATACGGATTACGACGAACTTAAAGCAAATAGTAAGCGTTTATTTAGCGAGCTTGACGAATTACCCGATTTTCTTTCTGCATTAGTGCGAGTAAAAAATTTACCAGCACCACATTACAACACCGAGCAATGGGATGTTTTACAAGCATTACTCACCCTGCTTCCACTGTTAGCCGCACATTTACAGGTGGTTTTTAGTGTGCATGACGAAGTTGATTTTACTGCCATATCAGAACAAGCCTTGCTCGCTTTAGGTAATGATGAGTCCCCTACTGATTTAGCGCTCTATCTGGATAATAGTATTCACCACCTACTTGTTGATGAGTTTCAAGATACATCCATCCGGCAATTTCAATTGCTGAGTAAATTGGTGCAAGGCTGGCAACCCAATGACGGTAAAACACTCTTCGTTGTTGGCGACCCTATGCAATCTATTTATCGCTTTCGCTCCGCTGAAGTTGGATTATTTTTACAAGCCCAGCAACAAGGCATTGGTCCGGTAAAGTTAATCCCATTGGAGCTTGACTGCAATTTTCGGTCTACAGAAACTATCGTGAATTGGGTAAATCACCAATTCAAATCTATTTTCCCTCAAACCGATGACATTGAATCGGGGGCGATTTCATTTCATCCTTCAGTGCATATCAAACCTGCGGATGGGCATAGTAGTGTTATGGCTTTTCAATATGAGAATCGTCTACAAGAAGCACAAGCCATAGTAAACTATATCTCAATTGAATTAGAAACATACCCAACTGACGAAATTGCTATTCTCGTTAGATCACGAAAACAATTATCAGACATCGTACAATGTTTAAGGGAACATAAAATCCCTTTCCAAGGCATCGAGATTGATTCGCTAGCGCAATTACCTCACTTACGTGATATTTGGTCATTGACCCAAGCTTTGCTGATGCCAGCCAATCGCTTGGCCTGGCTAGCCCTCCTTCGCAGCCCTTGGTGTGGCTTATCACTCCCGGACTTACTCCACATTGGGCAATTTTCAAAAAACCAATCTATCTATTTTGCATTATCCCAAATGGAGCAGATTGCAGAACTAAGTGATGAGGGACGCTTACGTGCTAGCTTTATATATAAAGTATTAAGTGACGCTTTATCATGTCGCCACCAACAACCGCTTATCGAATGGATAAGCGATATACTCAAACAATTACACCTTGAGCAAGCCCTTGATGCATCTCAGCAAGACGATGTAGAGCAATTTTGGTTATTGCTAGAGCGCTTTGAAAAACAAGGCCAAATTGAGGATATGACGCAGTTTCACTATGAATTTAACAAGCTTTATTCACAACGCGTTGTTCCTTCACGCTTGAAGATCATGACGATTCACAAGTCTAAAGGGCTGGAATTTGACTGTGTCATCTTACCGGGGCTGAGCACGCGGCCACCTAGCCCTGATACACCTCTCTTACGCTGGCTTAAGTTGCCCAGCCAAGATCATGAAGACTTATTGCTACTTTCTCCCATAAAAGCGGCACATCATGAAGAGTGTTTGTTATACAATTATCTAGGCCAATTGGACGCGCAAAAAAATAGCTACGAATTGCAGCGCTTGCTTTATGTTGCTGCGACCCGTGCTAAAAAACGTCTTTATTTATTTGATAACAGCGAGAAATATACTCAAGCGACATTTCGTGCTTTATTACAACAGCAAGAATTTACAGTAGTGGAATCAGCGGCAACCGCTTTGGAAGCGGTAGATGAATTTCCGCCGCTATATCAGCTTCCCATTTCGTTTTATCAGACGCCACTACAGCCTACGTCCCGCGGCTTGACCGCGGGATCCAGCGAGGTGGCTAGATCCCTGGATCCCGCGGTCAAGCCGGGGGTGTTGCGCGGGGTCCCTGGGGTGGTGCATATATCGGGCTACCCCGGGGACCCCCCGCGGGACGTAGGCAAAGGGAATGAAATCCCTTCCATTATCCTCAATACAACACCACGCCTAGTAGGTATTGTGGCCCATGAATTACTCCAATGGATTTGTGATAATCATCCAATAAGTAGTACCGAAATTCCTTGGGAATTAGCTGAGCATCAATTAAAATCTTCAGGATTTGACACCACTGCGTTACAAACCGCACAACATCAACTCAAAACACAATTGACGCAATTTTTTAATGACCCCATCGGTCAATGGTTAATCAAAAAACATGACCGTGAATGCAATGAATATGAGCTTTTGGTTGATGAACATGACGAGATTAAGGTCAAGATCATCGATAGAACGTTTTGTGAAAATGGAGTACGCTGGATTGTTGATTTTAAAACAGGGTTAGATGATGAAGAAACAGAAACACATCATCGCCAACAAGTTGACAGCTACGCACGCCTATTTGCTAACGACGATCAAGAGTCCATCCGTTGTGGTCTTTATTATCTAGCTAGCAATCGATGGCTGGCTTGGGAGTATATATGAATATAGAAAAATCTATTGCAACAGTTTTGGCTAATACCATTGACCCTATGTCAGGGCTGACGGCGAGCGAATTAGGCCTCAAACCCATCATAGCCGTCGAAGGCAATCAACTTTCGCTTAATTTATGCGCGGGCTTTCCAAGCGCTTTTTTGCAGGAATCGCTCCTACCTTTACTTAAAAAATCCTTAGAAATAGCATTACCTAAATTTCAAATTAACGTAACGATCGATCATTTCATCAAAGCTCACCGTACCCAGTTGGCAGGAAAAGGCCTGCGAGGTATTAAAAATACGATAGCTATTGCTTCTGGCAAAGGTGGCGTAGGCAAATCAACAGTAACAGTTAACCTAGCCGCAGCGCTGGTGCGTAGCGGTGCTAGAGTTGGTATTTTAGATGCTGATATTTACGGCCCAAGCATTCCACTGATGCTTGGAAAAACTGCACCGGTAGAGGTAGCTGGGGAGCGTTACTTACCTGTATCTGCACATGGCATTCAAGCGATGTCGATTGGATATCTCACAGAAGGCGAGCCTGCTTTGATTTGGCGTGGCCCTATGCTGGCTAAATCGCTGTTACAAATGATTGATATTACACAATGGGATGAACTCGATTATTTGTTAATTGACTTGCCTCCCGGTACTGGCGACATCCAATTAAGCCTGGTCCAAAAAATCCCTTTAACGGGAGCTATTCTTGTTACTACTCCACAAACCGTAGCAACCATGGATGCAGAAAAAGCATTGAAAATGTTTGCGAAGACAAATATTGAAGTATTAGGTGTCATTGAAAATATGGCGACTCATGTCTGCAGCCAATGTGGACATCAGGATGCTATTTTTAGCACAGGCGGGGCTTTGGAGCTGTGTAACAAGTATCAAAGCAAGTTATTGGGCCAATGGCCATTAGACAGCCGTATTGGCGAGCATTGTGAGCAGGGAATACCATTAGCGACAAGTGGCACCAGTGAATTAGCAACGACGTTTATCAAAACCGCCTTGCTGGCAGCGATTGAGCTTAGTAAGAAATCACTTAATTATGCGGATAAGTTTCCGAATATTGTTGTTGAATAAAGAAAATTTAATGTAGCCTGGATGGCCGAGCTAGCGGACATCCAGGCTACAGCTTCGGAAATGCTACTTAGGAGTATTTTGATACTGCGGAGCCTGAGCAGCTAAAGCGCTAACAAATTCACTAACTGTGGACACACTCCTGTCAGCTATCCCATTTAATTCTTGCCGTTTAGCTGAGCCACGAAGCATATCACCCAAACGACCGTGCCTTAGAGTATGTAAACACCCTTGTAAATCAGCCGCAGAGCCGTTGCCAGACAACACTGCTTTTATGGCGTTAACAGCCCTCACCTCATCTGAATAGCTATTTTGAGAAGCCTGATTCATTTTTCCTAGAAAACTAAGGTGCAAATACTCCTGCACTTTTCCAGAGGGCGTCTTTACTTTAGCTCTTTCAGCAATATATGCGTCAAGTTTTGCCACAAAGGCATCTTTCGTTATGGCAAAAGCACCCCATCTTCTCTGATCCATTGGCTTGCTAGCCGCAGCTGGCGCAGCCTGTGCGGGTGAAACACTCTCTACTTTAACTACTGCAGCCGCCTTCAATCTTTCGATGTAAGTTTGAACCAGTGAAGCTCCCCCATGGTCTTTTAAAGTATCAATCCTTGCAACCTCAGCAATTATCAGAGCCGGAGTAATAGGAATTGCCTTTTCTACCTGCGCTCTCAGCTGCATACACAACCCTAGAATACCCATCAGTGAATAATCATCTTTATCTAATGCTGCTTCTGCTAATGGAGTCACTTCTTTCTCAATAGCATCTATTATACTTAACATTTGTCTACCACTGACCAAATTCAGTGAAGGATCATCAGCTGATAATGCATGAGCCTGCTCGCCAAGAGCCCCATAAGTCGCAGTCTCTCCTCGAGCACCTGATTGTGTTGGTGGCTGAGGAAAAACAAGAGGCTTGGGAGCATCAGAAATACCGGGGTCTGCCAGCAGATCACCGTAGAGTGAAACTATAGGCCCAGAAGCTTGCATGCTAGCTTGTTGACTTACCACAGCATTAACGCGCTTGATATTTTCACAATGTGCAGTATAAATGGCATTGAGCTCTGCAATTGCACTCTCCGCAAAACTACCTTCTCTCACATCTTCAAGTGTAGCAATCTGCGCAACCTCGTTATTCACATCGTCCAGCGCAACAACCTGCCCTAAAACTATTTTATTATCAAGTTCTCGACATAAAAACTGTATCCCATAAACGTTGTTATCACTATGTTGCGTAGTTGTCAGTGCTTCAGTTCGGATGGACGCAATAGCTTGCCTTAACGCAAGCACAAGATAAGCTTCTAATTCCTGCCTGGTATCGTCACAATTTTCTGGCATGTAACGTGGATGTACCTGATTGAATTGCGGCATAACAGACTCCAATAACTTGGATTAATTTTAGCGCAATTATAACACAATGAAATCAAAGGAATAGCAGTTTTATTTATATTGAGCATAATAATGACGTTTTTTATCGATTACCGTCATCCCGAACGCCAGAGATGGCGTGACTATGTTTGGAGCGTGGCAACGTTGATGATAAGAAGGGTTATTTCTCTGCAGTTACCACATAAATTGAAATATTAAACCAATATTCTCCGTGGAAATTTTTCCTGCAATCTAAATCATAAGCTTTTACTATTGCTTCGTTGATGCTTGGTATTTCCTTGTCTGGAACTTGCCCCTGAAAAAATGCAAGGCCGTTGACAAATTTGCGGAAAAAATCCAGTGAAGGTAAAAGTACAGAATGCTTTACAACTTCCACGTTCGCTGTTGAAAAGGGAGTTTTAGCAATGATGTTAGGTAACTCTGCTACTTTTTGAAAATCAACCAATGGCTTAAAATCACCTAAGCTTGGAAACTCTCCGGTGGATTTCACAAACTTATAGCTGGCCATCAAAGGGTCATCGCCCGAAGGGAAAATTGTCAGGACTTTTCCGCCTTTTTTTAAGGCGCGATAGATATTTGAGTAAACGCTGGTAAGATCATGGGACCAATGCAGAGCCCAGAGCGAGATAACCCAATCAAATTGCTTGTTGAAATTCATTTCAAGCACATCATTTTGCTGTAACGAAAAATTAGGATAATCCGTTGTTTTTTCTGTCGCCAATTTCAACATATTTGCTGATCTATCTAAGCCTAATAAAGTCCCATTTGGTATGCGTTGCAGAATTCTAGTGCTATAAGATCCGTCACCACACCCTATATCAAGTATTTTATCGTCCTCTTTAATGGCTAAGCGCTCTAGATATTGATCAGAAATCGTAGCTTGAATATATGCTCCAATTGCATAATCTTCGGCTGGCCATTCATACTTGGACATAGTTATCTCCAGGGGGGTTATTATTGATATTAGCGGCATGGGGGGAAGATTCTTTAGTGCCAAAGTGTTTCCTTCGCCCCGCGAGGGGCGTTGTTGAATAATTATCTCTGTTCCTCTTCACGGCATTAAGTTAAAAGACTTTGTCATTCCCGCGAAGGCGGGAATCTATCCCTGACTCAGGCTAGGAGCCATGGGAGAAATGGATCCCCGCCTTCGCGGGGACGACAGTCTTCTTTAACATAATGACAGTGGAGCCTTCTTCAGCACGAACGGAGCTAATTCAACAACGCCCATCTCCGATCAATGGGCGAGGAACTATTAGCGTTGCATCCGCCACTACTCTACCCCCAGATACCAAATTTTCATTTCATGTTAAACTAAATCAAATTTATACGTTGAGTCCCCCTACATGCTTGAAAATTACACTGCCGAAGCCATTGAAGTATTAAGCGGGCTAGAGCCCGTGCAGCGTCGTCCTGGTATGTATACCGATACCACCCGTCCTAATCATTTAGCCCAAGAGGTTATCGACAATAGCGTTGATGAAGTGATTGCCGGATTTGCAAGCAACATCATTGTTACCTTGCATGAAGATCATTCGATTGAAGTAGAAGACAACGGGCGCGGGATGCCAGTAGATTTGCATCCACAGCTTGGACTTAGTGGTGTAGAAGTTATCATGACTCGTCTCCATGCAGGCGCTAAATTTTCTGATAAAAACTACAATTTCTCCGGTGGATTACACGGTGTAGGTGTATCGGTAGTGAACGCCCTTTCAGAACGTCTCGATGTAACGATTAAACGTGATGGCATTATTTACCAAATGTCTTTTGCTAACGGCGACAAGCTCAACGAACTCAATGAAATAGGCACCACTAAAAAACGCGATACAGGCACGGTTATCCGTTTCTGGCCCAAAGCCCACTATTTTGATACCCCACGTATTTCTGTCAAACAACTCAGCCATGTTTTGCGCGCTAAGGCAGTACTGTGCCCTGGGTTATCCATGACCTTTATAAATAAAGTTACCCAAGAAGAAACAACCTGGTGTTATGAACAAGGCTTGGCTGATTATTTGCGTCAATCATTACCCGCCGATTATTTTCCAGAAGAGCCTTTTACAGGGGAATTTAAAAGCAGCGAGGCTACGCTTGATTGGGCATTGGCGTGGTCTAGCACAATCAATAGCTCCCTGAATGAAAGTTATGTAAACCTCATTCCAACGGTACAAGGCGGTACACATGTCAACGGCTTACGTTCAGGTCTTTTTGATGCTTTGTCTGCATTTTGCGAATTACGTAATTTAATACCTCGTGCAGTTAAATTAAGCGCTGATGACTTGTGGGAGCCTTGCCAATATGTCCTCTCAGTAAAAATGAAAGAGCCGCAGTTTGCAGGGCAGACTAAGGAGCGATTGAGCTCACGACAAACGGCTGCTTTCGTGAGTAATGTCATCAAAGATGCTTTCGCGCTCTGGCTTAATCAACACCGCAGCCAAGGGGAGCTAATCGCAGCGTTCGTGATTGACCGTGCTCAAACCCGCTTAAAACAAGCTAAACAAGTAGCACGCAAGCGTGTTCATCAAGGGCCCGCGCTACCAGGAAAACTAGCTGACTGCTTACAAACAGACTTAGGCCAAGCTGAATTGTTTTTGGTAGAAGGGGATTCTGCAGGCGGTTCAGCAAAACAGGCTCGCAGCAAAGATTTTCAAGCCATTTTGCCATTGCGCGGCAAAATTTTAAACTCTTGGGAAGTTGAATCCTCACAAGTACTCGCATCACAAGAAATTCATGATATCTCAGTTGCCATCGGTATTGATCCAGGCTCTGAAGATCTCAGCGGCCTGCGCTATGGAAAAATATGTATTCTCGCTGACGCGGACTCGGACGGTGCCCATATCGCAACATTGATATGCGCCCTTTTCCTGCGTCATTTTAAACCCTTGGTTAAAGCCGGACATGTATTCGTAGCTATGCCTCCACTTTACCGCATTGATGCAGGAAAAGAGGTGCATTATGCGTTGGACAACGAAGAGAAAGAAAAGATTACAGCTTTATTAAGCAAAAAGAGTAACGCAAAAATTAATGTCCAACGTTTCAAAGGATTAGGAGAAATGAATCCCCTTCAACTCCGTGAAACGACCATGGATCCGAACACAAGGCGATTAGTTCAATTAACGCTTGATGATGAAGCATCTACTATGGAACTAATGGATATGATGCTCGCGAAAAAGCGCGCAGCGGATCGAAAAAGCTGGTTGGAAAATAAAGGGAATCTGTCGGGAAACAGCGAGGCGTAAACAATATCAACCAGGCTAAGGTTTTCGTATCCGGCTAGTGGTGGCCTGAAGGTCCCGATACATTATCCTCATCGTCATCAACCTTCGTTGCTGTTTGGTGAGGAGTTTGGGGAGAAATGAGACCTTTTAGAGCCTCTTTGCTAAGGGGACTAACATATCCATCATCGCTGTCCTGCTTTGTTACTCCATGCATTTGAAGCGGTGCAGGCCTTCTGTCAGCAACTGGGAGAACAGGCTCCTCCACGCTATCCCGCCTTGGATTAGACACAGCTGGCGCGATATGTTCATCCGCAACTTCCACAGCACTCGGAGCTGAGTGTTCATCCCGAGCCCTCAAGCCAATAGTAGCTTTGGCATCGCTAGTCAGCTCCTCTACAACTTGAGGACTATTGCTCTCTTCACTTGCAGCAGCATCAGCATTTTCTAATTCTTTAAACTTAGCATTCAAATCTGTTGTTGACTTCTCAATGGCTTTCTCAGCTCTCCATTGAAAAAAGCTAACGATAGCCACGCCTAATGCAGCACCTGCAACTACGAAAATACCACCTGGAGCAAAACATGCCGCAGCTGCAAGACCCGTCAAAGCCACAGCCACACCGAATCTTAACCAAACTGTTTTTTTAGTTTTCGCTATCTTATCGTCCATACGGGCTTGGTTTTGTTGAGCCTGCAAATCACTCCCAACTTCTTTACTTTTCTTACTATACAAGGAAATTAATTTGGCTCCCTCGCGTATAACCCCAACACCAGCTGCAACTGTAGTAAGAATAGCAATCACAGGGGCTGCCGTAACGGCAGCTGCTATCGCTAAAGAATAGGCTGAAATTTTAAGTGCTGTGCCAGCCACCACAAGAGCGTTATCTCGCAGCTGATCCATCCAGTGCACGTTTTTACGGGTCAAATTTTCATAAATGGCGTATGCACCAGCTGCCACCGCACCTACTATACCCACAACTGGGACAAACAAAGCCGCTGTGACAATCTGTTCAACAGCACCAAAACCATTGTAGGACATCCCCCCCACAATAGGTAAAATACCCAGCAAACCGTATAAAAGCGCTTTTTGTCGGCTTACCCTAGATTTATCCAGCACAATCTGATTAAAAGCCTTGATTTGCTCAAGCTGCTCTTTATTATTAGGAGTATTATGATGCGCTACCACCTCTTTTAAAAATTGGCGAACCTCCACAGGGGCATTGATGTATCTACCACGTACTCTCGCATCGGTTATACCTACTGTGGTTAAAATATCTTCAACAACCTTACCCAACTTGGGGTCAGAATCAATCGTGGTTGTGTAGAAATCCCTATTCACCTTCGCCATATTTTTACTGTAGGCAGCTAGCAATGCCGGCAAATCTTTCTTTTCCCCACCCTCTTGCAGATGTTTATTAAATTCGCGTAACGTCCTAACAAGTTGATAGTTTTTGTGTTGAGTTGCAAATGCATCAAGTTCATACTGACCCACTTTAGATGCGTGTTGCTTTAATATTTTCAGTAGATTGTCTGCATCGATAGGAATTTTCCTATCTTTGCCTGTAACACGAAATTTATCATACAGCTGGTTGATAATACCGTCTGTGAGCGCGACCCCCAGAGCATTTTGCTTGTTGGATGCAGTTGTAAAATCTTTATGCATTTCTCCCAGAGCGCCTATATCTAAGGCGTCATAATAGGCCCACGGATTCTCTTTTCCATCCAAATAATCTATTAACGCTTTGAATGCATTATTTATCATTTTTTAATCGCTCTTTAAATTTATCGTATAGTTAGATTATAAATTACTAATATTAATAAATTATTAAGCAATATTTAGTTACCATTTCAACAACGGAATAAGATTGGAATAATCATTGGTCCATAATTGGGTTTTAGCGTCAGCTACAAAACGCCAGCCCTCTTTACTTAACAAATTACCTGCGAGGCGCTCATTGCTGGTAAGAAGCGCCCATTCAGAAGGAAACTGCCCTAAACGGGTATTTCCAGCTGATAATTTATGCAAAACGATCATATCCAACTCCCGTCCCGCACCCGTTAATACCGGCAAAACCTGTAAATGGCGATTTGTTATATTGACCAAAATTACCCCTTCAGGTGTAATTTTGGTCTTATATAGAGTAAATGCTTCAAGTGTTAATAGGTGTACGGGTATTGCATCTGAAGTAAACGCATCCATTACTAATAGTTCATAGGAAGCATCCTTCATCTTCGCTACAGCTAAACGGCCGTCATCTTTGATTAACGATACCTGGGGTGGGCAATCGCGTAAATACGTAAATAAACTTGGATTACTAGCAATATCAATGACTTGCTTATCAATTTCAACGATAGCAACTTTATCTTGCTCGCGAAACTGACAGGCCATCACCCCTGTGCCCAATCCAAGAATCATCGCATGTAAGGGTTGATACAATGCCTCTAACTGCTGAACGACTGGATAAACCGAACCATAATAGCCTCGAGCTCCATCTACCGGCTTTTTATCTAGTTGTACTTGAAAACCATGCAAGGTACTTTGATTCATCAGTACGTGCGCCCCGGACTGCGAAAAAACCTGTTTTATTCCATAAAAATTCCGCTGTTGATTAAGGATTTGTGTGGGTTTAAACCAAGGCATCAGCACAAACGCAAATAAAACAGTCATACCAAAAAATAAGCTATAGCGACTACTAGGCCATACCATAAGAAGCGTTAGAGCTACAATTTCTGCAACATGATGCACCTTCAACCACTCTCCCACCCCTTGATCTGGAAGAAAATAATTAAAAAGCAATAACATCAAGACAGCACTGGGTATAAGCCTGCTCTGCAGTTTGTTATGACTATTAGGTATAGGAATACAAAGCAGCCCTAGCAACAACATCAACGGATATTCGTAAGCATGCGTAAAAAGCCTTGGTGCTATCAACCCATTGAATATACCCCCTAACACTCCTCCTAAAGCCAGACAGAAATAAAAGGTAGTAAGTTGATTAGCTTCAGGACGAATTTTGTATAATTCGCCATGACATAATAAGGCCATCATAAAAAATCCAAGCAAATTGATGATAATCAATTGCACCACGGACATTTGGTGGGTCCCTATCACAAAACCAAGAATGGGGAACAACAAAAAGATTAGTGTATTACGTACCACCCAGGCGTGAGAAATAATGGGCTTGCTCGCGAAAGTGACAATAAAAGAAAGCAAATACAATGCTAAGGGCAACACCCAAAATAAAGGCGTGGCGGCAATATCTGTTGAAATATAAAATGTAACTCCAAGCATTAAACTACAAGGAATAAAGCTTAAAAAAACCCAAAAAGCACGGCGTGTCCAAGCAATATTTATTGGTTTTATAGCGGCTTGAGCAGGTGGCTCATAGCGAAGGGTAAATAGTAAGCCTAATAAAAATACTAAATAAATTAAATAAATAATATTCCAATCATAAAATTGCTGATGAATCCCTGCGTAACGCTCCACAATCCAAGGATAGCTTATCAGCGCTAGTAAACTCCCCACATTACTAGCTATATAAAGAAAATAAGGATCAGCTGCACGCTTGCCTGTGGTTTGGCTGAAAGCATATTGCAATAAAGGGGCTGAAGCGCCAACCACTAACAACGGTAGTCCGAGCTGAACAAGTAAATTTTTGAGAATAGATATTTCAGGAATCCCATTTCCAGAAACGGGTAAAAACACTACGGGCAAAACGCTCAGACTAAGCAGGCAGACAAAAAGATGAATCAAACGCCAACTATATGCTCCTTTAAATTTGCTTAAAATCCAGGCATACGCGTAAGCAATGAGTAACAGCACTTGAAAGAACAGCATGCATACTGTCCATACGGCAGGCGTACCGCCATAAATTGGTAGCAAAACCTTCGCCACCATGGGCTGAATGATAAATAGTAAGCTGGCACTAAAAAATAGACTGAGTGGGAAAAGAAATTGATACACGTGAGCATCCCTGCTTTTTCGTGCATTTTTAGCAATGCTCCCTGCGGAAGTCAATAGTATCAGGAAAGATACATTTTTTATTTATTAAAATACTAAACCTGCAGCACCAGGAGCTGGCGGTGGTGGTGGGTCCTTTCTGTCACGCGCACTAAGTGCCTGGGTGGTACATGATGCAAAAACACCACCCGTATATTTTTTACGTGGTACTGACTCGTCGGCTGGCCGCACCGTTGCGGCTGCTGGCTCAACCGTAGGAGTAACTGGTTCAACTGCAGCGGCAACTGGCTCAACCACACCCACAGCGGCGGCTTGTTCACCCACAGCAGCGGCTCGCCGTATGCCAAACAATCCATTTACATGCACATTATTCATTTATGACCTCTTATCTCACCAAGTTAAATATGAGGCGTAAATATAGAGACAAAACCTTAACCAAATATTAAGCATACTGAATTTTTAACCTTAAATTTTATATATATTTATGTGCTAGACTTAAAGGTGATATCTAAATACAGGGAGTATTAAAGATGAAAAAGTATATTTTAGGATTAACTACGGTAGCCCTTTTGTGCTCACCGCTAGCATATGCAGATGATACGATGGGGCAAGATCAACAAATGACAGCACCCACTACAACAGATTCAGTGCCGTCAACCCCTACAACCACAACAACACCATCAACCACTTCAACTCCTGATACAGCCACTACTGATGTTCAATTTAAAACCTCGGATGGCAAAATCATTCATGCTCAAATGGATCCTCAAGATCTACAAGGTATGAATGTAGGAGACAAATTGGAAGTGACTGACCTAGGTAGCTCTGCTACAACAAGCAGTGGGGCAAGTACTTCTGGTACTAGCAATACTACTCCTGATACTAGCAATACTACTGGCACTCCTACCGATGGATCTACTAACGGTAATAGTAACGGCGCAATTAGCCAATAACTTCGTGCTGCTGAGAATAGAGCATTGGTTTCCCGCATTCCGCTGCGCTCCATAAGGGCTACACGTTATATAAACCCCGTATGAAGCCCAGCGGAATGCGGGACTTCCTTCTTCCCCTAAAATTCACCTAAGCAGACGCTGCTAACATCCAACGTGCTTTTTCATGCGCGGAGATCCGATTGGCTAACAAATTAACCGTACCCTCGTCATTCATTTTCTGCGCCAATGCCATAGATTCGTTTAAATCTTTCACCAACCTACCATGATCGCTGGCTAATTCTGCAACCATTTTATTAGAAGCCAAATTAGAATCACCATCTTTGATATTCTTTAAGCGATCATAATCCTTAAAGGTAGCAGGAGCATGATGCCCCATAATCAAGAGCCGCTCGGCTATTTCGTCGACAGCTTCCGCAAGCTCACGGTATTGTGCTTCAAATAATTCATGCAATGATTTAAACTGCGGACCGCGAACATGCCAATGATAATTTTGGGTTTTTAAGTATAGGGCATAGGTATCAGCCAAAAGAACCGACAATTTACTCACAACTTCACTCATATCTAACTCCTGTATTATGGCGCTTACTTAAGCATAGAAGCTAAGTAGTGATGAATCTAGTTATTTGTTAGAATTTCTTATCGAATTACGAGGCATGCCATGAATAATCAATTGCACACCATTGAAACACAAGATCTACAATCCATCAGCGAAAAAACCAAACACCAGGCAATAACATCCCTTGAATCAGGTAAAGTAATTTATTTTCCCACCTATTTTTTTGCATTAAAGACTGAGGAACAATCTCTTTTATCCGAAAAAATCCTGGATCCTAAACATAAAAATATTAGCTACGATTCTCGGCGCCAACATCTTTCTGGTTTAGCCAGCTCTTGTTCTTTACAACTTCCAATGATGCAACAATTTATGCATCGTTTTGCCGAATTTTCAAAACAACTTATTGATACCATGCTGCCCCAATACAGTGCAGCCATGCAGTGGGGAAGAACCAGTTACCGCCCAGCTGAAATCAAAGGAAGAAAAACCTCCAAACGCAAAGACGATACCCGCTTACACGTAGATTCGTTTTCGGCAACCCCTGTTAATGGCCTACGTATATTCCGAATATTTTGTAATATTAACCCTAATGGTGAACCTCGTGTTTGGCATGTAGGGGAGCCTTTTTCTCAAGTAATAGCAACATTTGCACAACACATTCCAACTCACAGCAAAGCACGCGCGAAAATATTAAAATTGGTCAAAGCAACCAAAACACTACGCTCACCCTATGATCACTACATGCTTCACCTTCACGACAGCATGAAATTAGATGATAACTACCAGCAAAAACTCACCAAACATCGTATCGACTTCCCACCAAACAGTACTTGGTTAGTTTTTACCGACCATGTATCACATGCGGCTATAAGCGGGCAGTTTCTGTTAGAGCAAACATTTTATTTACCGGTCACCGCAATGGAAAACCCAGCGCTTTCTCCTTTGAGACAATGGGAGAAGGTCAAGGGGTGTCAATTACTGTGAGTTCGGTATGCGTTAACAATCACCCGTTCGCCAAGATTTTGATATCTCCCCCTGACCTTACAAAAAATGTAGCCCGTATGGAGGCAGTGGAATGCGGGGAGCAATTTGCCTGGCCAATCCCGCATTCAGCTACGCTCCGTACGGGCTAGATTGATTAAATTTTCTTTAAAAATGCCAAATCAAGAAAAGATCCGCGATATTATCGTTTATGTTTTCTCTGCCTACTATAGCTCCGTTTCGTCCCAGAGTATTAATAGGTGGATTTGAAAAAACATGTGCATAAATCAGTTTAACAAAAATTGATTTAGTTACTGCAATCTCTGTTCCAATATAAGCAGCCAGTGCAGTGCCTGCGGGTAATCCTGGATAACGATCAGCAATAGAAGCTGGACTATTATTGTACTCCGATCCAATGATGCCGGTAACTTTATCGGTAAATGCATAATGAGCATTAAGAACGCCTACCCAGGTGTTATGGTAATTCAAAGGCACCGTAAGATTTTCGCCTAATGCGGTATTCACCACGTTAATCTCTTTAACAGCATCCCAAAACTGATAGTGGAAACCAGCGTTTATAGCTAATTTTTCAGTTATTTTTCTATATAAATTTAATGTTGCCGTAGCTGGTACTTTCGTATTGTAAAACTGCAAATCTGGATTTGTTATCGGGCCCCACGTGCTTGTCCCCGATCCGCTGTGATTTAACTCTGAGTAATAACTGATATTTACTGTGGTTTTCTCATTATATTTATATATAAGGCCAGCATCCCAACCATATGCCCAACCACTGCCTTTATTGACTAAATTGCCATAAGGCTCCACTACAAAGTTAAGCTCCGATGAATAAAGCTCATTCAAATTTGCTCCAGCACCTACCATCAATTTATCATTTATTCTATAACTAAATCGTGGACTATAATCAAAATCAAACAGTGTAGATGCAGTACTTGAGCTTTGCAGGATGGAGCCTATAGAATATTGAATATTAATATAAACTCGGTGACTTATATCCAAGCCAATAACTAGATCTGGGTTCACACGATAGGCTACACGGCCGTGTGGTAGGTTTCTATTACGATCACTGACAGCCTTACCCGTCAAAGGACCATTTGAGCCGGTAAAAACAAATCTGCTCTCAATATACGTATTTCCAAGGATAATATCTGCTTTATCAACAGTGTATAAGAGCGCTGGGTTATCGTAAGCAACACCTAAAAAAGGCTGGTAAGCAGTAGAATATGCATTATGCAGAAAAAGAAAAAATCCAAGATACTTGAATAAGCCAAACAAAATCCGTTTCACTAAAAGTTATCCTTCCATACACATAAGAGCTTCATGATAGCGTAATTATTAGTAGGAATAAAAAACCAGGGCGAGAGCATGAGTGACTCAAATATAAACAATGCTGGGATAAAATATTATATCTGGTCTCTATTTCTACGTCCTGCGGCTTGACCGCAGGATCCAGGAATCTAGCAAAATTTCTGGATACCGCGCATAAAGCGCGGTACGTAGACATTAAGATAAATAATGATCACTCATGATCTGGCCCTGATAAAAAAACCCGCCAATTGGCGGGTTTTCAAGAACAGATAAAGCTTCGGGTTACATCATACCGCCCATGCCACCCATACCGCCCATACCGCCCATACCACCCATGTCGCCACCTGCAGAACCTTCATCTTTCTTCGGCAGATCAGCAACCATGCACTCAGTGGTTAACATCAAGCTAGCAACAGATGCAGCATTTTGTAGCGCTGTACGAGTAACTTTAGTTGGATCCAGAATACCTAAATCAACCATATCACCGTATTCACCGGTAGCCGCATTGAAGCCGTAGTTGCCTTTATTATCAGCGATTTTATTCACGATAACAGATGCTTCGTATCCAGCATTAGCAACGATTTGTCGTAATGGAGACTCAATAGCACGACGTAGAATGTCGATACCCATGTTTTGATCAGCGTTATCACCTTTCAAACCATCCAATGCTTTTTGAGCAC
>CAZYME010000004.1:0-43499 GCA_964648115.1 uncultured Legionella sp.
GGTAAACAAACCCAGTTTTGTTTCATTATAAAAGGACATTATCATGCCGTTCCCTCTTTTGCTTCTTGGTATACCATTAGCTTACGCCGCTTCTGCTGGTGGAGCTGCAGCGATTAGCGCAGGCGCTGCCACGGCAATTGGGGTAGGGGCAGGTGGTGGTGGATTGGTTGTTGGTGGAGGTTCTATGTGGTTATGGCGCTTTTTTTCAAAAAGAAAGGCGCAACCAACCCAGGCGCATCAGGACTCTCTTGCGGCTCAAAATAGAATGACACAGGAAAGAATCAATAGCGCGAATGAAGCAGTAGAGTCGCTTGCCGAGGAAGCTGCTGTCTTAAGGCGGGAAGTCAGAGAAGCAACATCCGCTACGACGGTATCTGTGGACCATCTTCATCAGTTATCAGGACGCATCTCAGAAACAAACGAAAGATTGATAGCTGCCGTGGAAAACGCAAGAGAGTCTAGTAGGACTCTTACCGATTCTCTTCCCGCATTACGAGAAGTATCAGAAAGCTCTCACCTCAAAGGCATGGCTGCTGTAACAATGCTTGGCGAATTAAATGAACTTCTCAGGCTAAAAGTGGACACGCTTATCCAAACTGCCACAGATATTGGAGCATTACAAAATACGGTAGAAGAGCAAACTACGGTCATTACCCAATTAGAAGGTGAAGTTGAGGCACTTACATTAGAAAATGAGGCTCAAGGCCGTGTTATCGCTCAAAATACGGAAGAACTTACCCAGGCAAGAGATTTGTTAGTTCGTCGTACTGAGAAATGCCGATTTTTCAGGGAGCAATTAGAGCATCAACTGAAATCACTAACTCAAGTTACTGCAGCAACTCAAGTTCCTACGGTAGCGCAGTTATCCTAATTTTCCATACAGGTACAGGGAGGTAAAGATGCCACAGCCAGAAATAGAGGTTCAATCCCCAATAGAAACTCCAGCACCCCAAGGTGTTTTCATGTGGGCATGGTCAGGATGTCAAGCATTAGCTGGTTGGTTTTATTCAAATCGAGAAGAATATCCACCTGATGAGGCAGGTGAATTGATGCGGCGCTATATGGCCAACAAGAGCTGGTTTGACAAAATTAGCTCTGGGTGGAATGGACAATCATTTTTACTCAAAACAGTATATTTCGCATTATTAACCATCGGCTCAGGCTTTGCCGGGTTGCTGGTTGGCTCATCGTTAATATTGGCAATATCAGCCACGCTAGTCTACATCATTGTGCATAAACTACTTGTCTCACATGAAGCAAATCGCTGGGAAGGTGCGCGTATTTTTGCTGCGGAATCAATAGCGTTGAATACTAATCTTAGGGCTACTGAGGGTCTTTTTAATGTGGCTACTAGCGAGCTGGAATCTACTCATACTGCACTTAGGGTTGAGAGTGATGCTTTGCAGGAGCAGGTAGAAACATTAGAAATTCAAAGCCAAATCCTGCAACACCAAGATGAGGTGCTTGTTACCGTGGTAGAGGATGTTGAAAGGGAAACTACAGATTTAGTTCATCAAGAAAGGGCTGCAAATACCGCATTTGCAACAATTTCTGAGGATTTAGGAGTGTATCAACAGGCGATACAATCTTCGCGAGCTGAGGTTGAGGCCATTGGTGGTGCTGCAGCCAAGTTTTCAGAAGTGGTAGAAGCTATGCAAGGAAGTCAGTCCAGGCTTGCAGCCGCGGTAGGCAGGATGTGTTTTTTTGGTAATGAGCGCCGCAGCATACAGGCGCCAAATTTAAAAAATAATGATGATTTCTATGCGGCGATAATAAGAGAGGATGAGGAGGATGCTGCGTTTATTGAGGAACTAATGCGCAGAAACTCTACCGGTCATTAATCGCTCAAATGCATGGTGGCGGACAAGGTTTTACCAGAGTCGCACTCTCCTAAATTGCTTATAGGCGGCGAGCGAAAACTATTATACGGTGTTATCGCGCCCTAAATACGCTATAAATCCTTCGGGCGCGCGCATCATACACACAAAAGAGCATGTCTACACTGAGTTTAAAGAAAATTAGAAACTGGCAGCGAGGTGTGATTGTTATTTGTTGCAGTGTATAATTCACACAGGACTGTTAATCATTAGGTCGGCGGTTCGAGCCTGTCCCGGGGAGCTAGACCCAGCAGGGCTTTTACTAAAATCAAAATTTGTTCTCAACCTTCCTGGGTACACCTATCGGAAAGTGGGTCATAGTTTACGGATTAATACATGACTACAACTCAAAAAAATAAGGTCAAAAATTTAAATAGATATTCCTGGTCGCTGCTTATTGCTTTTATTTGTGCGGCATTTGCGATGCATTACCACGCAGCGAATATTTCCTTTGCAGACTTTTTTCAAACGCTCCCCTTAATTATTATTGCAGTTTTCTGTTGTGAAAAATTAGCTCCGCTGGTCAATCAACCTGAGCACAACCTAAAAAAATCCAAATTATTTACCCGAGATTTATTTATATTAAGCTTTAGCTTCTTGTTCGCTTGCCTCCTCTCATTAATATTTTCATATAATAATAGCGATGTAAGAGGGTGGTGGTCGCTGATTATTTATTTCATTACTATATATGGTTTGTTATTTTCTATATGTTTCTCAGCAATAGCTCTTATGATAAAAAATCATAAAGCATATACAATATTTTGTTCACTTATAATCATAGCATTGGTCTCAATTGGGCAACTTCTTCCTCATTACATATTCATTCCATTAGTGGGAAATATTGAAACTTTCTATGTAGCTACCTGTTCATTATTAATACTTCATTGTTTATTTACTATTGGTTACAAAATAATTAGAACGTTTCAATCTTAAAAGACAAGTGGTGCGCAACAATAAGTTCAACAAGGCATGGAGCTGTAAATGAGAAATAAAAAGTTACTCACATTAGGATTGAGTATTACATTAGTCGCTTTAAACATGACATCACATGCCAAGAAAATTTTTCCTTCTGACATCATGGGTAGAGATTTAAATTATCCTGGCATGGGATGGCTGGGGCATGTTGGCATTGCTACAAGACAAATGATGGACTCTAATGGTATGTCAACGCCCGCCAAGAAATTTGTTTAATTTTTTCCCTTATTATAATGACGAGAAGTTGATTGCAGACTTACCCGAGTCGCCAGTGGATGTTTTAACAAATAAATC
Source organism: uncultured Legionella sp. (assembly GCA_964648115.1). Classification (GTDB taxonomy): domain Bacteria; phylum Pseudomonadota; class Gammaproteobacteria; order Legionellales; family Legionellaceae; genus CAZYME01. Next base: position 3,147 of record CAZYME010000004.1, read on the forward strand.
TTTAGATGATGTAAGCGCTGAAAATCTTAACGAAATGGGCTTAGAAGAGTTTCAAGCAGTGATCGACGCCCCCTTAAAAGCCCCGACGAACTATGTCTCTCCTGTGTCAGCTTATATGCGTTTTGCTTACGATGACGGTCTTAGCGATGTTAAACGAGGTGCTATGATTGATAAAATTACATCAAAGACCAGTGATATAGATTTGGTTCCAAAATTATTAAGACTATATGATGAAACAGACCGTGAAGAGGTAAAAAATAAAATAGTAAGCGGCCTTATGTTCCATGTTCAAGGAGAGTTAAGAGAACACCCAAGCGCTAGAGACAAAGAGTTATTGAGAGGTTTTTTTCATAGGTTAATAGGCGAAAAACTTAATCAACGTTGCGCCGACTGGGCTACAATGGGGTTTGTTGATACCCATACGGCCGATGAAACCTTACAAAATCTGGATAAGATAAATGCCCAATTAGCAGTTGCAACCGATCCGGCATCAATCACACTTAAATACAAATTAGTCCATAAATCAAAAGAATTGCAGTCTATTTATATCAAATCGATTGTGGATGAGCTTCGTGAGGCAAATAATTCCGACTTAGACAGCTATTTTTTTGGGCCCCTGGCTATCGGTTACCAAGGAATTGAAAAGAATTTGCTAGAGCCAGATTCCAAGCAAACAGTTATTAACTATTTGAATGAAGTTCGCTACAAATATACCTCAAAAGGCATTAAAGCTAACCTTGGAGATTTTCATCGTGGCACTACGGCCCCTTATTATTTTGAATTAATTAAAAATATGGGAGTTTAATTTTTTATTGTAAAAAAATATTCTGACAGTTTTGAAGCTTCCGCTAAACGATGGGTTTGTGAACGAGTACCCAAGAAACCAAAATTTACGGATTTAACCTACAAATCTAGTTCGAAAACCCTGTACATTAATCAAGGTTCATTTTAATCTAATATTTTAGACTTATTGAACAAAAGGAACTTTAATGAGAGTTGGCTATGCCAGAGTATCTACTCATGAACAAAATTTGGATTTACAATTGGATGCCCTGAAAAAAGCAGCATGTGAAGAAATTTTTACTGATAAAATTAGTGGGTCGGTATCTGAGAGGCCTGGGCTAGATAAAGTTGAAAAGTATCTGAGGGCAGGGGATGTTTTGGTTGTTTGGCGTTTGGATAGGTTAGGGCGATCACTTAAACATCTCATCTCTTATGTCAGTAACCTTGAAGAAAAAGGGATTGGATTTCATAGCATTACAGAGTCCATTAATACTGAAACCACTTCTGGCAAATTTATGTTCCATGTTTTTGGCGCCCTTTCTGAGTTTGAGCGCAATCTAATAAAAGAGCGCACTCTTGCAGGGTTAGAAGCTGCAAGAGCAAGGGGAAGACAAGGAGGCAGACCAGAAAAGCTTAGTGATGAACAAAAAGAGTTGGTCAAAACATTATATTCGAATAAAAAACACTCAATCCAATCTATTTGTAAGATGGTTGGTGTAGGAAAGACCACACTATATAAATATATCAACCAATGAATGTAAAACTCTAAAATTTTAATGTTAAGACATTAATAAAAGGATTAATAATGTTTTATTTATCTTTATGGGGCGCCATAACTGGTACGATAGGAACCATTCTGGGAGTAATCGGTCTCATTTTAAAAGCAAAGGAATTTAATAGAAATAAAGCAAATTTGATATGTAAATCTGAGATTAAATATCAAACTATCGATAATCTAGATGTCCGTATCTTTGCTAGCGCATCAGGACGAAGCCCAGTTCAAATAAATAAACTTAAAATATATGTTATGCCTTCTAAACCCTGGATCAGGTTAATAAGATTTTTTTATTACAAAAGAAAAGAGTTTATTTTAGAATTAGATATCCCTAAAAGAAAAATAAATGAACAAGAAAGAATTGATTTTAAATTAAACCTCCCCAACGGACTTAAATATAGTGATATATATAAAATGTACATTATCGATGGGGTACATAAAGAATGGCCTGTAGAGTGGCCCAGTGTTTCAACTGTCAAGAAAAAAATCGAAAAAATCCAGCTTGGCAAACTTGAAATAAAAGGCGATCTACAGACTGTTATTTTGACATCCTATCAACTGTATAAACGATTCTATTTGAAAGTAGATCATAAGATTCCTTTAGATAGCTATACAACGGGGCGTTGGTTTAAGAAAAAGAAAGATCTTGAAGAGGCAATTAAAAAAATACGTCTTGAGCAAGAAGAAAATTTAATAGATGGTAAGATTGATAAAATCACCTTTTCATAGAATGAGAGAGTATTGATCTTACTGTGCCCTATGATACTGAGATATTTGCATTGCAGAAAGCTCTTCAGCTTGACATGTACTTTAAGAAGACAGGAATACTTAAATAAGGATCACTTTATGTTTAATAAAATGTCATGCAGTGAAATTACTACGATCGTAATAGTACTATTGGGTTTTGCGAGCACAGTAGGGGTGGCTTTTTATAAGATTAATTACCTGGAATCAGAGGTAAAAAATAGGAAGCTGGAGATCGGCCAGATAAGACAAAAAAATCGTTAAATCAAACCAGGTCAACATAGACATACTCTTAAAGTCAAAAATTGAAGAAAAAGCAAAAGAAGAACTCAAGGAAAAATTTGACGAAATAAATTCGGATTGGCGACAATATCTTGATGGTGGTGATGTGGAGGGAGCATCCTTTTCGAGTCATGACAATAAATCAGAAACTAAACCATAAGACATTTAATGTATCTCTTTTGATTGTCCATTAAAAAAAGAAGAGAAGTGAACAAATCCCACGATTTTTTTGTTGAATGTTGCCAAGGCTATAAGTGTCGCCAAACTACTTTTATTGAACCAATTTATATTTTGACAAGCCCCGAGAAAAGACCTATAATTAGGTCGTATAAAAGCACCTTATTAAGGACTTGTTATGCAAATTTTATATGCAACTCAAGTTGCCAGTATTAGTGAATTAAAGAAAAATCCAACTAAGGTGATCAATGATTCACATGGACAACCTATAGCAATATTAAATCACAATACAGCAGCTGCTTATTTGATACCTGTAGAAACTTTTGAGCGCATGATGGATCTACTTGATGATAATGAATTGAATAAAATAGTTGAGCAACGCTTGTCCTCTCCTTTTAAATCTATAAAGGTTGATATAGATGAGTTATGAGCTTCATTTTCATCCTTTGGCACTTAAAGATTGGAAAAAACTTGCAAAAGGATTGCAGGAGCAATTTAAAAAAATATTAAAACGTCGCCTTGAAGACCCACATGTAATATCGTCAATCCTAAGTGGCAAACTGAAAGATTGTTATAAAATTAAATTACGCCAATCTGGTTATCGTTTGGTTTATCATGTGAATGATAATAAACTAATAATAACTATTATAGCTGTCGGTAAAAGGAATAAGAACGAAGTGTATGACGAGGCAGAGAATAGAACAGAATAAAGTATTCTACAATCAAAGGATATCATCGGCCTAATGTAACAAGCAGTGTCCCAAAAACCCATGAATTTGAGTCTAGATTGGGTAATGGATATTAAACAATATGCCGGCAAGCAGTGCCAAAATACTAAATGTCGAGGTGCCATATAATCTGGACTATCTATTTCAGCTAGTCCAGATTAACACCAAATTTCCTCACTTCACATTTTAATTCGCCCACAAACCCAGGTAAAAGACTTGATTAAGCAACTTTGGAAGTAGTATTATTAAACTAAATGATTGCACTAAGAACAATTATGTGTGGTAATGTAATTAAATATAAGAGTATTGAGGTATAGGTAACACCAATGTATAACGAAAGAGGTATGGTTGATGGACAGGACTTCTAATGATCCACTGCACGGCATTACCCTAGAGGCTATCTTAAATAGTTTGTTAATTTGTTAATTTGTTATGGCTGGCAAGGTTTGGCGGAGAGAGTAAAAATTAACTGTTTTAATTCTAACCCCAGCATTAATTCAAGCCTTAAATTCCTGCGCAAAGCACCATGGGCAAGAACTAAAATTGAAACCCTTTATCGCGATTCCTTGAAAAATTAAGATTGAGGCAACTCATCATTATTGGAGTAACAAATAATATGAAGGATGTTTATATTAATAAAGAACATGTTGAGCTCTTTAAAATTCTTAAATTTGAAGGTATTGCGTCGAGTGGAGCTGAGGCTAAGGATATGATAGCTGCTGGCACTGTACTGGTAAACGGCATAATAGAAAAACAGAAAAGAAAAAAAATGGTTTCTGGAGATACGATTGAATTGAATGGTGAGATCTTTCGGCTAAAGTTGGTTGTTAATTAACATTTCTTTACACACTGGTTCTAGTAAAAGTGTGTGAAAATCAACAAGGATTACAGCGTCATTAGACCCAACTTCTTATTGCTCTTTCCTCTTTTTTCTAATTTGTGATCATCTAGCCGGGACTCATCACGCTCAATTGCTCGTGCTACTATCTGCATTTATATGTTAATAAAACGGGGCGGCCTGTTGAAAAATGAGTTTAAAAACAGACCGGGGGGTTTTGTTTACCTCTAATCATAACTTATTTTTAAGCCCAAATGGGGTTGGGATAAATAGCAAAAAACAGGAGAGATAGGCTATTTCTTCATCTTGAAAACAGAGCACTAGTCTTCGCAATGGCCGGGCAGAACCCCAGACACCCTTTATGTATCACTAAGATAGAATATATTGAATGCCATGGTCATGGGCTAAACGAAGAAGTTTAAGATTAGCTCCTTTGGGATGCACTTCACCTCTTTCCCATTTTTGGTATGTGGATGGTGTAACATTTAATACTTTAGCCATTACCGCTTGGCTAACCTTTTCTTTGAGACGCATTTTTTTTATTTCATGTGCCTCAAGCTCTTTAACTTCATTTAAATTAAGAACCTCAATTTCTTTGATAGTAATTGCATCTAAACGAAGATCTCTTGCAGTTTCTACCATTGCATCAATAATTTTCATTTTTAATCTCCACCAATACGCCCTCATTTAAAAACTCCTCAAGCTCCGAGTCAGAATAAGCTAACAAAGACTTAGCAATTATTTTAAAGGCCCGTTCCTCATTCGAAGAAATATTACTTTTAGCATTTTTCTCAAATCCGAAAACAAAAAAGCAATGCCGGCCTTTTTTAAAGGCAACAATTGTTCTTGTACTTCCGCTCTTTCCTCTTCCTTTATTAGCTACTCGCTTTTTAACTACGCCTCCACCATAATTAGCCTCGTAGACGTCAATAGCAATTTCTTTAGCTGCAACAGTAAGTGCCTCATCACTAACTTCATTTTTAATAGCCCATTTGGTAAATAATTTTGTTTTTATAATTTTCATCAAATTTACCTTGTATAGTAATTTTTACTATAGCAAAATTTACTACACCAGTCAATGGGAGTAATATAAACGAAGTTTTCTTAACTCCTCCACCCTTCTCGTAAAAAGATCAAAAATGAATCACAGGTTAAGCTTAAAATGGACAAGATTACTAAATAAATTTTTTTATTTTCATAAATACTTGGCTCAAAAAATGACTAATCCAGGAGATATTAGATTATTACAAACTCGTAAATATTACTTTATAGTGGTTGTGTTTATGCCGCTCTAATATTTTCTCATTTCATAAGGATGTAGTGTGTTATTAGTTAAAACTAAAAGTTTGGTTCGCGTATTAATTGCGTCTAGTTTATTTGTCTCATTTAATACATTTTCTAATACTGGTTACTCATATGTCTCTTGTCTTGAACAACCTGAAAAGCAAATATCTAGATCTAATGAATTGAAGGAACTGGTAGCTGCCGATCAAAATGAAAGAGAGGGCTTTGAAAATTTTTCTGAAGAAGAAATGATGAAATTATCTGAAAATGATCTCAACCGACGAAAGCGAGTAGGGGAGATTTTTGGAGAAGGATGTTTTAAAAATGCCAGTGACTATGCTGCTGCCGCACTTATTTATCAGCATGGTGACGTGTCTGAACATTATTTTCAAGCTTTTATTTGGGCAAACCGCGCTGTTCAGCTTGGAGATTTAAAGCAAAAATTCTTAGCTGCTCTAGCAATCGATCGTTATTTAGTTGATATAGGCAAAAAGCAGCTGTTTGGAAGCCAATTCTATGGGACAGAAAGTGGCGGTTGGTGTTACTGTTTAGTGCCAGTTGAACCTTCATTTCCTGATAATTTTAGAAAGGAATATTCAGGTGCGTCATTAGAGGAAAGATTTGAATTGTTAGCCGAAATTAATCAAGGAAAAAACTGCGCTAACAAAGAATGCATCGACATGACTTTAGAACCCTCTCCAAAAGGCACTGTGCCGGGTTTTTGGTAAGGTTGTTTATATTTTATAATTTCAGGATCTGAAGTCCTTGCTGCAGAACGTCCTTTTGTTTATTTTGCGAGCACGCATGTGTGCAAGGTATATATCTATCAAATCATGATGATCTAGTTGAGGTGAAGCTTGTCGTTGATATTATATACTTTTAGACGTTGCCCTTATGCTATTAGAGCAAGGATGGCGCTTTCATACGCTGGAATTTGTATTGAACAACATGAAGTTGATCTTAAAAATAAACCGATCGAACTCATAAAAATTTCTCCTAAAGGAACTGTCCCTGTATTAGTGCTAGAAAATGAACAAATAATCGATCAGAGCCTTGATATTATCAAGTGGGCATTGGAGCAGTCAGATCCCGATGGATGGATGACGAAAGAATTAGAAAAAAAATGTGATGAGCTAATCCATATAAACGATCACCACTTTAAGCCCATTCTTGATAATTACAAGTATTCTCAAAAATCTGAGAAACAAGATCCTATTTATTATCGTGAACAAGCTAAAAACTATCTTGATCAACTGAATGCATTACTGATGCAACACAAATATTTATTGGCAGATCATATTACCTTCGCTGATATTGCAATCTTTCCTTTCATAAGACAATTTTATATGGTTGACGAGCGATGGTTCATAAAAAGTGATCATACATATCTTAAAACCTGGCTGAGTTATCTTTTAAATTCGGAACTTTTTCTTCGTGTTATGGAAGCTGGTTGATACTGGATTCAATAATAATGATCGAGTTGCTGCGATACATTGGGGTGAGGGTGTGCATGGTGGCTTTGTAGTGTGGGGCTACCACTACTTAAAAGGTTATCATGATTCAGTGCCTTTCGATTCTACTTTTGCGGAAGGTTGTAATATTATTGATGGTTGGGATTAAGGAGAATATGGTAATGAAAAAAACGATAATTTATGCCGCATTAATGGCATGTGCAGCGGCTACTTTTGCTATAACACCCGAAGAGAAAGCATCTCAAGAGCAAGAAAATATGAAGATGTTATCCCAAATGGGCTTACCACTTCCGGGATCTGGCATCAAATTAGTGCCACGGTCTATGATGGATCTTTCCCCGGAGGAAATTCAACAAGGGGATAAAGAAATGGCCGAGTTTAGAGAAAAAGGCTATGTAAATAAATACATCAATCGTCCTCGTGAATTATTGAGTATGAATGAATCTTTCATTAAAAATGAGTTGATTAAATCAGCAGGTATAACTAGTGATACAAATACAGGTTTAAGCAGGGATGTAAACGAAATAAAGCTAGCTTTCAAATTTCCAAATATTTCTAAAAACAAAGTGCTTGTGACTTCCTCTTCAGATATTAACGTGCTAGCTGCGGCTCCAAAAGGTGGATTCCATGAAGACAAAGGTGGCTGGTCTGGTGCTTCACAATTCTTTGTCTATAAAAATATCGGCACTTGTTCCTACAGTGTAATGAATGTCAAAGCATCTAATACCGCAGCCCAGTTAGCACAAGAAGATGTAACTTATGCAATTAATAACAAGGCTACTATTTTAATGCCAGTACAAGGTAGCGAAAGCTCAGGTTTTCTCTACCATATCAAATGGTATGACAATGAAAATTTTCATGAGCTTGAATGTGCCAATATGAAATATTCAGCAGACACAACTAACGCTGTTGTTGCGCTGGCTGCTCAAATAGACGCTTATCAATAGCTTCCGCAGGCGCGGAATTAGTCCAATGATATGGAGGAGGCTTAGAGTTCCGGGAGGGCTTTGTTTCTTAACTCCCTGCAGCGAGGAATAAAAAAGGGTAAGATTGCCCAGCTACATCAACTGATGCAGTTAGTATTTTCCAATCGTAAGATGGGCCTGAAATAATTGTGACGATATCGTGGTTGGTTTTGGTTTTGGTGACACTAGGTGCTATACTATTCGTATGAATAGAGTAAATACATATAAACGAGTATTTAAAACGTCTTGGTTTTCCAGGATGGCAAAGAAAGCAAAGATTAAAGACTCGGATCTATGTGAAGCTATTCAGGAAGTAATGGATGGTCAGGCTGTAGATTTAGGCGGAGGGGTTTTCAAAAAACGCCTAAACAATAATCAGCATCGATCTATCATACTTGCCAAGGGAGATTTTTATTGGATTTATGAGTACCTGTTTGCAAAAAAAGATCGTGATAATATTTACGATAATGAGTTGGTTGATTTTCGTAAACTTGCGAAATTATATGCCGGGCTAACTGCAAAACAGTTAGAACAATTGCTGAGTGAGAAGTCGTTAATAGAGATATGCTATGAACAAAAAAAATGAGTTTAAAAGTGATGCTTTTGAGGCTATCCATTCATCAGCGTCTGCTTTATTAAAAGTTGGCGCTATTGATAAAGCGACCATGCGGGATTTTGATGATTCTTGTCTTATTGTCACGCCCAATATAAATGCGATACAAATAAAAAAAATACGAGAGAAAAACCACGTAAGCCAGCCTGTATTTGCTCGCTATCTAAATACAAGTGAATCAACAATAAAAAAATGGGAGTCTGGAGCAAAGCATCCAAGCGGCATGGCGCTTAAATTATTAGCAATGGTAAAAAAATATGGTTTACAAATTCTTGCCTGACGGCGCGCGATAGGGTGGCTCTCGAAATAAGCACTAAGCCTAATTACTTCGATAATCAGACCTTATATCAGGATAGTATTCATAGTATTCAACGATAGCAAGCGTAGGTTGGGCCCATGGCCCAACGTTTACCTTCTCCCAAACCCCTACGTTGAGCGACTACACATTCCATTATGTGTTAATTTATAGCTATTCTGATGAATACCCTGATGTATGAGTTGATAAAACGTTGGGCCATGGGCCCAACCTACGCTTGCTATAGTTCGAGACTGTACAAGCTTTGATTTTTTTCGACCGTTAGTAGCTACAACCATCTAGCCACTGAGCAAGCCTTTCTGCAAACAGAGCTCAAAATAGCGAGTGTCTTTTTCAAAGCGGGCTATGATCCAGGTGCAGCCAGAAAATGGAATCTACTGCAGAAAGGGTGGGGTGGTGAATCAAGGCGGCATTAAAAAAGCGGACATACATTTTATGGTAAACAAAGAACTCGAATAAATGAGGGTCTATCTGTGCATCATCAGGATGATATGTGCAAAAGAGATTGTAATACTCCTTTTAAGAATTGTGTTGATGTACTGCTTGATCATAGCGGTATGGGCCATAGGAGTAGTGATCACAAATGCTATTCACCACCCCTACGCTTATTGAGCGTGTCTCCTGAGTGACAACTCCAGGAGATCCTCCTTACGCTCGGGATGTAGCCTGAACTATCGCTTCATTATTATCTGGCCCAGTCCCCCGTTTTGCATTTCTCTCCCAAAAGCGGATTGGTACGCCTGGGGGTCTTGCAATAGTACCAGTATCGACATATTGGTATTCATGCTCTGGCTCTGCTATAGGTACACTATAAGTTTGACCTGTGGCATCAGTGTAAGCCGCCCAATTATGCGCAGAAATGGGGGGTTGAGGACCAATAGCATAATCATTTTCTGACCAGAAGAATTCAGTTTGACGTCGATTATTAGAAGCACCAAGGTCCTCATCTAGTTTATCTGCTGCGTTAAGGGCATCACCATAAGTCGCCCAATTACGCGCAGAAATGGGCTGTTGAGGACCAATAGCATAATCAACCTCCGACCAGAAGAATGCAGGCTGGTCATTAGCATCAAAGAAATACTCTTCAGCATCATCAGAAGATTGCGATGGAGAGTCATTTTCATCCACTCGCACTGCTGCGTCCACGTTCTTATCTCCATAAACTGGATTTTCTATTTCCCAGCCTCGTTCTTCAACATCATTAACTGGGCGCACTTTATTTCGAATATATCGATACCCCACTGGGATTCCCAATATTATTAAAAAAAGTGGAATTGCAATTAAAACTCCTACTAACGCTGGAGCTAATGCGGCTGCCCCTGCTATACCCGTTGCTATAGTCGAACTTGTAGTCGAAGGCGCCTGCGAAGATAGTTCTAAATGCGTTGTTGTACCAATCGTATTTGTATTGTTAAAAAATTGGGTGGGCGGGGTGAGCAATGTTGATTCTCTACTCGTGTGTTGCGGAGAAGTTCCAGCATCCGTTGAATTTACCAAAGAAGGGTTGCTCTTTGTGGTACTTTCCTCAGCTGGGTTGAGCGTTACTGGGACATCGTCCTCCACAATTGTTGAATTCGAAAGTGAATTACTTGTTGAGCTAGCTTCTTCAGTTGAAGCTGGAGCATCACTGATTTTACTCGCGGTTGTAGAACTACTGCGACTAGTAGTTTCCACAGACGCTGAAGTTGAATCTTTTGCTTCGCTGGTTGTAGTCGAAGAAGAATCACTCGCGGTGGTACTTAATGATGAAACCTTTGCTTCGCTGGTTGTAGTCGAAGTAGAATCGCTCGCGGTGGAACTTAATGATGAAACTTCTGCTTCGCTGGTTGTGGTCGAAGTAGAATCGCTACTGGTAGTACTTAATACAGTTGGAGCTAAAGTTGTTGGATCCTGAACTGGAGGAGGAGGTGGTGGTGAGGGTAAAAATACAGGCATTGGAGCCTCCTATAATTCGGTATGGTTAAAAAAAAGCAATATTACCACATTTATTCCTTTGTGATTAATTGTTTGTTAAATGTGGGGTGAAGTCTGCTCCAGAACTTGATAAAAGAAAGGCAATTACCTAAGCAAAAACAGAGGCTCTTGAGGAAACAGAAGCAATTCTCGTTTTAGTGCATTTTAATGGAGCTCAAAAATTTTTGAATTTGTAATTCAATCCAAAACGAACAATATTTGATGTTAGATTAATTGTATGATTAAAGGGACTTGGAGCAACAAGTGGAGGTGCAAGAAAAGCTGGATTTAAACTAAGCGAACCGCTAGTTGAAGCATGTCCAAAATCCATAAATAAATATTCGGCCTTCAGAGATAAATTATTTAGAAGCGCAGCTTCGATCCCTCCACCTAGAATCCAACCCGCCTTATTTTTTGAAATAATACCATTTTCGAACGCGTCACTTAGGGGCGGACTGTTGAAGTTATCGCTAAACGTATTTTCACTCCTCAAATTGGTTAGGGCTAACCCTACGGTAGTGTAGATCATCGCTTTATTAATAACCCACCCAATTCGAGGTCTCGCAGTAAAAAGCCAATTGGTCTTTGTCTCGTTCTGGAGCGTGAACGCAAATTGAGGTGCGCTTTGATAAGAAACGGTACTAGTTCGAGAGGAATCTGTTGAAAAAGAATCAAAGTCTATTTCAGTTCCAAGTACAAGATTATTCGTCTGATAGTTAAATCCACCTTGAATACCGCCAATAAAGCCATTTAAAGTTAATGCTTGATGACCGCTAGCATTAATTTGGGCTATATCACTTGCTGCAAAGTAAGAGCCTGGCACAAACGTTGTCTGAGTTGTTGCAGTGGAACGGCCCCAAGAATGCCCAAAATTAACCCCTATATATAATCCCGAGAAATCTGCACCTGTTGATGGAGAAGCGTTTGCCATGGATTTTAGAGGCGTTGCATGTGCTGACAAGATGGTTGCAGAAAAGATAGTGGTAGCGATAATGGATGATTTAATTATTTTCAATTCCATGAATCAATTCTCCGTATTGATTTTGAGTGTCGCACTCAAGTTCCAAGCAAAGGATAACCTTTTGCATTATTATTGACAACGAGAACATTTTTCACCTTCTCCCAAAACGGGCGTAAACCCACATAAGAATTCCCGCGGCTTTGCTCGCGGGAAGACTACCTATCTAAATAGGCATAATAATGTGGCTGTTGTCGGCAATTTAATTTGGCCGTTTACAATTGATAGAAGAGTTCATAAAAAGATCTTTTTATGAACTGTCGAGTTTAGAATAGCCTTGTTCAAACAATAATAAATCCTTAATATACCCTTTGATTTGTAGATCGCAATAACGCATAAGGAAAGAGATACCTCATGATTATAAAGCCAAAAGTTCGAGGATTTATTTGTACTACCGCACATCCGGACGGTTGTTTTAAAGCAGTTGAAGAGCAGATCGAGTATATCAAATCACAAACCAAATTTTCTGGCCCAAAAAATGTGTTGGTGATAGGCGCCTCTACTGGCTATGGCTTGGCAAGTCGCATCGCCGCAACTTTTGGCGCAGGTGCAAAAACAATTGGTATTTTTTATGAAAAACCAGCAGAAGGGGAGCGTACGGCTTCCGCTGGCTGGTATAATTCGGCAACCTTTGAACAAATTGCTCATCATGATGGCCATTATGCTAAAAGCATTAATGGAGACGCATTTTCCGAAGATATTAAATTGCAAGCCGCACAATTAATTCGTAAGGATCTCAAGCAAGTCGATTTAATCATTTATAGTCTAGCGACACCACGCCGTGTCCACCCTGTAACTGGTCAAGTCTATACATCAGTATTAAAACCAACCGAACAAGCATTTTCCGGCAAAACAGTGGATGTTTTTCGTGGTGAAGTAAAAAACGTCACAATTGATCCCGCCACAGAGGAAGAAATAGCCAATACAGTTGCTGTAATGGGTGGCGAGGATTGGGAAATGTGGATTGATTTTCTAGCTAAAGAAAATTTATTAGCTGATGGCATTCTAACGGTTGCATATTCGTATATTGGTCCCGAATTAACCCATGGTTTATATAAGGAAGGTACGATAGGTAAAGCAAAAGTGCATTTAAAAGAAACTGCTGATAAGTTAAATCAAAAACTGGAGTCTATTCACGGACAAGCGGTGATTTCTGTTGATAAAGCAGTGGTTACTCAATCTAGTGCCGCGATACCTGTGGTACCGTTATATATTTCAATCTTGTTTAAAATAATGAAAGAGCAGGGTACGCATGAGGGGTGCATTGAGCAAATGTATCGTTTATTTAATCAGCATTTATACTCTGCCAATCCACCCAAGCGTGATGATGAAGGATACATACGCATAGATGATCTCGAAATGCAGGACGATATTCAGGAAAAAATTAGCAGGCGGTGGGAAAATATTACCACTGAAAATTTAATGCAGGAAACTGATATCAGTGGTTATCGTGAAGAATTTTACCGATTATTTGGATTCAACATGCCTGGAATTAATTATGATGCAGATGTTGATCCGGTGAGAGTAATAGAATCAATATAAACTCGCTGGATGGTGTCATTCCAGTTTCGGCTATTATTAAGGGGAAGGGGTTCTAGCCAAAAATCCTTTCCTGGATAAGGAGTACGCGGATTGTAATGCCGTAATAGCATGTGCCTTAGCTGTTTATTCTAGTCATTTTAGAATAATTTCTGATAGGCCAATATAGCGAATTTTGGCTGTTTTGACTAAATCGGCAAAAGCACCATCTGGGAGCAGTTCAATCTTCAAGCCCTGAGCCCATGTTTATTGTCTATAAATTATGTAACGTTGCTGAAGGTAGTTCTATGAGTAAAATACGGTTATCTAGGTTAACCATCTTTTTTATTTTCTTCTCTGGGGGAATGATGTCAGAGGCTTATGCAACCATACCCAACCTCACCCTAATTTCGGATCCAAAAGTCTTGCAGATCTCTATTCATGAATCTCATGAGCCTTTTGTTAACTTAACTCAGCAGGATGTATTGGTGTATGGGCCGTCGCCTGAAATTCCGAATAATACGAATTACACGTATTTGCGTAAGACCATATATGAAAAATTAATAGCAGCCCAAGCTCAATTGCCACAAGGAATGCATTTTTGTGTATATGAGGGTTATCGAAGTCTCGACTTACAAAAAATGCTGTTTGAGCAACAATATAAAACGATTAAAACAAGGCATGAAGACTGGCCATTAGTTGATATATTTAACGAAACCACCAAATTAGTATCACCGGTTACAAATCTAGATGGTTCTCACAATATCCCGCCACATTCAACAGGGGGGGCGGTCGATGTATATTTAATTGACGATAATGGAAACCCCCTCGATATGGGGATCCATCCTAAAGACTGGATGCAAGATAAAGATGGAGAGTTATCATTATCAGCCTCAACTGCCATTTCATCTATTGCAAAGACTAATAGACGCATCATGAGTAATGCATTGCAGGCAACAGGTTTTGTTAACTATCCAACAGAATACTGGCATTGGTCATATGGGGATAGGTATTGGGCATTTGCTAAACAACAACCCTTTGCGATATATGGAAGTTCTTCACCGAAAGATATGAGCAAACCGTCTCAAATATCAGAGTAAATCAGAAATGAGGTTATTAAAAAACAATCTGTATTCATTGCTGAAGCTGAGCATACCACTTATGTCGGTATTTTTATTTCAATGGTGTTTATGCTAATCATAGCCATTTGCTATTGGTGTTTTTCTTCAATTTCAGCGGAACCGGTCTTTGGTGGGGAATGGTCTTAGGTGCTGGCTGCGGTGTGTTCCTACTTTTCTGGCGCTTTAAGCTAAAAATAGCTCAATATTCATCCTATCCAGCTTAAACTAAAATAAGGGCCCTGAACTCCAAATTTGATTGTATCCTCAAAGTCATCACCATTCGTTTTTCTCATATGGGCCGATCAGATCTGTCGCCTGTCGCTATCAAAATAGTTATATGCAGCATAACGATCAGATATTTCTCAAATTGATTTTTCATTCGTACTTTTCTCTTCATTTAGCTTGGACCGTGGCTTAATGGCCCTAACTTAAAGGAGATAATTGTCGTTGCGAGCGTAGCGAAGCAATCCAGTGACTTTATCTGAGCGACATTAAGGTCGCTGGGTTGCTTCGCTACGCTCGCAACGACTGGCTCTTTTGGGTAAGGGTTGAAGGCCCAATGTTGCTTGATAGGGATTAGGGTTCAATGATTATTTGGAAGAATAGGTGAAATCAATTTCGTCAAAATTTAAATGATTAAGACTTTAGTCCCAGGATTGGCTTTTACCCAATTCGCCACATACTCGATATGGTTATTTTTGCCAACAGCAATGCACCCACGCGTTGCGCTTGGTAAGTTGTTTACCCATCTAAACAAACTAGATGATTGAGTCGGCCCATGGATCCCTACATCCCTACCTGAATATCCCGCAGCTAATTGCTTAGTAGTTGGATAGAGGATTGGGATAAACACTTTAAATTGATTGGAGTTTCTTGGATGGGCTAAGCCATATAAACCAGTTGGCGTTTTATTATCACCCGCCCTTTTTTTCCCGACACCTTTGTATCCCAGGGCTACTTTAAAGGTCTTAATTACAGAGCCGTGTTTACAAATAGTTAAAATTTGGTTTGAGGTATGTACATTGATTCCGTTTGATAAAGGACAATTGGTAGTATTAGCGAATAAAGTAACAGGAAAAAAAATAGAGATGATTAAGTAAATTGCTTTTATTTTCATATATATAGACTAGTAATGGTAAAATTGGCTAATAATTATTCCATAATATTACCTTTATGGATAGGTTAATTATTTATGAATGGGATGTCGAGCGACTCCATCATCTATAATTGAATGATGCATTGTGATACAATGTGGCAAACATTGTTTCATATAGTGTGTTTTATGAGAAATATTATCTTTATATTATTGCTTTTTACATCCTCCATCACACAAGCAAAAAATACCATTGTTGATTATCAGAGAGTTTTTCTCCCAGTATACACAGCACATGGTCAATTGCTTATGGCACTACGTGTATTTAAAATGAATGACGTTCCGTCACTTTTAGTGGTTGATCCCAATAGTTTAGAAACCAGGGTGATGCCAATACAGAAATTAAATCCCCGCCGAGCAAAACAACAAAAAAAGCCTGTTTACTTTACGCATTGGAACATTGCCAGTACTCGCTATTATCAATTATTAAATAAAAGTACAGCCTCTCCTTATCCTTTAGAAAATCAAGGAGTTACCCATGCTGCTCATGGGGAAAATGGTAATATCTTAACTATAGATTTATGTCCATCTAGCAAACCATTTGAAACTGAGTTTTTTTATAGACTGGTTAAGTTATCTGATAGAGCTAAGAAACCTACTCCAATCACCATCGCCATTTCTGGTATGTGGCTGATTCAGCACCCAAATGAGTTTAAGTGGCTATTAACGCAAGAAAAGAATGGAAAATTACTCATTACCTGGGCTAACCACTCTTTTAGTCATGCTTATTATGCAGATCTTCCTTATTCTCAGAATTTTTTACTCTCAGAAGGAACAAACTTGGATATGGAAGTGCTCTTGACTGAAAAATATCTTTTGGAAGAAGGCGAATTACCTTCGGTATTTTTTCGGTTCCCCGGGCTTGTTTCTGATCGTTCTCTGATAAAGAAAATTAAGCAGTATGGTCTTATCCCCTTAGGTGCTGATGCTTGGCTAGCCAAGCACCAGAAAATCACGCCCGGTGGCATTATCTTGGTTCATGGTAATAGTAATGAGCATGCAGGTGTTATTAGTATATTACCCTTGTTAGAGCAACTAAGTTTATTGAGTATAAAACTGGCTCTATAGGTCATTTAAGAAGAATAGATGAGATCGTTCATGACTTGGCTCATTGATTGACCCCATCGATATAAGAGCGATAGAATCTAATTTTTGGACAGACTATTCAAATATAAGTAGATAGACATATAGCTGTTTGCGAAATGGCTGGCGGAGAGCGCTTGTTGAGACTGCATTTTCAGGCCGGAAATTCTAGAGAGAGGTATACTTCATGGAAGGGTTTTCTTCAATTCGCTATGGTGGCGGATCATTTGAGCTGCGGAAAATTTTTATAAGAATTTGTGCCTGGTTGCAGAGAAAGCCCGTTTTTATTTTAGATAGTAACCCATTACTATGTGCAGCGATTTTAGCAAGCTCTGACAAAAAAGGATCTTTTGTAGAACACCTTTTTGCAATTCCCGCATGGCAGCCCATTTATTCTATAGAGTCAGAAGATGGTAAACGTTGGAAAACGCTCTCGTTGAATTGTTGTCAAGTATTTCGGACGTTACAATGGAAAGAGAGTTTGCCACTGCAAGTCACCTCTTATGTGCGAGCACTAGCGGATGAAATGAGTGTTGATGCTCGTTGTATGATGGATGCGGAACAGGTATCACGCACTACACTAAAAATTTTATATGAGATGCTTTTTGAGCATGCAATTAAATCAGAAGATGAAACACTTTTTTATGATGCCTCCATTGAATGGCGCAAGGAAATTGCTTTAAAGGGGGCAGGGGATCGTCGAGTTAAGCACGCGTTTTGCCAGCGCTTGGCCCAAATCATTAAAACATCGCGTTATGGTGCGGGTCTCACAGAGGAGCATCACGAAAGCGATCCCATGCTTTGGCTATCTGTATTTGCCCAGCCTTTTATTTTATCACCCCAAATCAATGTCAGCGATATTATGGTCGCAGTTTTTTCATTTTTGCGAGCAGATCCTGTGATGTATGAAATTGTACGTAAAAAGGCAATAGAGGGCGATTATGCTTATTTAAATGCGGTAATTATGGAGTCCATTCGGCTTAAGCACCCTTTTCCTATTTTGGAAAGAGAGCTTTGTACTGAGATGAGCCTCGAGGGTAAAAGCTACCCTATAGGCACGCAAGTTTTTCTGATCATGGATCAGTTTATTCAAGATACGGCCTTTAACCCTCAAGCGTGGTTGGATTCTGATTTAAAGCATCCATTTGAGGGCCTTATTTTTGGGGCAGGGAAGCGGATGTGCTTGGGGAAGACACTGGCGAAACATTTGATGGTCGAGCTATTAAAATCTATGCTAATTCTTATTCCTGATATCAAAATTCAACCTGGCCTTGGTCACTCTTATAGCGGTCGTGATAATGATAGCAATACGAGTTTTAGGGAGTCGCTTTATCAGATGAAGATATTTGGTCGGGCATTTTGGAGAAGTTTTAAAATAGGGCTTGAAAAAGTATCAGCGTGATAGCGCTGGAATAGTGAAGTATAAAACAAAAGAAAAAACAGAAATTGCTGTAAAAATGCTCACAAACATCCACTCACGATAAGTAATAACAAACAATGTTTCTACCCAGTCATCAAAAAAACCCTTGCTATACAGCGGCAAATTACTTTTTTTTCGACATTTATTTTCCATTGTGGTGAGAAAACAAGGGATTGAAAAAAGGACTTCAATAATGACAAAAGTTAATAGAAAGATGTGAATATTACGAAAGGTTGGATTTTGCGTCCAAGACCATCTCTGCGATTGGCCTAGCAGTATAGCGAAAGGTGTTAGCAGTATAAAAAAAGTAAATAAAATATGGATGCTAAGAATAGTGTATGCAGAGCCTTTCCAAAATCGTTGCATTAATCCTCCATCAAATCTCACTACCCCATAAATAATAACAGCTTCCAGTTTTATTCTTAGCTTTGTACATAGCAGTATCAGCCTGTTGCATCAGGATTTTTGATAATATGTTTTTATCAGTATCACAAGTGACAATGCCAATGCTCACGTCTACAGTTAATTTATTTCCAAACACTTGCATGGGTTTTTCAAGTAGAGTGATAATTTTTTTAGCTGCAGTCACTGCCTCTTGTTCATCTCCAATATATTCTAGTAATACAGCAAATTCATCGCCACCAAAACGAGCAAGAGTATCATAGGGGCGAAGAGATTGCTTAAGCCGCATGCCCACTTCTTTCAATACCTTGTCACCAGCTGCATGTCCGTGTACATCGTTTAATTTCTTAAAACGGTCAAGGTCAAGAAATAATATAGCAAAAATAGTCTGATTCCGTTTCATTTTAGCTATCGCCATATCAAGTCTATTCTCAAAAAGCCAACGATTAGCTAAACCTGTTAGTAAATCAAAATTGGCGCGCTCAATTAAAACGCCCTCAAACTCTTTGCGTAAAATGGCAAATTGTATGGCACGTTTAATGATGGGGCCGTTGCTCTTATCCTTAAATAAATAATCTTGGGCGCCTTGCTTAATGGATTCTAGTGCTGTTTGTTCATTTTGATAGGAGGTCAGGAAAATTACAGGTAGGTCTGGTGCCATATTTTGAAGGCTATATAATCCATCAAATCCCTCCGCATCCGGTAGTGAACGATCGAGCAATGCCACATGAAATTTATTATTGGGTAAAAGATTTAGAGCTTCTTCTAGAGTTTCTGCTTTTTGAAGAACATAGCCTTCAGGGATAACCTTGTTTAATTCCTTTTCGATAAGCAAGGCATCACCTTTAGAGTCTTCTATTAAAAGAATGCTAAGTGGAGGTTGAAAATATGGAATACTCAACATAATAACTATCCAAAAATGATTGACGTTCTATCTCAATGGCAATGTAAAATAAAAAACACAGCCATTACCAATCGTCGACTCAAACCAAATTTTGCCCCCATGTCGATGAACAATTTTTTGTGCCAGAGCCAAGCCAACACCAACTCCCGGATATTGATTGTCAGGATGTAACCGGCCAAACAATTTGAATATTTTATCCTGAAACTGTTGCTTCATGCCTATACCATTATCGGATATTGCAAACTGCCAAAATCTATTCTTTTTTTCAGCTGAAATAGTGATAAGAGGAATATTGTCTTTTGGTTGAAACTTAATGGCATTGTCAATCAATGCCTTAAACAACAGCATTATTTGTTCTCTGTCAGCATTAAGCGTAGGAAGTTCACCCACTATTAATTTTGCGCCAGATTTCTGGATAGTGTCTTCGATACTGAGTAGTAAGTTCTGAATGATGAGCCCAACATTAACTGGAATAAAACCATTATCCAACGTGTTTAAACGTGAATACTCTAAGAGTCCTTCCAGCATCGCCTGCATTTTTTGTCCGCTTTCAACGATTAGCGAAAGATATTGTTTTGCATCTGCATCAAGTTTTTCAGAATGCTCTTGTGATAAAATTTTTGAGAACTCCACTATTGTTCTCACAGGTGCATTTAAATCATGGGATACTCTATAAGCATAGTCATGGTACTCTGAAAGGATTGCTTCCGCATCTTTGGAGCAAGTGGTTTCTGGAGGGCTCATGGATTAAGCTTTTTCAAATCTGATGGATCGGGAATTACAACAAGAGCAAACCAGAAGGCCTCTATTTTATGAACTACTTCAGTAAAATTATCGATACTGATGGGTTTCACAATATAACCGTTGGCATGCAAATTATAGCTTTTTATCACGTCTTGCTCTGCCTTACTGCTTGATAGCATTATCACGGGAATATGCTTTAAGTTGTCGTTATTTTTGATAAAATCAAGCACTTCTTGACCGCTCAATTGTGGTAAGTTTAGGTCAAGAAGAATCAGGTCAGGAGTCGAGGCTGCGGCGTAATCACCTTCTTTAAGTAGAATACTAACCGCTTCTTCTCCACTCTTAGCTACGGTTAATTCATTGGCGATTTTAGCACTTTTAAATGCACGCTTGGTAAGCAGGGCGTCCCCAATATTATCTTCTACTAGAAGGACTTGAGCGGGTCTTTGTTTATCAATTGTTGAAGCAATAGTCATTTAATTCCTTCTTTGCTTTAATTGTTTTGAAATTAAAAAAGAAAATATACTCCCTTTACCAAATGTTGATTTAACATCAATAGAGCCTCCATGATTTTCAGCAATTTTTTTGCAAATTGCAAGCCCAAGACCTGTGCCAGAAATGGAGTCCCATGTATGGAGGCGTTTGAATGGTTGAAAAATAATATTAATGAATTCGGGTTTAATACCTAGCCCATTATCCTGTACTGAAATGCACCAATATTCCGCATTTTCTTGTGCACTGACATGAATAGCCGGGATATTTCCTATAGGTTGATATTTTATTCCATTGACCACTAAGTTCTGCAGCAAACGAAGAATTTGTACTGGGTTCCCATATAGTTCCGGTAATTTATCATGGGTAATTTTTACCTTTTTTTCAATCAACAAGGTCTTTAGGTTTTCTTCTAGCTCGCGCATGATACTTTCGCCCTTAAATGCCTTCATCCTATCGTCATCACTTGCTAAACGGGAGTAAGAAAGTAAATCATCGATCATATCCCGCATACGAATTCCAGCATCTATTACAAACTTGAGGTATTCTTTACCTTCATCATCAAGGACATTCGTGTAATCTTTTGCTAGAATTTCGCTGAAATTAGTGACCATACGAATCGGTTCTTGCAGGTCATGAGAGGCAATATAAGCAAAGCGCTCAAGCTCAGTATTAGATTCGAGTAACTTCTCAGTCAATAACTCCATCTCTTTTTCTTGCTGCCTACGCTTTGTAATATCTCGAACTACTGTTGAGGCTCCAATGATAGTTCCATTTTTGTCATAAACAGGGGAAATCGTTAGAGAGACATGGATCTGTTCGCGATTCTTCCCTACGCGGATTGTTTCTTTCTGCTGTATAGAATTGCCCTTGCGGACGGATTCTAAAGTGTTTTTTTCTTCCTCTAATCTTTCAGTTGGGATGAGAAGCCTAATATTTTTTCCTAAAATCTCCTCAGATTGATAACCAAACAAGTTCTCGGCGCCTTTATTCCATGCAGTAATTGTCCCATCCAAATTTTTACAAATCATGGCATCTTCCGAAAACTCAACGATCGCCGCAAGTAACGCGGTTTGCTTTTCACTCTCTATACGCTCAGAAATATCTTTCATGAAGCAATAGTGGCCTCTAAACACTCCCTTTTCATCAATATTCGAAATCATAGTCAGCTGTTTATAAAATATGCTGCCATCCTTTCGCACACCTCGTGCTTCAGGCGACACTTTACCCACCTCAAGCATACGTTTGTATTCTGCCTGCATAAAGGCCTGATCATCGGGATGTACTGTTAACTCCCATTGTGTACCAACTAACTCTTCTGGTTTATAGCCTACTGTTTTGGCATAGGCCTCATTTACAAAGGTATAACGTCCAGATGGGTCTAGTTTTGCTGTACCTTCGACAGCATTATCCATGGCGGTCTTTAGTTCTTTAATTTCACGTTCTGCATTTTTTTGTTCGGTGATATCTTCTAATATGCCCAGGTAGCCAATGATTTGACCATTATCGCTTAAGCTCGTGGGAGTTAATCTCGCTGGAAAGCATGAACCATCTTTCCGAATTAAAGTCCATTCGATGGTTTCTGTAATGCCTATTTTTGCCTTCATGACAAAAACGTCAAATCCTGGCAAGATAGGAATGCCCAATTCTTCTGTTAGTACCGCCGCTCGCGCAGCAACCTCATTCAAATCATGCCAAATAGCTGGAGTTTGTTTCCCAATGATTTCTTCAGCACTATATCCCAATGTCTTTTCAGCAGCTTTATTGAACAAAGTTACCACGCCGTCTACATCAGTTGCGATTATCAAATGATCGGTACTTTGGAGAATGATATTAATTAAAAAATTTGCCTTGGCTAAAGCTCGTGATCTTGTCCGAGAAGAGAGTAGATTAGATATAATAAAAGTGACTAATACAGAGAAAAGTAATCCAAAAATTAATATTGCTATGGGAAAATGTGATTTATAAAGGCTGATAGTTTCCTGACTGGGTTCAACTATTAGATCCCATTGCTTATCGAAGAACTTTAGCTTCGTATGAAAGGCCCCTTCACCAGTTTTACTATTCTCTGCGTGGTTATTACTAAAGTATTGCGAACCATTATAGCGAAGTGAAAGGGTGTAATACTGATTCGAATAATACGACAACGCTTCTGTAAAAAAATCATTGATGTCAAAAATACCAACTAAGAACCCATCAAAAACACCATATGCTTTTACTGGATATAAACTAACAAAACCAAAATACCCTTGCGGTAATTTAAGGGGTTGAGAAACGGTAGCTACATTTTTTTTAATTGCCCCTTTATTCATAGCTATAAATGTTTTATCTAATAGGTTATTAGTACCAATTTTATTTTCATTATTCTCAAGCGGAATTACCCAGCGCAAATTGTACTTGCGGTCAATCCACTCGAGAGTTTTTAGTCCCGGCAGACTGTCAACATAATTTTTTGCGTCAATTTCCCAAACCTTCTTTGGCGTACCATTACCTGCTGACCATCTTGAAGCCATTCGTTGCAATGCTGATAATCGTTCATTTAGTCGTAACTCCACTGTATATTGAATGCTAGCCGAATTCTCAGCCATCATATTGCGGAGGTTCTTTATTTCATGAGCTGATTGGGAATAATAAGCTACTATTGAAAGACTTACCAAAATTAGGAAAATAAAAGCAGGAAGGCTATATTGTTTTAGATGAACAGTATTTTTGATTACGTTTATTTTATCCATAAATGAGCGGAGCATATATCAATCCCTTTAGTCAGTTTCTATCTTTAATTTCGATATTATCAAATTATATGAACCAAAAATTTGGCTCGAACAATCTTAGATTGATTTCATATTATAAATTAAAGGAAAATCATTGAATTAGCCAATGATAAAGGGGCAGCAATTCCCGTTAACCAAAAATATGCAATAACACCTCAAAGCTAAAGAAGCTTTTGAGGTGGTATAGGGGAAAACTTGTGGGTAATGATACACTCAGGACCTGACCCTTTATTCTATTTCAAAATATTTGATGATAGGCTGGAAATAAAAAAGATGGGCAGATAGTTCAATAAATGAAGTTGAATTCGGGTGGAATTTTACCATGACACTACATCAACAAATTGAGCAGTTGCTGTGAAGGACAATTATTCAACCCTAAAACTTAAATATTTAGGGATCAACACATATAACGAGCCCATCATCTATATGCGCGAAGATAGTTATATTTGTAAATCAGAGGGTTTTTCTGCTCAAGCGAGGGTAAGAGTGGCGTTAAATGATAGTTCCATTATAGCCACCTTGAATACAATTGGAACCAATTTATTAAGGCATAATGAAGCGGGCCTTTCAAATTATGCTTGGGATTTATTATCGGCAAAAGAGGGCGATCAAATTTCGATCACTCATCCAAACCCTCTCGATTCTCTTAGTTACATCCGATCAAAGATCTATGATCATGAATTAAAAGCTGATGAAATAAATCATATTATTCACGACATCGCATCAGGGCAACTCTCAGACATTAATGTTGCTATGTTTATTGCTGCCAGCGCCGGAAATAGATTGTCCAAAAGAGAGGTCATTGATCTTACGAAAGCGATGGTTGATTCCGGCCAACGCTTAACATGGAACTCCTCCTGTGTTGTCGATAAGCATTGTGTTGGTGGATTGCCGGGGAATCGGACCACTCCCATTGTTGTCTCAATTGTCGCGGCTTATGGTTTAATTATTCCTAAAACGTCTTCCAGGGCTATTACTTCTCCTGCGGGGACTGCCGATACGATGGAAGTATTCACCTCAGTCAGTTTAGATATCTCCTCCATGAAAAAAGTCGTTGAAAAAGAAAACGGCTGTATCGTTTGGGGTGGCTCTATGGCGCTAAGTCCCGTTGATGAATTCCTTATTCGAATTGAGCGGACAGCAAATTTGGATAGCGAAGGACAGATGGTTGCCTCTATCTTATCGAAAAAAATTGCTGCCGGCTCTACTCATATTGTCATTGACATGCCAATAGGGACCACTGCAAAGGTCAGATCCATTGAGCGTGCGGAATATCTTAAAAATTTTCTTGAGTCGATTGCGAAAGAATTTGGCATCCAAATAAAAGTAATTTTTTCCGATGGTTCACAACCCGTTGGCCGAGGTATCGGACCGGTACTCGAGGCCATGGATGTCTTAGCTGTTCTTAGCCGGGATAGGGTGGCGCCACAAAATTTACGTGCGCATGCATTAACCTTAGCAGGTCAGGTGATAGAGTTTTCACCTGGAGTAGCTCCAGGACAAGGAATTGCTATTGCTACTGATATTCTTGATAGTGGTAAAGCACTTGCCAAGTTTCAAGCGATTTGTAATGCCCAAGGGGGAATGCGCGATATTCCGAAAGCGCCGGGGCCGTTTTGCCATACCATTGAATCCAAGTGCTCGGGAACGATCGTCAACATTGATAATCGATATATTGCGAAAGTTGCTAAGTTAGCTGGTGCACCGAAATCAAAATCAGCTGGTGTTGAGTTATTGGTGCCGCTCCATAGCGTTGTTGGTAAATCACAACCCCTCTTTAAGCTATATGCAGAAACTCAAGGCGAACTTAATTATGCTCTTAATTTTCTTAAACAAGATTACGAAATTTTCCAAATAGAGGTTAGCGCGTGAAACAGCAGCCTATCATTTTTTCTCTATTTGGTTATGATGAATTAGCAAATACAATTCAAAATAAATGCCATTATGAGCTTGGCACAATAACATTACATCAATTTCCTGATGAAGAAACCCTTGTAAAAATTGACTCCAAGGTTCGCGATCGGGCTGCCATTTTCATAGTTGGTCTAGATCGGCCCAATACCAAAATTTTGCCGCTTCTTTTTGCTGTAGAAACAGCAAGAGCATTAGGGGCTTCTAATATCATATTAATCGCACCCTACCTTTCTTATATGCGCCAAGATAAAGTTTTTGAACCAGGTCAAGGCATTACGTCAAAATATTTTGCTCAATTAATTTCACGGTATTTTGATGGTTTAATTTCCATCGATCCACATCTGCACCGGTGGAATAAATTAAGTGAAATATATGAAATACCAACACATGTTTTACATGCCACCGATAAAATTGCCTATTGGATTCATGACAATATTAAAAGACCGGTTCTTATTGGGCCGGATTCTGAAAGTAGGCAATGGGTTGACGACATTGCCCAAAAAGCCAAAGCACCTTATCTTATTTTAGAAAAAAGGAGGAAAGGGGATAGCAGTGTTGAAGTCTCTATTACTAACCTTGAACAGTACCGTGATTTTACCCCTGTATTGATTGACGATATTATTTCTACTGGGGTGACTATGATAGAGACCATTAAGCATCTACGGTTTTTGAAAATGTCCTCGCCTGTTTGTATCGGCGTTCATGCTGTTTTTGCAAGGGATGCTTATCAAACGTTATTAGCCTCAGGTGTGGATAAAATTATCACTTGTAATACTATCCCACATGTTTCTAATGGGATCGATATCAGTGATGACATTATCAATATTTTAAGGGCTGGGTTCGATTTTAGGTAGTGTTTATACTGTTTGATTTCATTAATAAATAGATTAAGTATATCTATCAAAATGGAAGGTTTTAGTATTTTGCATTAATACAATAAGGCAGCTACACTTAATTAGCATATCAGCGATTAATAATTATAGGGAAATAATTCGTGCTCGATTAATGCGTAAGCAACAAAACTTACGCTAATTATTTGTATTTACTTAATGCATAAGAAAAGTGAGAGAAGTAAAAATGAAGAATTTATTTTTGGCTACGTTATTATTTGCAGTTAATGCTGTAGTTCAGGCGAATAACTTAGGTAAAACCACCTATGAAATAGCATGTCAAAATTGCCATGCTCCTCAAGTAGCAGCAAGCTTGAAAGCCCCAGCTGCTTTTGATAAAAAAGCATGGAATGCGCGTTTTAAAAATGCTGAACTCGAAGCAAAAAATAATCCTACCCAATTTAAAAACGCAATGGCTTATTTATTATACAGTGTTACTATTGGCAAAGGATTAATGCACCATGGTGGCTTATGTAAAGAGGCAGACATTCCTAACAAAAATTGCTCAGATGAAGCACTAATCCAAGCAACTCATTACATGAGCCAACGTTAGGTTGCATGTAAAATAAGGCAGCCAAGACTCTTAACAAGATATCCCCTAACTACGGCTATTAAAATTTCGCATATTTGTAATAGCTCACCTCCATGCCTAATCAGTTTGAGGATTTGTAGCCTGGATGGCTAATCAAGGTAATGGACATTAGAATTCAACTCAAGGTTTCTTTGTCTAAATAGTTAGGTACCGTGCAGCTCCAATGCAATGTTTGTTCTATTTTTAATTTCAGTGCTTGTGCCGATTCTTTTTCTCCATGGGTAATAAACACTTTTCGTGGCGCTTTTTTTAAGTGGGCTAACCATGCCAGTATTTCTTCATAATCTGCATGAGCCGATGTGTTTTCCAACTGAATGACCTCCGCTTGAATAGATACCATTTGGCCAAACATTTTTATTTCTTTTTCACCGCGAACCATTCTATCACCACGTGTACCACCAGCTTGAAAACCGCTAAATAGAATGGTGTTTCTATAATGGGGTGCAAAATTTCTTATATGATGTAGGATACGACCACCTGTCGCCATACCACTTGCAGAGATGATAATCATGGGCATTTTTATCTGACCCAGAGCTATCGATTCTTCAACAGAACGAACATACTGAGCAACATTACAGACATCTTTCCGTTGTTGAATAGTTAATCGATTTTCGCCTGCATGGTGGGAGAAAATATGAGTTGCATTAGTTGCCATAGGGCTATCGACAAAAACAGGAATGTCTGGAATTTCTTTTTTTGCTTTTAATTGATGAATATAATACAACAGCGACTGTGTGCGGCCAACGGCAAACGCGGGAACCAGAAGCACACCGCCTCGTTTGACTGTACGATTTATTATTTCGCGTAATTGCTCTTCTGGCTCCGTTTTGTCATGCAAACGATCGCCATACGTTGACTCAATGACTAAATAATCAGACTCCGGTGGATTTTGAGGTGGATTCATAATGGGATCATTTATGCGCCCTAAATCGCCTGAAAAAAGCAAAGAGGTTCCCTCATGCTCCATTCTAATCAAGGATGCTCCTAAAATATGCCCTGCATAATGGAAGCTTGCATAGAAGCCTTCATGAATTGTAAAAGGCTTATCAAAAGGGATGGTTTGAAAATAATCAAGAGAAGTTTCAGCTTCGGCTTGAGTATAAAGCGGCAGGGCAGGATGATGTTTCGAATAGCCTTTATGATTGGCGTACCGAGCATCCTCTTCGTGAAGATGCCCGCTATCCGGAAGTAGTATGTTACACAACTCTCTGGTGGCTTCAGTACAGATAATTTTTCCACAAAATCCATTTTTTACTAGCAAAGGAATGTAACCACTATGATCAATATGAGCATGCGTCAACAATACGTAATCAATGGTTGTTGGGTCGATAGGTAATCTGGTCCAATTTCGTAATCGAAGCTCTTTGTGTCCTTGAAAAAGACCACAATCCACAAGCACATTCACTTGTTCTGTTTGGATCAAATATTTTGATCCGGTAACTGTTTGTGTTGCACCTATAAATTGAATTTTCATGTATCCTACATTCCAATTATTTAATAATATTCATTTCAGACAATAGCTTATGCTGAAAGGGCGTATTCCACAACTGAGCGCAATAAGTGAATCTGTTCGGATATATTCCTAAGAGGGGGTTCTGATATATATGCGACATAAAGAATATCATCGACTTGAACGAATAGGCTGGTTACGTGCTGCAGTTTTGGGTGCAAATGACGGCATTATTTCTACTGCGAGTTTATTAATTGGTGTTGCTGCTGCTCATACACCCTATAATGGAATACTTGTCGCAGGGATTGCAGGATTAATTGCTGGTGCCATGTCTATGGCTGCAGGTGAATATATATCAGTAAGCTCTCAAGCAGATACTGAAAAATCTGCCTTAATACGTGAAAAGGAAGAGCTTGAAGAAAATTTACCAAATGAAATAGAAGAATTAACCACTATTTATATTAATCGTGGATTGCAACGTGATTTTGCTGAAGAAGTTGTAAAACAATTGATGGCTAAAGATGCATTAGGCACACATGCTCGAGACGAGCTTGGTATTACAGCAGTAACAAGTGCACGACCACTGCAGGCGGCAATCTTTTCCGCCTGCAGTTTTACTCTTGGTTCATTATTACCGCTATTAATCATTTTTATTGTTCCTAGAGTCTACCTTACTCCATCCGTATCAATAATGGCGGTTCTATTTTTGGCATTACTCGGAGCAGTGGCTGCAAAGGTTGGCGGTGCTCGAATATTAGTAGGATCATTGCGTGTTGTAATCTGGGGAGCAATAGCGATGTTTGTAAGTGCAGGTATTGGCTCGCTTTTAGGCATAGCCGTATAAAATGCGGCTTATACCTCCTGCTTGTGCTTTTTTTGTTTCAGCAAAGCAGAAAACTAAAACTATTTACAAGGAGTTAGTTCCAGGGTCGTGGGGTCGGAGGGTCTTGGTGACCCTTTATGTGAGTACTTTTACAATATTCATATTTAAGTAGGAGAAACTATAGTGCCTTATATTGTTAATTGTTGTGTCAATAACGGTCAATTTATGATTGACAGGTCAGTATCAAGAATATTAAACGAAATCGCAACCTCTTTAGCTGAAGCTAAAAATGAGGTTCAATTAATATTTGTTGATCCGAACGCAATCACTCCTCCGGATGAAAATTTTAGTATTACCCATGAACAAAGGAAAAAAATTGGCAGCATTACTGATTTACTAAGCGGTGTTCTGGTCAAACAATTCAACGGATGGCTTGATAGAATTACTACCTTTGATTTGTCCTTAGATTTGACGTTTGATACGAATTCTGCCGTGGGATCAGACGCCGCCAATTCTTCCCCTGCAGGAACCGGCGGCACTAGGCCTAGGAGGAGAAAGTGGACAGAAAACTTTGAAGAGTGCGAACTTGGCGAGCTATACTTGAAATTACGTGAGGATAGTCGTTTAAGGAATAGAGAATTTTTAGCCAAGAATCATTTTTCGGAGCTTCAGGAAGAAATGAAGGCTGCTGGCTTGAGTGAAACTGAATGTGATTTTCTGAAGAACCTTCGCAGATCACAAAAAAATAGGTATTCTGCTAAAAAATGCAGTCACCGTCAGACGGGTAGATTAGCTGAACTGGAAAGTAGAGTAGCTGACCTGGAAGAACAGCTAAGACAAAAGGATATGGAGATAAGGCGATTGCAAGCAGGTGGAACAGAAGTCATCGGACCAACTCCACAGGGGTTTTCTTTCGCGGACCTAACAAGTTTACCAGGGCTAACTTATTTCGCACCAGCGCCTCCTGGAAGTCAACCAAATATAGATTCTTTATTTGACGCTCCTAGTTTATTTTAGAATCAATAGGGTCGGATTCTGAGGGACCCGCACGAAATTATAGTGCTACATCAAGCAGCCTCATAATCAAAAAATATGTGAATAGAGTCTATGGCGGATAACAGCTCTGCTGCTCTAAAAAGAATTAAGGACGGTGCTCTTATGCCATACACTATCAAGCAATTACAATCGAAATGTACTTCTCTGCAGATTGCATTCCGGAAAATGCTACCAGCAACGCTTGAAGAAAGGCTTTTGCATTCCTATGGGCAAGAAATATTAAACCAGCTGGATTCTATTTTTAAAGAGCATGCTCATGATGAGAAAAATATAGCAAGCTATTTAAAGATTTTTTTGAGCGACACTTGGTCGGTTACCAATAGCAAAGAATATAATGCCAAAGCCCTCAGCTACACAGCTCTACCCAGACATGAATTGACACTTTTTATCTGTGAGTTAGCACTGTTTACTGCTGCGGAGTTAAATCAATGCCTAACAGAAGCGGAGGAGCCTGTCGGACTCATTGGTCTTCTGATGCCTTCAGTCATGACAAAGCCAAATGATGATTCACCGCTGTTAGGACCTACATATAACACCAGTACAGGTAAATGGCAGGATGTTTCAATTGATTTACCAACATTATTAGCTACTCATATTCTTGGTGAGGGTGGTTTTACGCTCATACCCATATACTTGTTGACAAAAGTACCTCTAGACAAAGATTCAATGATAGCCAACCCCTATTATCAAGAGGGTATTCACCCTCAGACAATACAATATTTAAATGAAGACGAACTATATCGTTTACAGGGGCACTCTGAACTTACCAGAGCTATAGCTGAAGCGAAGGAAAATCATAGGGCAATTTCGCAGGATCCAGGGAGGCTCCTTACCCATTTAACACGGTTTCTTTTTGAGTTTGATCGAAGCCAAAAAACCCACTTGAGATGGGCAAATATTGGGCATTGCCAGGGGGCTATTGTTGATTTCAAGGCGTATTACGATTTATTGGATGAGAACGTTAAAGACCAAATTCCCCGCGAGGTTAGAGATGAAATCAAAACATTATTGCACTTTTTACCTTCAGCTCGAGATGATGCTGAGCAAGTGAAGGCAAAGTTAGCCGTATCTGCACTAGGGTTAACATCATCACTAAGTCATACGGTAAGGCATTTCGCTCCTCATCTCTACAAAATAACATGCTCAGAAAAAGTCAAACAAAAATGCGAAGCAGATGCTTTATTTCAATTTAATTTGGCAAAGCAACTGTTACAAGCGTCACTTGATACGCAGCAATATAAGGAAGGAACGGATAAGCCTGGTTTTTCAAGGCGCTTATTCGAAGAGTTCAAAACAGTGATAGCAGTAACATCAGCTCTAGACCTACAAGTGATACAAAGACTTGACGAGCCAGATATGGATAGCGTTTTTCAAACGCATAATCTAAAACAACAAGTTATACATCATTTGGGTTCTATGGAAAACGTTATGAGGTTTTCTTTAAGAAGCAATTTACCTCGTTTAAAGAGTCTATTTTTCATTCTTCGCGCGGAATTATGGTCTAAAGCGCTACCCGTTACATTGCAAGATCATCAATATCCTATTGAGAGTATTATATCCTGGTTCAGTAAGCTTGATGGTAAGCGAATTCAGCTATTTTGTGAGGCATTAAAAGATAAATATACTTCAAGCGGTTGGCTACATATCCTAAAACATCTTGACTATGCTCGCGCTAAACATGTGCTTGCAGTTGTGGAAGGTGTTTTTACGGGGGTTTCAAGCCAAACGTTATCACAAATACTTATTTATGAATTAGGGTATGAAAGTAGCCAAGCACTCATTGACTGCATCGTCGCAAATGGTATGCTCAAAAATTTGATTTTAAATTCTGGTCGTAGTAGTGCGGCGGAATATTGTCATTTAACTGATAAGTTACCCCGAAATCTTCGTGACCGTGTATTACGGGCCGTTCTTCAAGTGGGCTGTGCCTCTGCAGTTGTAAATTGCCAGGGTAGTTGGAGTTTGTTTGCTTTTCAGCACATGCCGCAAGAGAGAATGTTAATGCTGAATCATATAAAAGCCTCTTTACCAAAAATGATAGGTTCTGCTTTTAAATTTTCGAATTTTTTAGAAGGGCATAGTGCAAATCCGTTAACCCCTGAGGAGTGTAGCTTCATCAGCCGGGCCATGAAGGGGAGGTATGCAAAATTATCTTGTTCAATTAAAGAGTGGATAGGTGCTTTTAGAATACTTGCACCTGAGGATTGTGCGGCTATTTGCGTTGAGTTACGAGCGCAATACCCCAAACTGAGCGCTCATGATATATTTAAAATCGTAAACAACTCTACAGCAGAGCATGATGACTCAAAGCGTAAGGTTATTTACGAAGCAATTACCGGCAATACCACATCTAAGGTAGTAAATCTCAATTTTCTAAATGATTTAATGCGGGAAGAATTTAAATCTAGGCAAATTCAAGCGTTATATACTCAATTAGAATCTGCTGGTATAAAATTAGCTGAACATGACCAAAAGCAAATTTCAGATTGTGAGGCGTTTGAAGTAGGTGGAGCCCTTGAGCTGTTAGCTGATTCCAAACTACTAAATCAAAAAAATTGGGATTATATCAAAACCCAACAACGTTTCTCAGCCGCGATACATAGCTTATTTGTTTTGAAACAAGAGCATCGGAATTTTTCTTTAACTCCTCGACAACTACAAGCACTAATTGAATGCTCTCAAGAGGAAGTATTTCATTTTGCACAAGCTACGAGGTCGCCATTGGGATGGGCTTTGCATCTTGATGTTGAAAGATGTTGGTTGCTATCAAAAATAAGAGCTTCACTACACACCCCAAAATTTTTCTTACTGAGTACAAAGGAGAAGTCATTAAATGAGGATGGATGGGTTAGTCTCCAGTTGCAATGGAGAAATCAGCTTCTACTAATGAACTCTTGTATAAAAATGGATTCTTATATAGCAACTATTAGGATGCATGCTAGCCAGCTCATCAAAGATAATAATGAAAAATATGCCTCGCAATCTCCAGAAATGAAGCTAATACCTGAGTCTTTTTCTAGTCTTATTCATGTTTTTGAAACAATCATGAAGAACCTGCATGATTGTTTCTCTCAGAAAGATACACAGAAAATTACCGCATTTATTGAAAGGGCTGATTGCTTAAAGCAATTGCAAGAGTTGGGTCGTACAGCTCAAATTGTTTTAGACGAGTATAGAGAGAAATTTGTTCCATTAGGGGATGAGAAATACAAAGATAATTGTAATAAATTATCCACCAACCTCCTTTCACTAAAGCAAATGACCTCTGATTTTCAAGACATTATAATTAAAATTCACGCTGGAATTAAAATGCTAGAAAATATCCCTAAAGAAAGCACTAGTTCATCCTTTCATTGATGTTGTCCGTTTGTTGGCTTGGCTCTCCCCCATGTGAACCATTTGAGTTTAAATGTGCTGGGTGATTGTCAGCAAGTAGCAAGTAGCAACTAGGTTGGGTCGAGACCCAATATGAGATCTAAATTGAAAGGAAATATCCAATGTCGGGTCTTGACCCGACCTACGCTTGCTTAATCTGACACAACCACTTATTATTTTTGCTCATTTTATAACCTCCTAATGGAGGCCATTATCTCTCAAAAACGCACTTTTGAGTGGTCTAAATTTCATGGGTGCATTATACCCTTCAAATTACTGAAAATCTGCTCCACAGGACCAACTATAGTGAAAGTGAAGAGCCATCATAATCTTTTTTGGAACATGGTTCTAATGTTTTTAATAATTCAAAATTATTTAAGCTGCTGAACACAATAGAATGATTCAATCTAATTAAATCACCTATGAGATTACTATAATAATTCTGTTTTTCCTTATCTGAAAAATTAATAAGGTCATTAGGTATAGTTATTTTATTTTGATCAATAAAACGCTGTAAGAACATTGAGGATTTTATTGGAAAAATATTTACCTCTATTGGAATCTTTAGACCAGATGCCTTTGCGGCACGTTCAAAATGGATAAAGGGCGGAAGGTGAAAAATGCTTTGAGTTACTAAATAACTGCAGCCAGCCTCTTGTTTTTTGAGTGCATTTTCAATTTGTGAGCTTACAGAAGGTGCCTCAGTGTGACCTTCAGGATGGCATGCAGCACCTACAATAAAACCCATGTTTCTTGCAAATCTAACGACGTCTAAAACAGTAGATTGTGATGATAATGATGTTGTGCGCGCAACTAGGCTATTACAGACTAGAGCGCTTTTATTATCCGCATATTGGTTTTTATCTCCCCTTATAATAAATACGCGTTTAAATGCATTTTTATATTTGTTCAGCAATATTTCAATATCGTGCGGATTATATGAGGATACTCCTATGTGAGGAATAACATACTCAGAGGGCATGTGTTTAGCGAGTTCTAGGGAAAAGGCTTGGGTATTGTATGGATTTTGATGGACAATAGACACATTCATATGCGGTTGTCTGTATTTAGTAACAGCATCTATCAAGCGTGTCCATTTAGTTGCGTCATTTGGAGGGGTTATTTCTATAGTCCGTATGCCACTTGCGAGAGATCTATGATGTCTTAAACCTAAAGTTAAGATACGTACCGATTTACTTCTAAACATAATATATTTCCAATAAAATCATAAGTACAACTACAAATAAGCAGGCATTTATAATGCCAGAGCTATATTAATTTTGATCAAAAAGATATTTATTGTACAATGTATGGCTCACTATAACTAGGGGTTAAACGTTTTGGTTTTATCGCAAGAATCATTGTGAGCTGTTAGGATATGTCCTTTTTATCGAAACATACGAATCTGATCTTGCTATCATAAAGTTTACAAAAACCCCATGTATGGACCCCGCCGGTTTTGCAAGAGGAAATTCAAAATTTTTAGCAAGAGAGGTTGAGATGCAGTCATGTATTCAGTCTTTTAATTGAGCAGCATTTGGGGGGGGCAGGTCTTGGCGCACCAAGACTTGACCCTGAGGGACTGAGGTATCGCTGTGAAATAATGCAAGGGGGTTTGTGTGTTAATAAAAGAATTACTCAGAGCCGCAAAGATCATACCTGAACGATACCCGGGGCTTTATCATACTGGGGATGCTGATGTATATGAAGCAGCTAATCTCGCTAAGGGATTAGTGCTCATGAAAGAAGCGGGTTTTACACCCGAAGAGCACCTATATTTTTATAACAGTTGTATTAAAAATGCATTTCATGCTGAAAGGCTCGCTATAGCATTTGATGTCCTGATGAAAGCAGGTTTTACACCAGCAAACCACCCAAATTTTTATAAGGATTTTATTGAAAAGGCATACTGTGCTGAAAAGCTTGCTACAGAACTTAAGGACCTAGTGGAGGCGGGTTTTACACCTAAAGAGCACCTATATCTTTATTACGGTTGTATTGAAAACCCATACTGTGTTGAAGGGCTTGCTACGGCATTTAAGGACCTAGAAAAGGCGGGGTTCCCACCAGCAAAGTGTAGAGACCTTTATATTGGTTGTATTAAAGGGGCATTCTTTGCTAAAAAGCTTGCTACAGCATTTAAGGACCTAGTGGGGGCGGGTTTTACACTAGAAGAGAACCCAGATCTGTATAAGGGTTGTATTCAAAACGCATACTATTCTCATACGCTCGCTAATGGATTCCGGATCCTGAAACAGGCGGGTTTTACACCTAAAGAGCACCTACATCTTTATAACGGTTGTATTCAAAACGCATACTGTGCTGAAGGGCTTGCTACGGCATTTAAGGACCTAGTGGAGGCTGGTTTTCTAATAGTAGAGAGCCCGCATCTTTATAAGGCTTGTATTGAAAACGCATACGATTCTAAAACACTTGTCGCAGGATTTAAAGTCCTGGTGGAGGCGGATTTTCGACCAGAACAGCTCCCAGCTCTCTATCACCTTTGTATTGTAAGAGCATCCAATGCTGAAGAGCTCGCTACGGCATTTAGGGACCTAGCAAGGGGCGGTTTTCCACTAGCACAGTACTCACATCTTTATAATAAAGATGCATGGTGTGCTGAAGAGCTTTCTCAAGCCAGGCGTCATCTAGCCATGGGCTTCTTTGCGCACAAAGCGAGTGGGGATGCACGACACCCTGCGGAAGCTAGCCAACGGCCCACTGAAATATTTCATGCGTAGGTCCTGGGGGGCAGGTCTTGCCCCTTTGTAATGGTCAAGTAAAATAGGGTGCTTTGTTAAAGTTTTTTCTTTACACAACTCCTGCCTGCTGACGCATTGTTTCTGCGGTTTGTCTACTACTTGGGCCCGTGCCATCCAGGCGCTCTTACTCAAGCGGTTTTGCAGTAAATTTTTCGCTCAAAAGCCATGGGTGTTTTATACCCTAATCTAGCAAGTAGGTTGGGTCGAGACCCAACATGAGATTAAATTGAAAGGAAATATCTAATGTCGGGTCTTGACCCGACCTACGCTTGCTAAAAACGGATAATTTTGGTGCTTTGAACCTAACTACATTTTCATATTTTGGGAAGTAGGCATTTCAACAAAATTTCCCAGTACTTCTGCGTCAAACACTTGTTTTTTAAACGCTCCATTTTTGAGAAGAACCTCAAAATTCAATAATATTGCTTGTTTTCGCTCTGGTGCATTGAGCATTGCATCCAATTTCAGCCCTTGCGGTCTACCCTGATTTTTGTATCCTTTATCGATTAACTCTAAAGCGATTAATATACTTTTTTCATCAATTTCAAAGTGCGAAGCATTAATGATAGCTTCAGTCAGATTTAGAATTAGGTTTAGTATTGGCCCTATTTGAGGAGCCATTGTAAAAATATTACCATCGTAAGTAAAATCTGGCTCAACAATATTGTTAGTATTATTAAAAGTAGAATTTAAAAAATTAATTGCATCACGGATATCTTGTTGGGGACTTTTGCACTGAAGGTCACCCTCTATTGGGTCTAACTTTATGGTTCCATCTTTCTGAATAACTACAGTTCCGTTTTTAGAGTTAAAACGTTGCTTGATATGTTTTGCCCATTTAAGGCCACGAAGAAACGCTATAATTTCTGCTTCCGTATCCGCCAGGTTTGAGGAAGTTGCTCCCAACCTTTCTTGTAACTCTTTTGAGCACTTATCTACTGCTGCTTGATTCTTAACCAGTGTGATTTCAAAAGGTTCGCCCACCCAATTGGCCTCAGTTTCAATTGATTTTGGATTTGTCATTGTAGTATGGTGAGTTAATGAAATTCTATTACTCTTTTTTCCTATGATGATAACTGCAACACAAGTTTTTAGGTCAGTGGTTCCTAACCCTAAAACCGCGTCTGATGTAACAGCCGGATCAATCCGTACCTTTTGATTCACACCTGCAAAAACGAAACGTGGCATTTCTAACTCCCCTGATTCTTTGATCGTATATTGTTTGTTATGATCATTTTACAACAATATTGTTCTTATTAATAGCAATATTGGTATTCGCTCAGTGTGGTAATATATTTTTTAACTTTGCTGAAGGTGGTTCAATGAGTAAAATAAGAACTTAGGGGGCAAGTCTATTTATAAACTTAGAGGAACTTAGGCTAGAGTAAGAAGCGGGCTTACGCCTACCCCTTACTCTACCCTAATCTTCTAATCTTTAAAAAATCAAGATCATTGGAAATCACAATCATCCCCTCATTGCCTCATTGTCATATTGCCATGTATGATGTCTGCAAAATTGGAACCAGTCACAAGGAGGTGGTGTGAAATATAACAAAGTGATAATTATATTATCATATATGATATCGCCTCTAGCCTGCTTTGCCCAAGCAGTTTCCCCCAACGTTTTAGATGACGTATTAACCCGGCTTCCCCCCTATATTGTGACACTGAGCGTGGGTCCGACGTTTGCGGGAAATGGCGAGACGCAAACCTTTTATCTAGTCCCTTTTATCAAAAAAACCTATGCAGCGGACAAGAAGATAAATGTATTGTTTGATGGTGAATTATTTTTTGGGGTTGTGCGCGAACTTACCCCGAGCCTTCAAGGCGAGCTAGGGTTGGAGTTGGGTGTAACGAGCGATGCGAATTTATCAGGAGACATATGGGATTTTGCGAATGCGCGTTTCAATAATTCAAGTTACACCTACAAGATACAACATACGCATCTCGCTGTGAAGGGCAAGATTGTAGGGGAAATAGGTTATCCATACAAGCCTTATGTGCACGGCAGCCTTGGAGTTGGATTTAACCAAGCCTATGATTTTAAAATATCGCCTTCTATTTTTGCAGAGGTAATTCCCCCTAATTTCACATCGACGCTCACGACTGCTTTTACGTACACGGTGGGGTTTGGTGTGCAGCGAGCCATCAATGAGCATTGGACGGCCGGGGTGGGCTATGAATTTTCTGACTGGGGAAAAAGCCAGTTAGGTCGGTCTGCGGGGCAAACGTTAGGCAAGGGTATAGCGCTTAACCATTTTTATACCAACGGGATTCAACTAACTATTAGTTACCACGGACAAGGATAGCGGCATGAACAGCCTCAACAGAGCTGTATTGTTTTTATTGAGCACGATTTTTTTATTGGCGAGTCCGGTTTCCTGGCCTAGTGGGGTTCCGTTCACTATTGTTCCGATATCGAGGACGACGATTACGTTGCCATCCAATGTAACGGCAACGGTAAGCTATACAGTGACCAATAGCTCTGGTGGGCAGGTGACGCTCATGATGCAGGGCATTAGCGGTGTAACTCAAACGACAACGGGGGCTGGTGTTTGCAGCAACCCATTTACCTTAAATGATGGGGCATCGTGCAGATTAGCCTTGGTTATAACGGGCAGCACGTTATCCCAAGCAGGCATCAGTGATGGCCCGGTTGTTTGTCAGCAGGGGCCTGATGGGCAACCAAGCAAATTTATGTGTAATAGGCCGGCCAACCAAGCGGCCTGCTTGAACATTACACCAGCATCAGCGGCTACTCTTGGTCAGTCATTGGGTGGCGGCACGGTTGCGTGCCTTGGCGGGGCGCCTTATTTAAATTTGATTGCGGCGACAACTGATAATAGTGCTGGAATTTTGTGGGGGAGAGTGGGGCTAGCGACGAATCCACCCGCAACGTCAGCAGATGATGGCGCTACGAATACTGCATACATTGTCGGAACTGCTGGAGAAGATGTCCCTAATGGAGCAACCACATGTAGCAGCTACAATGCTGGTGGCTATACTGATTGGTTCCTGCCAGCCGCAACCCAGCTTGCCTGTCTTTGTGCCAATCAACTTGTGGTGGGCGGATTCGCAGCGGGGCAGTACTGGAGTTCTACCGAGTTTGATGCTGACCTCGCGCTGTTCGTGGAGTTCGGTGGCTGCGATCGGTTTGGCGAATTCAAGGACAACCTCTTGGCAGTTAGGTGTGTTCGGACATTATCTCTTTGACCCTCAACCCCTTTTATTTTTGACCCTTCGGTATAATCACGAGACATGGTCCTTAGAGAAGTTCGTGAAATAGAATTGGAAACAGTGGCAGTCCCAGTTTTTCCTCTACACAGTCCAGCCTACGCTTGCCAAGTTGGGTATGATATATCCAATAACATCTATATAATCCACAGATCTTAAGTTTAAGTTGAAGAAGAAAATAGGGCATGTTTACAATGTTATCTATTTTCTTAGACAAGGCTTCATCTACTTTCAAGGCATCTTAAAGGGAGGGTATCAAAATTAAATGGCACTATAAATAGACTTGACCCCTAAGTTTTGACCCTAAGTTTAGTTGAATTAGCACACATTTGGGGTCACACACATTTGGGGTCAGGTCTTGCCCTTTGCCTTATTAAAATATGAAGGCAAAGGGCAAGACCTGACCCTGAGGTATGTTTCTGCAGTATTCTATAACCCCCCCCATCAGCGTCCTTTTTCACTAAATGAAGGTGGGCCGATGACCTTGTCGGTCCACTAACGCAAAGCTAAAAATCATGTCAGTAAAATACCACGTTCTTGCTTTGGTTAGACAATTGATTTTATTGTTGAAATTTTTCGCTCTTTGTTTTAAAATCGACAGTTTAATAACTGCTTTTTTATTATGAGGTCAAGATATGTATATTAGAGGAGCTACAGGAGCTACAGGAGCTACAGGAGCTACAGGAGCTACAGGAGCTACA
>CAZYME010000004.1:43599-109515 GCA_964648115.1 uncultured Legionella sp.
CTACAGGAGCTACAGGAGCTACAGGAGCTACAGGAGCTACAGGAGCTACAGGAGCTACAGGAGCCGTCGCGCAACGTGAAATTGCGCTCCAAGCGAATAAACGTAATCAAGAGCATGTTGTTGAGCTACAACGATTTGCACCATCTAATGCTAGCGATATAGTTGAAGTCAAACCCGTTATCGGTGGAGAGGCGGAGAACCAACTTTCAGCACCACTTGCCATCGGCCCCACTGTAAATTTTCATTTGCATGACCTCTATAATCCGACCCTACGTTGTTCTATCAAAGATGTGATTGATACTTTTTGTAGAGAACATTGGATCGGGGGCACACCTAAAAATCCCGTTCCTTTAACGCCCGTCGTCGCTGCCCTTGCGGGAGAATATTCTGCCGAGGGTGTTGGATCTAACGGTATTACATCAACTGAATTTGTACCCGTGGTTTGTAATGCTGGAGATAAAGAGACGCTTGCGCTTGTATTCTCTTTCGATTTAATTCATGGAAAATGGAGCGTCGATAATATTATGCTGCCTCCAAATTCTAAAATGACATGCCCGGCCCCTGTAGCAGAAAATGTGCAATCTAATCACCGTCTGATAGTTGTTGTCCGCTATATGTACATACCACAAATATATGATGTAGGCCAACCTGGTGAATATTCTCGTCGTGCTGCTTCGAAATGGCTCGAAACAACAAGAGAAGAGGTAATTACCAAATCTACGAAACCTAGTGGACACGGCTCTGCTTCTCTAAGTGCGGGAGATAAACAAGCGCCACATAGCCCCCCCTCAAACGTTCAAAAAGGTTATTTATTCCCTTTCCCTAAGATAACACTGGTAGACCATCATTTGAGTGGCAGAGTAAATAATGTTGAGGCTTTTTATATTGCAGGAGAGGTGGTGGATAATGAATATATACCGTCGCCTCAAACATCCGATGATTTGTATACTTTAATGCTGGAAAGAGCCAATAGACTTCTTGCTCCATTCCTAAATAGAAGTGAATCGGGTTCATCCCTACAGGCAGAGGCACCTCCAAGCGAAGCCCACCCTCTACAAGATGTTCTTGACCCTTCGGCATTTTTTGGAGAGCTCGAGGCTATATCGCGACTCAATGGTATTGAAATGGGTCGAACCGATTTGCTTGAGCACGCTATAATTAAAATGGGCGATATTATAGAAGAGCCTCAAGGTTCTAGTTATTATCCAAGCTATCGAGGTAATAGTATAGGCGTGAAAGCTGGCCTTTCGGATACGAATATTAGGATGCTCGTTAAAAACTTGAAAAGAAAATATGGTCCCGGTTTCTGCGAACTTGTCTCCCAAGTAGATGAAACTGGGGGCCCTTTCACTTATATTATTGTTATTCCTTATTCTCAATTAGAGAGGCAAGTAAACGAATTTAAGCAAAATATATCAAAAATTTTATCAGATTCACGTAATGTCGAGGTTTATCAACTCCGGACAAAGGATGCGAACGGCCACCCAACTAAAGTTAACCTTCAGAAATATAGAGATAACTTGGGGAATAAAATAAAAAGCACTAAATTATCATATTTAGGAATCAATGGGTGGGCAGAAATTTTGTTTCTCAGGATGGCGGGCTGTAAAGAGATACCTGAAACTGCTTCTTCAACCCAACCGACTGGATATTTTAGTTCAATCCAAGATGTGATATTCCGTTTTAGTTTAACTGAAGAGGTTGCAAAACAAGTTGTGGAAGCAATCAATACAAGATTTGCTAAATTTAAAACACCTGTCGCTTCATTTGTACAACATAGTTATGGAATATCTGAAATTCAAGTAGACGGAAGGTTCTTGATTTCAGGAGAGTACCAAGAATTAATCAGCGATATGCTAGATAGCGTTATAAAAAATGAACCTTACTTGGTAGACTTTTGGATTGCGAAATCGCATGGAAACTCTCCAGGGAAATCTATAGAGGCTCTTGGAGTAATTCGCAGTCGATGTAAAACCCCCCCTGGTGATGAGGTACCCTATACAGATAGATCACAAGCAAAAGCCCAACTGCAAACTGCTTTGGGGGAGCTTCAAGCCATATTAAGAGATCAAGGCGCATCAGCGGAAGATCGATTTAGGGTAAGCTGCCGTGCAGCAAGGAGCGCGGGTAAATTTAAATCCCTTTTAAACGATAGTCAATTAGTTGCGTTTGAGAATGATCCGGAAGCACAATTAAATGCGATCCGAAGGCAGTTTAGAACCACATAGTAAATAATCCTTAGGGCGTGTTTACAATTCATCCACATCGCCTACGTGCACGGACAAGCTGCGGCACGTAGGCGACGTGGATGAATTGTAAACAGGCCCTAATTTCAAACTATAGTGTGTCCAAGTGCTTAATTAATTCGCTGTACTGGGGGAGTGCTGCATCATTGGTCAATAGCAAGTAGGTTGGGTCGAGACGCAACATGAGATCTAAATTGAAAGGAAATATCCAATGTCGGGTCTTGACCCGACCTACGCTTGCTGGGTGGGTGGTCAAATTATGAGACATTTTTGCGTTATGCTCATCTTTCTAGTGAACACTTAAGGATGGCAGCCGAGAGGATCTACGACACATAGTGCCACAGTAATTTGGTTTTTATGTCACGGAGAAAATGTAACTTACTGATTTTAATTCTAAAAAGTGGCGCGCCAGGAAGGATTCGTACCTCCGACCCTCTGGTTCGTAGCCTTGTGCTCAGTATTTAATATCGTTTAAAATCAAGGCCTTGCGATGCATCAAAATCAGGAAAAACGGCCTAGAACTGCCTATTCCTGCGTAGGACAGTCACAGTTACGCCACGTTTTATGACACAGTTATGTGCGTGGATAATAAACATATTTTTTTGTTCTTTCAAAAACACTTCTATACTTTAAGTGGGGAATTTTAAAGGACACTAGTTGATGAAGATAGTATTATTATTAGGATCATCCAGTGCAGGAAAATCAACTCTCTGTGATGCGTTGGTTAGAGAGCATGGTTGGTATACGCATG
This sequence comes from uncultured Legionella sp., assembly GCA_964648115.1. Lineage (GTDB taxonomy): Bacteria > Pseudomonadota > Gammaproteobacteria > Legionellales > Legionellaceae > CAZYME01. The sequence goes on from CAZYME010000004.1 coordinate 46,597, forward strand.
GTGTTGACAAAGTCGGTGAGATACTTCAAACAGAGCAACTTCCTCTCTTATTAGAAAAACTGCGGGAACGGGGACTCATTGAGCGACTCTCCCCTTATATGAGTGAGTCAGCAATCACAACGCTTGCCGGAACAGGACAGTTTGATCTTGTTCATGGTGGCATTCCTATTAAGCATCAATTTAATAGCCCAAATTTTCAGGGGCTTGAAACCATTTTAAATCGGGCTGGGTTTGCGGATAAAGAGTTAAAGGATCTTACCCATTCACTTCGTGAAGTCGGGGAGGTATTTAAAACGTTGCCCCAGTCGTATGGTGTAGATCGGATGCTGGATGATGTCTTCAGATTGCCTACAGGTGCCTCGGTTATTCTTGATCTAGTCCCACAGGTTGACGGTGATGCTAAAAGCTTGTTACACGATTTTAAAGAAAAAATTCTTGAGCGTTCCCAAGCGGATGGCCGAACAATAGAATTCGCTACTGTTTTGGCTTTCTGCCCACCCAAAGCCTTAAGCAATCGTATACAGCATCGAAATGAATCCGCAGTTATTTCAGGCGATCTAGGAAATAAAAGAGAAGGGATGTTTCCTTTCCTTCAACTTAGTCAGTTAATATCCACTGCAGAAACCGATGGCGCGCTTGATGAAGCTAGAACACTTTCCAAAATGCAGCTTCTATTGATTGCACTAAAGCACTTACCACCAGAAGTTGGGGAGGGTGAAACTAAAAAAGCAAAAGCAATTTTTAAAGCTGGTGCACATGAGTATAGGGAACTAATGAAGCGATTTAAGCTATCAGAAGCAGGTAATGTTACTGTTTCACCTAGAGAAGACCTAGACGCACATGCAGTGATAGATTTATCTAAAGATGCCTCACCAAGCGAATTGGCGAGGGAGCTTATTGTTAAAACCATGGATATTCCACCCTTATCAACTATTACATCCCCCGGCAAATTTATGTAAAAAAGCATAAAAAAGTGTGGGGCAATTATATAAAACAAGGCTATGGAATTTTTGGGATATTGGAAAATTTACCGTCAAATCACAACCTCTATTTTTTATTTGGTTTACACATGTGAATCACTCTGCAAATCAAAGCAATCAATGATTGCTATTGCTAATTACGTGGCATGTGTGACTTAGCACCCTTTATATCCATTTGCAGAGTGCAATAAGGTGGACGTTAAATCTTGAAATTGGTTTGCAACCCTGTTGGCCTCCATCTGATTTTGCATAAAAAATGATGTGCCTAATGCACTTTGATGTGGTTGGCTCGGAAGTATACAAGGGCGTGATGCTTGAGGTTGAGCTGTATGTGAAAAAAATCGTAGCCCTTCATTATGAACGTATCCTGCTTGAGCTGGTGGTTGCCATTGTGCTTGGGATTGTAAATGAGAGAGGGGACTAGCTTCGTATGCAGGGTTACAAGCAACGCCTTCTTTTATGGCTTCTAAGCGTCTTACAGCGTCCTGAATACTATTCATTGGCTTTGTAGAAGGCCCCCTTTCTTCAGCAGGTTGAGACAGGCGTTGAGTTAACCAACGATCACTTGAGAATAAGTCCGAATTACTTATTTGTGCTCTTTTTGGTGTTTGACGCGTTGCTACGGTTTCATTTGAAAGGGGAGTTGTTACTGTTGGATCAAATTGAGGTCGGAAAGGGACATGCTCATGATGCTCCGATTTTTTTTCTTCATTCTTTGCAGTGTTTCCTAATAAAAAATGCTCTTTAAATCTAGCTGCAAAACCTGTTTTTGAAGCGTCATCTTCTGATGTAGAGCTCTCTAAGAAAGCACGACCCATAAGTGCTGTCCCCGCAATACCACCTGATATTTTTTGTGGCAAAGAAAGAGGTGTTTTAGCATAACTAACTGTGGGATGACTATATTCCTCTTCAAGAAATGAAAGAATGAGTGGCTTATATTTCCCAGGTGCCTCACTAAATCCATAGTCGTTAAATAGTTGCTCAGCCCATCGGCCCGGATCTGGGGTAAAAAGAAAATCTTTAGGCTTGAAATGACCTGAGCGAATGGTCAATTTTTCTAAATTTCCATAATTAAAATGCGCTTCACCCGCGCCATATACCCAACCTTCTTTTTCTAATTGATGAAGAATTTGACGCGTTATCTTCTGATTACTTAATGTTTCATAGAACCAATCAGCATTCGCTAACTCATGATGACGCAAAAAATGGCCAGAGCCTGGTTCTTTTAACGGGTCCATTGGTAAATCCCTCGATGCAATTTTTAATTTTTTATCTTTGCCATAAGTCCAGATATAACTATTTTCACCGGGTGTGGCTCGGATGTCTTCTACACTTAATAGCTCAAATTTGAGGGACGTTCGTGATATATCTTTCGCGATGAGAGGATGAAATCTTGCAACTCGAGGCGCACCAAATTCTTGATATGTTTTTACAGCCCCCTTAATGGCAGCGGTCCCTTTTAATAAAAAACCAGGCCCTAGAAAGACAGTAGATAGTTCGGCCAGTATTCCAGCTTTTTCAGGACCTGTCGCTTGCATAAAATGTTCAAAAGCACCCTCAATGGGTTGCATGCGTTGTTTTATTCGAAGTGCAGATTGTTGATACATTGTTGGATTGTTATCAAGGCACGCTTTTAACTCAGCAAAATCAGGATGTGCATTTGCCTGTTGAGCAACGATAATACCAATATCATAGGCAAGAAGGGGTAATTCATAAATAACATCATTACCCAGTTCTACGCGCGATTCCATGCGATGAACTAAGTCGGTGTAAAGTGTAGGATTGTTACGTATGGCGGTTTCTGTTTCATTCAAATTAAAATGACTTAAATGAGCACAAATAACCGCTGCATCAAATGCTGGATACACCACAGCATCCATGACGATTTCCCCCAAGTCCCTTAATCCCAATGCAATTCCTTCCGCGATAGCCTGAGGATACCCCCCTAATGGGGATTCTTTTTCCGCCGGGGTATCATCAAATAATCGAATCTTTAGCGGCATAATACCCCCTCATTCACAATAAATTCCCAGGTGAATATAAAAATGGCATTATTTCAATTGATTAAATTAAAATCAAGCCCTAACGGTTTCCAAAATAAAATGAGTCTGGACAAGCACTATTACGATTTCTTAGAGATGCTGTATTTTATTTTTTACGTAGAGAGTTCATCTCGTAAAGCTGTTACGGGTAACAGATATACTAATTCCTGCCTACAACTGCGTGAAACAGCAGGGGTTATATTACACTTTGTTACAAATCTGCTACACATCTTTTTCGATACAAACGTTAGGACTCAGATAGTTTTTTTTCCATGATAATAGTTCTTTCTTCCCCATAGTACTCATTGCGTAACGCGCTATACCCAAGCTTTTGGTAAAATCCTTCAGCAGTAATTGAAGAAGAAACTGTCAAGCAGGAAATATTTTTTTTACGTGCGACTTCTTCCAAATAGTGCATTAATAATGACCCTGCTTTTTTACCTTGCTTACTGGGTAATACAAAAACTGATCGTACTAAGTCTCCTTCAAGACTCGCTGTACCAATAATATGGTCTTTTTCCATTAAGACAAAAATTTTTCTCTGTTTCATTTTCGCCGCTATTTGTTCTGCAGAGAAATTTGTGATCACTGCATTGATCACTCTCTCCGAGTAATCCTTTGTGTTTACCTCTTTGAGTGTTTGAATGATAACGCGACTGATTGCTTCGGCATCAGCAAGTACTGCTTTTCGTATATATAAATTGGTCATCATTCTATTTTTCTCTTTCTTTCAGGTATTCATAATGTGCTGGCTTTGAAATACCCCTCACTCACCGATCGGCCACCAGGCCATTGGTTCCTAGTATATAATTAAAACGATTAGGCTTCCTTTTTTCCTTCAACAGATTCAGTGGGAGCTATATCGCCTTTTTATTCTTTTGTGCTATTAGCATATGCTCCACACAGTACACGCGTTTTGTCCATCGACATGTGCCTACATAGTTTTACCGGAGGATATAGTCGATAGGGGTGGAATATCCATGGTTTTAACAATAAGCTCCCTCGCCAATTCGCTTGGTGAGGCATCTTTAGATAAATCTATCACTGCATGTGCGTCTAGGTCTTCTCTAGGTGAAACAGTAACATTACCTGCTTCTGATAGCTTAAATCGCTTCATTAGTTCCCTATACTCATGTGCACCAGCTTTAAAAATTGCTTTTGCTTTTTTAGTTTCACCCTCCCCAACTTCTGGTGGTAAGTGCTTTAGTGCAATCAATAGAAGCTGCATTTTGGAAAGTGTTCTAGCTTCATCAAGCGCGCCATCGGTTTCTGCGGCAGATATTAACTGACTAAGTTGAAGGAAAGGATACATCCCTTCTCTTTTGTTCCTTAGATCGCCTGAAATAACCGCAGATTCATTTCGATGCTGAATACGATCGCTTAAGACTTTGGGGGTAGAGAAAGCTAGAACAGCAGCGTACTCTATTTCGCGACCATCTGCCTTTGCCCGCTCAAAAATCTGTTCTTTAAAAGCATGTAGCATACCGTTAACATCATGGTCAATCGGTGGAACCTCATCAAGAATAACCGAGGCATCTGGAGGCAATTTGAAGAGATAATCCAGCATTAGATCAAAACCATTTGGCATAGGAACGGCCTTATACACATCCACAACCTCACGAAGTGAATGGGTAAGCTCCTCTAACTCTTTACCCTCAAACCCAGCCCGACTTAAAATAGTTTCAAGCCCCTGTAAATCAGGGAGCTTAAATTGATGATTAATAGAAATATCACCATGAACAAGATTAAACTGCCCCGTTGTGACAAACGCTATGAGAGCTGAGTCATTCATATAAGACGAAAGCCGCTCAACAAGCCCCCGCTCCCGTAATTTTTCTAATAAGAGAGGGCCTCTCTCTTTTTCAAGTATATCACCAACATACTCACTGCCATGTGTATACCAACCATGTTCTTTTACCAAAGCATTGCAGAGCGTTGATTTTCCTGTACTGGATGCCCCCACCAATAGTACTATTTTCATTAACTAGTTTTCCTCTTAAAATGTACCTTTAAATTATAGATGAGTTTTTGAAAGAACAAAAAATACCAATATTGAGTAATTTTTATATATCACGTGCTTAACAAAAGCCCAATATTTTTAATATTTGTTATGGTGGGATGATTAATGAGCATTTAATAATCATCAGAATTTAGGACATTGTGCTTATAGACATATCTGGTTTGTCAACATAAAATACACTTAGTTTAATTAATTGATTTTTTCTAATATGGGTTATTTTCTAAGACTACTTCCCTATTGGGTTGCAATAGTTCTTACAGCGATATCATCAACTTCTTTTGCGCGAGCAGATAGTCATGCGAAAGAAGTTGAAAGATACGATGCTGTTGTATTATCGAATACACAAGTACATAAAATACATTCCAAATTAAACGGCTATGACTATAAGCTTTATATTAATCTCCCCGCCAGCTACTTTAGTAATAACAATGGAAAATCTTATCCAACTGTGTATTTGCTTGATGCAGACTATAGTTTTGCATTGACAAAGCAAGTCGCTGAGCATCTTATGGATAGAGATAGAGTAAAAGAGTTTGTCATTGTAGGCATAGCTTATGATGGTCCATTAAACTACAAATTGAATCGTACTAGAGATTACACTCCTTCACAGGTTCTTCTTGATATTGGATATGGACTAGAATTTCAAAAATACTCTGGGGGTGCCGATAAATTTTATCAGTTTTTAAACAATGAATTGATCCCTTATATCAGTAAAACATTTCCTGTAAATGATGATCGCGCGATTGTAGGGCACTCGTATGGAGGATTATTTGCTAGCTATGGGTTGATTCATTATCCTTCTGTTTTTAATAAAGCAATTATCGTTAGCCCCTCTTTATGGTATGACAATGGATTGATATTAAAACAGGCTAAATCTAAAAATAATTTTAATTATTCAATACTACACAGGGTCTATCTTGCTGTGGGAGAGCACGAAAATCTTCATTATAAAATGGTTGATGATTTGAAACTATTTTCAGAAATAATCCAAAATAAATCTCACACCAACCTTGAGTTTGATATCGATATAACAACGAATCTCGACCATGATACTATTTTTCCAACGGCTCTTACTAAAGGTTTGATGTATCTTTTTAGACAATAAGTATTCAAAGTAGAGGTCAAGGGGCCAATATAAATCAATGTTTGAGTATAAAAACAGATTTGACCCATGGATGATGTAATGATTGGCTACGCAACATTGCCTGCAAAAATGTTTTTTTATCCTCGAGATTTGGTTCACGAAGAGTAATAGGATTCATAATGTGAGCCCTTTGGAGTTTTTAAACAACAAATATGATTTCAAGATGGATGTGTGATAATCATTTGATCTTATTGGTCTAAATTAATTCAAAAAAGCCATGATCATATAGTGACCATTTGATTTGGCTCCCTACATATCAACTAGATGAAGCTACTCTTTTTGTAATCTCATGGAAATTGACTTCCCATAATCCTCAGTAAATCCAAATTGATTATAAAATGACATCATTTCTTTGCGACAAACAAGCTCAATATTTTTAATATTTGTCATGGTGGGATGATTAATGATTATTTCAATTAATTGCTTTCCAAGACCTTGCCCACGATAGTTTTCATGGACGATAACATCGTAAATGTAGGAAAATTGAAAGTAGTCGGTAAGAACCCTCGAAAAAGCAATAAGTTGGTTATTATTTTCGGCAACTATTCCTACATAAAAGGAAGAGTTAGATAGGATAATTTCTACATCTTCCGCGGTCCTTTCACAAGACCACCAAACATCATGATATAGCGACAATAGATCTTTTTTATGTTTTTCGTCGAATAGTTGAGTGACTTTTGTTTTCACCAGAAAATCCGGTATTTATAGATTGCCCTTGATTCCAATCATATCCACTGGTCATTATCAGGGGTTAATGTAACTTTTCTTTGATTTTTTCTAACTCAGATATGGAAAGTTCTGTAACCCTGGCAACAAGTTGTATGTCCTTTGTTTCTTTAAGAAGTTTTTGCGCAATCTCAATCTTGGCTTCTTTTCTCAATCTTTCAGCAATAGTCATAATATCATCCTCAGCTCTTGGAGAAATTTCTTCGCCAGCGATACGAGCAAACACGTCAATTGGTGCGTCATATGTGTAAACATTTTCAATGTACGTATACAATGATAGCACAAATTGGTTCTGCTCTTCCATGTAGAACATGCGGATATTAGGAGCAATCTTTTGCAACAAATTTCTAAGATCATTAGTTTTTCTATTGGCCAATATATACTCAAGTGTTGCGGCCCACGGATGAGTTTTAAGTTGCTCATCTGTGACACCACCAGCCCATACGTTAATCATCGGTTGTATTAGGCATTGATGAACCATATCTGCATTATCCTTTGCTAAATCTGCAAGAGATAGAGGACCATCATAAGGCTTTGGTCCGGTATAGAAGTGTAGGTCGATGATTGGCGGAAGTTTTGTCTGGGGTTCATTTTTTTGAGTTTCAAGATATGCAGCCCAAATATCGCTTTTGTAGGATAGTCTTCTTGTCGGCATCGTATGATCTGCTTGTGACTGTTGCTCAACTAAAATATAAATCAACAAGTCATCTTGACCAATTTTAACTTTGAAAAGGGCATCTACTTGAGATCGACTCAATTTTTCATCAACAAAGGTTTCAGGTAAAGTCTCCAGGGTTTCATAATTGATTTTATTTTGAATATCATTAGGTAAATGCATCATAAGAAACTCTTTTGCAATAGCTGGTATTTGCATAGATTTTTTAAAGAGTTTGTCATGAGGTGTGTTAATTTGTGAGTTTTTTACTTTCTTGATCTGCTTCACCATACGTGCTAATCCTGTATTAAAGTAAACCAATAAATCAGTTTATAGTTTTAATCTTCTGCTTAAATTAATAACGGGTCCTACTAGTTTACTTTTAACCTCGCTATCTACGCAGATGTTAGCCCAGGCGTCATTAATTGCGACTAATTCATATTCATGATTTTTCTTGGCAGACAGTTGTTTATATCTACGCACAATTACTGCTTGAGAATCTTCTAATTGAGCTACAACAAAACCGCCAGGATTTGGTTCTTGAGAGGGATCAATAATTAAAATATCATTTATTTTTAATTCAGGCTCCATGCTTTCATCTTTCACTCTAAGTGCAAAAGTATTTTCCCCTAGACATTCAGCAAGTTCATAGCTAATGGGTATAAATAACGAGTCTCTATCAGACCGCCCATTTTTGATAGCTTGAACAAATGTTGTTGGATCGCAAGCTTGCTGATGGTCTAACAAGGGAATTAATGCGCCTACAGGGCCCTGATATAGGTGATAAGGCTGCTTACTATCGGTTAGGCACATTAAGTAAGCTGGAGAAACATCAAGTGCCTTCGCTAATTGCTTTATTTCCTCAGGTCCTGGGGTTCTTTCTCCTCGTTCATAATTATTAATCCGAGATATATTTAAATCATCAGTCAACTCAGCTAATGACTTCCTGGTTAACGCTCTACTTTCCCTTTCTTCTCGAATGCGGTTTCCGATTTTTGTTTTTATATTCATAGAGTTATGTCGCTTTTATTAATTAAAATACAAATATATTGACAATAGCTCTATCCGTGCTAAATTACATAAATAAATGCTCGAATCGAGTATTGATGTATTCTTTAAGAGTTATTATTACAAATTTAAAAACTAAAAGATATCACATAGACATGGAAGGCGGGTAAAGGATGGATTTTTTAATTAAAGAGGAAGAACTAGGAGCTTTATATGGGCTACCTCATATACAGCAGCTAACTTACTTAAGAGGGATTCGCCCTTATATGGACGTTAAAACAAATTTAGTGGGAATAAAGCGTCGCATCAGCTATCAATCGATAGCAGAGCAGCTTTACATCGAGCCTCATCCTGGCATTAAAAGTGTCAGTTTCACAAAAATTCAAATCAGACGTGCAGTAGTTTCATTAGCGCGCGCTGGGCTAATTACTGTTCAATCAGAAGGTATGCAACTTATTTTAAAATGCAATTTAGCATCCCCGCCTTATTCCGTCCAAAATAAAGTGATCACAAAGCCGACACACCAAGCGATCACAGATGAGCAAGCTATAACCCTTATCAACACTGAGTTTTTAAATGGTGATAATAAAAAAGCCGGCATAGGCGATCGGGCAAAAGCCGACATACCTCTAAAAGATAATAATTATATATATTTATTATCTCAATTTGAAAAATTCTGGTCGCTCTATCCTGAGAAAAAATCCAAGCAAAGCGCTTGGGAGGTTTTTCAGTCGCTACACCCTGACGAAATGTTATTTCGCAACATACTGAACGCCCTACATAACCAAATTCAAGAGCGAGTTGCAACGGAGGCGCAAGGCATTTGGGCTCCTCCCTGGAAATACCCCGCCAACTGGTTAGCAAAACGCTCATTTGAAGATGAGGTCCCATTAAACAAAACAAAGGAGAATCAACATGCAAAAAATTGGAAATCTAATCAACCTCAATCAGGAAAAGACCTGTTCGCGTGCGATTTTGAATCAATCGAAGGAGAGCCAGATACACGCGACAACATTATCCCCTTCAAGCGTGCCACATAGTCGTCGTAAGTGTATCGATCTCCTATTTTCACGATTCGCTGCAATCTACGGGCATCTGTGGCGCAGTCAATTTAAAACCGAAGAATTTTTGGAGTTTGGTAAGAAAGAATGGATTGATGGGCTTAGCACGTTTGATAGCGATATTTTACTGAAAGCAATTATACAGTGCCGTGAATCTTTCGCTACTCCACCTACATTACCGCAAGTGATAGAGGTGTGCCGAAAATTAAAAAAACGAAATGATTTTGTGGTTGCTAATCCCCATTTCAAAGCTGTTAAAAGTGACGTCGTTGCATACAACATTCAACGCTGCAGAGCATTATTAAGCAAATAAAGGAGAAAGTCATGTTGGTATTAACCAGAAAAATAGGTCAGCAGGTGTTGATTGATAAAGGCAGTATTCAAATAAAAGTTCTAAAAATTGACGATGGCATTATCAGCATTGGATTTAGTGCGCCTGAGCATATCGATATTGATAGAGAAGAGATTTATGTAAAAAAACTCATGCAGCGAAATGAGGTTATGCGCTGAATTTAATCGATCAAACAGAAGGAAGCATCATGAAATTATTATCTACAACTCTTCTAGCAGGCTTATTGCTAAGCCCAATCAGTCAGGCAGAAAACCTCTCTCGTTTTGAGATAGGACATCAATGCATGGAGGTATCAAATGCATTGCATACCTTGGCCACGCACAATCGAGCCAGCCTTTGTGCTACCGATATGGAGGTAACAAGCGCTTTTGTGGAAGCCGCTGGCAATGAGCTTTATAGAGGGAGTAACACCAAAGCTCTTCGTTTGATTATCAATAGCCAAAATGAGTTACAGGGAATGAGTGGAGCACGTTCTTATTGTGTCCCGTATGCAACAGATATCCGATTTTTTCTTAATCGAGTCAACACCCTAAAAATCGACATACTCAATTTGGACGCTTAAGACGGAGAACAACATGATTAAAGGGTTAAAAAAAATGACACATCGCATTAGCGAGACAATGGTAGCGTTACTTATCTTACTACCAACGGCTACGCATGCGGCAACCATTGAGAGCATTCTAAATAAAGGGGTGCATTTTCTACAAGGACCTGTGGCCAAATCGCTAGGGCTTTTGGCAATCATCGGCTCAGGATTTTTTTGTTTATCTCAACAACAGCTTCCTAAAGACAAATTTATAATGATTTTAGTGGGTCTTGGAATCATCTTTGGCGGAAATTCCATTTATTCTATGTTAGTAGGGTAGGGCGTTATGAAGCAAGGGCTAGAAACAAACGCTATCTTTGGCGCTCTCACGCGCCCTGCAATGACCGCAGGCGTCACCTTCGAATACCATGGGTTAAATTTAATGGTATCCGTATGTGCCTTTATTGCATTGGGCAATTTGTTATATGGATTCATTTTTATTCCTATTCATGCTTTTGGCTGGTTGGTGTGTCGTTATGACACACATTTTTTCACACTAGCCTATAAACGGTTTTTTCTACTACCACGTATGCCTAATCAATCCATTTGGGGAGTGAGAGCTTATGAGCCTTATTAACACGCTCAAAAAGGCGCGTGATGAAGCAAAAATATCCAGTCTTTTTCCCATCACACATTTAAATTCAGCAAGGATTTTCGAGTCAAAGGAAGGATTTCTTGGCTCGGTCATACGGCTTGAAGGTGTTCCCTTTGTTACCGAAGGTCCTCAAAAATTAAATGCGCTATCACATACGCTGCATACGGCTATTTCTGCAATAGATGAGCGTTTTATTTGTTATGTCAGCGTATTAAGAAAAAAAGAAAACAGCCACTTGGCCGGGGAGTTTTCCTCAGTCTTTGCCAAACGTATTAACGATAAATACCATGCCCGATTTAAACATTGTGCACTTTATAAAAATAGCCTTTATCTCACCCTCTTGCTCAAAGGCGATACCTCAACGTATACCGCCAAAAGTATCAACTGGTGTAAACGCTTGCTGGATATGGCTTCAACAGATTCTCAAGCATTACGACGACTAGAAAACATCAGTACATTAACAAGCAAAGTAGATCAACTGTTATCATCACTTTCCAAATTTAAGCCTGTGCGCTTAGGGGATAATGATGAGCAACTTGGGTTTAGCGAATTAATCGAATTCTTATCGCTTATCCCTAACCGAGGCGAAGGTGTTAAGTTTCGCAGTGTCACCCAAACACCTGTTATATCAAAGAGCATTCCCACTACGTTTCTTGATGAAGCACTTTATCCTGAGGGTCATCTGGGCCACCATGTCGCGGCTCATCAAATTCTCTTTGGTGACTATATCCAATTCCAAGGTCCTACAAAAAACGATATTCAATTTGGTGCGGTTTTATCAGTTAAAAAATACGGGCAAGAGAGTGCCAGTGTTATTCTTGACCCGTTATTAAGTCTCGATTGTGAGTTTATTGCGACGCATTCCTTTGCACCTATTCCTCGGGATGCAGCGCTAAAGACAATCCATATAAAGCGCAGCAAATTAAATAATGCAGGCGATTGTGGGGTGACCCAAATAACAGCCTTAACGCAACTTGAAGACAAGATTGCGAGTGAATTGGCATTGCTTGGGCATCATCACAACACGCTCATGCTAATCGCTCCAACAATAAAGTTGCTTGAAAAAGCAATTAACGATGCGGTGAAGGCCTATGCGCATTCAGGTTTTGTCGTCATCAAAGAAAGCTTAGGGCAGGAACCTGCTTTCTGGTCACAAATTCCAGGTAATCATGCGCTCATCGCGCGTGCAAGCCTTATTACCTCACACAATTTTGTAGATTTTTGCGCGCTACATAACTACCAGACAGGATTTAGAGATAAAAATCATCTGGGCAGTGCAGTGACATTGCTCGAAACGCCGTCTAAAACCCCAGTGTGGTTTAATTACCATAGCCAAAGTAGTAAAACCAATCCTGCTAAAGGGCATTCCGTTATTTTTGGTGGCAACAATGCGGGCAAAACAACCCTTGTGTCGTTCATGGATTCTCAGATGGGTCGTTATGGCGGCAAAAGTTTTTTTCTAGACCGCGATCAAGCCTCACGTATTTATGTCCTTGCTTCAGGGCATAGCAGTTACACCGTTATTCACCCCAAATTTCAGGACACTATTCAGATGAATCCATTGCAACTGCCGGCTTCGTCTGAAAACCGCACGTTTATAAAGGCGTGGATGGCAGAGCTTATCAAACACCCTGCGGAAGATACTATCCCAAGCACGATTGCGGAGCAGATTAATGAATGTGTGGATTATAATTTTGACCATTTGGAAAAGTCTTACCGCACCTTAAGTAATTTGGCGAAGTGTCTCCCCATTGATTTTCAATGCTGGCCTGAACTTCGTCGTTGGTTGAAGGGAGACGGGGCATTTGGGGATGGCGAGTTTGCATGGCTTTTTGATAATGTTGAGGATGCACTCGAATTAGAGTTTGATAAGGTAGGCTTTGATATCACCTACCTTATGGATGAAGTAAGTCCACTTATTTCAACACCTGTCTACCTCTACTTAGTGCATCGCATGCGCCAATGTCTCGATGGACGGTTAACAACATTTATCATTGATGAAGCCTTCCAAGTATTTAATTCACCGTTTTGGGTAAAGTTATTACGAGATTGGTTGCCAACCATTCGAAAGAAAAACGGTCATTTTATCTTCATGACCCAATCACCTCAAACGGTCATTGATTCAGAGATAAGCCCCATCATTTTAGATAACGTGGCTACCATGCTGTTATTTCCAAATGAATTAGCTTCACGTGCCACCTACGTAGACCATTTAAAGCTCACCGATGCGCAATATCAAACACTGACGCAAGTTTCACCTGAATCGCGCCTTTTTTTATACAAGCAAGGGAATGAGGCTATTTTATGCAAATTAGATTTAAGCCAATTGGAAGATGAAATACGCGTTCTTTCCGGTAATGAAAAATCGGTGCGTCTGCTTGATGAAATACTCAAAGAGACAGGAGATGACCCCAAGCTGTGGCTTCCATTATTTCTTGCAAGGAGTGCCGCATGAAAGGTCCACTTAAAGGAAAGGTAAGCGCGCTTGTTCTTCTGTATTTCTTATCGCCCATAGCCTCCGCCGATATTATTGGGGTGGGAGATGCAGCTCTACTCGTTAAAGCGGTTGAACAATTAAAACAATTACAAGATCAATACGAACTGCTTAAGAATACCTATAGCAACGGAAAATCCCAGTTAGACAGCATCAACCGTTTAAAGGATTTCAACAGTGGCTCTTACGGTTTTGGCTCGCTTGAAAATGGTATGGATGAGCTTCGAAACTGGCAGTCTTCAGCCGATAGCTGGGAGGATGCCTTAAAAAATATTTCAGGTGGGAACAAAGAGCGTTATGCAGAACTTGTTCGCGCCTACGAAGCAGCTCACCCCACGATAAGTGAAGCGGAGTACAGTAAAGGAGCAAGTCCTGAGCGTTTAGCTCAATACCGGCAAAATAAAACTGTTAATAGAGCTCTGAGTGTTGAAACCACCTATGCCTTTAATGAAATTAACAAGCACTTAAAAAGCATTCATACCTTATCAAGCCAAATCGAGAAAGCACCTAATACCAAAAGTGCGGTTGATCTTAATTCACGTCTGGTCGCAGAGCTTGCCTATATCCAAGTGCTCAATTTGAAATTACAAACCCTTGTCAGCCAGCAGCTTGTCCAAAACGGGGCAAATGAACTAGCTGAAGAAAGCGAGATGATTCGATTTAACACGCTATCTGATAGTGCCGGAGATAAATGATGATGTTTTTTATGCGAGCTTTAAGTCTATTGCTTTTGACCGCGTTGGTGTCGTGCTCGAAACCACATGATTTGGATACCCCATGCCCTAATTATGGACGTCATTGTCCACAGTTACCGATAAATGAATCGCTTAATTGACACTAACCAATCCTTAAGGAGCACGTATGAAAAAAAGAACCGCGTTAATTGCACTCTTCACCACTGCTTGTCTGCTATCAGCGTGCCATAAAAATCAACTCACCACCCATTCAGAGGAAAAGAGCATTGGGTTTTTAATCGAGGCCTCGCATGCAGCAGGGATACATTTAAATTTAACAACGCCGTCGGGAAGTTATACCTATAGGGATTGTATGCAGAAAAAGGCAGGTACTGCTGATTGCGAGACCTTGTTTAATGCCATGGTGCAATTTGCTAATAAAAATTCCAATAGTGAATTCAAAGGTATCACGTTAGCGGAGTTAAAAGACGTTGCGTTTTTTAACACCATTGAAGAGCGTTATGACGAAACCTTGTTTTATACGCCAGCCGAGGAAAAATAACATGAGTTCACCTAAATACGACAATGTGGTGGTCAGTCTTACCTCTCAAATTGATACTTTGATGAATAATTTCATCTTTAATGGCTACAACGCCTTAGTAGATGCATTGACTAAGCCATTAGCGGCATTAAGCCTTCTTTTTATTGTTCTGGCAGGCTATGGCATAACCCAAGGCTTTATTAAATCTCCATTAAAAGAATTGTATAAATTTAGTCTTCGCTTAGGGGGTATTTATTTCTTTGCTATGAACTGGGGAAATTTCTCATCTTATATGGTGGGCTTATTTATTGATGGTGCAGGCCATTTGGGGGCAACGCTCATGAAAGGCACACATATAGCTGGGAGCACCACGCACGGTAATATTATGCAAGGGCTTCAATCCGTTTTCACAGAGGTCATTAAAGTCGGCACGTGGACAATTAAAAAAGCATCCTTGCGGCATTTGGGTCCTTATTACACGGCGCTGATGATTTATATATCAGGCATTGCCGTGGTGTTATTGGCACTCTTTGAAATCGTGGTGGCGAAAATTATGCTCTCCCTTTGCTTGTGTACCGCACCGCTCTTTTTTCTTTTTACGCTCTTTGAAAAAACGCGCTCCTTTTTCGACCGTTGGTTAGGCTTTGTCGTGGGTTATTCGTTAGTGCTCGTTTTGGTATCAAGTGTCGTTGGTCTTTGCATGAGCCTTATTCATTGGTCTGTCGCGGGCTACAGCGCAAATCACGCTGCAAGCATTGACTCTGTGGGTTGGATCCCTATTTTTCTTATTGCGGCGTTGAGTGTGGTTTGTATCACGCAGGCCGCTAATATTGCGAAAAATATAGGTGGGGCATGTCATACGGCGGGCGGCGCTTCCATGGCGATGGGTTTGATGGGTGGGGTTGCGGGTAGTGCCATGGCCTTGAGGAGCGTATTTAAAAAAGAAAATACCGAGAGATTATTGCCGCAAAGTAATCCAGCCGCGAGCGGTAATCTCATGGCAAACATCCACAATTCTCTACGAGGTGAAGTATGAAAAAAGACGCCACTTTAACACCGCGCGATTATTTTAATCGAGCACGCACCTGGGCTGATGATAATTTCAGCCAATTACAGCAATCCAGAAACCGTTACCAATTGGCATTTCTCTTCGCTATGGGACTTAATGTGGCAGCCATTATTGCAGTCGCTGTTCTTGCCAACCTCCAAACGTTGGTACCCATGATGGTACATCATTATGATAACGGCGTTACCACGGTTGAGCCTTTAACCCAAACTAATGCACCTTTAAATAAGGCTCAAGTTGAAAGTGATATTGTGCGCTATATTACGAACCGTGAAGCGTATGATACCAACAGCTATCGGGCTCAATTTGATTTAATCGAGCTCTTGTCAGCACGTCAGGTTGGGAATGAATATCTTCGAGAGCAGGACAAAAGTAATGCCGCGGCACCCATCAATACACTAGGTGCGAATGCTGGGCGTCAAGTACATGTCTATAGCATTAATTTCTTGGATGCACTGATATTTAATGAGCATGATTTACCCCGTAATCACCAAAATGTTGCCGAAGTTGTATTCACTTTAACGGATATTGATAAAGAACACGGTACCACTACCGAGCATCACTACAACGCACTCATCTCTTGGCACTACACCACACCATCCGCGTCACCTGCTATTCGTTGGAAAAATTGGGATGGGTTTCAAGTGACACGCTATAGCAAACAGATTCGAAATGTTTAAGAGGATGACGTCATGAAACATAAGATTAAAAAAATCATCGCAGTATTGTTGATAGCAGGCGCCTCTCAAGCATGGGCTCAATTAAACCCCACAGCATATGCCACGGATGCGCGTATCAAACATGTTACTTATCAAGATAACAATGTAGTACCCATTCATGGTGTTCCTTTTACAGCAACGCAGGTGGTGTTTGGGAAGGATGAGGTGGTGATAGATAAAATGGGTGGCGACAGTGCGGTTTGGATGGTACGCCAAGTGGAAGGCATCCAGAACATGGTTTTTATTAAGCCTACGCAATTGGGCTCCAATTCCAACATGACAATTGTGACCAATAAACACAGTTATTACTTTCATCTGGTGAGCCGCGAAACCTTAGCGGAACAGCAAAAAGACCGTACTTACGCCATTAAATTTATTTATCCGGAAGAGGAGGCTGCGCGTTTAAAGGAAAGCGCATTGAGAGCATCAAAAGCGCAACATGATGTGATAAACCCTCAGAAAAACCCTGAAGCCTACAACTGGAATTATCGCTTCAGTGGGAACGCACAACTAACTCCCGCACACGTTTTTGATGATGGCACGTTCACCTATTTTGAGTTGGGTAAGAATCAAGCCGTCCCTGCAATTTTTGCCGTCGATGACCAACAAGGCAAAGAGTCGGTAGTGAACACAAGACGCCAAGGAAGTTATCTGGTTGTTCAGCGCATCGCACCCCAATTTACCTTGCGAAGTGGAGGCACGGTTACATCCGTTTTCAACACCAATGAAATCAACCGCATAAAACTAGGTAGGAGATAGGCATGGCCCATGACGACATATCAAAAAATGAAAGCACAACGGTTGCGAGTACACGCTCACAAGTTACTCCGAATCATCAATTTAAAAAAGTAAAAGATAAGGCGATTTTTTTATGTCTTATTTTGGGTTGCGGTATATTTGTCATGGTGAGTTTTATGCCTGCACGCCATAGTATGCGCCATGAAAGTGAACAGGAGGAGATAAACACGCCTAATGCTACGTTGTCCCAAAATTTACAGCTCATTGCGCACATGAAAGAACAAACAGCAGCGTTGCAGCGAGGGCTTAATTTGCCTGTCAAACGAGATAACCATCCACCGAAATTACGCGAGAATATTGCGCGTGTCCCCCATATAAGCCAAGAGATGTCAGCACGCATGAACGCACCATTGGCGTTTACAACAGAATCAGGGAATGCGGGCTCTTCAGAAGTAACTCCTGATACAGGGGCAAAGAGTACGAATGCTACTTTGACCGCTAACAATGCTAATGCGAATTTTGTGAATCAACAAGATGACATTGTATCCGTTAGTGCCAAACGACTTCCTCATCCAGAATTCACGGTGCCTGCAGGGGAGCTGATTCCAGCTACGCTTGAAACGGCTATTAATTCAGAGCTACCGGGTATGGCGCGTGCTATTACGACCCGCGATGTTTACTCATTGGAAGGAGGAAATTTATTAATCCCAAAAGGCGCGACTCTGGTCGGGCAATTTAATGCAAACGTGGTTCAAGGCCAAAGTCGATTGCTGGTGGTTTGGAATCGAGTCCAAATGAGTAATGGTGTGACTGTGACACTCAATAGTCCAGGTACCGACACATTAGGGCGAGCAGGACAGGGGGCTGATGTTGTAAACAGGCATTTCTTAGAGCGCTTTGGAAGCGGTGCATTATTATCCATGTTAGGTACCTTTGCCGCTACAAATGGGGTTAATGGCCAAGATGAATTTAACTCACGCTCGCAATACCGTATGCAAATAGCGAACAGTTTTCAGCAGGGTGGAGTTCAAATGCTAGAACAGGACATGATGATAAAACCCACCATGCAAATTAATCAGGGCACCCGCATTAATGTGTTTGTCGCGCATGACTTGGATTTTAGCGGGGTAGGAAGTGCCAAGCAGTCAGTAACGCCTAGCATCTTTGCTAAGAGGGGAGTATGGAAACGATAACCACCCATTTTATGCCCGGCTCCGCAGGATTACTGACCCCAATTCAATCACTGTTAGATGAAAAAAATGTATCAGAAATTTTAATTAATAGGCCGGGTGAAGTCTTTGTAGAGCGACAGGGCATCATGGAGCGCCTGGAAATGAAGGTGCTCGATGCTCAACACATAAGGCGCTTGTTTACGTTTATTGCCAATGAAAACGGACAACATTTAAGTGGTGAGTCACCTATCTTATCGGGGAATTTGCAGGACGGGTCACGGGTGCAATTGGTTACCCCTCCGGCATCTAAATTCTATACATTATCAATTAGACGTCCTTCCATAAAAAAGCAGACATTAGAGGATTATCGACATTCGGCTTTTTATAGCCGGACGCAACCTTTTGATATTCACGCAAGTAATGAGAGCTACTTCACGTCTCAGGAAAGTGAGCTAAGGCGCCTCTATCAGGCAAGTCTTTGGGCTGATTTTATAGCACTCGCGGTTATCTTTAAAAAAAACATCGTGATTTCAGGCGAAACATCATCAGGAAAAACCACATTTTTAAATGCGTGCGCCGCACATATTCCGGTACATGAGCGCATTATTACGCTTGAGGATACCTATGAAATCGATATTCCTCATCAAAACCGAGTCGCTTTATTAGCACTGAAAGGTTTAGAGGGACGATCGCCTAAGCTCTCCATGCAAGATTTGGTGCAGTGTGGACTGCGACTTCGTCCTGATAGGATTTTAATGGGGGAAACGCGGGGACGCGAAATTCTTGACCTTATTAGCGCCTGCTCAACAGGACACGCAGGTTCCATCACCACTATTCATGCACCAAACCCACGAGTTGCTTTCATGCGCATGACGCAAATGTACAAATTGAACAATGTACCCAGCATGCGTGATGAGGATATTCATCGGGAATTGCACGAGGTCATCGACATCATCATCCAAATGACAAGAACAAGTGCAGGGCGGGGGGTATCTTATGTCTATTACAAAAACGCTAGCTGTTGAACCTCAAAAATTAAAGCTATTGATTGGTTTAATCAGCGTTCTTTTTATAGGCGAACTTTTAAGTTATTTAACGTTTCAATGGCTACATCTTCCGAACGCGCCTTGGCCATGGTCGTTTGTAAACGTATTAGGTTATGGATTGTATCGTGAAGTGGTGCTAAGTGGGGCCATGGTATTAATTCCGATAATATTGTTACGTGGTTTTCTTGTCGGAGGGATACGTAGATACATTGCCGGCCTTGGTGTGATTATTGTGACCATGTTTATAAGTGCTTTTATTCTTGGTTTTTTAATCTTTAAATGGGTGGACAATGTCACCCCTATTCTATGCTGGGAATGGTTAGGGTTTTTAGATGATTTTATCCATGACAGAGCAGAGCTCGCCCATTTTCTTATGTCTGAATTAGTAGCCCTTGTTTTGGTAGGCCTCATTCCATGCTATTTTTTATTAGAACGCGTGCGCCCTGCAAATAAAGTGTTAGGCGATGCACATTTTGCATCTGAACTTGAGGTTCACCGTGCAGGGTTTTTTAAGCGTGAGGAGCAAAGCATTATCATTGGTAAAAAAGCAGGCGCGCCCATCTATTCCAATGGCTTTGAGCATGTATTGGTGTTTGCACCGAGTGGCAGTGGTAAAACACGCAGTATCACCATACCCAATTTATTTCATTACCCCTATTCGGTGGTCTGCAATGATGTGAAGTTTACACTTTTTGACACCACATCAGGTTATCGAGAAAAAGTATTAGGCCATGATTGTTATTGCTTTGCACCATCCCGACTTTCAGGCGTCACACACCGTTACAACCCACTGGATTTTATTCCAAGCGACAAAGGAGCGCGCATGACGGAGATTCAGCGCATCGCGCATATTTTTATGCCAGATAATGTGAGGGACCCTATTTGGGCTCAAACAAGCCGGCAGTTGTTTAAATCACTGCTTTTATTTCTATTAGACTCACCCGATAGGCCCACAACGTTTGGCGAAATAGGCCGTTTAGTGAAGCGGGATAATTTTGATGGGTGGTTAGCGGACTTATTAGATAACACGGATCATTACGATGCTGATTTTTATCGTAATGGCTATGCTTACATCAATACGCCTGAGAAAACACGAGGAAATGTACTCATTAGTTTCATGGGGTATTTTGAGTTATTCGACGACCCAATAATAGACGCGGCAACAAATAGCAGCGATTTTGATTTGCGGGATTTAAGACGCAAAAAAATGACAATTTACTTAGGCTTTACCGATGAAGATATGGAGCGCTTGTCGCCACTCTTAACGCTCTTTTGGCAGCAACTCATATCGTTCATGATTAAAGAAATCCCTGATGCCGTCAAAGAGCCATACCCGTTACTTTGTTTAATCGATGAATTTTCTTCATTAGGGCGACTAGAGCGCTTAAGACGATCATTAAAATTGCTACGCGAATATAGAGTACGGTGTGTGCTTATGTTTCAATACATTGCCCAGACCTATGAAAAATATAGTCATGACGAGGCTAAGGCGTTTACAAATATTAAAACGAAGGTAGCCTACACAACAGAGGATATAGGGGATGCCGAGTTCATAAGTAAAATGTTAGGCACCCGTACGAAACGTGTGGTGACGTATTCTGTGTCTAATCAACAGGCTGGTAGCAGCAATGGTAAAAGTATTCAGTATCAAGCCATTCCTCTTATGCGACCTGATGAAGTCATGAAAATGCCATCATATATTTCATTGGTTATACGCTCAGGATCTGCCCCTGTTAAAGCGCGCCAATGGATTTGGTATAAAGAATCGGCTATGGCTGGGCTTTCTTGTAATGCTTCATTTATACCGACACAAACTATTAAGTATCATGCTTTCACTCGAATGGACTCAATTATAAAGGATACGCTGACATATAAAGCTGAGCTTTCCGAGTGTATTGATTAAAAAACCAATGTATTCTTCAGTGTAATATCTCCTCCATTTAAACATCATTATGTTTGAATTTTGACAGATTAATGGTGTGTGTGTATTATTATAAAACACTTATATGTTGAAACATCTAATTTTGTAGGGAGTAATTATGTTTAGAGCGACCCCGTCTGCCCAAGAGTCTCAGAGGAGACAAGAAGATTCAATGAGACGAAAAATAATGGGAATTGATTTAAAAAACCCCGGAAATATGGCTTGGTCATTAGAGACTATCAAGGAGATTCAAGCAATGCTTAACGAGGGTTACTTTTCGCATCAATTTATTTTGGACATGTATTATGAGACCAAAGATAAGGTCGATGAGCATCACAATCAAAAAGCTGATGAAAGCTTTATGGCTCTTTCGCTTGACGAACGCATTTTAATAGGTCATGTAAATGTTGAATTTGGGAACATTCATGGTAAGCTTGAAGAGCTTTGGAGAGAGATTAATCCTGCTCTCCGATAATAATAGGGATTGGGAACTAATACTCTCCCAGCTCTGAGTTCAGCAAACCTGGTTGCAAGCAACCAGGAGTTATCACTCACCAAACCTCTCTTCAAAAGCTTTTTGGTAATACAACATAACGATGAATGCTTGAATAAGGCCACTATACGACTTCTTCTCTATTAATTGTTTGTTGCTCAAAGTATTGTTATAAATGGGGTTGTATTAAATTGGCCAGCGATGGTTAGTGCTAGGGCTCTAAGGCAAAAAGTAACCCCCAAAGTTCGACCCCCAAAGTTCAACTCAAAGATGCGCGAAGCAAGTAAAGTGAGGGTCAAGGGGTAATTTAAAATACTTTCCATAAATATCTCATTTCAATTTCTTGGTGAACCAAAGCACCAGATCGTCATCGAGTGGGTAGCTGTTTCCGGGGATAGTCGGCTCGTAATTGTAAGTAACGCCTCTGCCATCAGGCACATAGCCGCGTTTGACATAAAGTCTTTGAGCGCTACCATAGCCGCCATCGTGACCCGCATAAAGTCCAACACCAATACCAACAATGTCACTTTTAGTTGCCGCTTCATTTTCTGCAATATCGAGAAGCATTGAACCCACTCCAGCCTTCCGAAAAGGTGGCAGCACGTTCAAATCCATGACTTCGGGTATGTGGTCACTTGCGAATGACTCGTATTGTGATTGCCATTTGAGAGTGATGTATCCAGCAAACCGATCATGAATATAGGCTACCCAAATCAACCGCTTAGCAGCTTCTGATTCTTTTAAATACTCCTCGAATAATGAAGAGGGCTTGCTCCAGCCAATAGCATTAAACGCTTCTACAAGAATGGGGATATCGTCTGCCGAAAGGAACCTTAAGTTCTGATGGCGCTTCTCCATAACAAAATTTATCAACTCCACACCACGAGTCGTAACAGTCTGTTGTTTTACAACATGAAACCCTTTCGCTTCAAAAAATAGCCTAGCTGTAATGCTGACTTCTGCATAAATCCGGGGTAATGATTTTTTTCTCGCCTCTGTATCTATCTCACGCATAAGTGCACTGCCAATACCAGAACCTTGGAATTCATGATGCACATAGAAACAATCGATATGGCCATTTAGCTCAAATTCTGCAAATCCAACTATTGTCTCGCCTATTAGCGCGACAAATGGCCTAGTTCTTTCTAGTTTTTCTTTCCACCCGCTATAATCTTGTACTGAAGACCATGGAGCCCAAGCATCTAGCTGCTCTTTTGAGTAATCTTTTGCATTAACAATATGTATGGTGTTGTAATAAATTTGGCTTAAAAACTTTGCATCACCATCTTGATAATGCCTTACTTGAATTTGGTTGTTCATAACACCTTACCGATTGGGATATCGTTTGGATGAGATTCGTGGCCTTCGGAATCATTAAACGGCATTTCTGTATAGCCGTTTTTGAGATAGAATCTTAAGCTGGCTTGCCTGCATTCAGCATGAATATCTTTGCAAATCTTAAAAAATTAACACGTATTTAAGAGATTAATATACTATGAAAATCACTTTCACTCCATTAGCTGAATCCCATTTTCCATTGCTACTGAAGTGGCTTGAAACACCGCACGTTAAAGCGTGGTGGGGTCAAGATGTGAAATGGACTCCAGAATTAATCCGGAAAAAATATACCAATTACGTTGAGGGATATAAGCTAGAAAACGGCATTGCTAAAACGATCAAAGCCTGCATTATTTGCGTAGACAGCGTGCCTATAGGTTACATCCAAATTTATAATGCCTATGATTTTGCACGCTCAAAGCCGTTAACTGGCCTACCTTCAAATCTTGCTGCCTTTGATGTATTGATAGGCGAAGAATCTTATTTAAAACAGGGCCTCGGGTCTCAGGCTATCGAACAGTGTTTAAAAGAACATGGCAATTCATATACTCATGTCTTCGCTGATCCGGAAAATACTAACCTTGCCGCTATCAGGGCATATGAAAAAGCTGGTTTTAAGAAGATCAAGGAGCAATCAGATACAGGTGAGCAATGGATGATTCGCGAGCAAACAGGTCGACCTGATCCGTTGTGCACTATACAAAAATTGGTACAAGAGCGTTATTCAAATGCTAAGGCTATTTTTTGGGCGGGATCAGTTTCTCAAGATCAGGGAACAAGCACTTCTGATCTTGACCTTGTCATTGTTTTTGATGCGATACCTCACGCCTATCGTGAAGCGTTTGTTTATGATGGATGGCCGATTGATGCTTTTATTCACGATACGGATACACTGCGCTATTTTTTTGAAGAATCAAGAGCTGGAAATGGTATTTCTGGCCTGAGCTATATGATTTTGAATGGACGAATCGTTACGGACCCCAGCGCTTTTTCAGAAAATATTAAAACACTTGCTCAAAAAGTTTTAAATACAGGGCCCGCCGTATGGGATAAAAAACAAATTGATAATGAGCGGTTTTTAATTACCGATGTGTTAGATGATATAAAATGCCCAGCCTCACGCGATGAGCAAATTGCATCCGCAGCTTGGCTGTTTGAAGCCCTTGGGCAATTCTACTTTAGAAGCCAAAATAAGTGGTGCGCAAGTGGCAAATCAATGATCCGTTACCTAAAAAAAGACAACCCTGGTCTTGCTGTGGATTTTACTGAAGCGTTTGAAAGCCTTTTTCAAACAGGCAGCTCTGTTCCCTTAGAATCATTGGCGAATAAAATTCTAGCACCCTATGACGGGTTATTTTGGGATGGATATAAATCAGATGCCCCAAAAGACTTTAGGACTGCAGAGACTAGCCATGAAGGGATGAAAATGTACTTGGAGCAGTCTGATGCTGTTTCTGGCGCAGGCAAATCGCATCATTTATTGATTAGACGATTTGTGCCTAATGTTAGATTATTGCCTGCAACGATTGCTGATTACCCCACCATTCAAAACATGGCTAGGTTTTACGTATACGATAGAACCGCTTACATGGGCTGGGAATGTCCTGAGGGTGGATTATTCGAATGTATAGACTTTAAGCACTATTTTGAAAATCCTGATGAGAAAGCTTTTTTAGTCAGGGTTTCGGATGAAATTGCGGGCTTTGTTCTATTGGATAAAATGCCTGTGCTTGAACCTGTCGATTGGAACATGGGAGAATTTTTCATTCTTGCTAAATTTCAAGGAAAAGGTATTGCGAACACAGTTGCCAGAGAAATACTTCAAAAACATCCAGGGAAATGGTCAATAGCTGTAATGCCAGAAAATATAAAAGCAGTAAAATTTTGGCGTAAAATTATCTCTGATATTTCAAAAGGAGACTACACGGAGATTTTTAAAACAAAAGATGAGCTAAAGACTGCAGAAAATCCTGAACCTTATGCAATGAACGTTTTTACTTTTGATACCCATGGATAAAACGACTAATGCTAAAAGCAATATCTCTATGCGTCTTTCTCAAACAAGCGATACCCCAATGATGAATCACAACAATCTCAAACACTTAGGCCAGCACTTTAACCTTGGACAGCCAGTACGAATGCCAGAAAGAGTATATGGCGGGTTACTCCACATCATGTGGCGTCTCGATACCGATCAAGGCTCTTATGCGGTAAAGCAGCTATCAAAAGACATTAATCTGAAAAATGAGCAAGTCATTAAAAAGTATGAATTGAGTGAAGGAATTGCCTCACGCTTTGTAGCACAAGGCATCCCAGGCGTCTGTGCTATCGCACAATCCGGCAAACATCTCTTCGTAATAGATGGGATTGGCTTTCTAGTGTATCCATGGGTTGATGCAAAAGCACTAGATCAACACACTGTGTCAGAACAGCATGCTGTAAAAATAGCTGTTATCTTAGCCAACATACATTGTCTTGATTTAGATGAGCATGAAATCATTCAGCCAGAGTTCTATACCCACGCAACAAAAAATATTCTTGAATTATTCGACAAGGCTGAAAATTTTGGTTGTCCTTTTGTCGTAGATTTACGGAAAAACCAGAAAAATATATTGGCAGCTAACGAATCGTATCAAAAGGCAATACCAATTTTAAAAACACAGATTATTGTCAGTCATGGCGATTTGGACCAAAAGAATGTTTTGTGGGACATCAACAATAGTCCAATCCTGATCGATTGGGAATCTGCATGTAAAGTTAATCCCACTTATGACATCATCAACACAGCGTTTTATTGGAGCGGTATTACCAGTGATTTTGATAAGAATCTATTTTTCAAAATGATAAGTGCCTATCAAAAAGCTGGTGGCACTATTAATAAGGATCATATTGTCGCTGCTTGTTATGGCGCTTTTAGTTGGATTGGCTGGTTAGTTTATAACATAGATCGATCCTGTGTTCCTGGTGATTCTGAACATAAAGCTATAGGGATTGAACAGGTTAATCAGACTTTAGCAACGATTCTGCGGTTACAAACGGTCGTGCCTGAAGTCATAAAAATTATTGAAGGTAAATTATGATCAAAATCGACCTTCTCAAAAATCATCCCCGGGTTATACCTACGCTTGCAAATATTTGGCATAGTGCTTTGGGAAAAATTTGGTTGCCTGATATTCCTATTGAGCGTGTCATCACAAGATTTTCCGATCATTTAAGTGATCAAGATTTGCCAATAACCTTTGTTGCTTTGGATGATGAAACACCCGTTGGTATGTGTTCTTTAAGAGAAAACGATGGCATTCGCCCCGATCTTACCCCATGGCTTGGTTCATTGGTTGTTAATCAAAATTACCAAAAGCGGGGCATTGGTAAGCTTCTAATTGATGCTACGGTAGAAAAATCAAAACAGCTTGGCTTTGAAAAACTTTACTTGTTTGCTTTTGATCCTACGATACCAGAGTACTATCAACGCCTTGGGTGGAAGAAAATCGGTATGGATGAGTTTAAATCTTATCCTGTAACCGTGATGGAGGTAGTGCTATGACCAACACTCATCAACCATTCAACATTACCCTTGATCTTGCGCGTAAGCTCATAGCTCTGCAATTTCCAGAATATGCTCATTTACCCATTACATCAGTTGAAAAACAAGGTCATGATAATCGTACCTATCGTTTAGGGCCTGACATGTTAATCCGCATGCCAACAGCGGAGTCTTATGCTTTGAAAGTGCCTAAAGAACAGGCCTTATTACCGAAGCTAGTGTCCCACTTAACCGTCAGTATTCCTGTTCCAATCAAAATGGGTGCTGCATCACAAGACTATCCATACCCATTCTCCATTTACAAATGGTTAGAAGGAACGAGTATTAACCTTCTCATTTTAGATAATGATTGCTTAGAAAGGCTTGCATCTGATTTAGCAAGGTTTTTAAAAGAGCTACAAAGCATCGACGATGTCGATGGACCAGCTCCAGGCCAGCATAATTGGTGGCGGGGCGATCATGTCAGTGTTTACGATAAAGGCACCCGAGAACAAATTTCAGAGCTATCAACTGTTATCAATGAGGGTAAAGCGTTAGAACTGTGGGAGCGTGCCTGTAAGACAAAATGGGATAGACCTTCCGTATGGATTCACGGCGATTTTGCGATCGGTAATATACTGCTTAAAAATAGCAAGCTATCCGCTATTATTGATTTTGGCGGTGTGGCTTTAGGTGATCCTGCATGCGATCTTGTGATCGCATGGACTTTCCTTAATGGAAAAGCACGTGACATTTTTGTCCAAGAGATGAATTTAGATGAGGACACTTGGCTTCGCGCAAAAGCCTGGACCTTATGGAAGGCAACTTTTGAATTGTGCCAGATAGCAGATAAAAACAGCCCTGAGGCATTAATACAAAAAAGAATTATTGAGGATGCAATTTATGGATAAAGATTTACATATATGGGGGCACCCTTGATTCTGACCCCTGGTTGAATTAGGAATAGCCTTGTATCAAGGCTATAAAAATAAGAAGTAAGCATTTTATGTTATAGACTAGCCCTGTGAAAAGGAAGAGGTTGGTTCGGTTGCAAGATTAGCAGGGGGAATAGCAGCATGCTGCATAAACGCAGCATGTGGGGCTACATTTGCTGCTGCCCTTAATTGCAGCGGTGGGAACGACAACGTATGAGTAGCAGAAGCCGCAGCAGCCGCCGACCGTGCTAGTGAGTCACTATATTGCTGGGGACGTATATCTCCGTCGCGTAGAAGTAGCCATGGATAATTCGGTGAAGAAAGGCCGGGATAAAAAGAATCTGGATTATAATTGAGTGCCAGCTCTAGCTCTCTACCACAATTATCCATCGAAACCCTAATACGTGAATTCGCACTCAAGGCATCAATTAATCTCTGTCTATTCTCTGGCGATAGAGTGATATTTATCAAGACTAATTCTCTTAAATGAAGTGTTGTAGCGAGGGCTTGACAAAGCACTAAAAAATTTTCATTAGTAAAGGAAATATTCTCCAAGTTTAAGCGCTTCAATCCAGAGTTATTAGTAATTAAAGAGGCTAGTGAAGACATAAAAGCATCATCTATATCCCCTAGAACCCCGTTGTTCTCTTTGAAAGTTGACAGTAGCAAGTAGTTCAATTTTTTATTTGCAGATAATGAATCAATAACATTGGACAAAGAGTTGCCAATCGAAGAGTCTCTCAATGTTACGCACTCAAGAGACTGATTTGCCCGCAGGGCGGCAAGCATTTCTTCACTCTCTGAAAGAGTATACGAACCTTTAAGTATCAACATCTTAATATCGGCGCTATTTTCTAAATCACGAGCCAGCCTTTTCCATTTATGGCCGTCCAAACCGCCAGCATTATCCATTATGGCCATTTTCCCCTTTTGGGTTTGTTGAATTATTAATTCGCCCATAATCTTAAAGCCTCTTTAATTAACAAAATAAGTACGCATTGTACTCTTGTTGTATTTAATTACAACAATTGCCTGATTTCAATATCGGAACGGATTTTGGCAACACAGTACTCTTTGTGTGCTACAATAGTGCAATTAATTTTTAGAGGAATGTCAATGCTTCTTTTTAGTTCAGCTAAGCCTGATTTGAAATTTACGACACTAAACAAAGTCCATGATGGTTCTCTCTTTGCAAAATGTCTCGAATTGGTAACCACTTGGTTCACGGATGAATGGGGTTATATCCATGATAATGATAAAACTCGCGAACAAGCGATAGTGGATCGTAAAAAATATCTGGCAGAAAATGCTGATAAAATCCATCTGGTTTTTTATGGTGATCTTATTGTGGGTGCCTTCCGAATTGAATACAAAGAGTTTGATAAGGAACTCACGGATAGTCAAATAAGAAAAGGCTGGCAAGATAAATTACAAACCAGTGAAATATGGTTTATCTATGTTGATGCTGCGTATCGTGGTTTAGGGGCAGGGCGTCAAATACTCCAAGAAATTAAACGATTGTCTAGCGCAGAAATGAGAGCCAGTATGGTCTTATTAGAAACTTTGAAGCCTGGCTTAAATCATTTATATAGGACAGAAGATGCTGAGTTAATTTGTGAAAATTATTTAGCCCACAATCCAACGGATATTTTAAGAATAACCCTATGATTATATCACTAGCTCCGCTTAAAATTGTTATCGAAATCTCCGAAAACCACTCTTGATGAAAACATGACTGACTTGATAAATTTATATCACCAAGCTGAGGATTATTTTTTCAGAGGTATTTCCTCAAAATGCTTGAACCTAGACGATGGGGCTAATGCCTATATGACTGGTGAGGCTCAACTAAATTTTATTTACATTACCAGAAATACAGCTGCTCTTGATAAAATTTTAATCGAAGGAAAGCAGTTTTACGACCAATATAATCTTTCTTTTGATGTTATCATCCCCCAAATACTCTGCACCCCTCAAATAACGGGTATTTTAAATACCATGGGCTATCCCCAGAAAAGCAAATCCGTTTCAATGGTTGCGAATTTAGATAAATTTGCAATTGATAAAACTGCCAGTTTTGATGCTGAGACTATGATCAAAGCGAATAATGATCAATTAAATGACTGGATGCTGCCATTGATTGGCGCATTTGAATCCACTTTCGAAATTTGTTCGATCTATGCAAACACCCATGAAAATGCTTTAAAAAATAACATTGATCTCCGCCATTTCAGCCTATACAAACAAGAAAAACCAATCGCATCGATTACCCTATCACTGAACAATGGCATTACAAGGATAGACGATGTGGGCACTTTGCCTGAATTTCAAGGCAAAGGATACGCAACGCATCTCATGCGTTATGTGTTATCAGAGGCAAAAAGCTTAGGCGGTCGCTATTGCTTTTTAGAGTCATCCGATTCGGGGCTTGGGGTCTATCAAAAACTTGGGTTTGAGCCTCTGTTTAAAAACAATATTTATTCGAGGGAAGGTTGATCTGTGCAAACCGAGCCTGTGTGGGAAAATGACATTCTGAATAAAGCAATTTACCAATGGGGTTGCAAATGCCTTACATCTCTTGGCTACACGCTAAAAAGCGAACTGCCAGAAAATGTGTTAAACACCCCTTGGTCACATGTGGCCCGCTTTGAAACATCTGATGGGCACATCTATTTGAAGCACACGCCAGCTCTGCTTGCATTGGAGGCTAGCATCACCCAAATTTTGCATGATCAATTTCATGCGCCTGTTCCTGAAGTTATCGCTCACAATGCTGAATTAAATTGTTTTTTAATGAAAGACGCGGGTAGCCCATTGCGAGAAATGTTGAAAAAGCATTTCAATGCAGCATTGCTTTGCAAAGCCATTGATCAATTTACATCGATTCAATTAGTCGTTGCAGATCACGCCAATATTTTTCTTGATATAGGTGTTCCCGATTGGCGATTAGATAAATTACCAGGTTTATACGCGCAATTGCTCTCACAAAAAGACATATTGATAGCAGATGGGCTATCAGATATAGAAATTAGTGAATTAGAGGTGTTGCTGCCAAGGGTTTCCATTTTATGTAAAAAATTATCTGGCTATTCTGTCAAACAAACCCTTGTTCAGTGTGATTTCCATGACAATAACGTACTTGTAGACGATATGTCGCAAAATATTACATTCATTGATTTAGGTGAAGTAGTGATTACTCATCCCTTTTTTTCATCGATAGGCTGTTTGCGACAGGCAAAGCTTTATCATGCACTGACAGAGGAAGATGATGCTTACCTATGTCTTATGGATGCTTGTCTTAAAAATTATATGACGGTTGAGTCTAAAAGAAATTTATTAGATGCTTTCGCGGTGGCGCAGATATTATGGTTCGTTTATGAAGCATTAGCGCAATATAGGTTGAGGCTCGCCTGTGACAAAGTGAAATTTCTATCGTTTCAAAAGCAGGGGAGGCTCAGCGGTCGATTGAAAGAGTTTATGACCGCATGTGTTGCAATTGACTAGGGATTCTTAGAAGAATGGATAAAAAATATTGGCATCGAAAATGGCAATCCAAAGAAATTGGCTTTAATCAATCGCAGCCTAATAAGCTCATGCAACGCTATTTTTCATCGTTAAAACTTACGCCCGGCTGCCGTGTTTTTGTGCCTCTGTGTGGTCAAAGCATTGATATGCTCTGGCTTGCAGGACAAGGGTATCAGGTGATTGGTGTTGAGCTTAGTCAAGTTGCTTGTAGTACTTTTTTTAAAGAAAATAAAATCCCTGTCAAAATAACGGAACGGACAGATTTTATTTTATATAGCAGTGATGAGATTACCATTTTTTGCGGTGATTTTTTTAAGTTCGATCGAACAGTTCTTGATAAAATAGATGCAGTGTATGATAGAGCAGCATTAATTGCCTTACCTAAAGATGCTCGTAAATCTTACTCTGAGCATTTAATTGAATTGATGACGCCAGCGACAACAATGTTTTTAATTACAACGATGTATAATCAAGCCGAGATGCAAGGGCCGCCATTCTCTGTAGATGAAAGTGAGGTTATAGCGCTTTATGGCGCTCACTTTGAAATTAATCAGTTGTATAGCAAACCATTCGAAGTACCTATCCATCTCCAAGATAAAGGGTTGTTTCAAGCTACTGAGCAAGTCTATTTATTGACCCAAGAAGATCATATCAAGCATGATAGGTGAATGGTGCTTCAATTTGGGCGCCAATTTTTGGCTTTATGTGAAAAATGGCTTAAAAGCCAAGGATATAAAAGTCTCCATATTGAGTCTTCACCAGCCACTTTAAAGTTTTATAGGCTGAATGGATATATCGATATTCCTTTTGATGATCCAGATGGTTATGAAAGTGATCCTCAGGATACAGCTGTTGGAAAAGAGTTATGATACAGAGCTTTGATAAAAAGACATCAAGTGTGTTGAGCTTATTATTCGATTACATGCGCCAACACAAAGCCAACACCTTCTTCTTTGTTGCATTTGGTGTATTTTGGGCATTTACATTACCGTATATGTCCTATTTGTTTGGCGTGATTATTGACCGAATAAAAACACTTGGATTTGACTCTGTTTCTATATATCCATTAGTTCTTGTCCCTTTATGCTTATATGTAACCATCCATGTGTTACGGAGTGTTGGCTACTATGCTAACGGGTTGTTTTCTCTTCTTAGTGTTCCTGCCTATAAATCAGTGATGGTCAACAAACTATTTACTCACTTGGGTAAACAGCCCGTCGATTATTTTGAGGCAAAAAAATCAGGATTTTTATCAAATAAAGTGATGAATGCTTGTATAGGATTAGAGCCAATCATCGTTAATTTATTTTTTACGATTTTCCCCCAATCCTTAGCGATCCTGATCACTGGAGTTTTACTATCTACTGTCATCCCTTATTTTGGCATTGTGCTCTGGGCCTGGGGGATCGCTATTATTATTTATACGTATCAATCGGCCAATGTAGGTCAAATAAAAGCCACTGCATTTGCAGATAGCTGCAGTGTTTTTAATGGCCATATTGTAGATGTTATTACGAATATTCAATCAGTTATTCATAATGCCACTTTTGACCAGGAGACAAAGCTCCTTAACCACAACATGAATGACTTGATTGACAAAGAACAGCTTCGTAATCGTCATGCCAATAAGGTCATGTTTTTACAGCATCTTGCAATGAATGCACTCGTTGCATTTTACCTTATAGGTTCCGTTATTGGGTATAAAAACAATACTGTGAGCATTGGTGAAATGGTATTCGTCATGACTGCGGTAACAGCTATTGCTGGTTTAACCAGTAGCCT
Organism: uncultured Legionella sp.; assembly: GCA_964648115.1. GTDB lineage: Bacteria > Pseudomonadota > Gammaproteobacteria > Legionellales > Legionellaceae > CAZYME01. Next base: position 79,733 of record CAZYME010000004.1, read on the forward strand.
TGGTAATTGTTTTTTACAGTTTATTTTTAATATTGGTTTATTACGAGACGGGTTAACCCTATTGGAGCATCAACCTGATGTGGCCGATAAGGAGGATGCATCTAGCCATCAAATTACTAACGGAAATATTGAAATCAAGGATATTACCTTCGCTTATCCAAGGCAATCACCTGTTTTTGAACATTTTAGTTTGTCCATTCCCGCTAAGCAAAAGATTGGGATTGTGGGGAGCTCAGGCGCTGGAAAAACAACATTAATGAAACTCATTATGAGATTATATGATGCCAATCATGGACGTATTGAAATTGACAACATCAATCTCGTTGACTTTACTAAGGATTCTTTGCGTAGCCAAATTGCCGTTGTTCCCCAGCATTTAAACCTATTTCATCGCAGTATTTATGACAACATTGCTTATGGTTGTGGCCCTGTTAGTAAAGAGGAGGTCATTGATGCTGCCAAAAAAGCCAAATGTCATGACTTTGTTACTTCTCTGGAGTATCAATATGAAACGATCATCGGTGAGCAAGGGGTAAAACTCTCGGGAGGCCAAAGACAACGTATTGCGATTGCACGAGCAATTTTGAAAAACGCTCCACTTTTATTGTTTGATGAGGCAACTTCCGCGTTAGATTCTGCGACAGAGGTTGCGATACAGGAGGCATTGGATATATTGCTGGTTGATAAAACAGCTTTAATTATTGCGCATCGATTATCTACTTTAAAAGCGATGGATAAAATTATAGTGCTTGAAAAAGGCCATATTGCAGAGTCAGGAACACATCAAGAATTATTGGCCATGAAGGGCGCTTATTATAATTATTGGAATCATCAGTCCAGTGGATTTATAAAATAAAACTAATCAGGGCGTTGCCGGAGTTAGAAGACAATGAACAAAGAACACAAGCTTGGTCTACCAATAGAATACCAACAATTACCACAGTTTTTTGATGCACATAATATTAATGATGAAACTGAGTCCAAAAATGCATTAATTGAAACACTCTTAAAAGCACAAGGAGTCAAGACGATCCTGGATATGACCTGTGGTACTGGTTCGCAGGTATTATATCTGGCTCAGAAGAGCTATAAAATTACAGGAGGTGATTTAAGTCCTTATTTGATAAAAATTGCGCAGAATAAAGCAAAGGAAATGAAGCTTGGTGTACAGTTCCTTGAAGGTGATATGCGTAACATCAAAGTTGGGCAGTTCGACGCAGTCATTACCATATTTAGTGCTATTGGTCATGTCAGTAAGTCCGATTTTGAAAAGACCCTCCGAAATATACGCCACAACTTAAATCCTGGCGGCATATATATTTTTGATATCTTTAACTTACAAGCTCTGACAGAGGAAGTCGTGAAAGACTTCAAGATGGATATTCAAACGGTTGTTGATGGCGTTAAATTTCGTAATCAGCAATATTCAGAAATTGACAGGAGAAAGGGCCTGCTTATTTCTCATGATAAATATACGATCATTAAGGCTGATAGCGAAACAGAGTACAAGACAAATACATTTAGCCTCCAAACATACACATCTAAAGAATTGAAAGTTATACTGGAAAAAAATGGGTTTGTGGTTCTAAACCAGTATGATATGGAAGGCCAACCGCTTATACCTGATGAGAGCCTCAATATTTTAACTGTGGCAAAGTTAAATAACGACTAATTTTGTGTGGGCTATGCGGTAGCTGGCCCACATTTCATATAGGTATCCTTATGCAAAGGAATGCATTTCTTAAATGCTGGATTTTCTTCGCCATTCAAATACATGTTGAAAAACCGAACTAAATAGGTGTTGATGGAATCGGTTATATCCCAACCATTTCCGGTGCCAAGGGCTCCTGACATTATATCTATAAGTGATACTACTATTTTCCTAATAGGTTCAATTTCAGAATCTGATAATGACTCAATGGGCTTCTTGGGTAATGCAGATAAAGCATTTGGCAAGCCATTAATTTTATTGATATCGAAATACATGGGTACAGTCGTGTGATGGGGATCTATAAAATATACAACGAGGTGCCATGCATTTTTTTGTTTAAATAATATATACGTTATTTTATGAAAAGCCGTTGTCTCTTTATGGGTAGGATAATGGGACATCAGTTTAAAATCAAATTCCACATCCAATTGTTGTTTTTTATAATCATTGAAACTTTCAGTATACGCTGGTTGATATTGCAAGGTCGACAAGTCAGAAAAATTCATATGCTGACTGTAACCAATAGTTCGCTCAGTAGGAGAAATAACCACTAAATATCCATTGCGTGCTAATTCAAAGGTAACCGGGAGATAGGGTGCGACTAGCTGGTTTGTTGAGCTTATTTGATACATCACCGGAGTACTAAGTGTTTTCCATGTGTATCCTTTATTGACTCCTATATCCAGAGGCACAATCGCTTTAAACCAGGTTGGATTGGTATACGCAACATTAGATACTGTCTCTGCGCCGATCGAATGCCCAAATGCACCCAAATGCTTCAAATCCATACTTGAGAATAGGCTGTTTTCAGGGTGGACTTCCTGTAGTTTTTTATAGATATAAATTAAATCCTGTGTTTGTAAGGGAACAAATATCTCCTCGACGGCTTTGCTTCTATCAGTTACCTTTGCAAAATCTGCAGCCTTAACAACATGGCCATCGGGCAACGCAACAAGATTAATAAATGGCGTACTGATACCCACGACAATGTAACCATGACTGACTAATTCAGTGATAAAATTTTCATACAGCTCTGTTGGACAACCAAATCCAGGGCTAAATAATAATACTGGGAATTGTTTACCTTTTATAATTGCGGCTTTTTCAAGTGAGAAACTTTTAATTTTAGTTAACCTTTCCAGTTTTGTTTTGGAAATAGCTGGGAGTTGCTTTAGTATGTCTTGTTGTGCAGATGCTATAAATGGTGGGTAATAAGCTGAGCCTGGTTGGTGTTGTGCCTTAGTGGGGTAATAAATACGCGCTACTATTTCATGACAATGTTGAGTATTCCATGGACTGAAATCCTCTTGATTTTTACCGTTAAAATTAACATCAGGACAGGCATTTTGATTAACCCAATGAAAATCCTCAAAACCAACTCCATATTGTCCTGTTGGTTTTTTTAAGTCATTTGTTAGCGTCGATGGGTATGGGTTGATCTGATTATTAGAATAGCCAATCGTAGTGAGGAGTGAGCCGAGAATAAAAACAATAGCGGTTGATTTCATGTCATCCTTGAAGTCTAGTTTAATTTATTGATTAGAACTCAAACCTTTAAAGTCCTGAATTTGATATGTTAGTTTGTTATTATTGCATATCTTACAAATAATATTCAAATAACTCCCCCCTAGATGAAACTGAGGTTATCGCGCTTTATAGCGCTCACTTTGAAATTAATCAGTTGTATAGCAACCAATTCGAAGTACCTATCCATCTTCAAGCTAAAGGATTATTTCAAGCTGCTGAGCAAGTATTTTATTGACCCAAGAAGGTCTTATCAATCTTGATAGGTGAATGGTGTTCTCCAGATAACAATGTCTTGAGTGGATCAAAGGGTTTTATCATACCTCCATCGTACTTCAACATTAGGAAGTCTTTTGACATCAAAACATGCATACACTAAATCATCTGCTGGTTTGCCCGTTTCGCAATCCAAGCAATAGTTCTGTAATCTTGCTTCCAGTAAAAAGCCACATTTTTCCACGACTCGCGCACTTCTGCTATTTTCTGCCTGAGTGATCACCTGAACTCTGGCGGCATGCAATCCTTCAAATGCATAGCGTGTTAAGGCAGACACTAGCTCTGTTGCCAGGCCCTGTCCAGTATATTTTGTGGTAAGCCAATAGCCAATCTCATAAAAAGGAATCAAAGGATTGCTGCGGTCATTATAACCACTTGCGCCAATAATTTTTTGAGATTCCTTATAAACAATCACCATGGGAAAATCTTTTTGATGCTCGTTTTTCCACGTTTCAATACCCGATTTAACAAACTGAATCGTTGGACCAATACTTGGGTCACTTGCCCAGGGCATCCAGCGTTGAAGTTCGGATAATGAATCATTGATTGCTTGATTTAATGGTTTTTCGTCACCCAGTTTCGGTGTGCGAACAATTAATCGTTTGGTTTCAATAATGGGTAGCATACAAAAGCATGTGGTAATGGGTATTACCACATCATATTATTCTCTACTAAGAAACCCAAGGATTTTCCAGCCTTAGATAATTAAAATGTCTCACCTATTAGATAGTTAATAATCAATACCTCTATCTTTACCATGCTCTTTAACTCGTGTGGTCAAAGAGATTGATAATTTTGGTAAGTCGCGTTGCAGTCGTTCGTAAAGTGGTTTATTGCCAATAATCTCGCAAGCTTTGATAAAAATGGCATGATTTATTTTCTCGCGCTTAAATCCAGAGGTTTTGCGGTGTTCAATCAAAAGTTGATCATATCTAATCAGAATAGGGTATTCTTTTTTGAGCTGATTAAAGATCATTTGGCTATGCGACTTTTGAAGAGCTTCTACTTTTTGATAAAGGCTTAATACAGGTATGCTGTGTTTAGACGCCAGATGTATCATATGCATATAATCTTTCTTTAGCTCCACCTTGGATGCTTTTATTATCAATGCATCCGTTGGCTTCATATCGAAAGACGAAGCAATCATTTTAAGCGTTAGAAAACGGTCGTAACGCGCCGCATCTTGTTTAATAGTATTAATAATGGGCACTACATCTTTAAGGTTTTTATATTCATGACGGTTAGACGCAATAATTGTGTGAGCGCGCTTATCACGGGCAAGACTTTGCTCATAAATGGTTTCAAATGCAGGAAGGGTTGTTGGAGCAGCCCCTTGTTGTTTAGCTTCTTTTTCAAGATTTGCAATACTCCTGCCTAAGGTGGATTTTTCATCGAGATAATCAGCAATTTCCTTTGCCACCACACGCAACGTTTCTCGATCGGAAACCCTCTTTTGCATATCAGATGCTTTTAAATAGGCTTCATAATGAACCAGGTAGTTCCATTTTTCTTTGATATTGTTTGTCACACCGGCAATGCGGTTGATCGCACGACCAATGAGTCCATCTGGTTCAAACCCATAGCGAATAGCATAATCCAGCGGCCAATCAATCACATTATCACGCGTTGACTCGCGTGCGAGTGTTTTGGTGAGGTGCTCAAGTGTTGGATGTTGTTTTTTATCAGCATAGATTTGGAGTTGCTCACGGTGACGTGTAAAAGCAACAAAACTTAAATTTTTATCCCAGTAAATGCTATCTATCAATACGCTTGCTTTATCAATGGTCATGCCTTGAGATTTATGTACCGTGAGTGCATAGCCATACTCAATAAATTGATATGACTTTGGAATAGTAACAATTTCACCGCTATCCAAGACGGCTGAAAATTGATTATCGTTAATTGCGTTAATGGTGGCTAAATCACCATTGCGGACCCCCAGTGTTTTATCATTCTGGCGCAATAAGATACGATCGCCTTCAGCAAGAGTGATGCTTCTGGCCCCATTTTCGGAAAAATATTCATAACTATCCATTGAAACGAGCTTTGTTTCCTGCATAGCAACACGTGCTTGAGTGTTTAATGACGAAACAGCAGCTCGTGTGAAAGCAAGCATGACGTGTGATCTAACAGACTCGCTATTTAAATCTTTTTTCCAGGCATCAACCATTTTTGTTAATGCATCTTCAGGTGTCATTTCAAGATGTACCGCATCTTTTTTATTATAATGAGAAAGCGCTTCAGAAATTTTCCCTTTTGCAAGATGAAGGCTTGCAGACCTGTCACCTTCATCAAGCTGGCGTTTAATTTGACCTAATTCAATATAGCCTGTGCGAGCTGCAATCCCCCGAAATATTTCACCTTTGTTAATGGGTTTTAATTGAGCAGGATCGCCTACCAAAATCACCTTGGCATGGGCATTGTTTACAGCATTTAAAAGATAGGCCATGTTAGCAAAATCGACCATGCCTGCTTCATCTATCACCAAAATATGGTTTTTGGTAAGTGTTAATGTCCCTTTGCTTAATCGATAGGTGAGTGATGCAATGGTTGATGCGTTAATGCCCGTGTCAGATTGTAGTGATTTAGCAACTTTTCCAGAGAGTGATGCACCTAAAACATGGCAGCCATGCGCTTCATAGTACTCTTTTATCGGTTTTAACAGATGACTTTTACCAGAGCCAGGGCGCCCAATCATGACACTAATATCATCGTCTTGGCTTATAAAAGAAAAAGCTTCTCGTTGTTCGTCATTTAGATGATGAAGATTTGCGAAATGCTCAATGGGAGTGTTAAAAATATGGTTTTTACGCGCTTGTAGTTGCTGCACATTTTCCAGCAATTTTGCTTCTTGCACGTATTGGTGGCGTGTTGTGTAAGATTCGATACCACGGTCATTAACCCCTAATTTAATTACATCGCGATGGGTGAGAATTTGTTCAACGCAGCTTAAGAATTGAGACGGATTATCAGACTTGCTGAACGTTTTAAATAGCAAACGCTCAATGTCACGCCGTGAAAAAACACTATTGATCAATGAAATTTGATTAATCAGATTATCAACATGGAAGAGGGCTATTTCCATACGTGCGTCGCGAATTAATTCATTTTCTTCGTGCATATAATGCGTGGATAAATCACGAAAATTTCCCTGATGGCGCTCCGAGATAATGTGGTTTAAGTCCACCGATAAATCGATATTTTTTTCTTGGAAAAATGCATTTTGTGACTCTCGCCATCGCTCACCCCAGAGTTCTTTTTCAATAATAGTGCTGCGAGCAAATGCTGGGTTTAAATCACGGGCCTTGTATTTTGAAAGACGGTTTATTTCAATGCGTCTTGTGGTGATTAAAATATGTGCGTGTGGATTACCATCCCCATGATCATGGATAGCCACATCAGCAGCCAGGCCATTTTCGACAAAATGGGTTTGTACAAAGCGTTTAGTGAGTTCAATTTGGTGAATAAGATCAATCTCTTTTGGCAAGGCAAGAACAATGTCTTTGCACACTTGGGCATCTTGTCTGTGCTCTGAAAATTCGACTTGATTCCATAATACTGACCGCTCTTTAAAGTCAATAGATGCTGATTCAGGCAGAAGTAACTCACTAAAAATAACATCTTTTCTATGGCTGAAGTCATAAACGATGCCTGTTCGTTCATCATTTAAACGTACGCCTGCCCGATAAGCAGCTGCTGCTACAGCGCTATGCCCTTTGGCGCGAGAGTGAATGGATACTTTTGCAAAAGCAATAGCCACGGATACACCTTGGTGTCAGTGATCCATCGGTTGCTTTATTGAAGGAAAAAAATTTATCCATTAAGAATTTTCGAGTAGAAATGATAATTTAGCAAACATTCGAATGAATGTATATTGCGCCCTTGCATTCTTCTACGGGACGGGCAGTGTTCGCTGCGCTCATGTTATTTGACCAATCTATTGATTTTGATGATCTGGTGCGATAGGCTTTCTTTGTCAATAACATTTGCGGAGAGGATTATGTCTAAAAAGACAGGATCGCAAATGGAAGCAGTACTCTTGGATAGAATCGAAAAAGCCAAAGAAAAACTTGATAAATTACAACAAAAGCACAAGTTAGAAATTGGTACACTTGCCTATAAGCATGGCCTTCAGCAATTTAATATCAAACAGCTCGATTATGTCTTCGCCAAAATTGCTAGCGGAGCGATCGAGTCATGAGCACATATAATCAAATTATCAAACAACAACAACAGGTGGCTCGGTCCGAAAAGTCGCTGGTCCTTGATAAACTCAAAAAACGCCGTGCAGATACACGGCGAAAAATTGAGTTAGGCGGGTTGGTGATTAAGTCGGGGATGGATGGATTTAATAAATCTGTTATTCTGGGTGCGTTGGCTCATGCAATAAAATGTATAGAAAATGACATCAATTATACCAGTTTGTTCGAGTCTGCGGGGGCGGCTTTGTTTTTAAATAAATGAATACTTACGTTGCTGGCGGTGATGAATTGTGACTACTAAAGCGTTAATAAATACATCACTCAAAGAGGCACTTCATAATGAATACGTTTTACCCCTTAATCCGACTTGCAATACCGCTTATCTTGACAGGTGTCATGCAATCTTCGGTTATTTTTTTCCAAACGCTATTTTTGGCACATTTGGGCCAAAATAGTCTTGCAGCTGGAGCAATTGTAGCTTGGACGTTCGGTACAATATACGTCATCCTCTTTGGAATTTTAAGCTCTATCAATGTACTCATTGCTCACAAACATGGTGCTAAAGACATAAAAGGTATTTCACTGATTGTTCGTGATGGGTTGTGGCTGGCTGTGTTGCTTTCGCTCCCTTCTTTTTTATTATTCTGGAATTTAGCGCCGCTTCTTGCCATGGCCGGGCAAAGTCCAATTATTTTGAACCTTGCTACATCCTATTTGCATGCTATGGCATGGGGGCTATTGCCCAATTTTATCGTGTTGGCGGTGCTAGAAGTGATGATTGGATTAGGACGCGGGCGCCATATTTTACTTTTTAACCTCATCTCAGTGTTGTTGAACATTGTCTTTAATTACGTATTTATATTTGGAAAGTGTGGATTCCCGGCATTGGGTATAGAAGGTGCGGGCTGGGGGATGACCGTAAGTAATTTGATCACCGCTATTCTCATAGCCGCAACAGTTTTTTTAAAGAGAGATTACCGACCCTATTTTCGGCACGTTCTGACGTACAGGGCTCCATCGCACCTATTTGAATTATTACGAATCGGCATTCCCATGGGGGCGATGTATTGCGTAGAGGTTGGCTTTTTTATGACTATGACTCTATTAATGGGATCGTTCGGTAGCCAGTTTTTGGCTGCGAATCAAATTACCATGCAATATGTGGGCCTGTTTATCTCCGTCATTTTTGCGATTTCTCAAGCCATTACCGTGCGGATGGGGCACTTATTGGGGGCAGGTGATACACCGGGTGCTGTTCGAGCAAGTTATGCTGGCATTGGCTTATCGGTTGGGTTCATGGTGCTGGTAGCCATTATTTTTTGTGCCTATCCAGAGCGCCTCATATCCATTGATATCAATATAAATGATCCTGTCAATTTCAGTCTCATTGATTGTGCCAAGCAATTTTTAATGATCGCTGCCTTCGGTAATATCCTTGAGGCGATTAGAATCTCCTTGTTCGGTGCTTTGCGGGCGTTAAAAGAAACTCACTTTACCCTATTGATTTCAATTATGTGCTTTTGGGGGATAGCTCTGCCGTTGGGTTATTTATTGGCAACCCGGTTTCATTTTGAAGGTGCAGGACTTTGGTGGGGCACGTTGTTGGGCGCTTTAGTAGGTGTTTTCTTGCTGCATTATCGATATAAAGTAACGATGCAAAACTATTATTCGGGTGCGCTGATTTAATTGAGTGCCCCCTATTTCCCTTGCTGTAAAAAGAAATAGGTGATATCAAATTACACCTAAATTTAAATAACTAAGATATTAGCTCCCGGATTAGCTTTTAACCGAAGGGCATTAAATTTATTAAAAATTGTTATAAAACATCGTGTTATTTTGATAAACCCTAGTTGCTTGCTTGCTTGCTGTAATTTGTGGCTAAGCCTCATAATAGGTTGGGGCAATAATTATATCGCGGATACAAATGGTTTTAGGTTGTTGATAAATCCATAGAATAGTCTTGCTTAGAGCTTCAGCAGAAATAGTCTCTTCATCACTTAAATTGGATTGAATCAACATCGGTGTTTGAATTTTAGCGGGAGTGACGTTACAAAATCGAATACCATTTTTTGCATTCGCCATGCGCAAAGATTCTGTCAAACTTTTAACGGCTGCTTTGGTGGCAGCATAAATTGCTAAGTGAGGCCTTGGATGGTTTGCTGCGAGTGAGCTTATGTTGATAATTGTTCCTGTCTTTCTTGCCTGCATGGAAGGAAGAACGGCCTCGATAGTGTTAATGATACCCATTACATTGGTCTGAACCATCGTATTGTTTACTTCATGAGATAGTGTGGTGAATTCTCCATCTTTACCAAACCCTGCATTATTGATCAGGCAATCGACAGGACCGAATGCTTCTTCACAACGTGCAATGCTTTGCTTCACTGCTTCAAGATGAGTGACATCAGTTGAAATGGATAAAGCATTTGGTAGGTTTAATGCCTCCATTGAAGATATATTTCTAGACAGAAGTCCTAAGGAGTATCCTGCTTCTGAAAATGCTAAAGCGAGAGCTTGCCCAATACCGGAGCTTGTTCCTGTAATAATAATTAATGGACGTTTTTCGGGGGATTTTGCTGGCAAGCTGTGTCTCCTTAATCACCAGGCTTCCGATGGTGGTTGATTAGTAAAATACTCGGTTAACCTTCGATTTGTTCCAGGGCTTGTCATTTCGGGCAGGGCTGTATAATCAAACCAGCCTGTATCCTCAATCTCAGGAGAAAAAGTTTCAATTAGTGAAAATTTTTTAACCACATATACGACAGGATAATCGTTTGCTTTTAAATAAACATGATGGTAAATGCCAAAGAGGGTTGGAGCTTCTAAGGCAATTACTCCGACCTCCTCTTTTAACTCTCTTAATAGAGCGGCTTTGGTTGACTCACCTCTTTTTACACCACCGCCTGGTATGTACCAATGTGGCTGGTAGGTATGTTTAACCAGTAAAATTTGATTGTTTTGATTGAGAATAATGGCCCGGGCGCCTAACGTTGATATGCCAAGCCAGGATTGGCATTTACGTAGAGTGCGTGTTGCTATTTGATACAGTGGTGTAACGTTCATAACAGATAGCTCATGAGGTATAGAGTATTTTATACTACTTGAAATTAACCCAATTTTCATGTGAATTGGCTGCTGATAAATTTTGGCGCGACCCCCAAAGCACGCCCCCAAAATTTCTGATAACAATGTCTTGAGTGTATCAAAGGGTTTCATTATACCTCCATCGATAGCTTACCCATAAATATGCCCCTGAATTTCCTTCGGGAACATTTGTTTTGATGCAACTCGGCTTAACCACCAACAAACAATGATATCCATCACACAATATGGTATAATTAATGAACAACATGTTGGTTACTAAGTACCTATGCAGACCCAAACTGAAGTGACACAAATTGAAATGCAAAGGATAAAAAGGGATATCCCTGGGGTAGAATCCTTCCTGAAGGAAATTACTGGGCCTGATGGTATTATCAATCTTTCCACCTTAAAGAAATTTGGTGGTGGTGGTACACACGCTATTTATAGATCAGATAAATGTCCTGAGCTGCTGTTAAAAGTTATGCATCGATCAGTTGGCAAGAGTACTACTGAACTATCTCAAGATTTACAAAAATTGGATAAACAATATTCTGCTCTTTATGAAGCATTCGATGAATCGCGTTGTATCATTGAGAAACGATCCATACAAACAATAGAAACTAGTGATACGGGTGGGTCTGCTCAACAAGCAATTGTTTCCGTAGTTGCGTTTGATCCATGCTTTCAAAGTGGAGAAAAATTTGGCTTTAATGTTGAATCCGAGGAATCAAATGAGAGCCTCATCAGTTCGAAACGCTATTTATATGAGCAGACTAATAGATCTCTCCTAGGAAACATTGATAAGCCCCATCCTTACGTGATAAGAAATTATCCCCTATTAAATAAAAACTTCGAAAAGATTTTTAAATTACTTGATACCGAGCCAAGTTTGTCAGTAGCAATGCAAGAGTTTCTAACCAAATATAAATTGTATTATAAAAAAGAAGGGATTTTGCTTGATACAATTGGTTTTGACAATGTTCTCTTTTATAAAAATGCTGAGGGTTGGCAATTCAAGCTTGGTAGTGTAATAAAACATGATACTGGTGCTTTAACAAAGAAAATGCTTGAGGAAATCATTAAAAATCCAACGATAGTGAATGAGTCATTTGAATCGCACACATCCATTTATTACATGCCAGCCTGCATTCGAGCGTTGAATGCTTGTGCTGAGAAGGTCGGAATCGACAGGATTATCGATGATATCATTATAGATGATAAAACAATTGACGCTTTGGCGAGGATTCATCTACAAATGGGAATGGGTCGTCGGGCTGCTGGTTGTGCAGAAGAAGGGAAATTTTCTGCAGCTTTAGAATTGTATCTTCAATATAAACCAGATGAAAAATCAGATGAAACCATAGGCAGAGATATCATGGGCACCTCCTATTGGAATTTTATTAAAAAAGGGGGGGAAGAAACATCTCGGAGTGAAGTTGAAGCCTATCTTAATATTCTACTCGATGAGCGCAACAAATTTCCTGATTTTAGACAAAAATAGTGGAAGAGGCTATTGAAGGCCTTGCTGAAAAATTAGTACTGATCGATAGTATAAATGCTCCAGAAGAGCCTAAAGAGACTGCGCGAGAATTAATAAAACGATATAGAGATATATTAGATAGTGCAAGGCGTAACGAGGCATCTCCTTCAGTGGCTATAGTAGCGGAGCATACCTCTTCACTATCTCCTTTTCAAACCACACTAAAACCTAAGCCTCAAGGCTAAAAGGTTTTGAGAAGTATTTGACGGGATCGTTCAGGGCATGACCCCACTGACTGTATAAAACATCGTGTTATATTGATAATGGTTCCTGTCTTTCATGCAATTATATCAAGCTATTTTAATGGTCACTTACCCACTTCTACCGTTACGGGTATTGTTAACTTGCTTACTGATTCGCGACTAATCTTGGAAATAACAGCTGTTGCTTATGTGTAGTGTTAAAGAATCAATGGGGGAGCCCATTGTTGTTTCGAAGACGATTGTTAGGAGAATGGGTCTATTTCATATGCTTGCTGAGGGTAGAATACTGCCACTAGATCAATAGATTTTCTATGTGAGTCACTTTGGTTCAAAATGTGTTAAACTTATCACCATGTTTTATAGTTGATAAGTATTGCATGAAGTTTAAAAGAAAACCTAAAGTTCAAACATACTGGCCTAAGATCAATTGGTACTCAAATAAAAGACTACTAATTATAAGTTTATTTGCACTATTATTTTCTTTTAATACAGTGAGTTACAGCCGGGTCCAAAATCCAACTAATGAAAATAAAACTTCAGAAATACTCCCTCAACCTTTAACGGCACTTCCTGCCGTTAAAGGAACAAAAACCATTACAACAAGTTGGCTGCTAAATAATCATTTGGTTGATCTTGATCCCGCAACCATCAGTTGGCTTGATAACAAAAATATTATTTATTCCATACCTTCTATGGACGGAAATCAAGACCGATCTTTTGAAATTATAAATATTGATACTAATAAAAGACGCGTATTAGGAGCCGGGGCGGATCCCATAGTGTCACCTGATAAGCAATGGATAGCATTTGTTCGAGGTAAGGATAAAGCGAGGCAGTTATGGATCATGGATAGAGCCGGGCAAAATCTTAAACAAATATCACATGTGAAAGAAGGGTTATTTCCATCAAATTTTTTTACTAGATATATATGGTCTAAAGATTCTAAACGTATCGTATTATTGTATAAGCAGAATTACATGGATGGAGTTCCCGATACAATTACTCCTCCCAGTAACGTTGAATTAATTGATGTTGGAACTGGGCAAACCACTTCTTTAGGTTGTTTTGATAACAGAATTAAAGATTTTTCTTGGATACCTAATAGTAATCAAATTCTTTTTACTCAAGAGCGTATGGGTTTTGAACACAAGGACAATATCGATTATGAATTAATTTCGACATTGAATATTAAAAATAAAAAAATACGTATTTTGGCCAAATTTAATGGATGGCAACAACTACTTTCTCCCCAAGCTTCTCCTGATGGAAAATTGATTGCTTTATTATACGATCCAGAAAGCCCTCTATTTGACGTTACACAAAATATTGGACTCATTAAGAATGATAGTGAGTCAAACAATGATTCACCAGAAATAATGCGCTTAACACAAGGTTTGAAATTTAATTCACTGATTTGGTCACCGAATGGAGCGAAAATCTATGCCATTAGAAGTTATGGTGCATATAGGCAAATTTATTCTGTAGGGATAAAAACCAAGGAAAAAACTCAGATTACATTTGGTGCAAAATCAATACAAAGCTTTTCTGTTTCACCAGACGGCTCTCATATAGCTTGGGTTGATATGAATGCACATGGTGAGCAGGCTGTTCGGGTTGCGTTAAGCAATGGTGATGAAGTAAAAATCGTATCCACTATTTCTAACGTGCCCAAGGAATTTTCTTTATCTGAAGTCCGTGAAATTAAATGGAACTCTCCTGATTATCCAGTTCCCATGCGAGGGTTATTATTAATGCCTCTAAATTATCAAAAAGGAAAGCATTATCCACTTCTTGTTGATATCCATGGTGGCGGTCGAAGCGCAACGCTGCTTCTAAGATTTGGTGGGGGTTTATTAGGCACCACACCGCTAGAGTGGCAAATTTGGACAGCAAAAAATTATGCTGTATTTGTTCCTGAGTTTCGCTCATCTGGTTCGTTTGGATCACTGGCTATGACGCGAGATCATTTTAAAAATCATGAGTTATTGTTTGGAGATTTACGAGATATTAATGCTGGGGTTGATTATTTAATTAAGCAAGGGATTGCAGATAAGAATCGTTTGGCGATTGTTGGACATAGTGCAGGTGCAAGGCGTGCAAATTTATTAGTCACCATTTCTCACAAATACCAAGCTGTTGTTTCTCATGAAGGATGGGCAGATGATTATATTTCTGCAATCAATAATCCTACTTATACACTCTTTTATCCAGAAATGGGTGGGTCTCCTTCGGATGTGCCAGAAAACTATTTGAAAGACTCAGCACTTACTCGCGCTAAGGAAGCAACTACTCCTATATTATTTCTCATGGGAAACCCAAAGTTGGGTGGGGCTGATCCTGATGGCACTGCATCCAAGTTGTTTCATCTATTTAGGCAACAAGGTGTAGAGACGGAATATATTTATTATCCAGATGAAGGGCATATTTTTACAAAAACCAAGAATAAAAAAGATTCTTTTGAACGCGCTATAAAGTGGATTGATGATCTTTTAATCCCCAGCCACCAAATAAGTTGATTTTATTTAGTTGAATATTAACAAAATTAATAAAAAATTGACTTTATTTTATTTTTATTTAAAATAAAGCATGTTTTAGTTGTTTATTATATAAGTCCAATCCAAGGAAACATAAAATGTATAAATTATTCAAAGAGTATTTTTTCCAATCGGACGAGCGTGTATCAGCCATTTTGCTTTTGCTAGGCTCAATACTTACAGTGGTTGCCATGGTTGCTCTCATGGCCATGATGGCTAATTGGAGCATTGGATTCTGGGCGGCCCTTACTGAAGCGAGTTATCCACTATTCATAACAAGTCTGCAAACGCTACTTGGTTTGACAATAAGCATTGCTGGAGTGAGTATTTTAAAAGACTATCTTGTGGGCGTACTTACCATAAACTGGCGAGAGTGGTTAACAAAAAAATTGGTGGATAAATATACTTCACCAGAAGAAGAAAATAATTATTTGGAACTAGAGCGACATCCTTCCCAAATTGATCAACCAGCCCAACGGATTCAAGAAAGCGTCCCAGCTTTTGTCGAGAAAACACTAAAATTAGGCCTTGGCTTACTACAATCAATATTGACCTGTGCCATGTTTATCGGAAATTTATGGGTGCTTGGTGGCGCCGCAAAATTCGCTCTATTAGGCTTAAGCATTACCATTCCTGGCTATTTAGTATGGGTTGCTATTCTCTTTGCTCTTGTAACAACTTTGATAACACATTTCATAGGCAGAGCTTTAGGAGGCTTGTCTAGTGAACAGCAAAGCCTTGAGGCTGATTTTCGAAGTGATGTGGAGGTATTGAGCAATCAGGCGGAAAGCATCGCGCAAGACCATGGAGAAACCTACTTTAGACAATCATTGTTGGGCAAATTAAAATCAATTTGTAGAAACGCATATGCAATCCTCCATGTAAAACTAGGTCTAACGGCATTTAATAGTTTGTATCAACAAATTGCATATGTTTTCCCCTATATTGTAGCGGCACCTCTGTATTTTGCGAAGCAAACAACCTTAGGGCAGTTGATGGATATTGCATTTTCATTTGCCCAAATTCAACTTTCATTAAGTTGGTTTAGCGACTCATATTCAGAGCTAGCTTCCTATGGAGCTAACGTTAAACGTATAGTTGAACTTGAAAATGTCATGTCTGATGAAGGCTTGGTAGCAACAGACAGAGCTATCGTTGTTCAAGCGGAGCCAGAGAGCACAACATTAAGCGTGCAAAATCTCAATTTAGCAAGACCATCAAGCACAAATCATATTATGAGTGAGTTAAATTTAACATTTCGTCCTGGAGAAAATACCTTAATTAAAGGCAGATCAGGTATGGGTAAAAGCACCTTATTTAAGGCTATAGCTGGAGCATGGAGATATGGCGATGGCGGTATATCGGTTCCAGACTCAGCAAGCATGGTTTTTCTGCCTCAGAGACCTGTGCTACACGATAACACACTAAAAGCAGTTTTAGCTTATCCTCAGCCTGTGAGTACTTATACAGACGAGGAATATGAAACTGCACTACGTGCAGTAGGGGGTACAGATGAATGTGTTGCTGCACTAAATACCCATGCGTCATGGTCAAAGAGACTATCACCAGGGGAGCAACAACGTATCTCTTTTGCACGAGCGGTACTCCAAAGACCAGATTGGTTATTTTTAGATGAAGCAACATCTGCAATGGATGAAGAGTCCGAGCGAGACATGTATAGTCTTGTAAGGGAGCAATTAACCGACACGACATTTATTAGTATCGCGCACCGCTCTACTGTCGAGGAGCATCATACTAGAGTAGTCCCCCTCAGTGCGGGCGAGCCAGGAGCCGCAACACAGCCACCTAATACGCATGCTTTCTTTGCACGACGCGCACCAGTAGCAGCTGCTAATGATGAAGGCGTATTATTGGTAAACACACTCTAAAGCTATGATCGGGTCATAGCTAAAATAAATCACGAGATAGCGTGTGAATAATTAACTAGGCTTAAAAGTTTGCGTACAATCACCCAGAGAAGGTAATGACCGTCTCGTAGCATCATCACTAGGCGTGCTAAATACCGGGCCACCGCTTCCAGAAATCATTCGTGCAAAGGAATTTGGTGTTGCCGCTGCACCCATCAAATGAGGATGTTCTTCAACAATGGTTGTTAAATTTCTAAGTGTTTCATCGTTAAAAGTTTGAGCCATGTGTGGAGGTAGACCATTTACAGTTCGTGAATAGGCTGTTAATGTCGCCTCTAATTGAGCAATCCGTAAAGCATCCGCTCTCCGTACATCATGCTCTTGCATTCCCCTAGGAACAGGTACCACTTCATTGCGATCAACGGCAGTGGGTCGATACTCATCTAACAAATCTTGAAGCTCATTCAAAGCTGCGCCAAGTAGCTGATTTGAAGCGGTTGATCTCAAAGAAGTGACTAATGGTGGTAATCGTGTCTCAAGCAAGCTAATAAACCTCTTTAAATCCATAAATAATTCATTACCAAGTAATGACGGATTATTTGCTAAATAATCTAACCAGTCATGACGGGATAAAGGGAGATTACTTCCATGTACTAAACGATACAAATCGTGAGGCTGTGAATAAACGTCGGGAAAAGCCAGTGCTAACAAAGCTTTTAACCTCTTAAAGTTGGCATCAAATGCTACGATTGCTTTTCCTAACGCTGACTTGTGGTCTGACTCAAATTGTTGTCTAACCGATTCGTTGAACTCCTCTCGTAACATTTTATAAGTTTCTGTGACAAATTGATTGGCAAGGGTATTGATTGCATCAATATCTACTCTTTTTGCACGATTGTCTCCCATGTCTGGAGAGAAAGTATCAATACATCCCTTTTCTTTACTTGTTTTAGGGATATAAATCTGATTAACCCAACTACATCTTTTATGTGATCCTCCACCAAACTGGACTGTATCAACGCCTCCTATCGGTCTTGTGCCGCCTACCCAAAACAACCATTCGGATTCACCCGGGGTGTAAATAGGCATCTGGTAAGGCAAACAAACAGAATAACAGAGACGATCTTCAATCCATAATTGCAAGTGAAACTCTGTATTATCTTTTGTAAAATATTCAAATTTCAGTTGTAACTTATTTAACTCAACTGCATGTTGAACATCTTTGGATAATGTCTTTAAAATTCGCGCAATCAGCTCTGGCGTGATCGGTAATAACTTGCCCGGGCAGCCTGGAGCAGGGTACATAACGTTTGCACCTAAGCGCTCATATTTTTTAGTGGAGGCCTGAAACTCATCTTCTATTGTTTTCACATATTTATCTCGAGCTGATATAGATTGCCCAGCCGTTGACGTGCCCATTCCTGAATTCAAAGAAGGTACACAAGTATTTGAAAAGCTTCCATCTGAAACTCTACTTTCTGCACGAAACCACTCATACCTATATTCTCCTCCTTTCCAATTAGGCTCTATCTTTTGACTATTAAACTCTTGAATATCATGCGCTTGTTGTTTGGTTTGTGCTTGGCGGGTGGCTAATTCAAATCCTTCAGATTTTTGAGTTTGAAATGTCGCCAGAACCTTTTCATAAGCTTGTTGAAAAAGCAGTGCGCTCGTTTTGATTTGCCCTAATAATGCAATATAAAGCTTTGGTTCTCGAAGAGGGATAAGAGCCTCTTGCACTGCACTAAACTCAGCCACAACTTCATTTATTTTTTGCATCTCTGTTTTTGAAATGTGCAATGCTAATGGATCAGCCGAAGTTGAATAGCGTCTACGATTGATTAAAATTAATGCCATTGAAGCATAGCAGAGTAAAATAGGGTTACTCATGGCTGCTTCTAACCGATGACCCATTGTCGCTGCTGCATAAGCACGAATAGAATTAATTTGATAGTTAACCCAAAGTCCAGAGTGTTTCACCGGTTGCCATTTCGCTATTTCACCGTCAGGTAAATTGATTAAAGACCCAGCCAGTTCTTTTTGCTTAGTGGAAATATGAATTGCAGCCAACAATTGATTACTTAACTTCGAGAATTCTTCATAAGTCATATAACCCGCACTAATATTATACAAAACAGGATTAATCAATTCAGATAATTTTCTAACCTCTCGCTGAGTTTCACTATCCGTAAATTCCCTTGCCAAATCTGTAATGGATTGATTAATACTGCTTAACGTATGCTGTAATTGACTATGATTGGATGCCATCCCTCTGTGAATGTGCTCGAGTTTTTCAGCAATTTGCCCTGCCTCTTGATGCAATAGACCAAATTGAATCATGATGTCGCTATTCATCATAAACAATTGAAATTGAATTTCATCGAACCGACGATGCATTTCTTCTCGAAGCTGGTGAATTTGCTGAGACAATACAGCAATTGCTTCCATGGTAGCTCTTTCAAATGTTATCCCTTTTTGTTTACGAAAAAGACTAGAAACTTGACCAATAGCAGTTAAAATGGCACTACCAAAACCAACAGGTGTAACGGCTCCTTCTGCAGCAAGCGGACCGTAACCAGCAAGACCAGCGACTTGTGTCCCAATATTGATAAAATGGCTAGAAATCACATGCACTTGGTTGGCTACTTCTGGAGATGCAAATGCGGCCACGGCCCCACAAACACCTTGAAAATCACTAACCATACGCATGAAATCATTGCGCTGAATATAGACTTGAGCCTTGGCATTTTTTAATTCACTCAATATCCGAAAACGATCTATACCTGTTGCACTTTGTAATTGTTCATGTAATTTAACAATCGCTTTTTCTCTTTCAAATCCGCTGATACTTTCCTGTGTGAAAGCATCGATAAGTCCCTGGGTCATTTTCCCAACTTCATCAATACTGTACCTTGATGTGTCGCCTTTGGGGGCGCTAAACAAGCTATCCAATGCAGCTCTTTTAGTAGCAGATTGCGACGAAATTAAATCAATTATCATAATAATTACCTCAGTGAAAAAAAGGACTGTTATATGGCTGTGAATAAGAAAAAAAGCCGGATTGGTATACCCCCAATTCCTCTATTTCATCTTTATCCCACTAACAGTATTTTGAAAATGCTCATAGGTATTTTGGGGACCTTATTGTGCTGATTGAAAAAAAAGGGGTTACTCCGGAAGCATGTACTTGTGAATATGTTGTTTAAGTTGCATTATAAAAAAAGACGCAATTATGATCAATTTTATTGCAAAGTATATTTTAAATTAGCCACAAATTATATGGCCAATTTAAGCTTATAGCGCTTCGGTCAAGAATTTCCGAAGACATGTCGAGCATCTCCTTCAGAGAAAGCTGAGGATGTGGTAAAGAGAGCTACATTTTCCTGTAATTCAATAGGCAGAGATTGAAATAATCCATTTTGCCTAGTCGCTTGCTGTAACATTTTTACAGCAACATAGTGCTGAGCGTAGTCACTTTTTGGAATAAAATCAGCTTTGTGAAACTGATCTTCTGTTGAAAAGCAGTTTTCAGCTTCCGACAGTATTTTTTTGTATCTTGATAGTAAGGACAATAAATGCGACTCGCTCACTTCACTTTGAGTGGCTGGCAATAATCTTCTCAATTGATCGTTTAATTGAGATAGTTGTGCTTTTACGGCGCATTCAGCTGGTGGCTGCGAATATTTTTTGGTTTCCTCACTAAGCTCCGCTGCGATTATTTGAGCTTGTTGTTGTGCTGTTTGCCTTGCTGCCGTATCTGCAATGTAGACGGGATTTTTTTTATGGATTTCTTTTTGAAATACAGGGCCTTTACAAAGTCCACACTGGAAAAGTATAAAACCTGCCTTATTACCGCAAGGGCAGACAGTTTCCCGGGCTATCATCGTTTCAGTATGTGAGAATTTTTTTGCAGAAAGTGCAATAGTATTTTGCATCTGTAATTCCCTTTTTAAATGCCCAATTCTCTGTTGCGATTCTTCATAAGGTTGGACAACAGCTTGTATTCGTGTCAGTTTTTGATCAATACATTGTGCAAGTGAATCTGCGCACCCTAGAAGCTTCGTCTTTTTTTCAGCAAAAGATTTTCTATTGACTGTTTCTGTTCTTTTTGTGATTTCATCAGAGGGTACCGGAGCCTCTTGCACCACTATAGTTGGTTGTAGTATCGCTGTTTCTGCTTCAAGAATTGGGGCTGCCGCCATTACAACCTCAGGCTCGATTTGGTTTTGAACTGCGGTGCCTGGTTGTCTCTCAGGGTTAAATAAATTAATTAAAGCTACGATACCCGCAGCAAAGGCCCCAACAATAAACCCTAATGGATAACCAATAACAAATTTTGCAAACTGCCCTAGCAAAAACAAGGGAACAATAAAGATACTGTCGTTATGAAAAATTCGACTATGCCCAATGCTAAAGATATTGCTTGTTAATTCCGTTACCCATTCAATTGTTGAAAAAAATGCTACTGAAGGTTTCATGATAAAAAAATCCTCATACTTGTTGTTAAATGATTAACAATCCATTGCAAGTTGAGTTTAGCTATAAAGAAAAAATCTAGTTAAAATGATAGCTAGAATATCACCCACAGTCATCGTGATAAGAAAAGCACTCCATAAACGTTTTCCATCAAGCCCGGAAGACTCTTTTAGCGCAAAGAAATAATTCATTCCTTGCCATATATAGCAAGCTGTCCACAAGAGTGCGCTCAATGACCCTATAATTGAAAAATGTAAGCCTTTAGAGAGATCGTCATTAAATGCTTCGGGCCTTAACCACTTTTCCAAAATGAAAAACATGAGAGAAATACAAGTTGGATAACGCGCAAATGTAACTGTCCCGAGGAAATCGATGAATCTAATTCCTTTTTGATGCAGTAATCTTGCTGCTAAATAGAATAAAATTGCAAGGCTTAAGCAGGCGACTATATTTTGGTAAAGCAATAATAAGAAAGAAGGGGCCCTGGATATCTTCAGCAAGTTACTTGTCGTGAAGTAGCCTATGCTGCCATCAATATAAATATTGGCATAGACACCTATTGCACTCATCACCAACATGAGGATTATTCCAATAGATAAGGCTTTCAACCCGGCAATTTTTTGAAATGGATTAATAAGCAGGGAATTTTCAAGTGTAGAGCAAAAAGAGTTTTTGGTTAATGCACCGGAGAGCATATTAAAATCACCCTCAGAAATTTTATTTTCTTTTCGCATTTTCAATAGACGTTCTAGTTCTTTTTTCATTCTTCATCTCACAATTTTTTTAACATAATGGCTGCATCTTTAGCCGAAATTTTACCCTCTTCAAGAAGTTGTAAAATTTCGTCTTTAGAAGTCTCTTTTTTTAGCTCTAAATTCCCAAGTGTATCGATGAGGGAATTTAAACGGTTTCGTAATGTTGGGTAGGATACTTTGTGTATCACAGCCATCTCTTTGAGACTTCCCGAGCACTTCACGAAATCTAAAATAAACTGTAAGTCATCCTCCGGTAGCTGCAATAAAGCCGATATTTCAAAGTTGCCTTCAAATTTTGTATTGCAATGAGTACATTCAATTTTTACTACTTGCATAGTGGAGCTTGAACAAGAAGGACATTTTGTAATTATTTTTCCCATACAAAAACTCATTGGAATAAGATGGTTTTGAAATAATAACATATTTTTTAAATATAACAATATTAAAATAAATAATATTAATTTATTGGTTTGATTTATTTATAAATGCATGTTTTGTCTCCAACATTTATAATTTGATTTCCGCGCCCTCCGTGAAGATATTTTAAATTAATCATTCTGAGTGGGCTCCAGATGAAAGGTATTTTAAAACCCCTGGTAATTCCCTTATTCAGATTGTCGTTTTCGGTTATATTTAATCCTGTGCGTCACGTTAAAATTAAAAATAATCATTGCATGGGGATCTGGTTTTTCACGCGTGGCAAGCTCTTCCGTTGTTTTAAATACCTCCGTAAATTGATCACATGAGATTTCATTAATTATTTTTCGCCAAAATTTAATAGCACTCAAGTTCTCTAGAATTGCTGCAACGGACCATTTTCCTGGGTAGCGTGAAAAAATCTCTTTAGCAACATGCTGCCCAACTCCCATGCCTTGGAATCTTGCAACAATGAAAAACTCACAAATTTTCCATTCAACAATCGGTGAGGCGCTAATTTTATTAAGGAAAACGAACCCAGCTAATTGCTCTTCAATTTTAATCAGAAAGACTTTTTTCGATGGGTCGACAAAATAATGAGTTAAATCATCAGGAGTAAAGGATAAATTTATTGGACATTCCCAGCCCTTAAGCAAGCCACAGTAGCGCCCCATATCATAGACGTAATAGCGCCACATGTTTTCAATAGTTGCATAATCATCAAGCGTGGTTGGATGGATGGTAGGTTTTTTTTGAATTGCACGTTTCATAATGTATCCTACAAATGATGTGTATTTTTTACAGAGACTGGTTCTTTAATTTACCTGTAAAATACCCAATTGACATGAATCGTATCAATAAGATAAAGTAGCCCCTATTAAATTGCAAGTTGTCCTACCACTGTCTTACCACCATTTAAAATAGAAAATTATCTCAAAGCAAAACAGGAGCGCTATCATGAAATTTTATGATTTAACTACGGAAATTTCCCCTAAATTAGTCGCCTTTCCTGGAGACCCGCAATATTCAACAGAAAAAGTAAGTTCGTTAGAAAATGGACAAAAATTTAATTTATGCCACATGCATCTTGGAAATCATACAGGAACCCATGTGGATTTTCCTGCTCACACTATAAAAGAAGGAAAAACAAGCAGCGACTTTCCAATTGAATATCTGACAGGACCAGGAGTTATAATTAAGGTTCCTCCTCAGGAAAAATCTATTACAAGGGAGTTTGTATCCAAACAACCAATCATGTCGAGTGATATAGTATTTTTTAAAACCGCAAATTCTAAAAAATCTAAACAGGAAGCATTTACAGATCAATATGTATATATTGAGCCTGAAGCAGCAGAGGAGCTTTTTCGACGAGGCGTCAAGGCAGTAGGTATTGACTATATTAGCGTTGATCGCTATGACGATGAAGATTTAACGGTTCACAATATCCTGTTATCTAAAGAAGTCTTAATTGTAGAAGGACTAGAGCTAAGCGAAATTCCTGAGGGTAGATATGAGATTTTCATTATGCCTTTGAAAATCCCACTTATGGATGGCTTACCAGCTAGAGTTATGGCTAGAGCATGATACACATTAATACCCCAAATCAGATTGGCTCAAAAAAATTTGTAGCTTTCTTTCTAAGTTGGTTCTTTTGTAGCTGCGTATATTTAACGTTAGCTAATACCAATCTGAGAAACTTTGCTGGTTATGTTGTTTTAGTGGGTCAGGTTGGTATGGATATCATAATTTCCGTGCTCTCATTTAAATTGTATCAGACAACCAATAAGCACAGTCATAAATCTATTTATTTAATGTTTGTTCTTTCTGCAATTGCTGCGATAGTTGCCGATAGTGTTTACCATGTTGCTATGAATATCTTGGGTGTGGATTATTTTAATAAAGCTAACTCGCTCTTTGAGATTCCATTTATCTTTTTTTTATTATTTCAGGTTGCTGCTTGGTTAAGAGTATTTTTTATTGATTATGAAGCAAAAAATACAAAAAAATCTCATTATCTACCCTATTTAACAGTATCAACTTTTATTTTTTTTACATTTGTCTACGTTATTCCATGGAAAATTCACTATTTTTCGAGGCTAGGTATTTATCAATTACTTGATACCTTCCTTGAGGTAACTGGCTTTGCTCTCGCTACGGTATGTCTAGCTCGCTCCAAAAACAACCCTGTACGCTTCTTATCATTTGGCTACCTTTTTATTGTCTCATCCGATCTTTTAATTCGGTATGAAGTTATTTCGGGTGTTATACCATTTTTAAGTACGTTTGAGTCCACCTGGATCCTTGGTCAGTTACTGATGATCATGGGTTTTTTTTATCTTCAACGCGGCGAAATAAAATTACTCCCATTAAATAGCCTGCAATCCTATATAGCGATTTGGCTTCTCAATATCCTTTCGTTATTTGTGCTTTTATTTTTAATGGTGAGTTATTTTATACCACACAAAGAGGTCTCTAACTGCTTACTACTCGTTATTATTCCGTGTACGCTTCTTGCTATTATTTTTAGTAAATATTTTGCCTCTAAAATTTTATCCCCTCTTGGAAAGCTAGAATCGATAGTGAAAGAATTTCTTATGGGCGAGACCTCAAAATACTCTAATAATCTAAATCGTTCGCCTACAGTTATAGATGACTTTGTTTTATTGGAAAAATTTGTACATGATGCACTAGATCTTTATATAAAAAATCATTCTATTGAAATTGAATATGCAAAAATGGCTACCCAAGTAGCTCACGATATTAAATCGCCGATGGTAGCTCTAAACAATTATTTCAAAGAGTCGATTTCATTAGATAAAAACGAATACAAAGTAGTAGAGTCATCCCTTAATAGAATAAACGAAATTGCTAATAATTTACTTATGCAATACAAAGAATCCGACATGTTTCCTCAAAAAAGCAATAGCCATACAGATCTTATTGCTTGTTGTTTAAAATCCTTAGTTGAAGAAAAACAACTACAATTCAAGCATGGTCCAGCTGAAATAAAAATATCCATTGATAAAGTCGCAGAAAATGCTTCTGTATCATTTAACCCAGAATGTTTTAGAAGAGCTGTATCTAATTTAATTAACAATGCTGTTGAGTCTATAAAAAATAGAGGTGTAGTGATCGTTTCTTTACAAAGAAAAATAGACTTTCTCGTGCTTGAAATAAAAGACAATGGTTGTGGAATCCCCAACGATATTTTAAAAAAAATTGAACAAGGTGGCAGGATACGAAGTGCGAAGGGAAGTGGTCTTGGATTATCCTATGCAATGAAAAGTATCAAAGAATGGGGGGCCCGTTATGAAATAGAGACGGGCGGGGAGCAAGGCACTGTATTCAAGATAATATTTCCCATCCAAGATATTTTGGATGGACGCCAGATATTGCTGGATCAATGCGCTAACTTCAACCCAGATCTAATATTAGTGGATGATAATAAATTAGTTACGGATACATGGACGATTGAAAGTAAAAAACATGGTAAGGAAATTGTTACTTTTAATAATAAAAATACGTTAATGGAGAACATTAAGCTATTTAATAAGAGTCTCCCTGTTTATTTGGATTTAAACTTAGGTAATGATAATGGTATTGATATAGCCGAAGAGCTCTACATCATGGGTTACAAAAACCTTTATATCACCACCGGATATGATTTAAGCAAAATAAGTAAATCTCCATGGATTATTGAGATTATTAGTAAAGAACCCCCATTTTCAAAAAAATTCAATATGAGTGTGAAACATGAGTGATCAAATTTATCATGCATCTGTTGAGGCACGAGAAAGAGGTGAGCGACTTCGTCGTATTAGAAATCTAGCGAATTTATCACGAAGAGCTTTATGCGATGAGGCTGGATTAAATATCAATACCTTTATTGGTTACGAAGTAGGGCGATATGGAGGCCTTACCAAGAAGGGAGCTGATATAATTATTCCATACCTAAGCTCAAAGGGAGTGTACTGCTCGTTAGATTGGTTAATGAATGGGATAGGGAAAGGACCTTACATAATCCCTGATATGCAATTAGGTAAGATAGGTAATACTACTGATTTTTTGATAAATATTAGTGAAGAGCAAAAAATTGCGGAAGAGCTTCTTTTGTTTCGTACTCATTATAAAAATGCTATCGATTATCAAATAATAGATGATGGCATGTTACCTATACACAAAATAGGTAGTTATGTTGCGGGCATTCCTTGCTCTGGATCTTCAATACAAAATATCATTGGATTTGATTGTATAGTTCAAACAGTCACCAATGAACTCATTGTGCGTAACTTACGCGCAGGTCGAACGCAAGACGACTATACACTTACTTGCTCTAATCCTTATACGACTCTTAACCATCCCATCATATATGATGTAGAGTTATTATTTGCAGCTAGAATTATATGGCGCCGAGAGGTTTATCAGCCCAATGATGTTGTTGAGGTCAATTATGTTGGTTAATCAATCCGTAGTATTGATTATTTTATTGGTATTTTTAATCGGGGCGTATTTCTTTTTCCATCAAAATAGAAAATTAAAAACCATCAAAAATAAAGCTGATGATCTTCATCATGACATTAATTCTTCACTAGTAACTCTCAAGTTAACTATAGAGAGCCTAAAGGATATTCCCTTAGAGGGCCAAAATAACACTCTAACAGAGGCTCCAGGGTTGGTTTCTTTAATTAGCCTTGTAGAAGAGGGGGTTAGTCAAATCGAAGGTAGTTTTCGTCATTGGAATGTTAGTAATTAATATGTTGACAGGAGTGGATGTAAATGAACAAGTGGTTAAGCTATTATCACCCGAGTACTGTAGTTTTTGTAGATGACCAGCAAGCCTTCCTTACTGCTGTAAAAAATAGATTACCACAACAATTGTTAACACTTTTTTTTAATAATCCTGAGAAAGCATTGAGTAAAATCACAGATGCTTCTTGGTCTCAATATCAAAACACCCCGCCTATTTATAACATTGAAGATGATATGGAGGCAGAGCATACAAATAACAATGATACATTGTTTAATTTAAAATTAGGGGAGATTTGTAAAACTATTTATAACCCTAATCGTTTTTCAGAAATAAGTGTGGTAATTGTCGATCGAATGATGCCCGATTTGGATGGTATTAATTTTTGTAGAAGACTAATTGATCATCCTGTTAAAAAAATAATGCTGACAGCAAGTAAAGATCAAAAAGTAGCAACAGATGCTTTTAATGAAGGAATTATTGATTTTTTTATATTGAAAGACTCTCCTAATCTGATTTTTGAATTAACTGCTGCCATAAAAAAAATGCAATGGAATTACTTTTCATCTTTAACAAAACGTACATTGGGTACTGCCTTGGAAATAGTAGTTCCCGTAATAAAAAATGATTTTATGGTCAATTTTCTTCAAAGTAAGATGCAAGAGCTCAACGCTGTAGAATTTTATTTATTAGATAAATGGGGAAGTGTTTTATTTATAAAGCATGATGGTACACCCACCACACTCGCAATTTCACCAGCAGAGCTTTTTGATACGTATGCCACTATTGCGCAAGAGCATGAACAAATAGCTATTTCAAATATTTTAAGCAAACGCGAAAAATTACTTTTCTTTCCAAACGAAAGCGATTGCATGCGTCCTGTAAATGAGTGGAATAATTATCTTTTTGAGACGAAGCCTTTACCTGAGGATGCAAATTTATTTTATTCAATTATAAAAAACATTGTTCATCAGTCTATAAATTCTCAAGAAACGTATATGTCGCAAAATTAACACGAATCATATCAAAATAAATTGACAGCACTCCATTAATAGATAAGAATCATATCAAAATTCTTGCGCATATGCCTTGAAAAAATTAAGGGATACATGGAGTGCCACAATGAAAAAAGACAGTAAGCTACAGATTTACAAGGCGATGATTCATTATTTACTGGAGTCAACCAGTTATACACTGGATGATATTGCTGAATTATCCAACTCTTCGATTAAAAATATTCAATCCATTTATTGTAATGATTTAATGCCGACTGATTTCTCATCTGAATCTCATCTTATAAAACTCTATCACTTTGTTCTTGAACTCAAGATTAATGAGAAGAAATTTTATTGAGCATTTTTTGCGGAGAAATTACATGAAAACTTTCAATATTGATGAAGCCTCTAAATTTCTTGGTGCTCATAAAGAAACTATTCGCCGTATGGTTGTGATTGGAATTATTCCTGGAGTAAAAGTTGGGCGAAGCTGGCGATTTATTGAACATGATCTTGTGGTGTATATGAGAAACAAGTACTCTACCTGCGATGCATCGCGGGGTGACCATAATAGGAGTAATAAAATATGGCACTCTACCAAAGAGAAGGAGTCTGGTGGATTGATATTTACCACCAAGGAAAAAGAGTACGCAAAAGTGCTGGGACTGAAATAAAAGAAGAAGCACTGCGTTTTCATGATCAAGTTAAACATGAGCTGTGGTTAGTGAAGAAGACCAAATCTGTCCCTGATAAAGCATGGATGGATGCAGTGGTTCGATGGCTGGAGGAATCAGCACATAAGCGAAGTCTTGGAATGGATAAAGTGCATTTAGCTTGGCTAGATCCTTATCTAAGAACGAAAAAGCTGTCTGATGTTGATAGAGATCTCATCGAATTGATTGCTAAGAAAAAAGAAAAAACAAAGGTTTCCCCCGCCACTGTTAACCGAGTGTTAGAGTTAATAAGAGCGATACTCAATCGTGCTCATAAAGATTGGGGTTGGCTTGAAACAACGCCTATCATTCGGATGAGGAAAGTTGAAAATAGAAGATTGCGCTGGTTAACGAAGCAAGAGGCTAATGGCTTATTGAAGGAGTTGCCTACTCACTTGGGAGAAATGGCAGCTTTTTCTTTAGCTACCGGACTTCGTGAGTCTAATGTGACGAAATTGAAATGGCACCAGATTTATTTAGATAAGAAGCATGCTCTTATCCATGCTGATGAGTCTAAAACAAAACGTGCCATTCCCGTGCCATTGAACAAACAAGCCCTTTCTATTTTAAAGTCTCAAATAGGTAAGCACCCTATTTATGTTTTCACATATCAAGGGAGACCAGTAACAAGGTGTAACAATCATGCATGGAGAAAGGCATTGATTCGTGCAGGGATCAATGATTTTCGTTGGCATGATTTACGACATACCTGGGCCAGTTGGCATGTACAGAATGGTA
>CAZYME010000005.1:0-101860 GCA_964648115.1 uncultured Legionella sp.
GAATTATGAGGCAACGAATCGGTCCTTCGGTAACATTTATTTATGACGCAACAGGGATGGAGCTTCTAGCACCCTATGCTGCTACAACGGAGCGTTATGATCTGCTCCCCAGAGTAGGGCAATTCGCACCGAGAACTCCTTCACCGGTTACCCCCCAAGAACCAGGTCTCCTGAGTACAGCTCCAGTGAGTACTGTGTAAGATGGTATAAATTATCTTCCCCAACGATATAAGCAATCTAGCCCGTATGGAGCGAAGCGAAATGCGGGATCACTAAACCTTCCTCGCAAGCTCCTTGCGCACTAACACGTTAATCAGGGCTGGATCTGCCTTCCCCTGTGTTTGCTTCATCACCTGGCCTACAAAAAATGACAAGAGCTTTTCTTTTCCTGCTCGGTAATCTACAGCTTGCTGAGGATGGTTTTTTATTGTTTCGAGAATGATTCCCTCAAGTAAACTATTATTACCCTCTGATTGATAACCAGAAGCAGCAATAAGTTCATCTACCGATTGTGAGCTATCTAGCAATTTACCAAAAATATCTTTTGCTAGGTTATTCGGAATAGTATTATCCGATAATCGATCAAGCAAACAAGCCAAGTCCATTGCTGAGACAGGAGGTTGCTCAAAAGAAAGGCCTTGGGAGTTAAGTGCTGCGGTATAGGTGCCTTTTAGCCAGTTAACAATCGTTGTTGTTTTTGCGTGGGTTTGCCCCCTCACATTATTGAAAAATTTAAACAAAGCCGGTGAGGTTAGTAAAAAATCAATATTTTCTGCAGATAAGTTATCTTCTTCCAGCAAGTGTTTTCTAATTTCAGCAGGAGAGATGGGCATGCTTTTTTTAATACAGGCTATATCCTCAGCCGTAATCTGTATTGGCAACAAATCAGGATCGGGAAAATAACGGTAATCATTTTCATTTTCCTTGCTCCGCAATAACTGAGTAGTATCCGTATCTGGGCAATACAAGCGAGTTTCTTGTAAAACGTGTTGGCCTGCTTCAAGAATATCCTTATGCCGCTCTTCCTCGTAATGAATAGCTTTTTCAATAAAGCGGAACGAGTTCAAGTTCTTTAATTCTGTTCTTGTACCCAACTGCTCTTGGCCTTTGGGTTTTAAAGAAAGATTAACATCACAGCGAAAAGAGCCCTCTTGCATATTACCATCACAAATACCCAAAAATTGCAGAAGCTGATGTAGGGTTTTTAGGTAGCAAATCGCCTCGCTCGCTGAGAAAAGGCAAGGCGCAGTTACAATCTCAAGCAAAGGGGTCCCAGCGCGATTTAAATCAATCCCAGTATGGGTAGGGCTTATATCATGCAGTGATTTGCCAGCATCTTCTTCTAAATGCGCCCGTACTATGTGGATTTTACGACCAGGTTCAATTTCTAAATAGCCATTACCCACAATAGGGCGTTGGAATTGGCTTATCTGATAACCTTTGGGCAAATCCGGGTAAAAATAATTTTTTCGCTCGAAAAATGAAAAGTTATTGATTTCAGCTCCAATGGCTAAACCAAACTGAATAGCCATATGCACAGCTTGTTGATTAAGCACAGGTAGGACACCTGGTAATCCGGCATCAATAAAACTGGTTTGAGAGTTTGCTGGAGCACCATATGCAGTAGAGGTGCTTGAAAATAATTTGGAGTATGTTTTTAATTGTGCATGCACTTCAAGACCAATCACAGTTTGCCAAGTCATTCTTAAAGCCCCTCTCTTTTTGTACGTGACAATTTTAATATATGCTCAATAATGTCGTCCCCGCGAAGGCGGGGATCCATTTTTCCCATGGCTCCTAGCCTGAGTCAGGGATGGATTCCCGCCTTCGCGGGAACGACAAGCTTTCATCTGTCATGTACGAAACTCCTTTCCACAATCTTTGGGTCTTTGCTGATGCCAATCAGTACATTGTTGATAATAATGAGCAATATTTAGTAAGCGGGCTTCGCTAAAATGCGAGCCTATAAGTTGCATACCTATGGGTAATCCAGCGCTAAATCCGGCCGGGATCGATAGGGCAGGTAAGCCTGCAAGATTTGCTGCTACAGTAAAAATATCCGCTAAATAGCGCTGAGTAGGATCGGTTATTTTTTCCCCTAATTTAAATGCACAGGAGGGCGTTGTTGGGCCCAAAATAACGTCCACTTGCGACAATGCGCTTTGTAATTCTTCTTGAATCATGCGCCGGACTTTCTGGGCTTGCACATAATAATCGTCAAAATAACCCGACGATAAAAGATGAGTTCCTGTGAGGATACGCCGCTTTACTTCTACCCCAAATCCCTCTGTGCGAGAACGCGTTATCAATTCTTGCAGTGTTTTAGCTCGGACTGTTCTATGCCCAAAGCGTATACCATCATAGCGTGATAAATTAGAGGAGGCTTCTGCACAAGCAATAACGTAATAGCAGGGCATCCATAGTGATTGCAAGGTCAAATCAAGTTCAATAACAGTAGCGCCGGCTTGCTCGAAAATAGTGACCGCATCGCGAATGGCTTGCTGAATGTTATGGTCAATGTCGGGGTGAAAAAAGCATGTGGGCAAACCAATGCGTACAGATTTTAAAGGCTTGTTTAATGCGGCTGTATAATCTGGAACTGGCTGATTGCTAGATGTTGAGTCCTGTTGATCAAAACCGGCCATTGCCTGAAGAATTAAAGCAAGATCCTCGGCACTGTGTGCTAAGGCACCTGCTTGATCAAGGCTAGAAGCATAGGCTACCATGCCAAAGCGAGAGATTAGGCCATAAGTGGGTTTTAGCCCGGAAATTCCGCAAAAAGCAGCGGGTTGTCTGACAGAACCGCCTGTGTCAGAACCTGTGGCAAAGGGCACTAGACCTGCAGAAACTGCAGCAGCAGAGCCACCTGAGGAACCACCTGGTACGCGGGTGTGGTCCCAGGGGTTCTTTACTGGCCCAAAATAGCTATTTTCATTAGCAGAACCCATGGCAAACTCATCCATGTTTGTTTTGCCGATGGGAATTGCGCCTTGCTCTTCTAGACGTTTTACGACTGTAGCAGCATAGGGGGAGTTGAAATTAGCTAGCATTTTTGAACCACACGTGGTGGGCATGTTTTCTGTGCAAAAAATATCTTTGTGAGCGATTGGAATTCCAGTAAGGGCTTTTCCTTCCCCTTTTTTTAATAAGTTATCAGCAATAGCTGCAGCCGCTAGGGCGTGTTCTGCGTCGATAGTAATAAATGCATTCAGGGTTGTTGCTTTATCTATTCTATCTAGATAATGCTTGGTGAGCTCTGTACTTGAGAGTTGTTTTTGCTGTAAGGCTTCTGTTAAGGCGCGCAATGATTGGGTATGCATACACTTATTTTCCTGAATCGATTACTTTGGGAACTAAATATAAGTTATCAGTAAACAATGGGGCTATTTTTTCAAGCTGAGCGACACAGCTTACTGTTTTAACCTCATCTTCACGTAAACGTTGGTGTAAATCTAGTGGGTGAGACAGGGGTGTAACGCCTGAGGTATCAACTTTGCGTAATTGTTCGACAAAAGCCATGATAGCGCTTACATCTTGAGTCAGTTGTGTTGTGGAGGTATCTGATTCTAGGTAGGCTAGTGCTGCAATTTTTTGTAGTTCATGTTCGGTAGTAGGCATAGTTGATTCCAATAAAAAGGTGATTCCCTTATTCAATTTAGCCCGTATGGGGCGAAGCGGAAAGCGGGAATAATCCACATTGCAGTAGAGCCATTTTACAGTAGAATGAGCCAAATGTGGTTATATTATATAAGAGTATTTGATCGATGTTGCAACGGGAAAAAACTGCGGGTGGGGTACATGTTGAATGTAGCCAACAGAGCCTTGAATACCATGAGGCGATTGAGCCCCTCTTAGATAAGCTAGACTCGCATAGAGGCGCATTGTTTGCGTCTAGCTTTGAATATCCAGGTCGTTATACTTGTTGGGATGTTGGTTTTTATAATCCTCCGCTGGTTATAACTTGTGTTGGGCCGGCAATTTGTTTTCAGGCTTTGAATAAGCGTGGCGAAGTTTTGCTCGCAATCATCTTACCTTTGCTTACTAGGTCAGACGACATAGAAGTGCTCGATCACACTAGCTCAACATGTCAGTTACACATTAAAAAAAGCCCTCAGATTTTTAGTGAAGAAGAGCGCAGTCATCAACCATCAACGTTTAGTGTTTTACGGTTATTACTGGCTTTTTTTAAATCGGAAAATGAACCTTATCTTGGTTTATATGGTGCATTTGGTTATGACTTAATTTTCCAATTTGAAGCAATAAAAATGGATAAGCAACGCTCGCCTTCGCAGCGTGACATGGTGCTTTATCTGCCTGATGAAATTTTTATTGTAAACCACCGCAAGGAAGAGGCATTTGTAAGGCGCTATGATTTTCAATATCAGGGGCAGTCTACCAAAGACTTACCGCGCGAAGGGGTTTGTGCTCTTTATACGCCAGAGCAAACCCCTAAGAAAGATTGCGATCACGTTCCTGGTGAGTACGCTCAGGTGGTAGAAAAAGCTAAAAAACGCTTTGCTTGCGGCGATCTCTTTGAGGTTGTGCCAAGTCAAACATTTTACCTGCCTTGTCCTGAAAACCCTTCCATCATTTTCAAGCGCATGCGCGTTAAAAACCCATCTCCGTATGGGTTTTTTATGAACTTAGGTGAGTTGGAATATTTGGTAGGCGCCTCGCCTGAAATGTATGTGCGTGTGCAAGGGAAAAGGGTCGAGACCTGTCCTATTTCTGGTACGATTCAACGAGGCACGGATGCAATTGAAGATGCGAATAATATTCTTACACTGCTGACATCTGCCAAAGAAGCTTCTGAACTAACCATGTGCACCGACGTAGATAGAAATGATAAGTCTCGCATTTGTGAAGCAGGTAGTGTGAAAGTGATAGGTCGGCGTCAGATTGAAATGTATTCCAGATTGATTCACACGGTTGATCATGTAGAGGGCGAGTTACGTGATGGTTTTGATGCAGTAGACGCCTTTTTAACGCATATGTGGGTAGTAACCGTAACTGGGGCCCCAAAGCTTTGGGCGATGAATTTTATCGAGCAGCATGAAAAATCATCACGTAAATGGTATGCCGGTGCTGTTGGATGGTTCAATTTTAATGGCAATTTGAACACAGGTCTTGTATTAAGGACCATGCGTATTGAGCGTGGTATAGCTGAAATTCGAGTAGGGGCGACGCTACTTTATGATTCTGATCCACATGCAGAAGAGCAGGAAACGCATTTAAAAGCATCTGCTTTTGTTGATTTATTGCGCCTGCCCGCAAAGCAAGCTGTACAAGAAGTGCATGTCGAAAAGCCTGGGGTGGGAAGGCATGTCTTATTGATTGACCACCAAGACTCTTTCGTGCACACCTTGGCGAATTATATTCGCCAAACAGGTGCAGAAGTTACCACAGTGCGCAGTGAGCATGCGCTTGAGTACCTATCGCCTCCGGCCCGCGGGTGGGCGGGGGGAGCCGGTGATGTTGCTAGTTTCCTGGATCCCGCGGACAAGCCGCGGGACGTAGAGTGTCTGGGAAAGCATACAGCTACAAAAACAACCAAATACGACTTGGTGCTATTGTCACCAGGCCCTGGGAAACCTAATGACTTTAATCTATCTGTAACCATCAAAGCCGTATTAGCAAAAAATATACCTATATTTGGAGTTTGCCTAGGTTTACAAGGAATTGTTGAGTATTTTGGTGGTGTTTTAGATGTATTGGATTACCCAGTCCATGGCAAACCATCAACCATTAACGTTTTAACTGATACCGGGCTTTTTGCGGGTTTTGATGAGTCAT
Organism: uncultured Legionella sp.; assembly: GCA_964648115.1. Classification (GTDB taxonomy): domain Bacteria; phylum Pseudomonadota; class Gammaproteobacteria; order Legionellales; family Legionellaceae; genus CAZYME01. The sequence goes on from CAZYME010000005.1 coordinate 5,794, forward strand.
TTATCGCGGGGCGTTATCACTCGCTTTATGCGCGCAAGGAAAAAGTCCCGGAGGAATTGGATATAACAGCAGTTAGCGAAGATGGCATCGTTATGGCGGTATCTCACCGCACGCTACCTGTACATGCAGTCCAATTCCATCCTGAAACAATTTTGTCGTTGCCAAATCAAGCCGGATTACGCATTATTATTAATGTTATGAAAATGGTGAGAAAGGATGCGTGCTAAAATCTTAAATATTTATGTAATTGCCATTGTGTTGGGTATTTTCACCGGCACAGTAGGTTCATTACTAATCCTGGTTATTAGTGGTTTATCGCATCTCATGACAAAGGGGTTTGGCTATGCCTATACTCATGGTTGGCCTGTAGGTATTGTTTCAGCAATTGTCTCAATGACAATGATTTATCTGGCCTGGTTATTAGTGAGAGTATTTGCTCCGGAAGCTTCTGGTAGTGGTGTGCAAGAAATTGAAGGAGCTTTGGCACATGAGCGTCCTGTTTTGTGGCGTAGGGTATTACCGGTTAAATTTTTGGGTGGTGTTCTGGCTATTTCATCCAATTTGGTTGTGGGGCGGGAGGGGCCTACGATTCAAATTGGAGGGAACTTAGGCGCCATGTTGGCAGAATGGCTTGGTTTGTCCCGTCATCATCGTGATGCACTGATTGCCGCAGGCTCAGCTGGAGGCCTTGCCACTGCATTTAATGCGCCTTTAGCCGGTATTTTATTTGTTTTAGAAGAGATGCGTAGCGAATTTCGTTTTTCCTTCACTAATTTTACGGCTGTAGCTGTTTGTTGTGTTGTTTCTACGATTGTTCTTCACCTGATTGTAGGCGCACAGCCCGCTATCCCTATGGCTGTTTTTAACCTGCCAAGTTTGCACTCACTCGTCTTATTTTTTATTTTTGGTATTGTGGTGGGCTTAGTGGGGCTTTTATTCAATATTGTTCTAATGAAAAGTTTGTACAGAATAGATAAGCTAAGCTTCGTGATGCGCGATGTATATGTGCTGGTGATTGGTCTTTTAGTTGGTTATTTAGCTTATCTTTATCCTGAAGCTGTCGGAGGCGGTTATGTGATTATTGAAAAATCACTCACCATGAATCCTCCTTTCGCGATTTTATCATTGTTAGTGGTAGTACGATTTATTACTACGATGATGTCTTACAATACCGGGGTGCCAGGGGGTATTTTTGCTCCTATGTTGGCCTTAGGTACTTTATTAGGCTTAGCTGCATCTTACGTTTTTGGTTGGTTTATGGAGGATGTAACAGTGCATCCCGAGATGTTTGCTGTTGCGGGCATGGGGGCGTTGTTTGCTGCTGTAGTGCGGGCCCCTGTGACAGGCATTGTGCTGGTTGTAGAAATGACCCAAAATTACTCGCTAATTTTGCCATTAATGGTGACATGCTTAACTGCCACTACTCTGGTACAAATGGCTGGGAATGAGCCAATTTATACACAATTATTGTTCCGCACTTTGAGAAAACAAGGGTGTAAGTAATATGTCCTTCACCCAAGCTACCTTTATATTCCTTTAGGTTGGGAATACTGCATACAGTTTGAGTTGAAAATTACGTGCCTGGGGTTGGGATAATATTTGGGGTTGGACTGCTAGTGTGTAAATTTATAGCACAAGATGGGTTGAAAAATACGCTAGTGTAAAACCTCATCTCTTGGCCCACTACATCACTAAGCTCGGGTAGGCTAGTTTTGGGGGCGACTGAGGTCAACTTTTGTATTAATGAATCTTGCTTTGATAGGTTTCCAGTTAGTAAACGGTGAAATACCCGACAAATTATTTGTAACTCTCTTATAGCTAGGATTTTTAAGTGATTATCAAGCTCTGCAGGAGTGGCAACGCTTTGGATGCCATTTATTAGGTTTTCTGCTGGCACTTTACCCAAAGCATGGCATAGCTTTGTTAAATTTTGCTCACAATATATCCTGAAATAATCTTTAATGGTCTGTTGAAGTGGGTCTAGTAATGGTGAGGGGGATTCAAGTGCTGTCGAAACTTCTAGTCCTGCTGAAGCAGCTCTTATTGCGGGAGTTTCAAATCCCGTTGAAATTGACCTTCTTCCAGCAGCTTCTGCCCCTGGTGGAGTTTCTAACACTGGCGAAAAAAACTGAACAGTAACTCTTGTTCTGAGCATATAATCTATCCTTTCTAACTAAAGTTTAAACATACAAAATTAGACAGATCCAGACTGTCATGAATGCACATTATACCCATTTGCTCTTGTGGGGGCAGCGGGCAAATCAGTAGCGGCGGTTGCAAAAATAGCAGTATGCTTCATAGCGCCAACTGACGCTATGCGAGGTTTTTCTGCAAGTGTAGCTGCAGCTTTACCTTCAAACACCTCATATTCTTCTTGAATCTTAGTTTTTAATTGAATCCTAATGGTAGGCTTATAGCGCTCAAGCTCTATTGTTATATTTGCTCCTACATATAAATTTGTAGGATGCCCTGCCTCTGCCCCAATAATTCGATTATAACTTGAATTAAAAATATGCCCGACCTTCCTAAGCCAATAATCCATATAGCCGTGAGGTGGATGTGTTGTCGGATCATCAGTGAAAGGACTCGATAATGGAACAGAGCTTGCGCATGCAGTATCCTGTGGGTAAAGTCGAGATTGAAACCATAAGGCAATTTTTTCTAAATCCATATCTGCCAACGTGAGTTTCTTATCTGGATTTAAATTTAAAACAATGACATCCGTAGACTCTTCGCTACAGCGGACAATAATTTTAAATTGGTCTAACGAGTTGAAGGTGTGGTATTGAGAGCAGCCAGGTGTTGTTAAACCTTTATAAATTGTATTAATCCCTTCAATCAATGATTCTAGCCCTAGATCTTGCATTAGGATTTGTTCAGAATCGCTGATCGCTTGAGGGTTTTTATAAAAATTATACTTATTCTCAGATGGATTATTTCGCAGATAATCAATTATGTATGGCAAGCAAAATGTTAATTCTTGCTCAAGAAGGATATCTTCACCTTTTTTTAAGTTGTAGCCTGGTACTCTGGCCTTTTTTAATATTGGGAGCGCTTTTAGGAAATTAGTAAGATTAGAGTATACGCCAGCCATATTAAGGAGAATATGGTTGGTTAATACCATATTGCTCATTAAATCATTAACCGTTAACAATAACTGTGGCAGAGGATTACCCTGTTGATTTGAAAAAATTCGCTGTGTATAAAAAGGAGAAACCAGTTCGGAAAAGATAAAAAAATAGCCGGATATGCTAGCTAAGGTTCGATTATACATTTTTTCGAGCAGTCGCGATTGAAACTCTTCAAATAATTTTTGATGATCTGGATCGCTTTTATCTAATAAACTTCTTGCGATTTTATTAGCATAGGGTAGAAGGTATCGAATAACCCCTTGGCTCCCAGCATCTAAATTCTCAGCCAATGAGGCATGCTTCATATCTTCAGATATACTTAGCAATTCTTCAAGCGCCGCCTGCGCATGATCAGATTTAGAGCCTGATGGTGTGGCTTTCATCCCCTGTATTCTTTCAAGAAATTCGTGGTTATATTTTAAAACCTCGAAGGCCATAGATAATACTGTGCACCACCCAATAGAAAAATGATCATGATTTCCAGTGAAACTAATACCGTGACTTCTTGCAAGCCTAAGTTTTACTGTATCGCCCATATTATGAGGGCTTGGTAATGCCCCAAAGCTATCAGGACTTTGATAATATAGATTGCTGGTTACAAAGTCTGAAAAAATTCCGCTCTTTTCAGCGCTGCTAACTAAATTAACAATCCCCGTCTCTTGAGCTCTGTCAAACAAAACTTCTTCAAAGATAATAGCTTCTGGGTAGTGTTTACGAACATAACCATACAAAGCCTCTCTAACATCCGGGGTTAAATGAGAGGCTGCATCGATCCTTAGCCCCGCAAAGCCGTACCCATCTTTAGGATCCAATAATAATTTAATTACCCTGTGCATATATGCAATAACTTCTTGTCCTGTTTCAGTTAGTTGCGCTTTTTCATCGGTAAATTCATATTCGATAATATCTTTGATTTTTTTCCCGCCGCTGAACCACTCTGGTCTTTTTGCAAGCAGTGATGCATTTTCACTAACATGTTTCCATACAAAATCAGCCAACACGGAAAAGCCTCTCATATTTGCGGCATTATTGATTTCACGCATCCTAGCTACAGAGAGATCGGGTCTATTGTGTTTTAAGGGATTATCAGGAGCATAAAGGCTGCTGTACAGGGCTGTGGCAACGCCGGTATCTAAATCTGTTCTATAGCAAATTGATTCTGGCGCGACCCTAGAAATAGGGTTTAACCATGCGTGCGTAAACCCCATCGATTCCGCCTTAGCGATGCACTCTTGAAGAGCAAGTGTGGCATCCACAACCCCTTCAATTTGAGGCGGTGGTAAGATGTTAACCGCAATAAACCTGCTCTTAGGGTTAAATGCGGGCTCGTCTTGACCTAAAGGCATGTAAAGCAACCTATGCAAATATTTAATAGTTTGCGATGATATCATGCTGGCTGTAAATTATCCACTATGACTTATTTGTATTCCATATGGTTTGTGAGTTTAGGGTATATCCATACCATCTAATAATCGTTATACTTTTGACTCTACTGCTTACACGATTTTTCAATGGCAAAATACATTCAGCATAAAAGGATAGCGCTGTTTTTTATTGCTCCTCAATTATTGGTTACCCTACTATTTTTCATTTGGCCGGCATGTAGTGCTGTAGTGCAATCGCTCTATTTCAGTGATGCATTTGGTTTGCACCAGTATTTTGCGGGGTTAGGTAATTTTACTGATTTGTTGCATAGCTCTGATTATGGCGTTGCTGTATTGGTTACAGCTGTTATTGCATTGTCTATCACTATTTTGACCATGGCTGCAGGCCTTGCTTTAGCTGTATTGGTGAGTGGAAGGCGTAAAAGTCAACAATTGTATAAAGCCCTCCTGCTTTGGCCCTACGCGGTAGCTCCTGCTGTTGCAGCTATATTATGGCGATTTTTGTGTCATCCAACATTAGGGTGGGTGACTAATGTTTTACAATCGGTTGGTATTGATTTTAATTACCTCATTCACGCAAAACAGGCATTGTTAGTTGTGATTATGACTGCGAGCTGGCAACAGTTTAGTTATAATTTTTTATTTTTTTATGCGGCGCTCAAAATGATTCCTAAAGAGCTTATTGAAGCGGCCATCATAGATGGCGCATCGCCGTGGCGCAGGTTTTGGCAAATTATCTTTCCCCTGCTATCTCCAACCACCTTTTTTTTGCTGGTTATGAATCTTATCTACTCTTTTTTTGATACATTTGGCATCATTCATGTAATGACAAATGGTGGCCCAGGCTACAGCACAACCACATTAATATATAAAGTGTATAAAGATGGGTTTGTAGGCATGGATCCAGGCAGTTCTTCAGCACAATCAGTGATGTTAATGATAATTGTGATAAGCCTAACGTTGTTGCAATTTCGTTATCTTGATAGAAGGGTGCATTACGGATGAAATCATGAGCCATGGGCATATCGCCCAAGCAGGCGGAGTACCAAAATTACTAGGGTCTGTTGACAATTGCCCTATAACCCACGCTACGCCTACGTCCCGCGGTTCATCCGCGGCATCCATGGATCCCGCGGATGAACCGCGGGACGTCGGGGTAGGTGTGAATTGTCAACAGACCCTAATATCATGGCAACAGCTTGTGAGCACAACTATGCGCCTGTACCCACATGTTTTACTCTGTGCTTTTATTGCTCTTATGTTCCTCCCGCTCTACCTTGCCTTGGTTGCAGCAAGTCATAACTCGGTTGATATGATGCAAGCCCCATTACCCATTTGGCCTGGGAAAATGTTATGGTCGAATATATATACCGTGCTGAGTGACGGGTTGGCAGTAACGAATGGCGAGCCTGTGGCACACATGTTGGTCAATAGCTTATTAATGGCCATCCTGATTGCCGCCGGTAAGGTTGCGCTGGCTTTAGGCTCAGCATTTGCGTTAGTGTATTTTGCTTTTCCACTAAAAAAATTGTGCTTTGCCTTGATTTTTTCAACCATGATGTTGCCTGTTGAGGTACGTATTGTGCCTACATTTCAAGTAGTAGCATCATTTGGGTGGTTAAATTCGTTGGCTGGGTTAACGTTGCCATTAATGGCTTCAGCAACAGCTACTTTTTTATTTAGGCAATTTTTTAAAACGGTACAAGGAGAGCTCGTGGATGCAGCCAAATTAGATGGAGCAGGTCCATTACGGTTCTTTATTGATATTCTTTTGCCATTGTCTAAACCGCAAATTGCAGCTTTATTTATTATTATGTTTGTTTATGGTTGGAATCAGTACCTTTGGCCATTGGTAATCACTACGAATCCAAACATGGCAACCATAGTAATGGGGATTCATTATTTAGCAGGGGTCGCTGATCAAGTTCCACAATGGAATTACATCATGACGGTAGCACTGATAGCTTTGTTGCCACCGTGCCTTGTCGTTATAACGCTACAACGTTGGTTTGAAAAAGGATTGGGGGACTAGTGGCCACAGTAAATATGATCTCTGTCAGCAAATCTTATGATAGCAACCGCATTTTACATAATGTAGATATCAATATTGAAAAAGGGGAGTTCGTAGCAGTTGTAGGGCCCTCAGGTTGTGGCAAGTCCACGCTGTTACGTTTGGTTGCAGGGCTTGATTCTGTTTGCACCGGTAGCATTCTTATTAATAATAAATGCGTCAATAAAACTCCGCCTGCATCGCGAGATATGGCAATGGTGTTCCAAACCTATGCCCTTTATCCTCACATGACTGTATATGACAATATGGCCTATGGCTTAAAAATGCGCGGAATGAAAAAAAATATAATAAATCAAAAAGTTAGTTCCGTGGCTAAGATGTTGCAGTTAGAGGAATATTTGCATAGAAAGCCAATTATGCTATCAGGTGGACAACGTCAACGTGTAGCAATGGGGAGAGCGATTGTTCGTTCACCCGCAGTATTTTTATTTGATGAACCATTATCAAACTTGGATGCTAAATTACGCACTGAAATGCGCCATGAAATAAAAAAATTACATCAAGAGCTAAACACAACATGTTTGTATGTAACACATGATCAAACTGAGGCGATGACCTTAGCGGATCGCGTGGTTGTTTTAAATAAAGGCCAAGTAGAGCAGATAGGGGCACCTCGAGAGCTTTATCAATATCCCGCCACATTATTTGTTGCAAGTTTTATTGGGCATTATTCAATGAATTTTTTGCCCGCAAAAATAGACTTAAAACAGCAAGTTGTTATTACTAGTACAGGCAACACCTTACCTCTTCCATCCTTGAAATACCAAGCTGCTTGCGGTGACTCAGTGATAGTGGGTATCAGACCTGAGCACCTCAATGTTACTGACCAATTAGGATTTAATTGTATTTTGGGAAATGTTGAGTTTGTTGATGATATGGGTGCCGATAAATTAATCCAGATGAATACAACTTATGGAAATATGCGCCTATCAGTCCGGGTTTCTGGTGATAAGCAATTAAATGGTCATGAGCTATTGGTAGAGATGGAATTGGGCAAAGCTAGTTTATTTTGCGAAAAAACAGGGAAGCGGCTAGGAGGATGGGGTGAGTAAAAAAAATCAAAGCATGCGGGTTATTGATGCACCAATGTATACTTATTGGCAAGCTTTGTACATGTCGTTTTATTCAGGCCGGTTGTATGTTGATGTGGCCAAACGCTGGAGAGGCTTTGGGGTTTTATATTTGCTACTGGTAATAGCTATTACTTCAATTCCGCTATCAATGCGCATTGTTTATGATTTTAATCAGTATTTCGATGAGCAAATGATTTTACCTCTTACAAAAATACCTCCTTTATACGTACAAAATGGGGGAGTGGTATTTGACAAACCGATGCCATTTTTTATAAAAAATAAAGCCGGTGCAGTTGTTGCTATTGTTGATACAACTGGAAAAGTAAAGAGCATAGATTCAACTTACCCGCAGCTAACCATTTTGATTACAAAAAATAAACTTTATTTTCGCCCCCCTAGATTTCATTTGTTTTTTGACGCACCTAAAGAAATGAGACCAGAAGATACGTTTGTGCAGCCTTTAGACAAAGCTAGCAATGAAGTTTTTGATGCCAAGGCGTGGATTGCTTCAAGTGGGATCATGACACTAAAACGTATGACAGCGCTTTTTGTTTATCCACTGGTAATGATGTTTCTTTTTGGAATGTATGTAGTGCTTATGCTAGCTCTTGCTTTTCTTGGCCAGCTATTTGCGGTGATTATTTTTAAATTTAAAATGCCGTATAAAATGGCTGCTCGTGTATTTTTAGTTGCATCTACAGTGCAAATTGTTGTTTTTTTTACATTGCTTACCAGCAATGTTGTGATTCCTGGCATAGGGTTTTTATATATGGTATTGCTTGCAGTCTACTTTAATTACGGAATATTATGCGTCAAACGCGAAAGTACTAAGATGGTGCGGCAGTGACGGATGTATTGCATTTTGCTCATGGCAATGGTTTTCCGTCACCATGCTATAAGCAATTGTTACAGCAGTTAGGAAATCGATTTGACATTTGTTTCATTGATCGTGTAGGTCATTCACCACAATTTCCCGTCAGTGAAAATTGGCATAATTTAGCCAGTGAAGTGATTGAAAGCATTAAGACGCAAGCATCACAACCCGTTATCGCGCTTGGGCACTCATTAGGCGGGATTTTAAGTTTGCTAGCAGCACTTGAACAGCCATCGTTATTCCGTGCTGTTATTTTATTAGATTCGCCATTACTGGGCCGCTTGAAATCAAATATCATTCGTTTTTCTAAAGCATTAGGTATGATAGATCGCTTAACACCCGCATATCGCAGTCGTGAAAGACGTCAGCATTGGGAGAGCCGCGAGCAAGCTTTAACGTATTTAAAAAGCAGAAAATTATTTAAAGCATTTACCGAAGCCTGTTTGAACGACTATATTGATTATGGGATGCAAAAAAACGCAGAGGGCTATTCACTAAGATTCGATCGTAAAATAGAATACCAAATTTACCGTACTATCCCGCATATACTGCACCAGTATGAAGGAAAATTGCAGATCCCTACAGCATTGATTTACGGTAGTAAAAGTACAGTAGTTGATCGCTTAGATTTGCGCTACATGAAAAAGCATTATGGTATAAAAAGCTTTGAAACCAAAGGTACGCATATGTTTCCAATGGAAGAACCAATTGCGGCCGCTAATCTGATATTGGAAGTAGTGGATAAATTATTAAAATAATATAGCCCGTATGAAGCGCAGCGGAATGCGGGGATTAACCTGCTTAGCCATTCCACACGGCTAGAAACTCAAGCATTTAAGGAGAAAGATGTGTTACATGGATTATTAGTTCTTGTTGTTATCGCCTCAATCGGCTTATTAATTTCCAAACAGGCTTCCATTTTAGTTTGGACAATTAGCTATGCAATTATTGCATCTTTAGTAATGCAATACGGCTCCCCTGGTTTTCTGCTTCAGTCCATTTTATGGCTTATTTTGGCGGTATTTGCTCTGGGAGCCATAAACCCAATACGTAGAAATTTATTCTCACGGCATCTTTTCCAATTGATCAGTAAAACAATGCCAAAAATGTCTGCGACTGAACGAGAGGCATTAGAAGCTGGCAGCGTTAGTTGGGAAGGGGACTTATTTAGTGGCGCTCCTGATTTCACAGTCTTACATAATGCACCTGCAGTAAAATTAACAGATGAAGAGAGCGCCTTTTTGGAGGGGCCTACTAACACCCTATGCCGAATGCTAGATGATTGGGACATTACGCATAACCGCATGGATTTACCACCAGAGGTGTGGGCTTACATTAAAGAACAAAAATTCCTCGGAATGATTATTCCTAAATCTTATGGCGGACTCGAATTTTCAGCTACAGCACAGGCTTTTATTTTAGGAAGGCTCTATAGCCGTTCAATTACAGCAGCCACGACCATCTCCGTGCCTAATTCTCTAGGGCCTGCTGAATTACTATTAAAATACGGAACGGAAGAGCAAAAGAATTACTATCTTCCTCGATTGGCCAATGGTCGTGAAATTCCATGCTTCGCACTTACTGGCCCTAATGCAGGTTCTGATGCAGCATCTATCCCAGATCAAGGGGTTGTTTGTCGCCAGTCTATTAATGGCGAAGAGGTTCTAGGCATGCGTTTAACTTGGAATAAACGCTATATTACTTTATGCCCAGTAGCGACTGTTATTGGTTTGGCTTTTAGGTTATTTGATCCTGAAAATTTACTTGGAAAAGGGCATGATGTTGGCATTAGTTGTGCTTTGATTCCAGCAAATACACCAGGTGTTATTAAAGGCCGACGCCATTTCCCTCTCAATACGGCTTTTCTTAATGGTCCAACTCAGGGTAAAGATGTTTTTGTTCCTATTGACACCTTAATAGGTGGGCCAGAAATGGCAGGCTGCGGCTGGCGAATGCTTATGGAGTGTTTAAGCGTTGGACGTGCAATTTCGTTACCATCAAGTGCGGCAGGAGGCTCACAAGCAGCGGCTTTAGGCAGCGGAGCTTATGCGCGAGTTCGGAAACAATTTAACCAATCGATTGGTAACTTTGAAGGAATCGAGGAGCCGCTTGCACGCATCGCGGGAAATGCGTACATAATCGATGCGGCACAGACAATGACTGCCGCAGCGATTGATCATGGCGCTAAACCCGCTGTAGCAGGCGCTATATTAAAATACCACACTACGGAGCGTGCACGTCAAACCGCGATTGATGCTATGGATATTCACGGTGGGAAGGGAATTTGCCTTGGGCCGAAAAACTACTTAGCTCGTGGTTATCAAGGCGCGCCTATTAGTATTACCGTAGAAGGTGCAAATATATTATCGCGCAGTTTAATTATATTTGGGCAAGGTGCTATTCGTTGTCATCCCTATGTTTTGAGTGAAATTGAAAGTGTTAGAGATCATGATTTACAAAAATTTGATCGGGCATTTTGGGGGCATGTAGGATTTGTTTTTGCCAATTTTTTTAAATCAATAGTATTCATATTCACCGATGGCCGTTTGACGAAGGCTCCAAGGGGCGCAACGCAGCGTTATTACCAATTGATTAATCGTTATAGCAGCAACTTAGCTTTCCTTGCTGACTTCTCAATGATCATGTTGGGAGGCGAATTAAAACGCAAAGAAAAACTATCTGCACGCTTGGGTGATCTGCTGAGTAATTTGTATCTTGCATCTGCTGTGTTGAAGCGCTTTCACCAAGATGGGGAGCCTGCTGCTGATCTACCATTGGTTGAATGGAGTTGTCAGCATTTGTTCCATGAGTGTGCGTTAGCTGTTCAAGGGGTCATTGCTAATTTTCCATCTCGATGGGCGAGAATTGTATTAAAAATGGTACTGCAGCCCGTTGGGATTCAACATCGTAAACCATCGGATAAACTTGGGCAGCAATTAGCTCGCATATTGACAGAGCCTAGCCAAACTCGTAATCGATTAACGCGGTTGGCTTTCCGTGAGGCTTCAGAAAATTGCCCACTAGGTAAGGTAGAGGAGGCATTTCTCAAAATTTGTGCTGTTGAGTTGGTTGAAAAAAAGGTTGGTCGCGCTGTTAAAATGGATAAGTTAAAAGCGTTAACGTTACTTGAGCAAATTGATGAAGCGGTGGCTAGTGCTGTTTTAAGTAAGGAAGAAGGGCAGTGTTTACGCGAGGCTGAATTAGCCAGGCAGCAGGTGATTGCAGTAGATGACTTTAGTAATGCGGATTTGTCTCATCAGGCAGACTCAAGTAAACAGAAGATCAACAACCAAGACAATGTAAGTATCGAAATGATATAGCCAGAAAAGACAAAAATTCACCTCAAGAAAAACCGGATAATTAGACGTAGGTTGGGCCCATGGCCCAACAACTGCGCGAAGCGCCACCAAACACGCTTAGTGTGGCACTTCTTGCGCTGCAAATATTTCCAGACCTCCGCACCTCATCTCTATGTTACACAAAGCCAGGAATTATCACCAGTGCGTTACCTGCAATCATCGCAGTCATATCATTGCCTATTTTAGGTGAGCAGCTAACCGGTATAACGATTACCGGTATGGCGCATGTTATCTCTTCGTTTATTTGTACGGTGATAATGTGTTTAATTATTTATTAATTAACTTTTTATCGTATAATGTGCAAAGTTAATATCTGGTATCTATATGATGAAGTATAAGTGTGTAGTTGTAGGTGTTGAAGGAAATTCCAACGGTGTAAGCGCTGCTGGTAAAACTAGCCTTGTTAGCCGTTTGAAGGGGGAGAGTTTTACTCCGCGTTATCAACCAACGCTTGGTAGTAATTTTGAATCCGTAAGCTTAACAAGCTCTAGAAGACAGGCTACTATTTCAACATGGGATACCGCAGGTCAAGAGCGATTCAAATCTTTGGTATCACTCCGAGATGCGGATATTGTTCTCTATTGTGTTAATTTTTCAATAGATCAGCCTGATATCGAAAATATCAAACAAGAAATTAAAAAGATAAAAAGTGGAGATGGTATAGTGGGTTGCTCTCCTAATGCCACTGTAATTTTAGTTGCTACCAAATGTGATTTATATCCTGATGATGCTCAAGCAAGAGTCGAGCAGTTGGCAAGTGACGTAGGCGTTGAATTGTGCACTATCACCTCCGCTAAAACAGGACTTGGTTTTGATGAAGATAAAGGACAAACTTTATCCAATCTGATATTAGATAATCTTCCAGCGAAGCAAGAACAAGCAGAAGCTGCTCCTCCTATCTGGCCTCCATTGGCTCATGACGGCCGAGCAGTACTTCATGCTCCTATCAGACCAGCATTGACGCCTGACGATTCTGAAAATGTATGGTTATTTAGGATCAGAGAGGATATTACAACCCGCATGCTCGAAAGTCTGAGAAACGGGGATTTAACAGATAAGCAACGAAATGCAATACTGGCAGCCATAGGGGAGCTACAGATTTCAATAGCCGATGCACAAAACACACAGACTATTGAAGCGGCACAAGCCTTCGCGAAAAAATGCCATACTATCCTAGAAGGAAAGCATCCCTATATCATGAACGCTGTTTATGCGTTCGTGGGGGCTGTGGTTGTGGCTGGAGTTATAGCTACGGCTGGTATTCTTGGTCTTGGTTTAGCGGCGGTTGTACCAGTAGCGTTGACAAGCTCTATTTGGGGTGGTGCAACAGGCGCTTTAATTTCAAACAGCCTATTTAGTCGCACGGTTAAACAGGTTAGAGAAGCTGACTTGGCACTCACTGTCTTTTCTAATGACGTAAATGTACAATTGAACCCAGGATAGTACTAGCATGAATATCATCCCTGCGAAAGTAGGGATGACAGATATCTGTCATCGTTCCTTTGTCTACCGGTATGGCGCTTCTTGTTGTTACTTCGATTGTTTGTCCACCAGACGATAAGCTGAAGTCGCTTAAGGCGACAAGCGTATAAAGCCTGTTTAATTATTGACTGATTGTGGTCTTTGTTTTGCAATATGCAAAATTGATAGCTGGATAATAGATGACGAAGCATGTTTGTGCAGTTATAGGCGATGGAGGAGAAGCAAGGGCTGCTGGTAAAACTAGCCTTGTTCAACGTTTGAAGAGGAATGAGTTTAATCCGCGTTATTTTCAAACGATGAGTGCAGATTATGATGAGGTAAGTATAACAAGTGCTAATGGGCAAGATATCCTTGAGATATGGGATGTCGCAGGTCACGATCAATACCGCTATCTGCGATCAACCTTTATCCAGGGCGCGGATATTGTCTTCTATTGCGTTGATTTTTCAATAGAGCAACCTGATATCGAAAAAATCAAACAAGAGATTAAAGTAATAAAAGGGGGCGATGGTTTAGTGGGGCAAGCTCCTAATGCTACTGTAATTTTAGTTGCTACTAAATGCGATTTATACCCTGATAATGCTCAAACAAGTGTCGAGCAATTGGCCCGTGACGTAGGTGTTGATTTTTCCATCATCACCTCTGCTCGAACTGGAGTTGGTTTTGTTGAGGGTCTAGGGCAAACTTTAACTGGCCTGATAGCTAACCTCCCAGGGAGGCAAGATCGAATAGTTCAGTCTTCTGCTGCTTATCCCGAAAGACTATTCACTAGTCAATTGGGGCACTCTTCTACAGATGAAGACGAACAGAAAACAGCCACATTTAAGACTGCATGAGGGCTTAAAGGCCGCCCGCGTAATAATCTGGGAGACGGTGAACCCTAGCATTCCTTATTAGTATGACAGCTATGGGCCATTGGTCTAACCTACCTATAACCCTTTTAACTTAGATGTGGTGTAATGAAAAAGAACGAGTTTCTCAAAGGATTATTATTTCTGACCCTAGCTCAATCGATGGTTGGCATTAATATTGTTATCTCAAAATTCCTTCTTTCTTCAATCCCCGTTTTAATTATATTGGCAATTCGTTTTGCACTGGCCACGTTTATCTTATTACCTTTGCATTGGTGCACACCAGCAAAACAGCTTTCAATAAAAATGCATATTTCAAATCTAAAAGCCAGGGATTGGATGTTTCTTATCGGCCAAGCTTTGTGCGCCGGGGTTTTGTTTAATTGCCTGATGCTAGCCGGGTTAAATTCTACGGATGCTAATGTAGCGGGAATCATCACCAGTGCATTACCTGCAATCATTGCTGTCATGTCATGGCTTATTTTAGGTGAAAAAATATCCGCGCAAAAAGGGCTTTGCGTAGCTTTTGCTACAGCTGGACTGATCGTTATCGGTTATGGCAAATTACATGGCGTAGGTATATCCCACTCATTTTTGGGAGACTCGATTGTCCTATTGTCGCTTTTGCCCGAAGCTGCCTACTACATATTATGCAAATTATACTCAAATCGCTTGCCGTTATTTTTGACCACGGCACTTCTGAATGGAATTAACGCTCTGCTTTTACTACCCGCAGTATTTCTGATGACCTGGGATCCATCGCAAATCACCGCAGCAAGCTGGTTTATTTTGTTTGTTATTGGGCTTAGCTCTGGGTTATTTTATGTTTTTTGGTCCATGGGTGCGCAACGCGTAGATGGAGTCATGGCCTCTCTATCCACGGCAGTTATGCCTGTCGCTACGGTAATTCTAGCTTGGGTTATTTTAGGTGAGCAGTTATCACGGATAGAGTTTGCCGGTATGGCGCTTGTTATCTTTTCGATTGTTTTATATGCAAGACGATAAGCTGAAATCGTTAAGGGGTCCTGTGGAAGAACTAATCTTGCCGCGTTTTAGTGGACACCGTTCTCTGACAATCACCCAGCACATTCGAACTCAAATGGAGTATTGTAGTCAATAGCTGAATGCAATCGATCTTTATTATAATATACTTTGCCTAGCTGGCTCACTAAAATTAGGTACTGTACAGGCATCGGAGCTTATTCGCTCTCTCTTAAAAAGCGATAAACCTTCCAGTTTGGCAAAAGCAATTATAGAAGTCGGCCGCATTAACAAAACCTTGTATCTGCTAAATTATATCGATTGTTCTGAGTGAAAAAATTATGCAGGGTGAACTCAGGCCATTTAATCAGCTTGCTGATGATATCGAGGATCCTTAGCGTACGTTTTTGTACCATTAGACCTCAAGCCCCTTAGAGGGTTTTCGTCTAGATTCACGATTCCTAAAAGAATATACTGCATATCCAAATATGTTTGGAAACTGATAGTTACATTTGTTGCTTCATCCTGAGGACGACTTTAATTATGTCACGCATTATTTCAAAAATAATTTGCATCTTATTTTTGCTATCACCCATACATGTATTTGCCGAAACAACCGTAAGTGAGGTCAAAAGTGTTAATACATTTATGAATACATTTATGCAAGC
Source organism: uncultured Legionella sp. (assembly GCA_964648115.1). Classification (GTDB taxonomy): domain Bacteria; phylum Pseudomonadota; class Gammaproteobacteria; order Legionellales; family Legionellaceae; genus CAZYME01. Next base: position 21,669 of record CAZYME010000005.1, read on the forward strand.
TTATGAAAAAAGAGAGTTTAATGCGTTAATACAATTATATGATACCAATGCAGTTGTGATTGGCACTGGAAAAGATGAGATACTTCACGGTCGCGAGCAAATTATGGCTGGATTCAAGCGAGACCTTGACCAACATAGCAGTGCGACTATTAGCATGACACCAATAGCAGTAGAGGTAGAAAAAAACATTGCTTTTGCAGCATATAACCTTTCAGTGAATGTACAGCTTCCTCATAATAAATCCTTTCAGTCGCTTTTACGCTTCTCCGTTGGGTTAATTAAACATGGCAATACTTGGCTTGTTATGCAAAGTCATCTATCTGCACCTTTAGCAGGACAAGAAGATGGTCAAGCATTTCCAAAGTCCTAATCTTAGATAATCATCTGATGCCCCGTGATTTTTTACAGTGACTAAAAACTGTCCGGAAATTTCTGGGGTTTGCGTGTAGAACCCCAATAGAGGAATTATCTTGCTGGTTGGTTACGCGCGTGTTTCAACAGTCGAACAAAATTTGGATCTTCAGCTTTCTGCATTGAAAGAGGTTGGTTGTGAAAAAATCTATCAAGATCAAATATCGGGGACTAAGAAAAATCGCCCTGGTCTTACTATGGCCCTTGAGGTATTGAGAAAGAATGACACCCTAGTAGTTTGGAAACCAGATCGATTAGGTCGCACGGTTAAAGGTTTAATTGATTTAGTTAATCAATTGCATCAGAAGGAAATCCATTTTAAAAGTATTAATGGTGAAATTATTGGCGGGTGTGAAGGCAATATTACTGGCAGATTTTGTTATGTTCACCGCATTTGGGTTAATCAAGACTACCGAGAGAAAGGGCTTGGTTCCAAGTTAATTTATCAACTAGAAAACTACGCAAAAAATAATAATTGCATGACTATCTCTTTGGATACGGCCGAGTTTCAGGCCAAAGGATTTTATGAAAAATTAGAATATTTAGTAATTTCAATTGTTGATGGGGTTATTTTTCCTGGCTATAAACAATATTTTATGAGTAAAAATCTGTGAATATCATACATGTAATTTACATGAAGCCCATTGCATGAATTGTATTAATTTTTGAAATCCTACTTTTTGTCAGTTCTTCCACAGGACCCCGTTAAGGCGATGATATGTACAAATATTGATTACTTTACTTTTTTATAATACAATGAGAAAAATTAATATGGGGTATCTATATGACGAAGTATAAGTTTGCAGTAATAGGCGATGAGGGTGCTGGTAAAACTAAGCTTGTTAATAGTTTGAAGGGTGATGTGTTTAGTCCGGTTTATAATACAACGGTTGGTGCAAATTTCGATACTGTAGAATTAACAAGACGCGTTACTCTTGAAATTTGGGATACGGCAGGTCAAGAACGATACCAAACTCTGCGCTCAATGTATACCCGAGGTGTGGGTATCGTCCTCTATTGCGTTGATTTTTCAATAAAGCAACCTGATATCGAAAAAATCAAACAAGAGATTAAAGTAATAAAAGGGGGAGATGGTTTAGTGGGGGAAGCTCCTAATGCTACTGTAATTTTAGTTGCTACTAAATGCGATTTATACCCTGATAATGCTCAAACAATAGTCGAGCAATTAGCCCGTGACGTAGGCGTTGATTTGTGTACGATCACATCTGCTAAAACTGGAGTTGGTTTTGTTAAAAGACAAGGGCAAACTTTATTAACTGATCTGATATTAGCTAACCTTCCAGCGCAGGCAGATGAAGAGGCTAAAGACTTTCATCCAAGAAGACGCGTGACCGCGGGTGGCAGAAGGGAGACGTTACAGGAGCCTATAATTCCGACTGCACTTCAAGAAATTGCACAGCCACTGTTTGATAGCCTAAGGGGTGGTAATTTAACTAGAAAACAACGTAACCAAATATATGCAGCAATAATTGTTTTGGATCAAGAAATATTACAACGTGAACAATCGGTTACTCATGTAGCTAAAGTTTTCAGTGATAAATGCCATACTATCTTAGAAGGAAAGCATCCCTATATTATGAACGCTGTTTATGCCTTCGCAGGGGCTGTGGTTGTGGCTGGAGTTATAGCCACGGCTGGTATTCTTGGTCTTGGTGTAGCGGCAGTTGTCCCCGTTGCATTGGTAAGCTGCATTTGGGGGGGCGCAACAGGTGCACTAATCTCAAATGGTCTATTTAGCCGCGCGCTTAAACAAGCGAGAGATGCTGATGCAGTGCTGAATAATTTTGCTACTCAGCTAAGTACTACACAATTGAACCGGCCAGTATGATGTATTAAGAAATTGTAGCCTGGATGGAGGCGAGCCGTAATCAGGGGGAATGTGGCACGGAAAAAACCCGGGTTTCGCTGCGCTCGATCCAGGCTACGACTCTGATTAATTCACAAAAACCCCACAAATATTGTCATCCCCGCGCAGGCGGGGATGCATCCATAAAGCGGCAAAGTTATGTGTACAAGAAAGGGGGGCTAAGTTTATATTAGACAAGCGCCTCATCAGGCATAGTGACATTCAACTCTAATACAGCACTATCACCCATACGCTCAAGATTAACTGTAACTTGTTCCCGATTAATTGGTACATATTTGGCGATAACAGCAAGAATTTCCTCTTGCAGTTTTGGTAAATAATCAGGAGTATTTCGCTGTGAACGCTCATGCGAAATAATAATCTGTAACCGTTCTTTTGCTACCGATGCGGTAGAGGTGCGTTTCCGCAAATAACGTAAGATACTCATGCTGGCACATCCTCCTTGTTTTTACCGAATAGGCGGCGCAATAATCCTTTGCGCTCATTATTTAGAAAACGCATGGGCCGTTCTTCCCCAAGGAATCTTGCGATGGCATCTTGGTAAGCATGCCCTGCATCACTTGTTTCATCGAGAATAACAGGCGTTCCAGTGTTGGACGCTTTAAGTACAGCTTTAGATTCAGGAATAATACCAATAAGTGGAATCGCAAGAATGTCTTTAACATCCTGAACGGACAGCATTTCCCCTTTCTCAACACGCTCAGGGTCATAGCGAGTAAGTAATAAATGCTCTTTAATTGGTGAGTTGCTTTCAATAGCGCGTTTGGTCTTACTGGCTAGGATACCTAAAATCCTATCAGAATCCCTTACGGAGGATACTTCAGGATTGGTGACAATAATTGCCTCATCAGCAAAATACATCGCCATCATAGCTCCAGACTCGATACCCGCAGGTGAGTCGCATACAATATATTCAAATTCTTGGGCTAATTCGTTCAGAACTTTCTCGACACCTTCTAGCGTCAACGCATCTTTATCGCGCGTTTGCGAGGCGGGTAAAATGCTCAGTGAAGGAAGGCGCTTATCTTTAATTAATGTCTGTTTTAAACTGGCTTCACCATTGATAACGTTGATGAAATCATACACAACTCGGCGCTCACAACCCATAATAATGTCAAGGTTTCGTAGCCCAATATCAAAATCAATGACCACCGTTTTATGGCCCCGCATCGCTAATCCCGAAGCTATGGCCGCAGAAGACGTGGTCTTTCCCACACCACCTTTACCTGAAGTAATAACGATAATTTTAGCCAACGCTGAGCCCATCCCTTAATTAAACGATTGAACAAGATTGTTTCCAGTGTACACGTTATTACTAAGTATATTCAACAGCAAAAAAAAACATATTATTGAGAGGTTTAAAGGGGTATTTGATCCCTGCATTTTTATAAAATCATAAGGCAAAATATTATCCATGTATCTCATTTTTGACAGCTTAATTTAAAAAACATACAATGTGTCTTTTTATAGGGTATATTTTAAGGAAGCTTAGACTATGAGTAACTATGGTTATTATTTAGATCTTGATTCTGGTGATTTTTTTGCCAGAAATTTTTCCTTATTTGCCAATCGAAAAAATAATCTTTTGTATGGCGAAGAGCATGTACGAGTCGACACTACTTTTCCTGCGGCTCCTTTAGAGTCAGTCCGTGATTTTCAAAATAAACTGAAAGCACCTTTAGTTATGGCTATCGTTTCCTCAGGGCTCATCCTAACCTCCGTTTTAAGTTTTGTTAAAAACAGTGTTTTGGCCATCATAAATGTATTGGTCTTTGATTTTGAGCAAGTTGGCACGTTTTGTATTAAGGCGTTTATCGATATTATGGCGGCTTGCTACGCGGCTCTTTCGATTATCATGGATGTGAGCTACTCATTCGTCACTCTTATTGCTCAAACGATGATAACGGGTTATGTGCTAGTGACTAAGGGTGAGTGGTGGGAAGTAACACAGGATCTTGTAAATGAAGATACGATAGGGTTTTCAGAGTCTTTCCTAGAAACCAGTTGTTCTGCTATGAAAGATCTTTTAAATCAAGAAGACGGTTTAGAGAACTATCTAGAAAATACGAATGGCTTTTTCCAGCCGTTTAACTCGGATGTTCGAGCACACTTGAAAGCGCCTTTAGTCGTCCCCGTTTCTTGTCTTACCGGCATGCTAGGGATGACCTTAGGGATGGTTACACACATTACACTAGCCACGATAAATCTTGCTGTGTTTGATTTTAGGCAGGCTTGGGTAGACACAAAAATAGCCTGTCATAATTTTGAAAGCGCAATTTTCTTTGTGTTCATGGCTATAGCTGATACCCTGTATGCTACAACAAAACTGATTACTCGTGCCTTAACAACGGCTAACTATGCAGTGGGGGACGCCATAGATCGTTATCGAGAACCAGCTAATCCGAGTATACTTCTACCTTCATAGGTTTTGTGGTTTCCTCAAGAGCAGCAACATAAATACAGGAGTAGAGTATGTCACTTTCTATCATACAACAGGCATTAACTTTTGATGATGTTTTGTTGGTCCCTGCGCACTCCAACATTCTTCCCAAAGATGTGTTACTTAAAACCCGTTTGACACGCGATATTGAATTAAATATGCCGTTAATTTCTGCTGCTATGGATACGGTCACCGAAGCTCGTTTGGCCATTGCAATGGCGCAGGAGGGTGGCATAGGTATCATTCATAAAAACATGAGCCATGCATCTCAAGCGGACGAAGTGAGAAAAGTTAAAAAATTTGAAAGCGGAATGGTTAAAGACCCTATCTCAGTACCACCTACAATGACAGTTAAAGAGTTACTAGAGGTTATGGCACGCTATAATTTTTCTGGCATGCCTGTAGTTGATGGTGAGTATTTGATAGGAATTGTTACTAGTCGCGATATTCGTTTTGAAACGAATCTATCGTTACCCGTATCAGCAGTAATGACGCCGAAAGACCGTTTAGTAACGGTGAAAGAAGGGGCTACCCGTGAAGAAGTTCGAAGCCTCTTACACAAACACCGTATTGAAAAACTACTCGTAGTCAATGATGCGTTCTATTTACGCGGCTTAATTACGGTGAAAGACATTCAAAAGGCGAAAGAAAATCCTTATGCTTGTAAAGATAGTGCAGAGCAATTGCGTGTGGGAGCGGCTGTTGGTGTGGGACCCGGAACCGATGAGCGCGTTGTGGCACTTGTTGATGCAGGTGTTGATGTGCTGATCGTTGATACGGCTCATGGGCATTCACAAGGTGTATTAGAGCGCGTCAAATGGATAAAGCAGCGATTTCCCAATATACAGGTCATCGGAGGAAATATTGCAACGGCAGCTGCCGCAAAGGATTTGGTCGCCGCGGGTGCGGATGCAGTTAAGGTAGGGATTGGACCTGGTTCCATCTGTACAACTAGAATTGTTACTGGAGTAGGTGTTCCTCAGATTTCAGCCATTGCTAATGTGGCAGCAGGCTTAAAAGGCCGAGTCCCCGTGATTGCTGACGGGGGGATTCGTTTTTCAGGTGATGTGTGCAAAGCATTAGCGGCTGGTGCTTCGACGGTAATGCTGGGCAGTATGTTTGCAGGTACCGAAGAATCTCCTGGTGAGATAGAGCTTTATCAGGGACGCACTTATAAAAATTATAGGGGCATGGGCTCTCTTGGTGCGATGTCGCAAGCGCAGGGCTCAAGTGACCGTTATTTCCAAGATATTAATCAAGGGACTGACAAATTAGTTCCTGAGGGCATTGAAGGTCGGGTGCCTTATAAAGGGTCTGTCCAAAGTATTATTCAACAAATTTTGGGTGGACTGCGTTCTTGCATGGGTTATGTCGGGTCAGGCACTATTAGCGCCTTACATAAAAATGCTGAGTTTGTTCAAGTAACCAATGCTGGGATGCGGGAATCACACGTGCATGATGTTAGCATCACCAAGCAAGCTCCAAACTATCAAGTCGATAACTTATGAAAGATGTAAAACAAAAACGCATTATTATTCTAGACTTCGGTTCTCAATATACACAGCTAATCGGTAGACGTGTGCGGGAGCTGGGGGTTTATTGCGAAATTTATCCTTTTAATGTGGATGTGAAAAAATTACAAGAATTCGCTCCTTGTGGTCTCATTTTGTCAGGTGGCCCTGCCACAGTTACGGAAATTACTAACCCGAGAGCGCCTGAGTGGGTTTTTCAAGCCGGTATTCCTATATTAGGTATTTGTTATGGCATGCAAACCATTGCTGCTCAGTTAGGGGGCCAAGTTGCCTCCTCCAATATCCGGGAGTTTGGTTATGCTGAGATGGCTCTGCATGGGCAAAGCCATCTTTTAAGTGATATAGAAGATAAGCTAACCTCTGCCGGTGAGTCTTTACTAGATGTATGGATGAGCCATGGAGACAAAGTTACCGCATTACCCCCAGGTTTTAATACCATTTGCAGCACGCAAAATGCCCCCATTGCTGGCATGGCAGATGAATCTCGCAATTGGTACGGTTTGCAATTTCACCCAGAAGTAACCCATACCCCTCAAGGTTTGAGAATTTTAAAACGTTTTGTTGTTGATATTTGTCAGGCAGATACAGAATGGACCTCTGGGAATATTATTGAACAGGCCATTGAAAGCATTAGAAAGCGGGTGGGAAAAGAAAAAGTTTTGCTTGGCCTTTCTGGCGGAGTAGATTCATCCGTGGTAGCTGCATTACTCCATCGGGCGATTGGTGAACAGCTGATATGCGTATTTGTTGACACGGGGCTTTTGCGTCTTAATGAAGCAGAACAAGTGCTGGCTATGTTTAAACAGCATATGGGGATTAATATCATTGCAGTGAATGCCGAAGAAAGATTTCTGCAGGCATTACACGGTGTGGATTGCCCTGAGCAAAAACGAAAAATTATAGGGCGGACGTTTATCGAGGTATTCGATGAGGAAGCCAAGCGTATTCCTGAAGTAAAATGGTTGGCGCAGGGCACGATTTATCCTGATGTAATTGAGTCTGCAGGAACAAACGGTGCTGCGGAGGTTATTAAATCTCATCATAATGTTGCTGGTTTACCAGAAACCATGAATTTGAAACTCCTGGAGCCGATACGAGAGTTGTTTAAGGATGAGGTGCGAAAAGTTGGCCTTGAGTTGGGCTTGCCTTACGACATGGTTTATCGTCATCCATTTCCAGGCCCAGGCTTAGGGGTGAGGATTCTTGGAAAAGTGGAAAAAAAATATGCTGATATTTTGCGGCAAGCTGATGCTATTTTCCTTGAGGAATTGCATGGGGCAAATTTATACCAAAAAGTAAGCCAAGCCTTTGCAGTTTTTCTGCCCGTTAAGAGCGTAGGTGTGATGGGGGATGGCAGGCGTTATGATTATGTAATTTGCTTGCGCGCAGTTGAAACGATTGATTTTATGACTGCTCATTGGGCTCAATTGCCCTGGGATTTTTTAGCGCGAGTATCTAATCGTATTATCAATGAAGTTAGTGGAGTATCAAGAGTAACCTACGATATATCAGGAAAGCCCCCGGCGACAATTGAATGGGAATGAACGACCTTTTTTGGATGAAAGAGGCTTTTGTTTTGGCTTTGAGGGCACAAGAGCAGGGGGAGGTGCCAGTAGGGGCTATCCTTGTTGATGAAAGCAACAAAATTATTGGTAGGGGTTGGAATCAGGTATTGCAAACCAACGATCCTACAGCTCACGCTGAAATTTTAGCGCTCAGAGAAGCGGGGGCGCAGACCCAGAATTATCGCTTACAAAACACCACTCTTTATGTAACGCTAGAACCTTGCTGTATGTGTGCTGGAGCGTTGGTGCATGCCCGTATTCAACGATTAGTATTTGCAACCCGAGATTTTAAAGTAGGTGCTGCCGGATCTGTTTTCAATTTACTACAGGGAGGGGCTTTAAATCATCAAGTACAAATTGACGAAGGCGTTTTACAGCACGAATGCGCGAGTCTTTTGTTGGATTTTTTTAAGGCTAGAAGATAGATTTTATCCACTCACCTGGCACCCATTCTGGTTCCTTCGCCCCGCGAGGGGAGAAGGTGCCCGACAGGGCGGATGAGGGGTGATTAAAATAATCTATAATAAAAAATGTATTTTTTAATTTGATCTACCCTCACATGCCTTGTCGGGCATCCTCTCCCATCAATGGGCGAGGAGCCTACGATTCACCTAACAGGGCACGTTCGTTACTTCACCTCCGAAAAACTCTGCGTAGTCCTATTCGTAAGCTCATCAATAAGCTTATTGCGCAGTTCCTGTTGTTCTTCCAGCGTTAATTTTTTCCCCTCTTTATTGCTAATATAAAACATATCCTCAACACGCTCCCCAGCGGTAACAATCTTGGCATTGTGCAGATATATTTTTTCTTTAAAAAAAACGCGGCTAATGCTTGCAAGTAAACCAGACCTATCACTGGTAACTAAAAATAAGCATGTGTGCTGGTTCTCAGCGTCTTCTGTATAAGTAATTTGTGGAGTTAAATTAAAATGAGCTTGTGTTCGCGATAATCGATACCGCGTTACAGTTGGTAATTGCTGTAGATCTGCTAAATGTTTTACCAATGCTTCCTGAATTTTAGTGATTCGCTCTTCATTAAAAAATGCCTGGTTTTTTTCATCAAGTATAATATACGTGTCTAAATCAAAATTATTATTCGTTGTTAGAATAGTAGCTTCCTGAATTGTTACATGATGATTACTTAAGACAGTCGTTGTAATTGTAAATCGCTCATCACGATGCGGCATATAAATAAAAACTTCTGTGCCGCCTTGAGTATGGTGAGGCATAATTAAAACTAAAGGAAAGTGTTCACAGGCAAGAATGGCCTTGGTATGGTTAGCAATCACTTCGGGCGATTCATGTAAGAAATAAGTTCCTTTAAAATTCTTCCATAGAGCATGAATAGAGGTAGGGGCTAGTCCTTGATTGATTAAAATATACAACGCTTGTTGTCTACGTAATGTAATCAGGCTTGTTTCATCAAGCAGAGCTTTTTCCTGAAGCATGGCTTGCTTAGCTGCAAAATATAATTCTTTAAGCAAAGAATCTTTCCATGCATTCCAAAGTGTCGGGTTTGTTCCACAAATATCAGCCACTGTAAGTAAATAAAGGTAATCCAGGTAATCTTTATCTGGGAGCTCTTGACAAAAACTAGTGATTGTTTTGGGATCATAAATGTCTTTGCGTTGGGCTGTTTGTGACATCAGCAAGTGATTTTTTACTAGCCAAACCAACAGATCTTGCTCATCTTCATTTAGGCGGTGACGCTTAGCAAATTGATGTGCCTCTATTGCGCCCAACTCAGAATGATCCCCTCCACGACCTTTAGCAATGTCATGAAAAAGGGCGCTTAGATAGAGCACCTCTGGCTTGTTAATGGTTGGCATCAATTTAGAGCATAAGGGAAATTTCTGCGCATACTTCGGATTTAGAAAACGCACCAAATTACGTATCACAAATAGGGTATGTTGATCCACCGTATACACATGGAAGAGATCGTATTGCATTTGCCCAGTAACTGCTGCAAAACAGTCTAAATAATGAGCGAGCACCCCATATGCGCTCATACGTTGCAAGGCTTTATAAGGGTTTTTTGTTTTTAAAATTGCCATAAAGGTTTCTGTGGCAGATTTTGTTAAACGAAAACGTTTCGTTATTAAATACAGGCTTTGACGAACTAGACGAATAGTGCTGGCACGTATACCTTTAATCGAGTTTTTATTTGCCACCCATAAAAAGAGTTCTAACAAAGCCTGAGGATTTTCTGTAAAAACATGGGCATGTCGAACTTCAATATAGTTATTGGATAATTGAAAGTCCTTATCCAGGGGGATTAACGCTTGTTTTTGCGCATCGACAATAGCTTCAGCGAACCATTGCAATAACATTTCATTTAATTCACGGCAACGTTTGATGACGTTAAAATAGGTTTTCATGAATTGTTCAATGGCTAGTGATTCTTTAGTGTCTTGGTAGCCGAATGTTGCGGCAAGCTTGATTTGATAATCAAACAACAAGCGCTCTTCATTTTTTTGAGCAAGCATGTGTAATGCGAAACGTACGCGCCATAAAAAATGTTGGCAATGGATTAATTCTTCATATTCTTTGTCGGTAATAAAGCCGCAATGGATACCATCGGAAAGTTTTTTAATCCCAAAATGGCGTTTGCTCACATTTAGCAATACGTGCAAATCACGCAATCCCCCTGGCCCAGATTTAACATTGGGTTCGAGGTTGTAAGCTGTTTCTGCGTATTTTTCATAACGTAAATTTTGCTCTTCTAGCTTCGAGTAAAAATAATCATTACTAGACCACATATGCAATGGATGCGTTTGAAGAAGCAAATCCTCCATGAGTGTGCTTCGTCCACAGACTAAATGCATGTCTAGAATGCTCGATATTACACTAAGGTCATGGCTTGCAAGTTCAGCACAGGCATTTACTGTAGTAATTTGATGACTAACTTCTAAACCAATATCCCAACAATCTTGAATAAAAAGCTGTGCTTGTTGCAAAAAAGGTTTGGTCGCCTCATCGTTATGCAATAATAATAAATCAATATCAGAGTAAAGCTGCAATTCACGGCGCCCATAACTGCCTAATGCTAGTAAACAGCATTGATTATCTTCATCTAATCTGTGTTTTTGAAATAAAGCGATTAAAATCTTATCGATATAAGTGACTAGTGTATGGGTTATCGTGTTGATATTGGTGTGTTGGCAAAATTCTTTACACAGCTCTTCTTTAAACTGTTTAAGCGATTCTCTTAGAGAAAGATTGTCATTTTCAATAGACATTTTCATATACGCCGTTTGATTGGTGGCGCTTCGCGCAGTTGTTGGGCCTAGGCTCAACCTACATAGAGATGTTCTTTCTACTACAAATTTGAAACGTAGGTTGGTTCATTGACTCAACAAGCGCACGAAGTGCCACATATATATGTTTTTTCTATTGCTTGCGATTTTTTTCCCAACCTTTCACCATTTCATCGTATTTTGCTTTTTGTTGAGCGGTTAGAATATTGTAGACCTGTTGTTTAACCATAATCTTGTTTTTTATTAAAGAGGACATAATTTCTTTTTTCTGGCTGAGTAGCGTTTCTAGTTTTGCTTCATCTAACTTATCAGCCTTGCCGAGCTCTTGAATTTGATGATCAACTACCACCAATTCCTTCTTTTTTGCAGCCCTTAAAACACTTGCTTGATCCCGTATTGCGTTAATTTGTGTTTGTTGCTCAGGGGTTAAATCAAGTTTTTTAAATAATTTGCAGGAGCATGGCTTACTAGCTTTTGTAGTAGAGCTATTAGCAAATATTACTTGGCTGCATGTAACAGAGGCGACGAGCGCCAATACCCATATTATTTTGCGGTTCATTTTGCTTCCTTGTAATTTAATGTGTAGATCTAACATTATTATGCATTTAGATTGCCGGTAGCAAGCAATTGTGATATAAATAGCGCGCTTTTAACTACACACACGTTTCGTCACATGCGGCGGGGTCCCTTAAGGGTGTCGTATGGGAAATGTGGAGGCATAACCCTGGAGAATAGATATGAATGTTAGTATGCGTGAACTACTTGAAGCTGGTGCTCATTTTGGGCATCGTACCCGGTTTTGGAACCCTAAAATGGCAGAGTACATTTTTGGTTCTCGGAATAAAATCCACATTATCAATCTTGAAAAAACCATGCCAATGATGAACGATGCGTTGAATTACATCGGTAAACTGGCAGGAAATAAAGCAAAAATATTATTTGTTGGCACAAAAAGAGCTGCTCAAGAAAGTATCCGCGACCACGCTAAACGCGCTGGCATGCCATACGTAGATCATCGCTGGTTGGGTGGAATGTTAACCAACTATAAAACAGTTCGCCAATCTATTTTCCGTTTGAAAGAGTTGAAAAAGATGCGTGATGAAGGCGCATTTAACTCGATGATTAAAAAAGAAGCATTGATGTTGACGCGTGAACTGGACAAATTAGAAAGAAGTTTAGGCGGTATTGAAGATATGGGCGGATTGCCAGATGCCTTGTTTGTAATTGACGTTGGCTTTGAGCATATCGCTATAGAAGAAGCACGCCGCTTAAAGATCCCGGTTATTGGTGTAGTCGATACAAATAACGATCCTGATAACATTGATTATATTATTCCTGGTAATGATGATTCAATGAGAGCGGTGGACATTTATGTGCGCTGTGTTGCTGATGCTATTCTTGATGCTAGACAAGCTAACACAGTTGGTGGTTCAGCCGATTCTGAATTTGTCGAAGTTATTAGTGAAAAAGTTGCCAAAAAACCTGAACATAAGAAAGTAGAAGCTGAGAAAGTTGAACCTAAAAAAGCTGAAGCTAAAAAAGAAGAGCCTAAAAAAGTTGAAGTAGAAAAAACTGAAGCTAAAAAAGCCGAGCCTAAAAAAGCTGAAGCTAAAAAAGCCGAGCCTAAAAAGACTGAAGCTAAAAAAGCCGAACCTAAAAAGGCGAAAAAATAAATAGGGCACCTTGCTCTACGAGCCCTACCTAGTGTGGATTTTCTGCAGTAGGTAGGGCTTTTTTAAAATCGCGATCCCCTTTTCTGTTAGACGGAGAAATGTACATGACAATTAGTGCCGCAATGGTGATGAAATTACGTGAGCGTACCGGTGCTGGTATGATGGAATGCAAAAAGTTCTTGATAGCCACCAATGGTGATATGGAACAAGCAATCACTGAAATGCGTAAAGCTGGTCAAGCAAAAGCAGATAAGAAAGCCGACCGTGTTGCGGCTGAAGGCGTGATTGTTATTGCAAGATCCGGAGATGGTCGAAGTGCCTTAATGCTCGAAATTAATAGTGAAACGGACTTTGTTGCTCGTGATGAAAGCTTCGCCTCCTTCGCAGAAAGCGTCGCTAAAACAGCATTAAGTGCCGGGATTACCGACATCTCTGCATTAGCAAATGCAAATGTGGAAGGTGCTAAACTTACTGTAGAACAAGCAAGACAAGAATTAATCGCTAAGATCGGCGAAAATATTAAATTACGACGATTAGAAATAATGCGTTGTGACGGTGTTGTTGGTTCTTACCTTCATGGTGCTCGCATCGGTGTGCTGGTTGCACTGAAAAATGGTGATGAAGCGCTAGCAAAAGATATTGCAATGCACATTGCTGCAAGTCGCCCAGCAGTAGTGAATCGTGAGCAAGTATCTGCTGAGGCAATTGCAAATGAACGTGAAATATTCACAGCTCAGGCCCGTGAAAGTGGTAAGCCTCAAGAAATTATCGACAAAATGATTGAAGGTCGTATTAGTAAGTTTGTTGATGAGGTTAGCCTATTAGGGCAGCCTTATGTTAAAGATCCAAACAAAAAAGTTGGACAGTTGTTGAAAGAGAAAAATGCTGAAGTTATTTCATTTGTGCGTTTTGAAGTAGGCGAAGGTATCGAGAAGAAAGAAGATAATTTCGTTGAGGAAGTGATGGCGCAGGTTCGTGAACAATGATGAATGCTTCCCACCCAGAGCTCAAATATAAGCGCATCTTACTCAAATGCAGTGGTGAAGCCTTAATGGGCAAATCACAATTTGGTATTGACCCGTCTGTTCTTGATAAAATAGCCAAAGATGTGGCTGAATTAATTCAAATGGGCGTAGAAGTAGGATTGGTGATTGGTGGGGGCAATTTATTCCGTGGAAAAGCCTTGTCACAAGCAGGCGTAGGCCGAGTGACAGGCGATCACATGGGCATGTTGGCCACTATGATGAATGCCTTGGCTATACGAGATGCTTTAGAGCGGATCGACTTGCCAGCACGGATTATGTCTGCTATTCCAATGCTTGGTGTGGTTGACTCCTATCATCGTCGTAAAGCAATGACACACTTGCGTAATGGCCAAGTGGTTATTTTTGCCGCAGGCACTGGTAATCCGTTTTTCACTACAGACACAGCTGCTTGTTTGCGTGCTATTGAAGTCGGTGCTGATATTGTTTTGAAAGCAACCAAAGTAGATGGTATATACTCTGAAGATCCTATCAAAAACCCAGCAGCAAAACGTTATGATTACTTGACATATCAAGAAATTTTAAGCCAAGGCTTGCAAGTTATGGATTCTACTGCTATTTGTTTATGTCAGGATCAAAACATGCCATTGCAGGTGTTTAATATGGCTGAGACAGATGCCTTAAAGAAAATCGTTTTAGGCGAGCGAGTAGGGACCCTTGTAGGAGCAAGTCATGATTAATGATATTAAGCAAGAAGCTGAAAAAAGGATGAAGAAAACGGTAGAATCCTTACAGCATGAAATGACTAAAATACGTACAGGTAGAGCCAATGCTAGTTTATTGGATCATGTACAAGTAGATTATTACGGAAGCCTTACACCACTGAGTCAGGTGGCAAACGTTACTAGTAGCGATTCTCGTACCTTAATGGTTACGCCCTGGGAAAAAAACATGGTCGCAGCCGTAGAAAAAGCTATATTGACTTCCGATTTGGGGTTAAATCCAGCAACTTCCGGTAATGCTATCCGTGTTCCTATGCCTGCATTAACAGAAGAGCGCCGCAAAGAAATGACACGTATTGTGCGTGGAGAGGCTGAGCAAGCTCGTGTTTCTGTACGAAATGCGCGCCGTGATGCTAACAATCACCTTAAAGATCTAGTAAAAGATAAGGCCGTCGCGGAAGATGACGAACGCCGTGCTAATGATCTTATTCAAAAACTAACAGACAAATATATTGCTGATATAGACAGTGTTTTGGCTCAAAAAGAAAAAGATTTAATGGAAATATAAGCTCCACCGAATAATAATTTGAAGTAGGTTGGGCCATTCGGCCCAACAAGCGCACAAAACAAGACTATCGATCCCCGCACTCCAATTATATTCTTGCAATACAGCCCCATCTAGCATCCCACTGCAATTCCTTTACGCGTTGGCTATTTATCAGTAAATCTAATAAAGGCGCAACAGACGTACTTTTACAAGCAAGCACAATCATGTTTGCTGCCCCTTTAACGGGTAATGACACAGTACGTTTATTAAAAATTTCGCGCACATGTTTAAACAGAGATTCTTGCTCTTGTACGTTGGTTAAATTAAGCGAAAAAATACCATCAGGTAAGAGTAAACGCTGGCAATCTGAAAAAAACTCATATGTATTACACTGCGTAGGAAAGGAATGCGCTTCATACAGATCCACCATCAGATGTTGATAGTGGGATTTACATTGCTGGACAAAAAGACTGGCGTCTTGATAAAGAATCGATAAATTTTTTAATCGATCGGCCATAAAATAGGTTGAGGCAATATTTATAACCTCGGTATTACTTTCCACTGCCAAGAGCGTTGAGTTTTTAAGATAAGGGGCTAATCCATGTGCTACTCCTGCTCCACCTAGACCAAGGAGGCAACAATCAGCCGGTTGCTCTCGTACGGCAAAGCTCAGTTGATGAATATAACCAAGCTCAGGCTTTTCTGGAGATCGACGATTTATTAATGTTTGTAGTGCATCACTATCAAGAGTTAACCAACGGTAAAGATAATTTTGATGTACTTTCGCACCATTTGGGGCCTGGTAAATACATCTCCCCCCTAAGGTTTTCCACATGTTCTCTCGCGTTGAAAAGAATAGATAGAGCCTAAGCCAAGTATAGATGTTAGCTCATCCAATGCAGAAAAACACTCATCGAGTAATGCCGGATCAGCTAAGTCATCAGCATGCAGTTGTGAGCGATAGTGCTTATCCACCCAGTTATCCAAGGTATTTAGCAGAGCCTCATCAACCAAAACACCTTGATGCATTGCTGACAGCTCCTGCTCATTTAAGGCGACACGGAGGCGGAGACACGCAGGGCCACCACCATTTTGCATACTTTGTTTGAGGTCTAAATAATGTGCTTCTACAATAGGATTTCCGTCATCCGCTAGTAAGCGGTCAATAAATGGTTTAATTGAGGGATGTTGCTCGCATTCTGCTGGCGCGATGAGCATCATTTTTTTCTTTTTAGAGTGCTCTGGCAATGTAATTAGCTGAGAGTTAAATAAATAACTATTTACAGCATCAGCCACTGAGAATTGCTCATTGTTGACTTCAATAATTTGCAGTGGAAAGGAGGTTTTGGTTCGTAATTCAGCTAGCACATCATCTTGATTAAGCAGGGCTTCTTTATGGATTAGCAATAAAAATTCGTTTGCTACAGCAATGACATCATTATGAAATACACCTTGATCAATAGCGGCGGGGTTTTGACAAGCAAAGACAACGTGGTTTGGGTTTAATAAATGACTACGTGCTATAGCTTGAGAGGCTTCTAAGGTTTGTCGTGCAGGGAACCGTTTAGGAGCTGGATATGCGTTCCCGGCAGGTAATGCACGCTTTCCATAAACAAATAAATAGGTGCCAATATCGTGATGATTTTCACACAGACGACTGTGATTTGCTGCTCCTTCATCGCTAGTGGTTACTGTCGTAGGGAGAGTAGGGTGATGATAAAAAAAACGTTCGTCAGAAAATAGTATCTGTAAAAGTTGGCGAGAAAACGCTGCTTCTTGTTGCCGATGTATATTACTCACCAAATTAGCCGCAGTAAAATGAACACGCTTATCTTCCGTATCAAGGCTTGCTGAAACAGTAGCAGCATTTGCCGTCCACATACTAGATGCAGAGTAGCAAGCACTCAAAAGGTTGCTGTCAGCACGCTTTGCCTTATTAATTTGCTCAACAGGCGTGCCGCTAAACCCTAATTGGTGTAACAGATGTAAGTTTGGACGTTGGTGTGGGGGGACAAGCGCTTGTTTAAGCCCCATTTGATGTAGCAAGCGCATCTTCTTTATGCCTTGGTGCGCCGCCGCAGCCGGGTTAGCGATGCTCAATGCATTTGAGGTCGACGCAATATTCCCAGCAGAAAGCCCAGCATAATGATGACTCGGCCCAACCAAACCATCCATGTTTACTTCATAAACCGTCATCGATCATCTCCAGGTAATGCTCAGCTTGACTGCTGTTAATTAATTTCTTTCCGCGAAATATAAGCAAGCACTCGATCCAACATTTTCACAGTCAGCAGTCTTTTTAGCAGCGCAAAAGCATGGCTAGGAAATGTTACTGGATATTTGGCTTTAGGTGAGTTTTCTTCAACTGCTTTAATAAGCTTCTTTATTACTATCTCGGTACCTTTGGTGAAAACAGAGTCGGTTTTTTGTTGACGAAAGCTAGTTAGCATTTGTTGGTATTGTCGTTGAAAATGACTATGTTTCGTATTAATTTTTTTCAGTGAATAGTCCACCGCATTATCTCTAAAACGACTGTCAATTGGCCCTGGCTGAATAGTTATGACTTGAATACCCGCTGGTTTAAGCTCAAGGCGTAAGGTGTCGCTTATGCCTTCAACGGCGTATTTTGAGGCATTGTAAGCGCCACGAAAAGGTAAACTAACCATCCCAAGAAGTGAGCTGATATTGATTATGCGCCCCTGATTTTGCTGCCGCATTACAGGAATAACCAGCCTTGTAAGCTCCATTAAACCAAAAACATTAGTAGTAAATTGATCACGCAAAATGTCATAAGGTACATCTTCCAACGCGCCGATTTGGCCATAACCAGCATTGTTAATAAGGACATCAATTCGGCCGTTCGTTTTACTTAAAGCATCGGAAAAACCATTTGCAATTGACTTGGGATCATTTACATCCATAAAAATTGCTTCGAGACCGAGCCCAGTTAATTTATCTACATCTGCTTGTTTACGGCAAGAAGCAATAACACGATGCCCACGGTGAGCTAAAGCAAATGCGGCGTCATATCCTATTCCAGAAGAGCAGCCCGTAATTAAAATATTTTTTGGTTGCATTTACTACTTCCTTATAAAAGCGAGATCCCTGGTAATTGCTGGGTAGGAACTTGCAATACAGGTTGCTCAAGGCTTGCAATAGGATATGCGCAATAATCTGCAGCAAAATACCCGCTTGGGCGATTATTTCCACTTCGGCCTACTCCACCAAAAGGAAGATTGCTAGCAGAACCTGTAGTTGGTCGATTCCAATTGATTAGACCCGCATGAATCGTTCGGTAAAATTGCTGATAACGCTCATGGCTATCACTAAGGAGACCGGCTACTAAACCATAACGAGTTTTATTGGCCAGCGCCAATGCTTGTTCAAAATTTTGATAGCGATATATTTGCACTAAGGGTGCGAAAATCTCTTCATCAGGTGGATTTTCAACGCCAGTCATATCCAAGATACCTGGAGAAAGTAAACCTGAGTTTTTGGAAAGCAGTGTCATGTTAAGCAGCACATTACCGCCAGCTTCTTTCAAAGACTGCTGGGCTTTCAAATGCGCCAATGCATGCTCATAACTAATAACAGGCCCCATAAAGGGCTCTGGCTCATCAGTGTAAGCACCTACCCGTAATGATTTAGCAGCATGTATAAATTGATTAAGAAATTGATCGCCAAGTCCATTATCAGGAATAAGCACACGTCTTGCGCAAGTACAGCGTTGTCCAGCTGTGATAAATGTGGATAGCAGGGTGTGATAAACGGCTGCTTGTATATTATCTACTTTATCAATAATTAAAGGATTATTACCTCCCATTTCTAAGGCTAGAATAATCTCGGGTCGATCGCTAAAGTGCTTATTGATTTCCACACCTGCACGATAACTTCCCGTAAAATAAACCCCTTGGAAGTCCTGATCCAAAAGAATCTTGGCCGAGTTTATTCCCCCCTGGATACCATTGATAACACCAGCCGGTAAATCACTGTCATGCCAGCATTGTAAAATGAACTCCGCAACAGCAGGCGTGAGCTCACTAGGTTTATAAACCACGGTATTGCCAGCAAGGATTGCGGGAATAATATGGCCATTGCTTAAATGTGCGGGGAAATTAAATGGGCCCAGGACTGCTACCACACCATGCGGTTTATAACGAATATGGCTAGTTGCTTCTGGATTAGACATTTCCTTTTCGGAGCAACGCTCCTGATACGCTCTAATTGACAAATTAGCCTTACCAATGACGGCACTGACTTCAGTTTTTGCTTCCCATAACGGTTTTCCAGCCTCTTGAGCAATCAACAAGGTTAGTTCTTCTCGTCTAGCCTCAACTTGTTTAGCAAAATTTTGAATGTATTCTATGCGGTTGGCAATATCTAGTTGGGCCCAGCGAGCTAAAGCATGATGCGCTGCGTCACAGGCGGTTAATATCTCGGCTTCTGTGGCATATGGGCCTTGCCATATTATCCTGCCGTCAACAGGGTTCGTAGAGGTAAATGAGGAGCCCTGTCCCTTTATCCACTGACCGTTAATATAGTGCTTTGACATATATTGTTCCTTCAATGCGGTGCAATATTGATATGTTAGGTCAAATGACCCAATGGCACTTACTTAAGGAAATTCCGGCTAAAAATAGCCCGTCTTTGCGAGCGTAGCGAAGCAATCCAGCGGCCCTAATGTCGCCAAGATAAAGACACTGGATTGCTTCGCTACGCTCGCAAAGACGTAAAGTAGGTGCCATTCAGTCAGATGACCCAACTTACAAGTTTACAACGGCGTTATTCGAACAGCATCCCCACATTTAAGTTGTAATAATTCTGTTGTAGCTTGATCCAACATACAGGACCCTTGTTGTTCATTAAAAACCACTTGGCTTACTGTGGCGCGAAAACCTAAGTTAGTATTAGCTATTATGAAAGGCTGGCTGCTAACCTCATCGATAATATTGTTTAAGCTCATAATTTTGCTAGCGGCTGCGGTTTTTATCTGAGTCCGAGGTGCTTCGATAATGGGACCCGCATCGAAAATATCAATATAATTGTTATAGTGAAAGCCTTCACGTAACAAAATATTCATTGCTGGTATGGTGGAGGTGTGCGGATGGCCGATTACCGCTTGGGCGGCAGGGGAGAGCAAAGGTACATAGATTAAATTTCTAGGCATCAAATCTGCAATAAATTGTTTGTTGGTTGAAAGCGTAAGGCGATCAGCTTCTGCAAAGGACATCTGGAAAAAATGACAACCGACTTGGTCCCAAAAGGGGGAGCGGCCGTCTTCGTCTGAAATACCCCGCATTTCTGCCACAATCGTGGGTGCAAAGCGATCTGGAAATTGGGCCATAAATAAAAAACGAGCGCGGGATAACAAAAGACCATTGTGTTTACGGCGGTAAGTAGGATCTAGGTATAGAGTACAGAGCTCACTGTTGCCTTGGTTATCATTTACCAGGCTCAAGACCTCATAATTATTTCGAATATTAAGCTCATGACAAATTCTGGTGCGCTTTGATACTTTGTAAGAATAAAAGGGGCTATCGTAACCGATGCTCGCTTCAATAGCTGAAGTACCCACAATTTTACCGCTTTCTGCTTCCTCAAGCACAAATAAGTAATATTCATCGCCCGGGGATTCAATCGCTGCTTCGAAGGAAGCGCTAGATTTTGTAAGGCGTTTTTTAAGTAGGTCAATGTCTTTTGGCAGCGTGGTTATACCAACAACCCCGCTGCCAGAAGCTAAACGATGAATAGCTGTTAAATCCTCTTTGGTAGCCGCGCGAAATAACATCATTGTCATACTATGTTCCCTTTTTTTGCTAAATCAATAAGTAAGAGTGCACTAAGGGCAGCTCGCTCCACCAGGCTATCAAGTAATATAAATTCATTAGGGCTGTGAATATCTCCCCCGCGAACACCCAAGGTGTCTAGCACTGGAAGCCCCTGATGGGCAAGATTGTTTCCATCACAGCAGCCACCACTATCTTGCCAGTCAATTTTTAAGCCTAATTTGCTACCCATTTGCTGAGCTTGAGAAAATAAATCCTCCAATGCGGCATTGACGTGTTTTACGGGCCGACCAAACTCACCTTGGACTGTCAGCGAATAACCCTCTCGCTGCATTTCACATATAATCTGATCTATTTTGAGACGCACCCAGCCCTCATCATCAGGGTGGCTAATCCGAACATCAAGCTTTGCTACCGCGTTGTCAGGGACGACATTGAGCGCCTCTCCACCAGCAATTTTACCAACATTGATAGTGACCCCTTTACGCTTTCCATTGAGGGCATGTATGGCAGATATTGCCTCAGCCAGGAAGCAAATTGCGTTGCGACCCTCATCAAAAGCCCGCCCAACGTGAGCGGCTTTTCCCTGCGCTATCAAGGTTAACTTGCCACTGCCTCTGCGGTTTTTGGCTAAGGTCCCGCTCGTTGTCATCGCAGGCTCATATACTAAAGCGGCTTGGTAGTTACCTGCAATATGAGCTAGCAATGCGCTGGATGCTGGGGAACCAATCTCTTCATCTGCGTTGATAATCACATCCCAGCCCAATGTATCAGCATAGGGAGATGCTTCAAAAGCAATTAATGCATGCAACATGACAATAAGCCCGCCTTTCATGTCAGCAACTCCAGGCCCATTGACGCGATTCTCATTGATATAAGTTAATTTTTGAAATGGGTGCGTCGCGGGATAGACTGTATCCATGTGCCCACTTAATAGAACACGATTTTTCAAAAGGGGGCGTTTACGTATGAAAAGGATGTCACCGCAGGATTGAAGAGTGGTTTTACCCGCCATATTAACGATAGGGATAGCGGGTAAACTGCGTGATTCGATAAGGTCTGCGACAGGGGTAAAAACCTTCTGCAGCGCACTATGCATAGAAGCTAAGCCTGGCAAATTATCACTACTGGAGTTGATCTCACAAAACTCATGCAGTTGCGACACCATGGTTTGGTGGTTAGCGTGTATTAAAGAGAGTGAGTCCGTTAGTGATTTGTCCATTTTCTTTACGCCTTATTGTAGCAAAGTGGTTCCTGCTCCCCTTGCAATATTAGCCCCAACAGGGTCCGTAATAACCGCAAAATGACCAAAATCACCCTGTAACAGATTGTCCGCTCATTTTGTGCTCCATTTCAGTGATTCAACAGTATATAATGGCATTTTTTTTTGGAGCGCGCATGCAAAATATCATAGCGCAAGCACACCCCCAATGGCACAAGCTGCTTGAGCGCGCATTAGGAGTTATGGATAGCCAATATCTTGATAAATTACAGTCCAATGGCAATTGGTTACCTGGTATACAATCTATATTTGCGGCATTTAATTTGCCATTATCCGCTACCCAATACATTCTTTTAGGTGAGTCGCCTTATCCGCGTGCACAATCAGCAAATGGCTATGCTTTCTGGGATGAGTCGGTGCATTCGCTTTGGAGTGATAAAGGCCTTTCCAAACAGGTTAATCGGGCAACTTCATTACGTAACCTCATCAAGATGCTTTTGCTAGCCCGCGAAGATTTGTTGCAAGATTTTTCCCAAGAGGCAATTGCAAGATTGAACAAATCCCACTATGTCCAAACGGGAGCAGAATTATTTGGTGCGTTCATGAAGAAAGGATTTTTATTATTGAATGCATCTTTAGTCTACGCTGAAGGGCAAGTGCCTTACCATGCACGTGCCTGGCGGCCTTTTATACATAGTTTATTTCAGCAATTATCTGAGTATAACCCATCATTAAAGCTGGTTTTATTAGGACGCATTGCAGAGCAAATCCCTCAGACAAAACTTTTCCCTGTCCTTTTAGCCGAGCATCCCTATAATATAAGCTTTATCACAAACCCTGCTGTGGTTGAGTTTTTTAAACCGATGGATTTATTGAGTATCAAGTCATGACAAAAAAAACGACGGTTGACGCAGTAGAAGTTGCTAAATTTGCTCAACATGCCACTCAATGGTGGGATACGGAAGGGCCTCTGAAAACGCTGCACGATATCAATCCTGCGCGTCTCGCTTTTATCCAAAAATTTGTCGAACCTTCTAATAAGTCTGTTTTGGATGTTGGTTGCGGTGGAGGGGTTCTTTCTGAGGGGTTGGCGCGTAATGGAGCTATCGTAACTGGGCTTGATGTTGAGCCCGATGCTATTGCCGCCGCAAAAGCGCACGCTAAGCAGCATAAATTAAAAATTGAATATGTGTGCGAGCTTATTGAGGATTATGAAGCGTCGTCCTTTGATTTTATAACCTGCATGGAGATGTTAGAGCACGTTCCTGATCCCGCACTTGTTATAGAACATTGCGCGCGCTTACTCAAACCAGGCGGGTATTTATTTTTATCGACCATCAATAGAACAGCGAAAGCATATGCTAGCGTTATTGTTGCGGCAGAATATATTCTTCGATTATTACCCCGCCAAACCCATGATTTTGATAAATTTCTTAAGGTCAGTGAGCTAGCATCGATAACGCGAGATGCGGGTTTAGATATGGTGGGTATGACAGGCATAGCCTACAATCCGTTCACCCGAATAGCTTCTCTACAAGACTCCATCGATGTTAATTATTTGATGGTATGTCAAAAATAGATTTGCGCATCAATAGTGGTTATTAGCATTATTTTGACGCTGAACCAGCGCGTTTTTTCTCTGCATAGCGTTGTTTATAACGTTGATAGGCATATTTGGCTTGCTCTTCTGTAACAATATCTACTTCATTACCAAATAAATCAACCCTAGCAACATTGGCTTTTTGGCAACTTAGGTAAGCAGGTGATGCGCTGTAATAGTTTAATGCTTCACGAAGTGCTTTTTTGCTAAATGGTGGTGACTCAAGCCGCTCATAGAAATCAATAATATCGTCAAAAATCCCTATTTTAAGCGGTTTAACTTGTGTGATTTTTTTCAAAAAAGCTGCTGGGAAATGTTCTGATAGCCACTCAATGATCTTTAATTTATCCCTTTTCGCAATATCGTGCTGTTGATCCATTGTTTTACTCTATGAGCAGTTAAATACTATGTAACCTACCAAACAATAAAGAGATTTGCAAAGAAACCGTAGATAAACCCGGTTGATGCAATAGCAGTAGCTGTGTACTGGGTCTCTTTCGTGAAAAATTATCTTGAAAACAAGCAAGAAATTTCTCAATGTGTATTGAGACGATGGAGGGGGGTAGGGTTGTAATTTTAGTAACTATCTGAAATATATAATATTTATATAATCGTAGGACGGGGTGTCACGAGATTATTTTGTCAAGCTGTCTTGCATATGAACATATGGGCTGCTAGATTTAATCTATGACTTCGTAAGGATATGAAGTCTGCTAAACGGATTTTAATCAGATGGATCTGATATTCAAGGAAGAATAAATTCAGGGCTTGCTCCTGAATGGAAGACTGTGAAAAGCCAGGGCCATGCCCTGGCTTTTTTACAGCTTATGCTACAGCGTAGCCTGTGTGAGATAAATAGTTGCGATCGGGGTAGTAAGCAAATACAACCGAACCACCTTTAATAGTGTTAATAACTGGCTTAGCCATTGTTTGAGCGATTGAAGGGCAGCCCCAACTACGACCAGCACGCCCTGATTTTTTAATGAAATCAGGCTCAACATACCAAGCACCATGAATAACAACACGGCGGTTGTATGCATTGTCGTTAAAACCTTTTTCTAACCCCTGTAAATTCAATGAATAACCTTTTGAACCAATATACGTGTCACGTGTTACATAGGTACCTAAGCTAGTTTCTTTGCTTGAGGTTCTATTTGAAAAGTGATGTGGAGTGGTCATGCCTGAATTTTGGCCATGAGCAACATAAGTGTTATATAATAATTTTTCTTTACGAACATCAAAGATCCACATACGTTGCTTTGATGATGGGAGTGAGTAATCAATAACAGTCAGAACTGGTTTCTTAACAGCGCCCTTAGAGGAAGCCTTCTGATAAGCAACCAGGGCTAGCTTCAGAACTTTTTTATTAAGTTGAGGTGCCTTTTGAGCTAAATGCTGGACTTCTGTATTGATATTAAAAGCTGATCTTTTGAATATCGCTGCGCTAGATGTCATGTTACTGCTAAGCATGGCTATTGATATGAGGGCTAATATTGTATTCATAATGCTCCATTCTTTAGTAACGTCGCCTTCATAACTGAGGCGTGCAAAAAGTGTGTATTATATAGACAATTGGCAAAAATGTAAAGTCGCAAGCTAAGTAGGTGTTTTTTTTAATAAAATTCAATAAATACAATGGGTTGGATCACGGTGGTGGTCATTGTATGGCGTAATTGACAAACAATTTGCGCTAAATTTACACTAATAGACCATATATTTAATATACAAATAGGTTAATTTGTACACTGTTTTTGTAGATTTAATTCTATTTATCACCCAATTCAACGTTGATAAAGGGCCTGATTTTCACCTGAAATTTTATTTATTATCAAATTTGGATTATCCTTCAACATTTTTAACAGAAGTAATGTCATTTTTCAATTGGAGGCAATATGCTTGATAGGCTACCTTTACAATCTCCACAAAGATTACGTGCAGCGATCAATGATCTATATCGCATGAAGGAAGAACATATTGTTACCAGGCTTATTGAAGAAGCTCGGCTCGATGATAATCTGACTGTAGCAGTCCATAATGTGGCGATGCGCTTGGTAGAAAAAGTGCGTTCTGAGCGTAAAAAAACCACGGGGATTGACTCTTTTTTGACACAATATGCTTTGTCTAGCGACGAGGGAATTGCATTGATGTGCTTAGCCGAAGCACTTTTGCGGGTGCCAGATAATGCAACCATTGATAATCTAATTAAAGATAAACTAGCGACTGCTGATTGGGGTTCTCATCGTGGACAGAGCAATTCTTTCTTTGTAAATGCTACAACCTGGGCATTAATGTTAACCGGAAAAGTGCTAACACCAGGGAAAGCCGAATCAGTTCTCAGTAAAGCCTTAATGAAGGTCGTCAATCGCAGTAGCGAAGGTGTCGTCCGGACAGCTGTTGATAAAGCTATGCGTATTATGAGTAAGCAATTTGTTATGGGGCGTACGATTAGCGAGGCAATAACCCGCGCCAAGAAAAAAGAAGCTATTGGCTATCGATACTCTTATGACATGTTAGGCGAGGCGGCGTTAACCGCATTTGACGCGGAGCGTTATTTTAAAGCCTACACTCAAGCTATTGAAACAATTGGTAAGTCAGTTAACTCGGAAATTGATATTTATCGTAAACCCGGTATTTCTATTAAACTTTCCGCATTGCATCCCCGCTATCAAGAGGCACAACTTGATCGCGTTTTACCCGAATTAGCTCCAAAATTATTAGCGTTAGCACAATTAGCCAAAAAATATGATATTGCTCTTACCATTGATGCCGAAGAATCCGAGCGTTTGGATTTATCACTAGATGTCATTGAACGTGTGTTTAATGACGATAGTCTAGATGGCTGGAATGGGTTTGGTATGGCTGTGCAATCCTACCAAAAACGCGCTTTTTACGTACTTGATTGGATAGCGACACTGGCCCGGAGTAAGAAACGACGCATGATGGTACGTTTAATTAAGGGTGCTTATTGGGATAGTGAAATTAAAAAAACACAGATGCAAGGGCTAGCTGAATACCCGGTTTTTACACGGAAAGTATTTACTGATGTCTCGTTTCAGGCCTGCGCGAAGAAACTATTGACGATGACTGACGCTATTTATCCTCAATTTGCCACACATAATGCATACTCTGTTGCTCTTATTTTAAATTTAGTCGGTTCTTACAGAGATTTTGAATTTCAATGTTTGCATGGTATGGGTAATGAATTGTATGAGCAAATTGTTCCGGCGAATCAATATAACATCCCTTGCCGAATCTACGCACCAGTTGGTAGCCATGAAGATTTACTGCCTTACTTAGTGAGGCGCTTGCTGGAAAACGGTGCGAACTCCTCTTTTGTAAACCGCATTGTCGATGACAAAGCACCTATCGCTGAGTTGGTTGAGGATCCCTTGAGTAAAGCGCGGTATTTACTTAGCAAAATTAACCAAAACATCCCTTTACCCCATGATATTTTTTTGCCGGAGCGTAAAAACTCACCAGGGATAGATTTTAGTGATAGAAGGTGTGTTGCAGAGCTGCAACAACATTTTAAGAATATTGAGTTAGGGAAATGGCAGGCGGCTCCAATTTTGGCTAAAAAACAAATTTCTCAACATAACAAGCAAGATGTTGTATCTCCACAACAAGCTGATCGCGTGATAGGGCAGGTAGTTAATGCTGCTACAAAAGATATCGATACTGCGCTATCTAATGCAGGGGGAATTTTTCCAGAATGGAGCCAAACCCCTGTTATTGAACGTGCAGCTTGTCTAGAACGGTTTGCCTGTCTTATGGAAGATAATATGCCACGCTTACTCGGTATGCTATGCCTTGAGGCGGGTAAAACATGGAATGATGGTGTAGCTGAGGTAAGGGAGGCAATTGATTTTTGCCGGTACTACGCGACCATGGCTGAAAAAATGATGACTAATCCGGTACGCCTACAAGGCTATACGGGTGAAGTAAATGAATTAAGTTTGCATGCACGCGGTATTGTACTTTGCATTAGCCCTTGGAACTTTCCATTAGCTATTTTTACAGGGCAGGTAGTCGCAGCGTTGGTTACAGGTAATTGTGTGATTGCCAAACCTGCCGAGCAAACCCCCTTAATCGCTCATTATGCTGTTGAATTAATGCTTAAAGCCGGTATTCCAGCTGGTGTAGTGCAACTATTACCTGGAGCTGGTGAAACGATTGGAGCAGCTTTAGTTGCTGATAAACGGATTAAAGCAGTTATCTTTACCGGTTCAACGCAAACGGCTTCGGCTATTAATAAGACATTGGCCACTCGAGGTGGTGAAATTATTCCATTGATAGCAGAAACTGGTGGTCAAAACACGATGATTGTTGACTCCTCA
Organism: uncultured Legionella sp.; assembly: GCA_964648115.1. Taxonomy (GTDB): domain Bacteria; phylum Pseudomonadota; class Gammaproteobacteria; order Legionellales; family Legionellaceae; genus CAZYME01. The sequence goes on from CAZYME010000005.1 coordinate 49,631, forward strand.
GCTCTGCTTGAGCAAGTTGTGGTGGACGTTGTTACTTCAGCATTTGGCAGTGCGGGCCAACGCTGCTCTGCTTTAAGAGTGCTGTATGTACAAGAGGAAGTATATCCACGCCTTATCGAATTACTAAAGGGGGCCATGGCTGAGTTGAGAGTAGGCGACCCTTGTTGGCTAACCACAGATGTTGGACCAGTTATCGATAAAGATGCTTTAACGGTACTAAAAAACCATGTGGCTGCTTGTAAAAAGAAATACGAGCTGATTTATCAAAGCCAATTAAATTACACATGTGACGCAGGGTTCTTTATGCCACCCACGGCCATTGCTATTGATAGTATAAAAGCCTTAGATAAAGAAGTTTTTGGCCCAGTGCTGCATGTTATTCAATACAAACGTAAAGCCTTAGATACAGTTATAGAGCAAATCAACAATACAGGCTTTGGGCTCACTTTAGGTATTCATAGTCGTATTAATGAAACGGTTGAATATATACGTCAACGCATCCACGTTGGAAATTGTTACGTAAACCGCAATATGATTGGCGCGGTAGTCGGTTTGCAGCCATTTGGCGGCGAGGGCTTATCGGGAACAGGGCCAAAAGCCGGAGGCCCTCATTATTTGCAACGCTTGTGTCATGAGCGAACGTATACAGTCGATACGACTGCGGCTGGCGGTAATGCAAGTTTAATGTCGTTGTCTGAAGAGTAAATTCAAACAAATTTCACCAGGAGTTTAATATGCCGCGTATTAGAATAGTAAGTTTAGGTGAGGTTGTTCCTCAACTCCAAAATAGGGCCTTGGATGATTTTGCCAAGCTCATCAATCCTGAAAATCCAAAAGATGCGCTAGGTGTTTTAAAGGACATCCTTGGCCGTATGAAAACATTTGAAGACTTATCCAGTTTCAAAACGGGGAGTATGAGCGAAGAAGAATTTACAAATATCATGATTAAAAGGATCAATGAGTCTACCAATGTAAAATTAACTACCGAGCAATTCGACACAGCGTGGAATGCAATGAACCCAACTGTTGCCGAATTTTCTCCGCTTTTAGGAGAGGTTATTCGTGAGAACACTGGAGAACAACAAATCGTTTTCGTGAGCTATACCAATCCTAAAGATATGAGACATTTAAGGCAGATGCTGGATTCTGCAGGTATAAAATATACCCTAGATGAAAATAATGAGCTCAATAGCATAGATGGGGTACCCTTACATTTATCCTATGCTACAAAGCGCCCCAAAGGTGACCTTATTTTGCATGTCATTCAAAAAATGACCCCCGCGCCGAGTTCTGCTATGTTTACTAGTGCGCCTCTAGATATTAAATATGTTCGTAGTATTAACGGAGATAAAGATCCAATAATGGCTTTTTTGCATGATCAAAGTGATCAAGCAGCCGTAGATGCAGCTGAGAAAAAGGGCGTGGATGTTCTAATATGGAATAAGCAAGCAGGGCAATCTTTTAGAGATACTATTCAAGCGGGACAAAGTTATAGCATAGATCCTGCAAAATTATCTTAAATGTAGACGTAGGTTGGGTCATGACCCAACAACTGCGCAAAGCGCCACCAAACATGATCTTTCGTCATATATAAGGAAAATAATCGTCTTTGCGAGCGTAGCGAAGCAATCCAGTGTCTTTATCTAAGCGACATTAGGGCCGCTGGATTGCTTCGCTGCGCTCGCAAAGACGGGCTATTTTTGGCCGGGATTTTCTTAAGTAAGTGCCATTAGGTCAATGACCCAACCTACTTTTAATAAGCTACTACTCCTCATTTTTCTTTGCCAATAACCAAGGCAGGGCCACAAACAAAGTCAACCCGCCAATTAAAAAGGCTTGGAAAAGGAAGGTGTTTTCTATAGGAATTTGTGTGGGTGGGACAAAGCCGATGAGGATTGTTGCTGTACAGCAAATTATTCCTAGACCAGCAACAAGCCACATTCCACATTTCCCTCCCGGAATTTTATAAGCCCGTGGCTTATCCGGCTGGCTGTAGCGGAGTTTAATTGCTGCGGCAAACATAAATATATACACCATCAATGCCATTTGTGCACATAAATCGCTTAATATCCAATACGCAGCATTGATAGAATCTTGCATGATGTAAACGCTGCTTAACAAGGTAAAAATTAAGCCCTGCGCTATAAGAATTTTGACCGGTGCGCCGTGTCGATTCACCTCTGCAAATGCTGGTGGTATACAACCATCTTGCGCAGACACCAGTAAACCCTTTGTTGGGCCTATAATCCACGCTGAAACACCACAAATTCCACCGATAATAATGAATATGGCTGTCAATTGCGTCATCCATGGCATATTGAAGGCATCAAAATAAACAGCGCAGGCATCAATCAATCCGGAAACCACACTCAATTTTGTATCCGGAACTACAATGATGATAGCCAATGAACCTAATACCAGAGTGGAAAAGATAATAATGGTAGAAAAAAGAAGGGCTCGGGGATAGTCTCGCTGAGGGTTTTTTACTTCCTCAGCATGGACAGCAGACATTTCCATCCCTAATAATCCAAACAGTACAGCAGAAAATAAAGATAAATTACCTAATAGGTTAAAATCAGGTAACCACGAAGCAGTATGACTTATCTCAATAGGATGGCCTTGAAATATCCATAAAAAACCTAGACAACTAATACCAATCATGGGTAAAAGGGTGCCAACAGAAGCCCCGATGATACTCACTATGCTAGAAACTTTCATACCAAAGCAATTGAGTAATGTGAATAACCAAAATAGAGTAACGATGGTTATTAATATAAAGAATTTATCGTTAGCTAGTTGTGGAGCAAAGAGATATGCAATGGTCGCGGCAATAAAGGCCATAATGGTTGGATACCATACAACATTATATATCCATTGTAACCAAATCGTAATAAATGCAGCTCGTCGACCAAATGCTTCACGTACCCATACATAAATTCCCCCCGTCTTTGGGTATGCTGTTGCCAACTCTGCAGCAACTAAAGCCACAGGGATAAAAAATACAAATGCGGCAACCAGGTAATATGAGACTAATGATAAACCTAGTTTTGCTGTAATAGGTAATGTGCGTAGGCTATCAACAGCGATAACGTTTATCATGACCAATGAAAAAACACTTAAAACACGTTTAGACTGAGACACCTGTAATCCTTAAAACAAGGGGCCGCTGACCTCGCCAATCCGTTCGTGCCAACACCCCAAAATATAGTGAACCAAATAAAACATCATTTAGCCCGTATGGAGCGCAGCGGAATGCGGGGATCATTCTTGCGCCGATTCCCGCATTCCGCTGCGCTCCATTGATCTATGCCTCTAATGTTAAATTACGTAACACATACTGCAAGATACCACCATTGCGATAGTACTCAAGCTCATTAGTAGTATCGATGCGGCATAGAACCTTAACTTTCAGTTCGTTACCATCTTCACAATGAATGGTAACCTCGAGCAAACTTCCAGGCTTTAACGAGTCGTTTACGTTAATACTAATACGCTCCGTGCCCTTAAGCTCCAATGTATTACGAGTAGTCCCTTCCTGGAACTGCAAAGGTAATACCCCCATGCCAATTAAATTTGAACGATGAATCCGCTCAAAACTCTCAGCAATGACAGCCTTTACTCCCAGCAGAATGGTCCCTTTTGCAGCCCAATCTCGCGAAGAACCAGTACCATATTCTTTACCAGCAAATATAACCAATTCCTGATGATCTTGCTGGTAAAGCATAGCTGCATCAAAAATGGGCATGATATCATCAGATGGGATGTAACGCGTAACTCCGCCTTCAATTCCTGGCGTCATTTCATTGCGAATACGAATATTTGCAAAAGTCCCTCGCATCATGATTTCATGATTGCCACGTCTCGAACCATAAGAGTTAAAATCAGCCTCGCTAACTCCTTTAGATTTTAAATACAAACCAGCAGGAGAGTTAGCTTTGATGGAACCTGCGGGCGAAATATGATCGGTTGTAATCGAATCTCCCAATATCGCTAAAATATACGCTTTATTAATAGGCTTAATGGGATCAGGAGTGGCTTTGAGATCTTGGAAAAAAGGTGGGTGTTGAATATAAGTAGAATTAGCATCCCATTCATAAGTTGTTCCGCTACCTATATTAATGGCCTGCCATTCTTTATCACCTTGGAAAACCTCTGCATATTCTTTATGGAACATACCACCGGTTACTTTTGCGACTTCTAACGCCACCTCGGCATTCGTTGGCCAAATGTCTTTCAGGTAAACATCTTTGCCATCATTATCTTTCCCGATAGGTTCTTTATTTAAATCAATGCAAGTGGTACCACTCAAAGCGTATGCTACAACCAGCGGTGGTGATGCTAACCAGTTGGCTCGGACTTGTGGATGTACACGCCCTTCAAAGTTACGGTTACCTGAAAGTACAGAGCAAACAACCAGATCATTGTCAGTTACACTATGAGCAATAGCATCAGGTAGTGGGCCAGAATTACCAATACATGTGGTACAGCCGTAACCTACTAAATTAAAGCCTAGCTGATCAAGATAAGTTTGTAATCCTGCAAATTTCAAATAATCGGTTACCACTTTTGAGCCAGGCGCTAAAGATGATTTAACCCATGGTTTTCGCTGCAGGCCTTTTTCAATTGCTTTTTTAGCGACAAGCCCCGCCGCCATCAACACGCTAGGATTGGATGTATTAGTACAGCTCGTAATAGCTGCAATGACCACATCACCATGCTGTAATGCGAATTTTTCATCTTTTACTGAAAATGATTGGTTTTTTTCTGCTCCTTTTCCTGTTTCTTTAAGAAAAGCATCAAACTCTTGGGGCAAAGATTGAAGCGTAACTTTATCTTGAGGGCGCTTAGGGCCAGCTAATGAGGGTTCTACGGTAGTTAGATCGAGACTCAAGGAGTCTGTAAAAATAGGATCCTCTGCATCTTTGTCATACCACAGCCCTTGTGCTTTAGTATACGCTTCAACTAATGCAATAGTATGATCGTCTCGGCCTGTTAATTTTAAATAACGGAGCGTTTCTTGATCAGCAGGGAAAAATCCACAGGTTGCTCCATACTCTGGAGCCATATTGGAAATTGTCGCACGATCTGCAAGCGGTAATTCAGCGAGGCCTGGGCCATAAAATTCCACAAATTTTCCGACCACCCCTTTTTTGCGCAGCATTTGCGTAACCGTTAAAACTAAATCGGTAGCGGTTATACCTTCTTTCAATTTGCCAGTAAACTTGAAGCCAATAACTTCGGGAATAAGCATGGATACGGGTTGGCCAAGCATAGCAGCTTCTGCTTCGATACCACCTACGCCCCAACCCAGGACACCTAAACCGTTAATCATCGTTGTATGTGAATCTGTGCCAACCAGGGTATCTGGATATGCGTACCACACCCCATCTTGCTCACTGCTCCAAACTGTTTTACCAAGATACTCCAAGTTAACTTGGTGGCAAATCCCAGTACCGGGGGGAACTACTCTGAAATTAGCAAAGGCTTTTTGCCCCCAGCGCAGAAACTCATATCGCTCCATATTGCGGTGCATTTCTATTGTGGTGTTTACTTTCATTGAGTCAGCTGTAGCAAATTTATCCACCATGATGGAGTGGTCAATAACTAGATCAACTGGGGAGAGTGGAGAAATTTTTTCAGGATTCCCGCCCATTTTTTTAATGGCGGTACGCATAGCCGCGAGATCCACAACGGCTGGTACGCCAGTAAAATCTTGCATCAATACGCGTGCTGGGCGATAAGCGATCTCATGCTGAGAGGTTTTCGTGGTAAGCCAATCCGCAATTGCCTTAATATCTTTAACGGTTACCGTTTTTCCATCTTCAAAACGCAATAGATTTTCAAAGAGTACTTTGAGGGAGTAGGGTAGCCTGTTAATTCCTTTAAAATGTGATTTTTCTGCTTCTATAATGCTGTAATAGCGGTATGTTTTTCCATCAACATTTAATTGAGACTGTGTTGCAAGGCTATCTTGACCAACCTTCATGTTCCAACTCCTCGGGACAAAAAGCTAATCATAGCCGAAAATGACTAAATTTTCATGGGGATATTTAGATCTTTTCAATGAGCGAAGCGGAATGCAAGTTTGGAGGCTCGAAAACAGCTGGGGCTGTGATACTACTTCATCACAGCCCCAGAAAAATACTAAAATCCAACCTCTAGATACAGCGTTGAACACACTCTATTCTTCCCCAACTATTTCGAAAACAAGTTCTTCCGCAACGATTCCCATATCCATAAGCACCACCACGGTACCACCCACCGCGATAGCCATATCCTCCACGATACCCATATCCGCCACCTCGATACCATCCACCACCATGCCAAGCTAAAACTATCGGTGCTGCCTGATTAGCTTTGTATACCTCTGTAACTGCTGCGTGCGTCGATGGAGAGTAGCCTGTTGTAAATAGGAACAGCACCCCTGTGGCTAACAGAGATAAAAGCAAATTGTTCATACTTAGATGAGTACGCATAGCAATGTCCTTTTATTGTACTGGTAACCTTAATTATAGACACAAATTGAAGTGATATTATTTGTAACTCAAATAACGGGCTTTACTCTTTGAAAAAATAGGGCTTATTATATTTTTGATTGTGGAGTAGTGGATCTGTCATCACAACGAAGGTGAATAGGTGCCTACCGGTAATAGGGTTTATTTTTCGTGACAGAATCATTGATATGGAGCCAGTTATGTTATCTCAAGAAAACAACCAACAAAACGCCCATGCATGGAAAATGATAGGAACTGTGATTTTAGGTTTACGTTTTGTGCAGGGTTGGATTTTTTGGGGTGGTGGTTCACGACGCTTTTTTTATGATCCAAGTAAACTTGATCCTTACTCTACAGAGTGGATGGCAAATAAATTACAAAGCGCCATGCCAGGCGCCTTACTTGGGTTTGGGCATTGGATTAGCTTCCTGTTGCAACATTTTATTTTATTGTATGTTGCGATTATATTATTTAGCTTAGCGGAACTCCTCAGTGGAATGGCGTTGATTTGTGGATTTTTTACCAGGCTATCGGCGTTTATTACCGTACTAATTAGTCTTTCATTGATGATTATTTTTGGTTGGCAGGGTACAACTTGCATGGATGAATGGACAATAGCGGTAGCAAATTTAACTATTGGGTTAACACTGATACTGACTGGTAGTTCTATTTATTCAATCGATAGTTGGTGGCTTCATCGTCATCCTAAACTAGGCCAGCAAACATGGTTTTTAATTTTAGCGAGTGGCGTATGGCCATATAAAAAATTGAAAAAGGCCGGGATTTTATTCTTGGCTTGCACCATTATTTTCACGCTTTCAACGTATAATTACTATCGTGGGGGGATATTTTCATACCATCCTGGCCCTGTAAGTGCTTATAAGTATCACATTAAACTCAGTAACGGAAAACTAAGCATAGATAGTGCTATAACTTTCACATTATATGTAGACGCTGGCCCCTCTGCGGCCCCAACTTATGTTATAAGGGTTGAACTGTTAAATTCACACGGAAAATTGATAAAAGAGTGGTCCGGAAAACAACTGAGCGAATTGCCTGACGCGCAGGTTATTAATAAGTACCCTTATAATAAAATCTTGATTGGACCCTATGGAATAATTGCGCCGGTAAGTGCTGAGGCGAATATTACGCTACCTCAAATACCTAAGCAGCCGGATTTACAGAATGATATATACCAACTGCAAGTCTATACGATTAATGGTCAACGCTTTGTTTTATCTTTGAAGTAAAGAAAGAGACAGTATGCAGGACTTATAGAGCAATTATCAAGGGGATACTGGCTTGATTTGCTAAATTATAATCCATGTTGTACAATTACCTTACATGATAACCACAAGGAAGAAATCATGAGAAGGTTTTCACTTTCGTTACTATTGGTAAGTTCAATCGTGTTACTATCTAGCTGTGCTTATGTTGGATCAACTTGCCCTGGTGGTGGTTGTGGCTACGTATCCACACCTAGTTACGTTACAACAAGTGGCTGTTGTTCTGCAAATAGAACATATGTTGTAAAAACCACTTGCTGTAATACTAGCCCCTGTAATCGATGCAACGCAGGCTACTATAGTGGCTATTATAACTCAGCATGGGATCCTGGCTACGGTTATGGATACGGTGCATATAACACTGGTTGGTACTAGAGAATTATCAGCAATTAGTGAATATATAAAATCCCCGCAAAAGCGGGGATTTTTTTTCTGCTGCGACTGGCCCATTTCAAAATTTGAAAGCGCATTTAATTCTACCTTTGTAACTCATCAAGTATAATATCGGCACAAAACCTGGTTTAAGTGAGAGTAATATGGATCCTAGATTTTTAGCTACAATAGTTTCAAATGGTGATGTCGGTCAACTTTATAAACAACTTGACCCACGAAGCTGTGTTGATAAACAAGGTGCGTTTTGCATAGATGACGTAAATAGTCGTGCGCAATCACTAAGGGGGGCTCTAGAGCTACCTCAAGAAGCTAATTTAGCAAGCATTAATCTTGAAAGCATGATTGATGCCTATAAGAAGAAGATAGAGGAACACTTTAGTTTATTGGTAGCACCTCCAATATCTAGTACTATCGCCTGTGCCAAAACTTATTTAGATAAGCTTTTATCAGTGGATACCATCCGTTGTTATCTTTCCGAACCTACAGAAGAAACAATTTCGCAGCATGCTACTAAATTAACTGATGAATCTGTGAGTATTATTGTCCGTATTTCGATTGCGTTACTTGAACTTCCCAAGCGCAATGCAGAGCCCAAGGAAATTATTGAAACAAAGCTTATCAATCTAGACAAACTTTTAAGGCCCTACCTCGTAAATCATCCCGATAAAGATGAGTATACTCAATTTGTAAATTGTATAAGACGGTACGATGGTCCATTTCAGAAATTTATTGAGAATACTGGTGGTATTCCGGGTCTGCCATATAAAGAGAGGCGTGAAACTGCATATGTTAACTACTATGAAGAGTTTCATAAAAAAATGATGCCAAAACCAAGAAAAAGGAAGCTTCAGCAAGACGAAGAGGCGGCAGATGAGCCAGCCCAAAAAAAATCGACGGCTGCTGCTTCAGATCCTAAACTACAAGACCAACAAACCGCTGAAATTGCGCGCTTGAAAGATGAGAATAGACAGTTAAGAATGGAAATTCAAGCCATAACCCAGTCAAATACAACAATGTCTAAGATACTTAAAGAAAGACAGCTGGATCTAGACGAGCTAAGAAGGAGGACCCTATTGCTCGAGGATGGATTGCAGGATGCTTATAAGGACAATGAAGGTTTGACCGGGCAAATTACTAAACTTGAGCAGCAGCTAGAACGGGAAAAGTTAACGGCTAGCCAACACTATAGAAACCTTCAAGATGCCAATGCACAATGGACGGATCATATGCTGAGGGCGGAGCAGTTGGCGTTAACGACAAGCAGTTTAAAGCATACAATAGGCGATCGTGATCAACATATACAAGCTTTAAAGAGTCAAATTGCAAAAGCTGAATCTGATTTAGCTGCATCCCAACGTCGTGTCTCGGAACTTGAATCTGAGTTAATAAGATCTCAAGATTATGCCTCAAGACTTCAAACGTATAGTGAGACGGTATATCGACAAGTAATAATGTCGGGAGCTAGTAGTATTGTGAGGCGAGACCACAGTCAGGAGGACCCACGTCTAGCAGCTATGCATGCAGCTTCAACTTCGCGGCCAGTGCTGCGGCAAGAAAGTGTTTCAGCTTCTTCACATCCCGCCCATGAAGTCATTGAGCACGGCTTAGAAAACGGATCAAGACATCATAGAGCTTCTATCTTTCATAATGGGAGGCTAGAAGGAGGCCCCGCTAATGCTGCCGTCCATAGAGTTCTTGGCCAAGGCCCACAGAGCAACAGAACACGCCCCTCTATCTTTAATAATGGGAGGCTAGTAGGAGGCCACGCTGATGCAGCGGAGCAAGATTCGGCACATCGGGAAACAGGACAGACAAGACCATCTTAAAAGCCTGTGGTCGCAATGGGGTATGTAAATTACGTCTTTGTGAGTGTCATCTAACCAATCCAGGGTCTTTGGAGTTAGCACCTAGGCCACTGGATTGGTTCGTTATCGCGGTTTTAGTCCCAACAATTGGCTCGGGTTAATTCCGAAGCGTAAGGACATCACATTTGGCGTGATGCACAACAGCGTGTGCAGTACTACCCAGAAATGCTGGCAATGCACCAGGGGAATGGCTACCGATGATAATTAAATTACAGGATAACTCCTCAACCTTTTTTAGCACGTTGGTTTTTATAGAGCCAATTTCCACAAACTGTTGATCTAAAGGAATCTTTAACGCCTCTCCAATTGTCCGCAACACAGCTTCTGCATCGTCTTTAACAGGGTGATCAAATTCAGCAAACCCAAGCCCTTGGGCAAGTTGCAAACTGGCTGGGGGCTCAATAACGTGTAGCAGATAGAGTCTGGCATGGAAGCATTTCGCAATTTCCACCGCTTGTTGACACATGTGGTAATGGTTTTCACTTAAATCCGTTGCATGTAAAATATGAGTGTACATAAGTCCTTCATGTATAATGTAAGTTAAAAAGTAGGTTGGGTCATTGACCCAACCTACATATATTTACTGAAGTGTAATGGATGCAAATACGTTTCACAATGCTTAAGGTGGGAAGTGAGAGGCTCTCCTGTGGGTAATTTTGCTTCGGGGGAAATTTCTAGCAAAGGAACCAATACAAAATCTCGATTAATCATTTCTGGATGAGGTACAACTAAATCGTGATGGTTAATAATATGATTACCATAAAGTAATACGTCTATATCTAAGGTTCTAGCCCCCCAACGCTTTTTACGCAATCGTTGATGCTTTTGCTCAATACGTTGGCAATAATTCAACAGAGTGAGGGCTGGAAGAGAAGTATTTAAAGCAATAACCATATTACAGTAGGGCGGTTGCGAGTAAACCCCGCACGGTTTACTGGAATAAATTTTAGAGACAGCGACAACAACAGAACTTGGTAGTTTATGCAGTAGGCCGATAGCTTGCCTGAGTTGCCGCACAGGCGAGCGCAAATTGCTGCCAAGCCCTAAATAACAAAGTGTCATGACGCATGAGGCTTAGAGGATTTTTTTTGCCGGGATTTGGGTGGTGTCACTGGCTTAAAAGCAGCCACCATGTCAGCTTGTATAGTTGCTTCTGCTTCTTGAAAAGTCGTCCACCATTCAGCCAACTCTACCGATTCGTCTCCAGCCAATGCTCGCAAGGCAAGAAAGTCATAAGCTGCTCTAAAACGTGGATGTTCTAATAGGTGAAAAGCGCGATTGCCAGTGCGCTTGGAAAAACGAAATTGCATTAACCAAATCTCACGCATCACTTGCGTAAAGCGCTTGGGAATTGTAACAACTCGGTTTTGTTCTGAAATGACATGAGACATCGCTTGATCCAATGCGGGCAATGGATCAATACCTTCATTTTTTAATTGTTCTGTCCGCGCAATCAATGGGAACCATAAAAGCACGGCATATAAAAAAGCAGGGTTTACGGGTTTATTATCACGGATACGGGTGTCGGTATTTTCTAATGCAATGCCAAGAAATGCATTAACCGGATATTGACTATCCTTGAGTTGGTGCGTTTGTGCGAAAAGATGCATAAAAAGGTCATGTTTAACTAATAAATGCTGTACAGAAGCCGCTTCACCACATTGATAAAGTTTTGTCATTTCATCAAATAACCTGGAACCTGATATGTGGTTGAGTAGGTGGCTCATTTTTGCAATAGGAGCTGCAGTTTCTGGCGCAAGCTCAAAGTGCAATTTTGCGCAGAAACGAACTGCGCGTAACATGCGTACAGGATCTTCTTGGTAACGCGTTACTGGGTCGCCAATCATGCGTATTAATCGTTTTTTAACGTCTTCAAACCCGCCTGTAAAATCTACAATGGAAAAGTCTTCAATGTTGTAATACAAGGAATTAATGGTGAAATCGCGCCGCCAAGCATCTTCTTCGAAAGTTCCATACACGTTATCACGAACCAGCATACCGCGGTCATTGGTGATTTGGTCCTCATCCACCGAATCATGGCCACGAAAAGTTGCTACCTCGATAATTTCACGGTGGTAAAGTATATGAACCAATTTAAAACGGCGGCCAATAATGCGGGCGTTGCGAAATAAAGCTCTGATTTGATTTGGAGTGGCATTGGTTGTCACATCAAAATCTTTCGGTGCTTTATGTAAAAGCAAGTCACGTACACTGCCTCCAACGATATAGGCTTGATACCCAGCACTGTTTAGTCTATTTAATACTTTAAGTGCATTTACGCTGATATCTGTTTTAGATACGTGGTGATGGTTGCGTGGTATGATATAACTAGAGTCAACAGGAGCTTTTTTTCCCCTGGACTTACGCAACAGTTTTTTAATTAAATTGATGATGGTTTTCACCCAATGATATTTTGCATTCGCGCGTCATTATAGCTAAGGTGTAAGTGAAATGGAACTTTTAGATATTCTTGTAAGCTTGTCAGCATTAATTATCTTAGAAATCATTCTAGGAATAGATAATTTAGTATTTTTATCAATATTGACTGAAAAACTCCCCAGAGAAAAGCGTAAGCGAGCACGAAGGTGGGGGCTAACGTTTGCGTGGGTTACGCGGCTAATGTTGCTAGCCTCAGCGGTGGAGCTGATAAAACTAACTACCCCCTTATTTAGTCTAGCCGGCCTCTCATTTTCAATGCGGGATTTATTTTTATTAGCCGGTGGGGCTTTTCTGATTGGAAAAGCCACGCAGGAAATACATAATGAAGTGGGTGATGAGGAGGAAAAAAAGAATGAGTTTGGCTCTCCAGTAGCTACATTTAGGGGAGTGGTGATCCAAGTTGCGTTGATGGATATCATTTTTTCATTGGATAGTGTGTTAACAGCAATTGGTCTCACTAATTTCTTTTGGGTCATGGCCCTAGCAATCACATGTGCTATTTTGGTCATGATTTACGCTAGCGAGACTGTCAGTCATTTTATTGAAAAGCACCCGTCCCTTAAAATGTTAGCCCTTAGCTTTTTGATTTTAATCGGTATGGTTTTGATAGCTGATGGTCTATCGTTTCATGTGCCACGTGGGTATGTATATTTCGCAATGGGTTTTTCATTAGGTGTCGAGTCATTAAATTTAATAAAGCAAGCTCGCCGCAAGAAACGAATGGTAAAATAAAATGTTAATAATAAAAGCAGTACACATTATTTCTATGGTTGCCTGGTTTGCCGGTCTTTTTTATTTACCGCGATTATTTGTTTACCATGCTGATGCAGTAGATAAAATAAGTATTGAGCGTTTTAAGCTTATGGAGCGCAGGTTGTATTATGCTATAACGTGGCCTGCTGCCATATTTACAACCGTGTTAGGGATTTCTCTGCTTACGTATAATTGGGGATATTATCTAAAGTCAGGCTGGATGCATGCAAAACTAGCTTTGGTAGTTCTATTATGGGCTTATCATCTAACCTGCGGTCATTTTGTAAAGCAATTCGCAGGCGAGACGAACATACGCAATGCTCGTTTTTATAGAGTATTCAATGAAGTACCAACAGTTTTATTGGTCCTTATTGTATTTGCAGTGGTTTTGAAGCCTCAATTGTAATTCCTTCGCCCCGCGAGGGGAGAAGGTGCCGGCAGGGCGGATGAGGGGTGATAAAAAATTTACAACAATTAATGTAGCACTTCGAGACGTCGCTACGCTCCTCCTCAGCACGAACGGATTTAAATAAAGGCATAAAAGCATTTATTCAACAACGCCCATCAATGAGAGAGGAGCCTATGAACAACATGGAGTAAGTTACTACTCCATTTCCATCATTTCAAAATCTTCCTTAGCCGCACCACAATCAGGGCAAAACCAATTTTCAGGGACATTTTCCCATGTGGTGCCTGCCTCAATACCATCTTCCGGCCAGCCCTCTGCCTCGTCATAAATCAGCCCACAAATGACACAAATGTATTTTTTATATGCTTGCATATTATCACTTCGTATTTAAAAGACGGTAATTTAGCCATTGTTTGTGCGGATGTAAAGTAAAGGAAGCAGTGGATGAAGAAATACCAACTTAATGTTTAGCTAATAATCCAGGTGTATAATTAAATACCATAAAATTAAATAATATTTTATTTGAGGATATGGTTGATGTTAGACGCGAACATAACAGAAGCTCTTCTACAAATTGATTTAAAAATTATTGAATTAGAGCAACAGAGAAGAGTGGCTGAATTAGAGGCCAATTTTGATGAGTATAAGAAAACCCGTGGCTCTATCTCTGTTGAGGAATTTGAACAATTAAGAATAGCTGAAAACATGGCTTGTGTTCGCTTAGATCGCATCAACATGGATCTTGAGTCTCTAAAATTAGAGAAAGCTATTCTTTTGCAACATAACAAAAGTGCAACTTTTGAACGAATTATTATTGGTGCAGGTAGTGCTGGAACAGCTGTTTTCCTTGAGTTTAATGAGCTAGACGGAGACGAGTTTCCTAAAATTATTGTATTAAATAATCCAGCAGATAATCAACAATGGCGCAAAGATGGTGTCATGTTGATGGGGCAACCGGCAGCTATTCAAACCCCCCAGGTATTTTCGTCCCATTCTGAGGATTTTGCTGCTGAAGATGGAGCTTCTGTACGCAACCCTTATAATTATGTGATGTCCGATCACTTTGATCATTCTATCGTAAGCACTCAGGCAACTGCTGGTATGAAAATACTACATGTAGCCGCAGACGATATTGAATCAAGAGATAACTATGTGGGAGATGTAGCTTGGGAGCATGATAAATACCCTCACCGTATTTGTGTACAAATGAGAGGAACACATTATTACCTTTACACTCAACATATTGATTTATGCACTGGACCAGGGATTACGAGAAAATTATCCACCAGACAGCTTCCTCAAGCACTAGAGCAAAAACTTGCTCAAGATGATATAATATTATACGGGCAAGATTGTGGTGATAAAAAATTGCATGGAAATGTTATTTTTTATGGTGGAGGGGCGCGGAATGCCGCGATAATTATTGATATATTAAGTGGGTGTCATCCTGGGGTTACTTCATTTTCTTGGATTGCTCGAAATGGTGCAAGCTTTGATGACAATGCATTGTTAAACCGTATGTACGATGATTTGGATTCTGACCCACGCTGCAGAAGGGCGCTAGCTGTATTAGTTACAGTTGAGCAACTTCAAGATAAGCAACTAAAGCTGACCTTTGGACCGCCGCAAAAATCTCTTAAAACTAAACAGTTAGAGGTTATTACAGCGCCAATGCTTTGCGACCAGCTGGTCATTTCCGTGGGTCAAGATCCTTATCCGATTGTTAGAAATTTGAAAGGATTTATACCTTGTTTACTGGAAAATAGATTTTTGGGAATAGATGATAAGGTAGAGTTAATTCCACTGGGTACCCACAACCCCGATAGGAGTATTGTTGCCTGGGGTGCAATTGGTGCTATGGGTGTAGGTTTAAATGATAGAAGTAAATACACCGAGGCTGTTATTAAACATGCTCAAACACTCCCAGGAGAAAGTCGTGGTGTGGCGGGAATTTTTCGGAGCAATTGGACCATACAAATGATGGCAAAAATATTTCAACAAGGTGTTCCAGACGCAATAAAAACAAGTGATATTCATGCTTGTGATTTACCTGATATAAATCTTGCTACTTGTAGCGATCTTTATGAAATTATCAGGGAGCGTATGCAAAAACTTTCTCCTGATGAATGTTTTAGGATGGCTAGCTATATTGTTGAACTTAGATCAACGCTACGCGTAGGTTTGTCAGAGGTTTCTATTTTAAATGCAGAAATTCCAAGGCCTGTTATGGTTGCATTGATGCAGAAATATTTCCCATTTGGGGTGATTCCGGAAAAGGTAGCCTCAGTGAGGACTGTTATTGGTTCTAGTCTACCTGTTACGTTTTTTGCCAGTGGTTCCGCGCCTGATAGTTTTGCTGATGCCATGACGCTGCTTGGTAAAACCGCAATCGAAGATGTGTTGTTACCTGAAATCCAAGAAGAGCCTACTCCTGCTAGTGTTAATGAGGATGTGGATCCTATTCCGGTTGCGCTAGTTGTTGCATAAAATTTTTTAATCTACTTTATAAAGCATAGGAATGATATGCCACATAAATCATTGGATGAAGTGTTAGTATTTACTTCACTTGAAACGGAAATATTAGAAACTGTTCGTCGAATAGGAGCTGTTTGCACTTCTGCAGAGTTGGTTGAATACTTAAAAAATGCTGACTTATCGCTTATACTCAGGTTTTCTATTAAATATCCTGATGTGGATAGTATTTGTAAACGTTCTAGTTTGAATAAGATGTGGGACGAAATTTTGCAACGAAGCAGTTTTTTAAGTTTTGAATGCAAGCCCCAGCCAACTATTCATAGCTTGGATTTACTAAAGGGTCTGCTTTTATATGCCGGTTACAAAAGGAGGTCTGTGTCGGAGGATTCTCAAGACAAACAAATGTCAATCAAGTTTCTAGAACTATCTGCAGATTTAGGTTGTTTCGTAGCGCTTAATCAGGTTTGTCAATTGGAATTAAAAAAAGCAGAACCTAATCGTATATTAGTGTTTAATTCTGCACTGAGGGCTGCAAGTTTGTATTTGACAGCGGGTTATCTGTTGCTTGCTGCATGTAATTATCTCCTTAAACTTCCTCGTGAAGCTTTAGAATGTTTGATCCTTGCAGAAAAATTAATACCCCATTCAGAGGTATATACGTATAACGCATATTTTGGTAAACCTATAGATGAAATAATCAAGCATTCTTTTGGGAATTTAACAAAAGGAAAAGTTGCACTTTCAAAACTTGCTGATATCCCCCCCCCTGAAGTGGTCGGAATTCTATATCCAGCCATGGAAGCACAAAAGCTTAGTATTCTTAGTGCATTACCGATTGCGGTGGAAGGTAATGTTGAAAATGATCAAACAGAAAAGGTAGAAAACATTCCTGTACAATTTAGGGTAATATAACTCTTTTGTAATTCCCCTCGGTACTACTCTGATTGCCAAATTTTAGGCAAATCTATAGAATACGCGCATAAATTGGCATTGGAGCTGAAATGAGTTACTCGCAAGAACTATTCGCACAAGCACAAACAGTTATCCCAGGTGGAGTAAACTCACCAGTTCGTGCATTCAAAGGTGTCGGTGGTGAGCCGCTCTTTTTTAAAGAGGGGAAGGGCGCTTATCTGGTCGATGTTGATGAAAAACATTACATTGATTATGTAGGTTCTTGGGGGCCGTTGGTTCTAGGGCATTGTCACCAAAATGTTACTGCTGCAGTAGCTAAAACGCTGTATAAAGGAATGAGTTTTGGAGCTCCAACGGAACTTGAGATTCGGCTAGCGCAAAAAATCGTTTCGTTAATGCCTTCCATTGAAAAAATACGCATGGTTAACTCAGGTACTGAGGCAACCATGACAGCGATTCGTTTAGCACGTGGATATACTAATCGCAGTAAAATTATTAAATTTAATGGTTGTTACCATGGTCACAGTGATAGTTTATTAGTGAAAGCTGGCTCAGGGTTATTAACCTTTGGTATTCCTTCTACTCCTGGTATTCCTCCTAGTATTACCAAACACACACTGACGGCTAATTTTAATGATTTAGAGCAAACCGCGCGTTTATTTGAGCAATATAATACAGATATAGCTGCGGTAATTGTCGAGCCTGTCGCTGGTAATATGGGTTTTGTGTTACCAAAACCTGATTTCCTGCAAGGGTTACGCGACTTATGTGATTCCTATAATGCAGTTTTAATTTTTGATGAAGTGATGACAGGTTTTCGTGTTGCATTAGGTGGTGCTCAAGAAATTTATGGCGTTAAACCGGATCTTACAACACTTGGAAAAGTTATTGGTGGGGGAATGCCAGTTGGTGCTTTAGGAGGGAAAGCCGCTATCATGTCGTGCTTAGCTCCAGAGGGCCCTGTTTATCAGGCAGGAACCTTGTCTGGCAATCCTCTGGCCATGGCCGCTGGATTAGCAACATTAACCGAGGTTGAAAAGCCGGGCTTTTATCAACACCTTTCATCTATTTCTGACAAATTGGTACGTGCACTCACAGATGTAACTCACGCATTAAATATACCATTTTGTGGGGCCTCCTTAGGTGGAATGTTTGGGTTTTGTTTTAACAGTAAACATCAAGTGATGGATTATGCTGATGTGGCTGCTTCTGACGAGGTATTATTCAAGCACTTCTTCCATGGCATGCTGCAAAAAGGCGTTTATTTTGCACCATCTATGTACGAAGCAGGCTTTGTTTCTAGTGCGCATCAACATGAAGAGATTCGCCTCACACAAGTAGCTGCGGAAGCTGTATTGGCGAATTATATGAAAGTTATTTCTTAAGCTCGTGGGGGCCTACGGTGCAAAGAATAGAAATTTTTCAAATAGATGCCTTTACGGATAAGGTATTTCATGGGAATCCTGCCGCTATTTGTTTGCTTGATGATTGGTTAAATGATGAGTTATTAGAAGCAATAGCATTTGAAAATAATTTATCAGAAACAGCCTTTATTATTGAAAATAACTGTGGCTATCAAATTCGTTGGTTTACTCCAAATGGAGAAGTCAATTTATGTGGCCATGCGACTTTAGCAGCAGGTTTTCTGTTGTTTGAATTAGGTAAGTCTCGCTCAAATGCGATACATTTTTCAAGCTCAGGGGGCTCGTTTAAAGTACAAAAAAATGGTGAGATGCTGACCTTAAGTTTTCCGCGCTTAGATGTTAACGAAGTGGAAAATTCCGACGTACTTAAAGAAATCGTAGACCGGCCATTTGTTGAGGCATTTGTAAGCGATTTAGATTACCTAATCTTGTTGCCGAATGAAAAACAAGTAGTGCAAGCACAGGTAAATTTAAACCTATTAAAAAAATTGCCTAAACGCGGTTTAATTTTGACGTCTACCGGTGTTGATGCGGATTTTTATTCACGCTGTTTTTACCCTAAGCATAATATTTCCGAAGATCCTGTGACAGGATCCGCCCACTGTATTCTTGCTCCTTTTTGGTCAAAACGACTAAATAAAAAATCGTTACATGCAACGCAAGGCCTACATCGCAAAGGAGATGTTTTTTGCGAGGTTTATGATGATCATGTTGATTTATCAGGGTATTGTAAATGGTATTTAAAGGGACATTTAGTGATTTAATAGAAGTTGCTATCCACAGACCGGCGTGTTAAAAATAGCCCTGGTTTGCTTCAAGGAGTAGACAAAAATGCCACATTCCAAAGGAAAGCTGTTTAAAACCCTCGTTAAAGATAATGCACCGCTACAAGTTTTAGGCACAATCAATGCCTATTCAGCTATGTTAGCCGAAGCTGCTAATGCGCAAGCTATTTACCTTTCCGGAGCAGGGGTGGCCAATGCTTCGTATGGCTTACCCGACTTAGGGATGACCAGTTTAGCCGAGGTGCTTGAAGACGCGCGTCGTATTACAGCAGCATCTTCGCTTCCGCTCTTAGTGGATGTAGATACCGGCTGGGGGCACGCATTCAATATTGCCAGAACTGTAAAATTAATGGAGCGTGCAGATGTTGCTGCTATCCATATCGAAGATCAAATTGTCGCTAAACGCTGCGGACATAGACCCAATAAAGGTATTGTTTCAATGCAAGAAATGGGCGATCGTATTAAGTCAGCTGTAGACGCTCGAGTTGATCAGGATTTTGTTATTATGGCGCGTACAGATGCTTATGCTGCAGAAGGGATGCAAGCAGCAATAGAGCGGGTAGAGTTTTATATTGAATTAGGCGCGGATATGATATTTCCAGAAGCATTGACTACACTGGAAGAATATCGTGCCTTTGCCAAACACATCCATGTGCCTATACTTGCAAATATCACAGAATTCGGCAAAACCCCTCTGTTCACACGTGATGAATTAGAGCATGCTGGAGTAGGGCTAATTTTGTATCCACTTAGCGCTTTTCGCGCTATGTCTTTCGCAGCATTAAATGTTTATCGTACTATAGTAGAACGTGGCACGCAGCAAACGATGTTAGCTAGTATGCAAACTCGTGATGATTTATACGACGTATTAAAATACCGTGCATTTGAAGAACAATTAGATCAACTTATGGAGAGAGAGGATGGTCAATAAAACAGCTGGTTTGGCTGGAGTCGTCGCCGGCGAGTCAGCAATTGCTACAGTAGGTCTTGCAGGAAAGGGACTCAACTACCGAGGCTATTCTATTGACGATCTAGCAACGAGCTCAACGTTCGAAGAAGTCGCGTATTTATTGCATTATGGGCAATTACCTACACGTGCTGAATTGGCAACGTATATTAATAAATTAATTAGTCTGCGCACTTTGCCAGCGGAACTAAAAAAAGTTTTAAAGCTCATCCCCGCTAACACACATCCAATGGATGTCCTGCGCACAGGCTGCTCGATGCTCGGCACGCTGGAGCCAGAATTGGATTTTTCTCAGCAATATGATATTGCTGATCGCCTTTTGGCGATATTTCCAGGCATATTATGCTATTGGTATGCATTTCATCACTTAGGTAAAGAAATCAGTGGTGAAAGTGATGAGCAAACCGTGGGAGGGCATTTCCTAGCTCTTTTACATGGAAAAGAGCCATCAAAGCCATGCCGAGATATGATGAACGTATCACTTATTTTATATGCAGAGCATGAGTTTAATGCTTCAACATTTGCGGCCAGAGTTACCGCAGCGACACTTTCCGATTTTTACTCTGCAATTACGAGCGCTATCGGAACATTGCGAGGCCCCTTGCATGGTGGCGCTAATGAAGCAGCTATGGAGCTCATTGCGCGTTTTAAAAATCCAGATGAAGCAGAGCAGCAGTTGATGGTCATGCTGGCTAACAAAGCTAAAATTATGGGTTTTGGGCATCGTGTTTACACTGAATGCGATCCGCGCTCAGATATTATTCAACAATGGTCAAAAAAATTGGCAAAGGAACCGGGGCATGAACTTCTTTATAGGGTATCTGAGCGTATCGAAGAAGTGATGCGGCGCGAGAAAAAAATATTTCCTAATCTTGATTTTTATAGTGCCTCTGCATATCATTTTGCCGGAATTCCAACCCCCTTATTTACTCCGATTTTTGTAATGTCGCGCATCACTGGCTGGTCTGCACATATTTTCGAACAGCGCGCTGATAATCGGTTAATACGACCATCCTCCAAATATATTGGTCCAGATCCAAAAGCGTATATTTCAATTGATGCGAGAGATTAGTAAAGATGATGCACTCTTATGTTGAAGATAATGTAAAACCCGCCTATGACGATGTTATCAGCGATATTGCTGATTATGTGTTAAACACAAACATAGATAGCACTGCTGCTTATGAAACAGCGCGGCTTTGTTTAATGGACACACTGGGTTGTGGTATGTTGGCGCTTAATTTTAGCGAATGTACTAAGCTTCTCGGGCCGATTGTCCCCGGTGCTGTGCTGCCCAATGGAGCACGCGTGCCTGGCACACAGTTTGAGTTGGATCCTGTGCAGGCAGCGTTTAATATAGGCACGATGATTCGCTGGCTTGATTTCAATGATACATGGCTGGCTGCAGAATGGGGGCATCCATCTGACAATTTGGGGGCAATATTAGCCGTTGCAGATTACGTTAGTCGTCAGAACGAACAACAGGGGAAACCTGTGCTTCGTATGCACGATGTCTTAACAGCGATGATTAAGGCACATGAGATACAAGGCTGTATAGCACTTGAAAACAGCTTCAACCGTGTTGGATTGGACCATGTGTTTTTAGTAAAAGTTGCAAGCGCTGCTGTAGCTGCCCAGCTATTTGGTGGTGATAAAGATACCATCTTAAGAACACTTTCACAGGTGTTTGTGGACGGGCAAAGTCTGCGGACTTATAGGCACGCACCTAATGCAGGCTCTCGCAAATCGTGGGCAGCAGGAGATGCTACAGCACGTGCTGTACGATTGGCACTTATCGCAGCTACCGGTGAAATGGGTTACCCCAGCGCATTAAGCGCGTCGACCTGGGGATTTTACGACGTACTTTTTGACAGTAAACCATTTAAATTTCAGCGCCCTTACGGTAGCTACGTCATGGAAAACGTCCTGTTTAAATTATCATACCCAGCTGAATTTCATGCGCAAACAGCTGTAGAATGTGCAGTTATACTACATCCTCAAGTTAAAGCCCGATTTGATGATATTGCTCGTATTGAGTTAGTGACGCATGAATCCGCTATTCGTATTATCAGTAAACAAGGAGCGTTGCATAACCCAGCAGACCGCGATCATTGCTTACAATATATGGTAGCTATTGGTTTATTGCATGGTGATTTACGTGCTGAGCATTACGAAGATGATGTGGCATCCGATCCTCGCATTGATGTATTGCGAGAAAAAATGGTTGTTAGTGAAAACGAGCAGTTTTCACGCGATTACCATGCGCCTGAAAAACGCTCTATCGCTAATAGTATTAAGTTGGTTTTTAAAGATGGCAGTGAAAGCGAGCTAGTTACGATTGAATATCCAATAGGGCACCGACGTCGAAGGGAAGAGGGCTTACCGGTCTTACTTGCCAAATTCAAACGGAACCTGAACACACGCTTCTCATCAGAGCGAACCGATGAAATCATCCATAAAATGGACGACCCAAACGCGTTGGCTACAATGTCAGTATTAGACTTTATGGAAATGTGGCGGGGCTAGGTATATTGTACCGCTTATGGTTCCTCGCCAATCAATGGGCGAGGAACCTACGATTAGCCTAATTAGGGCACTTTTACGATTTTCTAATCCGTTGCGCGTCGATTGCAAACGTAGCAAAATAATCATACGACATATAATAATCGCCATGGTCGCCAGCTTCTTTACCCCATGAATTCCTTAAGGTAAACAATCCCTTATGCTTTACGCCCAGATCGTCAATAGCTACGGCATAGTCATCGTAACCAGTAACAATCATTGCGTGCAAACCGTACTGTAATCCAGGATTAGTACCATCAATAAAATCTAGTGTATCTTTTTCAATTTTAGCGCTCAACACCCAACTGTCATTTGTCCTTGTAGTATGAAACTTACCTACGGCACCGTTTGCACCTAAGTT
Source organism: uncultured Legionella sp. (assembly GCA_964648115.1). Taxonomy (GTDB): domain Bacteria; phylum Pseudomonadota; class Gammaproteobacteria; order Legionellales; family Legionellaceae; genus CAZYME01. The sequence goes on from CAZYME010000005.1 coordinate 72,756, forward strand.
AATATCAACCAGAATTACGCCAAATAGTAATCGATCTTTTCCATTCAATGCCGTTTTTACATCCTGAATTGTTTTCTTAGCACTCGGATTATCCGCAAGAGTAAATTGGTCTATTACAGAAGACCATCCCACTTTCTTGCTTACAGAGGTACTAAGTTGGTGATATTCATAAGGAGACATCTCCGTAGAGGGTGTATTTGAGTCTTGGGTTGGATATTCCGTTAGGCCCCCGCAACCATTTGCAGTTTGCTGTTGTTTATTTATGACGCCGAAAATAGCTATCTCATCTAAAACAGCCAATGGGTTAGATCCATTCCATCCACTTGGAATGTGTGCATTTTTTTCAAGGAAATTACCCAATTGTAGCAAGCATAACTGGCTTATGTTGCTTCCATTATTCAGAGCAGCATCAATTGCGGCTGTTGCTGCAAAAGTGACACATGAGCCGTGACGGCCTTGATCTAATACAGGTACATCGCTCATACCCAACTGAATTTTACTTGTTAACTTTTGAGCGGAAAATTGTTGTTCTGTTTGTTCGAGGTGATTGCTAAGTTTATTTTTTATTTGTTCTTGTGCGGCATCCGATAACTCAACTTTCAACAATGTAACCTCTTTCACCCTGGACTGAGCACTACCGCGCAGAGAATAGTCGGTGATAGGAATAGTTTGCTCTAATGTACCAGTAATTTTCACACTTTCAGCGCCAACGCTACCGCTTGCCAATATAAGAAAAAATGCCCATCGTGATAAACGCATAATTAAAACGCCTTGAGTAAATTAATCTGTAATGCCCAAGGGATTTTACCGAAAGGATTATGAATTGGCAAGATGTAAAAATAAAGAACAAAAAATACTTATAGCCGTCTGTGTAATCCAGCTGCTGTCATTATCTTTGTAGCAATTTCTTCTATTGAATAGCGTGTTGAGTTGAGAAAAGGGATATTTTCTTGTTGATACATCGCCTCAACTTCAGAGATTTCAATACGGCATTGTTCTGCCGAAGCATACTGACTGTTAGGTCGGCGTTCTGTACGAATATGTTGTAAGCGTTCTGAATCAATTGTTAAACCAAATAATTTTTTCTTATAAGGTTTTAAAGAATCTGGTAAACGGAAATCTGATAAATCCTCATCGGTGAAAGGATAGTTTGCTGCAAGTATCCCAAATTGTAGCGCCATGTATAGGCAACTAGGTGTTTTTCCGCAACGTGACACTCCAATTAAGATAATATCGGCCTTGTCGTAATCGCGCGTTTTTATGCCATCATCATGTGCTAATGTGTAATTAACTGCTTCAATTCGTTGGTTATAGGTCTCAATGTCCGCAACCCCGTGTGTGCGTCCTACTGTGTAAGAAGATTTTGCATCAAGCTCTTGTTCAAGAGGGGCAAGAAACGTGCTGAACAAATCAAAAATACATGCTTCGGATTGATTAATATAGGCATTAATCTCCGGATTAACTAATGTCATGAAGATCAATGGCTTAATACCTGTTTCTTCATAGCATCTATTAATACGAGCAATCAATATATCTGCCTTTTCCATTGAATCAAGGTAAGGGACAGTCTCTTTTTCAAATTCGATATTTTCAAACTGTGTCATTAGACTATGCGCCAATGACTCTGCGGTGATACCGGTCCCATCCGAAATTATAAAAACATATCGCTTCATCAATGAAATATCCTATATCAAAAAATAACGGCTAATTTATTTGTGCATACTTGGCAATATCTATACTATCTGCTATGTTGATTAAAATCATTAAGTTACTAGTTAATTTGTAATATTTAATAAATCCTGGAAACATCATCTTTAGAGATCCATATGGAACAAGATCGCTATCAAAAAAATCACATATTATTTGTTATAGGTTTATTTTCATTAGTCGTTTGTTTGAGTTTATTCGCGCTTAGCTTTTATATTATGCCTAATTTGTTATTCGGATGGCACTATGATACGCCAACATTTATTGTCAATGCGGTAGAGTGGATGCAATACACCTACAATTATACCGCCACAGGGGCGTCTAAAACTGTATTTTTTGCTGTATTTTTCTTAGCACTATTTTTTGCAGGTATTGCTTACTTCTGCTCCAATCGAATAGATAATCAAATTTATAGTTCCGAATTACAAAGCAATAAAAAACCCAAGATAATAGAAGATGGTTCCAAAGATGATGGGCTCCGATTGGCGTTAAAAATTCTATTTTTTACCATGCTTATATTTGCTGCGGGAGCATTATTTGAATGGTTCATCTATACTCCACCTCAATCAGAACAGTTTACCACTAACACTAATTAGTGACGATGCGGCATAAGTATGAGGAGCTTTTATGTGTTTCATTAAACGTTTTAAAATCAATAGATTAAATAAAAAATTAAAATCTATGCGACAAAATCGCGTTCATAATCAACCCAGTGAAGACATATTACAGAAGGAGAGGGCTGATTATCATAAGTTAGCCGGAATTTACAAATCTCTAGAGGGCAAAAAAAAATACCCTTTCGCACGTGACATGGCATTGGAGTGTTACCGCGCTGCATCGACAATAGATGATTCTGTTGCACAGTATGAACTTGGTAAAAGTTTATTGAATGAAGCAAAGTTCAGAGAAGAGCTGCAGGATAACAATGTTTTTGCTAGCCCAAGTAATGAGCGTCAAGCGAAACAATTATATGAAGAAGCTCATGCATATTTGCTAGCTGCTCAAAAACTAAAACACATAGAGGCTAAGCGTTTGTATGGTTTGTGTTACATCAATGGTTGGGGTGTTCCTGTGGATAAAGCCAAGGGGTTTGAGTTGGTCGTTGCCAGCATTGAGCAGGAAAATAGCTGGGACAGAGTTCCTCAAATTTTCGCGGCAATAGGGTTAAATAAGCCGGAATTTTTTTCTGCATTAACGCAGCATAAAAATAAATGACCCTGAGAATATAAAAAAATCTGGATTTTTTGCTGACATTAAGTTAACTTCAATTCGAGAGAAGAAACATATAAATTAATAGTAAAACAGTAACATCGTAGTCGAATTGTACTTATTTAAGGAATACAGACTTAAAATAGTCCGTCGTTGCGAGCGTAGCAATCCAGCGGCCCTAATGCCGCTCAGATAAAATCACTGGATTGCTACTCTACGCTCGCAACGACGAATATCCCTTAAGCAAGTACCATTTGTATCGTAGCGCGCATTATGTGTCGCTCCATACGGGCTACATTGATTGGTTACTCTATGGATGGCTTTATGATAAAAAAATTGAGTGTCTACACTCTGTCTTTGTTAACGTATTCAAATTTAACATTTGCAGCAGAAATGCACCCATCTTTTGCATCTGATATGTCAAAAACTGGTTTATTTGTTAAATTAGGTGAAAGTTATAACCCAGTTAAATTTGATCAATATCTTAAAGCCAACGGCATTTCGAATATCTTCAATAGATCAACTTTAGTTGCTTTTGGGGCCTCTGGTGGGCCAGCTAACCCTTATCATGCCACACAATCTACATTTTCTCCCGAAACCCAAATGGGCTATTTCAAGCACTTTACAAAAAGCGACAAGCTATGGGGCGTTAAATTTTTATCTAATTATTTGGGGATAATTTCTACCGACAAAGATCTTGATTCTCTACAGATGGATTCCCGCACAAATACAGCAGCTAACTATTCATCGAAGGCTTCTTTTGCGAGCAATGTTACCCAAACCAGTATTAACCATGAATTAGCTTTATTGGCATTTGTCGGGCACTCATTTACAAAAAGTCATGTATATTTAGGAGCAGGTCCTTCATTGTTTGGATCACAATCTCATTTTTATGATGTAACTGGATATGCAGATGACACTGGTAATCATGTAGGTATTACGGGTATGCCGAGTAGTTTATCTAATTCTAAATGGATGTGGGGTGGCGCTGCGCAAATGGGTATGACTTACTACATTAACCCTACTTGGGTATTGGATTTGAGTTATACTTACGCCATCACAGGGCTTTATTCCGCAATAAACAATACTTCATCGCCTTTAAATAATACCGTGGGTAGTTATTCAACATTGTATACAAACAACTCTCAACGAGTAACTGCGCAAGCAGTAACAGTCTCAGTGAACAAGGTATTTTCGCTTTTTTAAAGCTCCCTGGTTTTACTGAACCTAAATTGACCTAAAAGTGGTACCACAATTTCTTATTGTATTTCATCTTATTGTTTAGCCAACAAGGTTTATAATGATAATTAGGCTGCTATACGTAGTATTTTCAATGGCTGGAATACTTTTTTCAACAACGCAAGCAGCCTCACTATCTGCAGTAGAAAAACAAATTAGTAAATATATAACTCAACAAAAAGATGAACAGCTTTCTTTATTGGAAAAATTAGTCAATATTAATAGTGGTACTGCTAATATTTCTGGCGTTCGCCAAGTTGGAAAAATTTTACAATTGCAATTTGAGCAACTGGGATTTAAAACCCGATGGGCAGAAGAACCTGCAAATATGCATCGAGCACCCACATTGATTTTAGAGCGAAAAGGTACAACAGGAAAAAAACTACTACTCATAGGTCACTTAGATACAGTTTTCCCAAAGGACAGTTTATTCCAAAAATTTGAGCGATATGGAAATATTGCCACAGGGCCAGGTGTAATTGATGATAAAGGAGGAGATCTTGTTATTCTCTATGCATTAAAAGCATTGCAAGCTGCTCATGTTCTTGATAATACTACCATTACTATCGTGTTAACTGGCGACGAAGAAGACTCTGGAAAACCAACAACCATTTCAAGAAAACCACTATTTGACGCCGCTCAGGAGAGTGATATTGCTTTAGATTTTGAGTGGGCTATTACTTCTAATACAGCAACCATTGCTCGCAGAGGTATTACTAATTGGATGCTCAAAACGCAGGGAAATGAGGCTCACTCTTCTGAAATTTTTCAGAAATCAGCTGGCTACGGAGCTATTTTTGAGTTAACACGCATCCTTAACACCATGCTTACACAACTTTCAGGAGAAAAATATTTATCTTTTAGTCCAGGACTTATTTTCGGTGGAACAACTATTAATTATGACAAAAATAAGTCACAAGGTTCGGTTTTCGGAAAAGGTAATGTTATTGCTAGAACTGCCATGTCAAAAGGAGACTTACGGTTTTTAACGCCTCATCAAAAACAAGATGCAGAGAAACGAATTTTAGCAATCGTGAAAAAACATTTACCTGGCACTAGTGCTTCAATTAATTTTCAAGATGGAATTCCCGCCATGCCACCCAGTTCTAATAATTTAGAGCTATTGAAAAAATATAGTCGTATAAGTAGCGACTTAAAATATGGGCCAATTCTACCTCTTGATCCAGGAGTTCGCGGTGCTGGTGATATTTCTCATATAGCATCTATAGTATCTGCTAATTTGGCCGGTTTAGGTGCATTAGGGACTGGGGCTCATTCAGCAAAAGAAACATTGAAGATTGATTCCTTACCTATCCAGACACAACGCGCGGCCTTACTAATTTACCGACTGATCCATATTAAACAGTGATCTATAAATTACACCGGTAAAATTTAAGCATTATGTGGCCCTTTTCATCAGGAACCCGCCTGGAGCTCAGATTATGCTTTTGTTGATGCCATAATATAGTGACTCATGTTTTTAGCAAGCTCCTCTTCATCAAAGAAAAACATACCCTTAATTTCTTGTTGTAATAAAAAAACCTCGTCTTTGTTTCTTGCTCGAATGGCTATTTTAATTTTAGGGTTTAGTCCGCGAGCTATATTAACAATGTGTCTTAGATTAAACACATCCGGGGTTGAGATAACTAATATTGCAGCATGCTCAATGCGAGCTTGGACCAAAATAGCCGGCTCTGATGCCGGGCCATATACTGCTAATGTTTTATTTTGCCGCAATTGTGCAACAATCTCGCGATTTTGATCTATTACAACATATGAAATACTCTTTTCCAGTAGTTTTTTTGTAATAAATTTACCGACCTTCCCATACCCTATAATTACGACGTGTTCTAATAAGTGTTTTTTTGCTTTTGAGAAAGGTAGTTTACCCAAAGGATCCGCGGTCCGTTCAAGCTCTTTTACCCAAGTGTAATGGGTGCGCACCCAAGCTTGAAGTGGCTCAATTATTTTAAAGAGAAGGGGGTTGATTGCAATCGAGATGAGAGCGCCTGCAATAATTAGCTCTTGTCCTTCGAGGGGAAGCAAATGCAAACGAACCCCAAGGCTTGCAAGAATAAAGGAAAACTCTCCAATTTGTGCGAGGCTTGCAGACACGGTAAGTGCGGTAGTTAATGGATACCTAAAAGTAAGAACCAAAATTGCGGCTACAATGGATTTGCCTAGCACAATAATGCCCACTACGGCTAAGATCCGGAAGGGCTCTTCCACAAATATGAGTGGGTTAAACAACATGCCTACAGAGACAAAAAATAGTACGGCAAAAGCATCGCGAAACGGTAAGGACTCTTCTGCAGCACGGCGGCTGAATTTTGACTCTCTAATAATCATCCCAGCAAAAAATGCACCTAGGGCAAAGGATATTCCAAATAGCTTAGAAGCTGCAAAGGCAATGCTAACTGCTGCAACTATAATACATAAGGTAAAAAGCTCTCGAGAGCCCGTTCGCGCAATATGCCATAATATTTTCGGAAATACTAAACGACCAATTACCAACATGACGACAACAAATGCAACGACCTTGAAAATTGTTAATCCGAGGAGAGCAGCCCAATGTTGAGTTTCGCCTAATGTATGACCTTCGCCAACCCATTCAGCAATTAAAGGTAAAAAGACTAGCACTAGAACCATTGCTAAATCCTCAACCACGAGCCATCCTACAGCTATTTGCCCATTGATAGAGCCCAAGAGACTTCGGGCTTCAAGGGACCTGATGAGAACCACGGTGCTAGCGACTGATAACGCCAGACCAAAGACTAGCGCGCTATATATATTCCACCCCCAGAAAATGGCGAGTAAAGCGCCTAAAAATGTAGCTGCAATAATTTGTAGCAGCGCACCGGGGAGGGCAATCTTGCGTGTTTCTAATAAATTTTCTAGAGAAAAGTGCAGGCCAACCCCAAACATCAACAGCATGACCCCCATCTCAGCAAGTTCCGTAGTGATCTCTGTGTTAGCAACAAACCCTGGGGTAAATGGGCCGAGCATAACGCCTGCTAATAAATAACCAACAAGGGAGGGCAGTTTTAGTTTAACTGCAATAAATCCCATGATTAAAGATAAGCTTAAGGCGGTAGCGAGTGTGGTTATTAATGGTAAATTATGAGGCATCTATGATTCCAATCCTTGGAGCACTATACACTTTGAGGTTATCGTTTGAGCACCCATAAGTAAAGCGGTTATCGCGGCATTGCTTAGCAGGGACCGAGTCAGGATACCTGTAAAATTGACGGGTTTAACTTTTAAAGCGGCATTTTAGGGAGTGTTCATTGAGAGCAGTTAATTAACCGCTCTCGGAGAGGGGCCAGAAAGACCCCTTGTAGTTCATTATTCTTCAACCTTGATTTCGATTTTTTTCTCAGACGCAGCTTCTTTTTTAGGAGTTTTGATTTCAAGAACCCCATGGGTATAGCGCGCTGTGATTTTTGCATCATCTGCAGTTTGGGGAAGACTGAAGCGACGATAAAACTGACCTTGAGTACGTTCTCTTCGGGTATAACCTTGATGTTGTTCCGTTTTATCAAACTGACGTTCGCCTCTTAAGGTAAGAACGTGCTGCTCTAAGGAAATACTAATATCTTCTTTTTTAACTCCAGGAATATCTGCAATGACTAAAAAGCAGTCTTTTTCTTCTTTAATGTCCACCAAAGGCTACCAAGTGCTTGTTTCAATGTAGGAAGCGTCGTCCTGCTTTTGCAGGGTTAAAAAGATCATCAATAAAATGGCCCATATCACGGTACATGGGCAATGTTCTTCTTATAGTGTTCATGCTGTCTCCTTAAATATGATGTTTTGGTTAATTCTTAGATAGGGACTCTTGTATAAAATTCAAGATTGATATCTAAAATTTTGATGAGAATATTTTCTAATGCATGGCTCTAAGCCTAGCCACCCGCTCAAAAGTTAAAGGATGCGTAGCAAATAAATTCGCAAGTTTCTCTCCGTTTAATGGATTAACAATAAATAGATGCGCTGTTGCTGGATGAGTTTCTGCTTCTATAAAATACTGTTGATGGCGCGCTTGTTCTAATTTAATCAGAGCACTAGCAAGCCAATGAGGATTACCACAAATTCGCGCCCCTCCAGCATCCGCTTCAAATTCCCTAGAACGTGAGATAGCCATTTGAATAAGTCCCGCAGCAATTGGTGCAAGAATCATCATGATTACTCCAACAATCGGATGCACATTCTGTTCTTTGTCATCGCTGTGATGAGAGGACACAGGAAACCACATCAACATATTAGCAAGTCCACTAATAGCACCCGCAATAGTGGCGCTGATAACGCTAATTAATGTATCGCGATGGATAATATGAGCGAGCTCATGAGCTAAAACTCCTGTAATTTCTTCTTTAGTTAATTGTTCGACTAACCCGGTAGTTACTGCAATACTCGCATTTTGTGGATTTCGACCTGTAGCAAAGGCATTGGGATTTAGGTTATTGATGAGGTAAACCTTAGGCACCGGTGTGCCTGCTCGGTGAGCAAGCTCTGAAACTATTCTATAAACAAAATGAGTGCTAGGTGCTAATTGAGCATGATATAAGTTCAATACAATACTATCGGAGCACCAATAGGCTGAAAAATTCATAATCCCTGCAAACAATAGCGCGATTAGAATTCCTGTGTGTCCACCTAGAACGCCACCAATGAATACTAATAGTGCCGTTAAAGTACCTAGATAAAGCATTGTTTTTAAATTATTTTCCATTTTTCACCTGACTGTTAAAAGGTTTTCATGCCTTATAATGGGGACAAATTTTATAACTTCAATCGTTAGATTAGTTGTAGGAATAAAGGAAAAAACAGTCTGAATATGAAGCACATGAATCAGAGAAAGATTTCAAAAAACCACCCTCTTGAAAATGAATTTTTTGGCCTTATGTCATAGATACCATTTATTTTTATGGAGGACTATATAACCAATTAGTGCTTTTAATGATCTTACGGAACTAGAAATAATGTAGCTTAATTTTTGTTTATATTTTTTGCTTTTTAATAAAAATTAGAATTAAGAGGATTTAAACTATGTCAACAGTTCAAACTACAGTCCGTAGTATTTCATCAACACCAGCAATTAATTACCATATCGATAGGCATTTTAATAAGCTGGAAAGAACCTACAGCAAAATAAATAAATGTAGAGTAGTCATCGAGTTAGCTAAAAATAATACGCACAAAGACAAATTGTATAGTGTGTCCATCAATATAACTATACCAGGAAAAGAACTGATTAGTAAAAAGCAAGATCCCAATTTATTTATAGCCATACGCGATAGTTTTTTAGCTATAGAGCAATTATTAGAGAAACACTATAAAAAGAAGTTGCTGTTTAATAAGGCCTGCACTAATTATCCGCGTGGTTATAAAAGCAACCCAATGGTTAGAGCGTGTTGAGGAAGCTTTTAATCGCAGCTCAGATTACTGACTCTCGAAGGCAGGGCTAGTAATTCATTGCCCTGTTTTTATATTTTCAAATAGATAGAAATCAATTTACTGTGGGAAAGAAGGAGGTTGTTATGAGAAAAGAGCTCATTCTATTTTTATCTTGTGCGGTCATGCTTACCTCAATGATGTCGGTGGTTAATGCCAAAGATACTAATCAGGTGAAAAAAAACATAAATCCAATCGCATTTCCATTTGATGATGATCCATTTTTTCAATCTAATGATGATGTATTTAATCAAATAAAAACCATGCAACAAGCTATGAACAGGTTAATGCAACAGCAATTTGCACAAATTAATAATAACCAGTTTAATTTTGTGAACTCAAAAAAAGCTTTAGATTCTTCACAAGATATTCTAGTGGAAGAACGAAGCAACGAGCTCATTTACAAGATCAAGCAGCCTGAAGGCACAGATAGTAAAGTCGATGTTTCTGTTAAAGATGGCTTATTGATTATTAATGCCCATCTCATGCAGAAATCAGCACATAATGAAAATGGAAAGAAAAGCTATAGTTATTCTCAACGCAATTATAATCAGTCTTTTAAATTTCCAAATGGGTATGACCCCAACTCAATGGATATAAAAACAAAAGATTCCAATCTAATAGTGGTCTTTAAAAAACAGGGGGAAGCCAATTCTTTACCGGAGCAGTCAGGATACGTGCGCAAATAGGTCACTTCGTTATTGAAGCATAGACGCAGCCCTTGTTACATAGGGGGGAATGTAACCACGCTTGGTTAATAATCTTTTGCCAACTCAGTGGATAGGTTGGCTCATTACATTAGAGCCCAGGTTTGCAGTTACTCCACTTTCTTGCTGTTCCATGTTTGATACCATTTTGGAAACTGATCCGCTGGCATTGCTTTGCTGATGGCGTAGCCTTGTCCTAAATCACAACCAAGGTTTATCAGGTAGTTTATGTGATCTTGTGTCTCTACACCCTCAGCGATGACCATGACATTTATTGCTTTTGCAATATCAAGTATTGCTCTTAATATTTTAGTATCCCTTTCATTTGTTAAAATATTTCTAATAAAATAAGTATCTATTTTCATATAGCGAAATGGTAAATTGACTAAATAATTAAGTGAAGAATATTTTGTGCCGAAATCATCTAGTGAAAATTCTATACCAATCTGATTACATTTTTTAATAATGTCTGAGGTTAATTCAAATGTATTTATAACGCTAGATTCCAGAATTTCTAATTCAAGTCGATTGTATATATTTTTAGGAAAGGGTTTTATAATTTCCATTAATTTTTTAAAAAAATGTTCTTGTTCAAGTTGAAGTGCACTTATGTTGATGCTAATTGTTAGCTGTTCATCAATTTTTGTCCATAATTGTATTTGATTAAGCGCTGACTTTAGTGTGAATTCTAAAAGCTCAAAAAAAAATGCATTATTTTTTATTTCAGGTAAAAACTGATTTGGTAGTAAGAGTCCTTTTTTAGGATGCTCCCAACGAATCAACCCCTCTAATCCCAATATTTTACCTGTTTTCATATTTACTTTAGGCTGGTAATAAAGTTTCAATTCATTATTTTTAATTGAGGATTTAATTCCGATAATTAACTTATCTTGTTTTCTAATTTCTAATTCAAGCGCCGTATCATATAAAGAATATTTATTTTTCCCAGTCATCTTAGATTGATACATAGCCTGATCAGCTTGAGAAAGCAAAGCAGACGGACCGATAGGTATTTTTTGGGGATGAAAACTAATTCCAGCGCTAATACTAATTAATAATTTATGCGAATCGATAATTAATGGTTTCTTTAAATGTTCATATATATTATCAATGATATTTTTAAAATCATTAGGATATGTCAATCCTTCCAATAATATCACAAACTCATCACCACCAAGTCTTGCCAAAGTGTCAGTTTCACGAATCAATTTTTTAAGTAGTTGTGCAGTTTGTATTAATAGATTATCCCCTGTTTTATGACTATATAAATCATTTACTGACTTAAAATTATCAATATCAATAAATATAAGCGCTATGTAATTCTTTAAGCGCCGTGATTTTTCAATTGCAGATTCTATTCGATCCAATAATGACTTTCTGTTTGGTAAATTCGTTAAGCTATCGTGGTACGCGAGATGAATTAATTGTTTTTTTTGTGCTTCTTGTTGTGTAAGATCATAAAAGACGCCAACATAATTTATTAAGTCGCCATCAACATTTTTTACTTCTGATATCGCTAGCATTTGCGGATATGTTTCATTATTTTTTTTCTTATTCCATACCTCACCATACCAATACCCTTTGCTTTTTATATGCCCCCAAATTTTTTTATAAAATTTATCGTCTTGAATACCCGATTTTAAAATATTGGGTTTTTTGCCAATGACTTCTTCCTTTTTATATTGAGTAATATTAGTAAACTCTGTATTGACATCAACGATATTCAGAGCAGGATCTGTAACAAGAATTCCTTCTTTTGCAAAATAAAAAACATTTGATAATACTCTTAATTTTTTTTCAACTTCTTCTCTTTCAGTAATATTATGTAAAGTAGCAACCCACGCTGGAATATGTTTCCAGATGGCCTTCTTGATATATACTTCCGCATATATTATTTTGTTATTGACACCTAGCATTTCTATTTTAGTTGGTTTTTCTAGTTCAATTGGATAACTAAAATCACTGCCAACAACGTCAACATTTTTTTTATTCAATAAAACACAGGATGCGTGATTGGCATAAAGAATTTTACCCGATAAATCTAAAACAAGAATCGCCTCTGACAAAGCGTCAACAAACGTTTCCCAGTAATTATCTTTCTGAAGTTCGTCAGATTTCACTGATATTCAACCCCACAAGTACTTTTTCTCGATCAGACAAGTCACCAATTATTCTGCGAATGGGTTCAGGTAAATCCTTTATTAACACAGGTGTTGCTATGATTTTTTCAGACTCGGCTAATTGTGGTTGCTCTAATAAATTAATCACTTCCGCTTCATACATACCTTTAAGCTCCGGTAACATGCAAATATCATGGAGATTTTTTATTGCTTTTTTAGCGGTAGATGTGTAACCGATAATATAAAGTTTTAACTTAAACTTAGCCATTATCATTTTCTCCATTTTTTATTTACTAAATTGATTGACTCTATTAGTTGTATTTCCATTTCAATTTTTTGTTTTTTTTCTAGCAAGTTAAAGAGAATTATTGAGTGTTCAATGTTTTTACGTGTATTATCTTTCTGTTCTGCTTTCTCTATCAAATCGATTTGTTTATTAATTGATTCTAATTGAATTGCTAATGATTCTTTCTTTTTCTTGTCTATAGCCTGTTTTTCTTTTTTTCTAGATCCAAAAATAATGCCGCCCTCGCCGATATAAGGGTCTTCTATCACAATACCGTTGTTCGTAACATGAAACTCTTTCATTTGGTTTGAGGTTGCATTTCTTCGAGATTTCACTATCTGTAACGTTCGATTAAACTCACCATTTGATTCAATTAAACTTAATTTGATCCATGAGTCTACTAAGCTTGAAGCAGGTATAAGATCTTGATAATCTTCGTACTCATGGACAAATTGATTAAAAATAAAGGTGATATTTTTGAGTTTTGCATAAGATATCAGACGAATTAATATTGATTTAACTTCAAAACTATCACCAACATCTAAAAGTGATGTGATGGGGTCTAGAATTAACACATGTGGTTTTATCTCTTCAATCATGGTGATAATAGTAATGAGGTGTTCCTCTAAACCCATCTCTATTGTACGAAGCGAATGGATACTTACCATATTGTTCGCCACGGGTTCATTAAGATTGATACCCGCTGATTTAACATTACTTATAAAATTAATGGGGGACTCTTCAAAAGAAACATAAAGCACTCTTTTTTGTTGCTTAGCTGCGGATGCGGCAAATGTGGCCGCCAGAATTGATTTTGCAGTACCCGATGATCCACTAATCATAATCGAGGATGATTCTAAATAACCTTGCCCGCCAAACATTTTATCCAAAACTGGAATCCCTGTGGAAATATAGGATAGTTTTTCTTGCTCGGTGAGACTAGTGTCGGTGATAGGTAAAATTGAAACGCCTGTTTTGGTCAGCGAGAATGGGTATTGGTTTGTCCCGTGAGCTGAACTTCGCATTTTAAGTATTCTTAAAAAGCGGGTCATCAATTTTTTACAAATCACTTGTTCAAGTAAAATTACGCAATCGGCTGCATATTCTTCAAAATAATTATCTTTTTCCGTTATCAATCCACTGGCAGCTGTAACCAATAAAGTAACGCGATGCTCCTTACACCATGTAAAAATATTTAATAAATCAATTTGATAATTGGGTGTTTCTAAACCTATCAGTAGATTCTGGAGTGAATCGATGATTACCACAGGGTCTTCGCCTGATAAGCTGGATTGAATTCGCATAAGAATGGCATCTAATTCAAAACCACCCGTCACTGTATCAGTTAGGCTTGGACGAAAATCAAGAACGGCGAGCTTCTTATTTTTATTTGCGTCACTTCCGGATAATCCATATTGATCCATGTTTCTAAGGATGCGTTCTGGCGATTCGTCACAAGTAAGGTAGGTGACGTGCCGATTATTCAGAATATTGCTATACGCAAAAAATAAGCAAAACACGGTCTTACCACACCCTGGCCCACCTTTTAATAGAGTGGGGCTTTCCTTTGGATATCCACCCTTGAGAATATTATCGAGACCAGCGATCCCAGTGGAAACTTTCTGCATGTTCAAATCCGTTTGAGTTAATTGATTTTAATATTGTTACATTGCGTTGATTAACAAGCAAATTAAAGGAGAGTACTCATTCATCTGTGTCATCCCCGCGTAGGCGGGGATCCATTCTGACTAGAGGACTGTGCCTCATTGAAGACGGATTCACACCTACGCGGGAATGACACAGTTCTTTGAACACCCTCAATTAAGCTCCGTAGTATCCCTAAATTTACACCGAACAGATTAACTTAGCCCACATGGAGCCAAGCGAAATGTGGGAGCAGTTTTGGTGTGTTATCTAGGATTGGCGATTAATTATATATTATTACGGTGTGACTAGCCGCGCTATCCATGTTTGTAGCAGCAAGATGCATGTAATGAGCACAGCTCCAAATGCAAACCAGCAATAACTTGTTAAACCAGTTGCGGGCAATTCCTCCCTAAATACATTTAATAATACTGAACCTGCTAGAAAAGCGACCATGAATGCTGCAATGAGCACATTCACGGGATCAAAAATAACCGAACATAACCAACCTACTAATAAAGCACAAATAAGCAAAAAACGACCGACATGATTAAATCGCACCTTATAGAGACGACAAAATTTACGATCAGTTAATACAAAATGCAGAGCCATTGCAACAGTGAATAACAAAGTGGCAGTGATACTTGATCGGGCGCGTAGGGACATCGTATAGGTGATTAAAAAATTATAAAGACAAAACATGCCTAAATGTAATTCATAGACCAAACTGTCGTCATGCCCGTTAACACGATAGCGCTCAGCCAGCAGATCTAAACCGTAGTAAATAAGAAAGCCCAGTAAAGCGACGATGTAAATTAATAACTCAGTAAAAGGCGTTAGCCATTGGTTATTTAATAGAAAACGACCAATAGGCTTATTGTACTCAACCAAATTAGGCAGCATATGTAAAAAAACATAAGCAACTGCTACTCCGCCTGCAAAAGACGCAAATGTACGACCATTTCCAGGTAGTCGATTAGCTAGCCATGGGCTTAAATAATGAAACAACATTAAAAAAGCCGTGGCCGCAAAAGCTATCCATAGGTGCAGGTGATTTATCCATAACACGGGGTGAAAGTCCTTATCATTCATCGACGATTAGAAAACCCGGTTGCAAGCAACCAGGCTACTTTTCAAATATATAGCCCTAAGTACCACCGGATAATTGCTTTTCCATAGAACAGAGAAATAAGGCCGGCAATGCATAGGAATGGGCCAAAGGGTATAGGTGTTTCTCTGGTTTGTTGTGTGTTTTTCAAATACAGAATCCCCGTGATTGCTCCGGTAATTGATGAAATGAGTAAAATCAATGGGAGTTGTGTCCAGCCAAACCACGCACCGAAAGCGGCAAATAGCTTAAAGTCACCATGCCCCATGCCAATTTTGCCTGATAATAAATAATATAATTTAATAAACAGCCACAATGACAAATAAGCCCCGGCTGCACTTAATACAGCATCAGGTAAGGTGGTAAATAGTGTTTGAGTGTTTGCTATCAAACCTAACCATAATAAGCTAAGAGTTAAGCTGTCTGGGAGGAGTTGATGCTCTAAATCAATGACAAATAGGCAGATCAGCGTCCAAATAAACAATAGTGCAAAGATGAGTGGGAGAGTAAAACCAAAATAAAATGTAGCTAACAGAGATAAGCCAAGGCATATCCCTTCAATCAGGGGATAACGCAAGGGAATGGTCTGATGACATTGATGGCAGCGGCCTCTTAATAAGCAATAACTTATAATAGGAAGATTATGCCAAAAAGGAATCATATTTTTACAGCCAGGGCAGAACGAGCGAGGGAAAAATAAATTTATTCTAGCAGGGGGCTCGTCATTAGGTGGCTGCAATAATTCACGACACTGCGAACGCCATTCAGCTTGCAGCATTAGCGGAAGGCGGTAAATAATAACGTTAAGTAAACTGCCTATCGTTAGACTGAACAAGCCTAAAAATACATATGCAGTTATGGGATAGATGGAAACAAATTCACTGATCATTACACCACCGAGCCAAGCTTAAATATGGGTAAATACATAGCGACAACCAAACCGCCAACCAATACACCTAATATTGCCATGATCATAGGTTCTAAGAGACTACTTAATGCATCAACAGAATTATCAACGCCTTCCTCATAAAAGTCAGCAACTTTACCTAACATTTGTTCCAAGGTACCAGATTCTTCTCCAATAGCCACCATTTGTATGACCATACTGGGGAATAATTTTGTATTATCCATGGCAAGATGTAACTGCTGCCCGCTAGAAACCTCCTCCCCAATTTGATTGGTTGCATTGGCATATAAAATATTCCCCGTGGCACCAGCCACGGCTTTTAAAGCCTCTATTAACGGAAGTCCTGCTGCAAAAGTAATTGATAATGTACGAGTAAAACGGGCAATGGCAGCTTGCTCAAGAATAGTTCCTATAACAGGAATTTTAAGCATGAATTTGTCCACTGCATGTGCAAACTTAGCTGAGTGATGAAGCGCGTACACAAAGCCATAAATAGCGCCCCCAACAGCACTAAAAATTAAATACCAGTAATTCTCAAACCATTTAGACAAGGTAATTACACCGCGCGTTAATGCGGGAAGATCTGCACCAAAGCCTTTAAACAAGGTTTCAAATTGCGGTACAACAAACATCAGTAACCCGGCTGTTACCAAAAAAGCAATTACCATAACAGCCATGGGATAAGTCAGCGCCTTTTTAATTTTCTTTTTTATCGTTTCTACTTTCTCTTTATAAGTGGCTACTTTATCCAACATAACGTCCAAGGAACCTGATTTTTCACCAGCATCAACTAAATTACAAAATAAATCGTTAAAAAAAGCAGGGTGTTGGCGTAAAGAGTCGGCTAGTGTGGAGCCTGATTCCACCTCTTTTTTAATGGTTTCAATGAGGGTTTTCATTCGTTGGTTTGCTTGGCCTTTAGCAACAATATCAAAGGATTGAATTAATGGGATACCTGCTTCTATCATGGTAGCCATTTGTCGACTGAAAACTGTCAGATCAGCTTGTTTGATTTTTTTGTTTTTTCGGTCAAAGAGCGGTTTTCTTTTTTTTGAAATTTTCTTAATGGTTATACCCTGGTTTCGCAGTTCAGCTTTAGCAAGTGCAATACTTCGGGCTTCAACTATGCCATTAACTATCTGGCCAGAGCGGTTGACTCCTTCCCATTGATAATTAATAAGTACGATTGTGGGTTTTGTTATGTTTGCCATGAAAGTTAGTCAACGGTTACCCGGTTGACCTCCTCTATGGTGGTGATGCCTTGCTTAATTTTTTCAAGACCAGCTTGATATACAGTGAGCATGCCTTCTATCTGGGCTTGTTTAAGCAGATCTAATGAGGTTCCACCAGACATGATCATTTGCCCTAGTGCTTTTGACATCGGCATGACCTCAAACAAGCCAATTCGACCACGATAACCATTTGTGCATTGAGTGCAGCCTACAGCTTTGTGCGGCTGCATGATTTTTGCATCCGCTTCTGTAAATCCTAACTCGATCAAACTTTGAGGTGTTATGTCATCACGTACCGCTTTACAATGCTCGCATAGCTTTCTGACTAAGCGCTGCGCGATAATTAAGCTCACTGAGCTCGCGATATTAAACGATGGAACACCCATGTTGACCAACCTGGTCAACGTTTCAGATGCGCTGTTGGTGTGCAAAGTTGATAATACTAAATGCCCCGTTTGTGAAGCTTTAACGGCAATCTCGGCAGTTTCTAGATCTCTTATCTCACCCACCATGATAATATCTGGATCTTGCCGTAAAAATGCACGAAGAGTTCCAGAAAATGTCAGTCCTGCTTTAGGGTTGATATTTACCTGATTGATGCCAGACACTTTTATTTCAACTGGGTCTTCGGCAGTAGATATATTTTTTTCAATCGTATTTAGTATATTTAACGCAGTATAGAGCGTAACTGTTTTACCACTACCTGTTGGGCCTGTTACTAAGATCATTCCCTGAGGGCGTTCAATTGCACGTAAGAAATGCCCTTGTTGATTTTCGCTAAAACCTAAAGATTCAATGCCAAGCTTAGTTGAGCCAGGATCAAGTATACGCATCACTATTTTTTCACCCGCGACAGTGGGGCAGCTACTTACGCGGAAATCAATGGCACGGGTGCGTGACAGTTTCATTTTGAATCGACCGTCTTGAGGAATGCGCCTTTCAGAAATATCAAGACTTGACATCACCTTAACGCGGGCAGCAATACGTGCTGATAAGCCAGCGGGTGGTGAGGCAATTTCGTTAAGCAAACCGTCTTGACGATAGCGTATACGGTATTCACGTTCGTAGGGCTCAAAGTGAATATCTGAAACACCTTTCTTAATAGCATCGATCAGAATTCGATTAACGAATTTTACGACTGGCGCATCATCACTTGATACTCCTGATGATGTTTCAGTTTCTTTCTCCTCTTCATCTGCGCTGAACTCTAATCCTTCTAGGTCTTGAGACTCTTCAAAATAATCTGACAAACCTTGGCTTTCTTTTTGATGAAGCAGCTTATCGATCAGCTCATATAATTTGTCGGTTTCAACTACAACAGGGGTCACATTGAGACCTGTGTGAAATTGAATCTCTTTTAATGACGCCTGCTTACTAGGGTCATCTGTTGCCAGATACAACTGTGTTCCTCTATTGTACAATGGGACCAAATTATGGCGTCGTATTAATTTTTCGCTAACAAGCGATACCGGCATTAAATCTGGTTCCATGCTATTAAGATCGATCATAGCTAAGCCAAAATGAGCTGCTACTTCTAGTGCAATTTTCTTAGCTGAGATAACATTGTTAGTTGCTAAATATTGCAGAAGACTAATTTTGCTTGATGATGCAAGCTGTTGAAAATGCAATGCTTTTTCTTTATCCAAAAGATTTTCTTGGACTAAAAGAGTGGCAATTCCTTGTAAACGATCTTCTTCGGCAGCAGGCATAATAGATACATTGTCTATAAATATATGATAACTATAGACAAAAAGTGGGAATGGTGCATTAATAATTAGCGGTAATTACTCAAATTTAAGATCTGTAGCCTGGATCGAGTGCAGCGTAATCTTGGATTTCCGTGCCACAATCTCCCGGATTAGGGCTTCGCCATTATTCAGGCTACGGTTTTTTTCTTAAGTTGACGCCATTGAGTGAGCAGATGTATAACTTAACGATTTGAGGTATGGGCCTTGCTTCTTGATGAACAAGCAAATAAATATCGTGCACTAGACGAGTGGTTTCAACTTCCACAAGGGCGTCGTGTAGCATATGCGTTTTCTATGGAGTTAACGCAAGTAAGCGATCAGCTCAATGGTAATAAATTATTACAATTAGGTAGCTGTGGCGAGAACCCATGGCTATCAACACTAAAATTTCGGCATAAACACTTAGTTAGTCCCTGCGCAGTTACCCACAAATCCTTGATAATTTCTTCTCTTACAACTTTACCCATAGAGAGGGATAGTATTGACTGTGTTATTGCACCACTTACCTTAGAAGCATTTTCAGCAGGTAAAAATCCGCTTAGTGAAATTGATCGGGTATTAAAACCGATGGGTTATGCAATTTTTTTTGGGATTAACCCTTGGAGTTTTTGGGGAGCCGCGCTACGCATGAAGCGGCTAGCCTGTTTTGGACCTGGTGGGGATTCTACGCTTACTTCCTCCCTTGCTGTAAGACGGATGATGCTACAACGTGGGTATAGGCAATGCGCTTTGACTAGCTTTTATTATATCCCTCCTGTTACCAGCGAATTTTTAATCCAAAAATTAGCATTTTTTAATGAGATGGGAAAAATGGTCTGGCCGTTTCCGGCAGCCTTTTATTGCTTTATAGCGCAAAAATATCAGCACTGTCATCCTTCATTGCTTGCAGAAGTGGTTAATACTGGATTGGTAGAGCCGAAATCTACATTACAAGCGGCTGGTAAATGGATTCATGACGAATTGATTTGAACACCGGTTAGATGTTTTTGTATACTAGCCATCTTTTATGACTTGGTGTATTTGATGACCAATAAAACTCTTTATCGAGTAACATTTGCTTATTTAGAGAATATCTACGAAATTTACGCTCGTAAAATCCACGAAAGCGATATGTTTGGTTTTCTTGTAGTCGAAGATTTTGTCTTTGGTGAAAATACGGCTTTAGTGGTTGATCCCTCTGAGGAGCGTTTAAAGCTGGAATTTAATGGGGTTAAGCGCACATTTATTCCAATGCATTCTGTATTCCGTATTGATGAAGTGAATAAACGAGGGGTTGCTAAGGTGCGAGAGAGATCACCTGATGCTAACAAAATTACTATGTTCCCTGTGCCAGGGAAACCAAAAGATTGAGCGTTAACAACACTAGGAAACCATATGTCCATTCCAGAAAAAATTAAACAAGTTTATGAGCAATCCACCTGTTTATACACTACCGATGATATTGAAGCCGCGCTCGACAGAATGGCCAGTCAGATCCATCAGCAATTAAGTGATAAAAATCCAATAATTTTATGCGTCATGATTGGTGGGATGGTGCCCATGGCAAACCTATTACTGCGTTTAGATTTTCCATTAGAAGTTGACTACGTCCACGCAACACGTTACTCCGGCGAGATCACAGGTGGCACGTTAGAATGGAGAGTGCGACCGAGTGTTGATCTGAAGGGAAGGGCAGTATTGGTTGTTGATGATATTCTTGATGGTGGAGTCACATTAGCAGCTATTCTTGATGAAGTTAAATCGATGGGTGCTTCAGATGTTTACAGCGCTGTTTTGGTGGATAAACACCATAAACGCCATGAAAATGGATTAAAAAACGCCGATTTTGTGGGCTTAGAAATTGACGACCATTACATTTTTGGTTATGGCATGGATTACAATGAGTATTTACGCAATGCGCCGGGAATATTTGTTGTGGCACCAGAGCACGAATAAGAAGCGCATTCTATTGTGGTTCCTTCGCCCCGCGAGGGGGGTAAGGTGCCAGATAGGGCGGATTAGCGATGATCATAAAAATTTACAACAAAAATATATTTTTTTGATTTAACTTACCCTCACCTGCCCTGTCGGGCATCCTCTCCCATCAATGCAAGAGGAGCATCAGCTACTACTTTTCCTCCAATTTTTTGACGCTTGTCTCTGGAGAAGGGAACGACCGTAACGCGAGCGTTATTTGCTGATATAGCTCAGGTAACCAGCGCGGTTGGGCGAAGGATGAGGTTGCAGGTTTGGTTTTGCGCAGATCATTTGGTGCAATAATTACTTGTGTATGGCTCAAGCCGACACGGTGAACAAGCAAGAACAATTGATCAATAGCTTTGTCGCCCACGGCAAGGCATCCTACTGACATCGATTTACCATGTAAAAATATACTTCCGCCTAAATTATGTCGGCCATCTTTAAAAGCCTGCAAGCGATCAAAATTGTTTGGATAGTTAATCATCATCGATAAATGCATAGAGCTAAAGGGATTGAGTGTAGTTAGCCTGTAAACCCCCTCAGGGATTTGTAAATCACGCTCTTTAAGCTTGGGGCCTAAACGCCCACTATAAGCAGTCATAGCATAGGTATGAATGTAGCGCCATTGTGTATTTTCGTCTTTAGCCCACAGTTGAATTTTTCGTTCTTGCTTAAACGCTAACAACGCTATATCACGAGGAGGATAAGTGACGCCGGCATGAGTAACCCATCTTTTTAATTCCGGCTCCATTCGGAGGCCGTACCTTTTGATGGCATTATCAACAGCCTTATCCCAATTTAATTTGGGTGCCATGCCGTATATCTGAGCAGCGTTTAACACTAAAAAAATAAAGATAAATCGACGCATAATTCCATGTATTCTTATATTTTGATGAATAGTAGCAAAAGTGGCGCAACAGGACAATTTATAGCCATATTGTGATAATGTTTCATTTCTCCTTGTTATCCGCTTTGACCTCAACTTTTAATTGTCGCGTCAAATGATTGAGTAAAAATGCTGGTGAAACATCCAATTGCCCCATAGAGGGAAGGATTCCATAATGATTAGGGCACATATAGTTTATATGGCCATCTAAACCCACTTTGTAAAATACATACCGATAAGCGCAATAATCAACAGGGGTAAAGGTCGCTACTTGCATAATGGGTGTCCCTACACGTCTATTTTCAATAAAATAGGCATTTACCCAAAGGTTAGTAAGCAATAGTATGCCACCAACAACTAGGCATGCTGATATTAATCCTGTGAGGTAGCGGGTTGGTTTTTTTTGAAGCAAAGGTAGTTTAAAAAACAAATAAAGTAGTGTGATAATTAAAACGATTAAATTAATGGAGTAGATGGCTGCATTTTTATATCCAAAATAAGTCCCTAATATTTCGCCGCCTGCAGCTTGATAATTCAACATAAGCGCAATTAAGGTTAGCCAAAGTGCGCCTATAATACAGTTGGTACGCCTCATTATTATCCCAGCAACGAGTAAAGCAATACCCAACAATGGAAGCAAAATATAAAGCAAATTTGATAATGTATCCATCGCATTAATCCTTTAAAGCAATATTCAAAATAAATATCATTTTATATCACTAATGTAGGGAAGTCGCTACTAGGTATGCGACAGCTAATTACTTTTTCTCATCTTCGTGTGTAGCTGGTTCTTTAATGGTCAAAAGCGTCCGTGAAGTAGGGTAGGGCAGGGATTTTAAATATCGTTTAGGTAAGGTAATTTTATTAAACTTAAAACCAGGCAATGCTCTTGTTATATATTCATGCATAGATATATATTTGTATGGCAATTGTTTGCTATGTTTTTTTGACTGCAAACGGCAAGATATACTTCCCACCCAGATAGGCTCTTGATAATAACGCAGGTGATAATTAGAGCGCCATAATCGAAGTATTAACAAAGGCTCTTTCTTACCGGTACTGTAGGTCATCGTTAACACAGGTTTTCTATTAAGATAAATCTGTGTTGTTAAAGGTATATTATCTGATGAAATGCGTCCGCCCGCACGTAACAGTAGTGAATAAAAAAATGAATTAGATTGAGGCCTCCAACCATATGCTTCCAACGCTTGAACAAGTTTGTTGATAGATCCCGCATATTGAACGTTCAGTAAGCCAACACGTCGACCAATGCGGTTAGTACTATAAATAGGAAGTAATGGCTGTTGCTGGTTCCACCAGACTTCATCTGTCATAACATATTGTTCAACATGGGTGGAGTGTGTACGAATTAACTCTTTAAAGGAAAACACAGCAGAGAGGCTGGTTGCTAATACTAAAAACAAACAAGATAAAGCAATCAGAAATTGCGAGCGTTTATGTGGTGGTGCCTGTCGCCTATAAAAAATCCAATGAAAAAGACACACGGTTAAACCAATAAAATAAGAAGCAACGACGCTCGTAAACCACTTATCACCTAAATAAATAGTTGCAATTCCTGCGAGTAGCAAAGTGATTATCAACGCAACCCGCAATATCAGCATAGTAATCGTGCGATAAAACGTGCTGATATAAAGTATTAAAAAGCCAAATAAGGATGTAGCCAACGTCAGGTCAATAGCTGGGAATGACAGTGTGTGATAGAGAAAGTGACTGTTGGGCTCCATGATAAAAATAATGAAACTTGTCATCAAACTAGTACTTAACCAATACCCTAAGGTGCGCCAGTCACGATAGTATATGGTATATAAAGAGAACGCCAAGATGAGTGTTAGCAAGGATAAGGGGCTAATAAATAGGCTTACGATAACAAAGAAGGCATCAAAGGACTGTGTACGCAAACTTTGCAAGAAAAGATAGGCGGCATTGTTAATACTGGAAGCCCATTCTCCCCCCATAACAACGACAATCGTAATAGTTGAGACCAAAAAACAACAAAGAAACAAAATTATTAATGCCGCAGTCGGGTAATGATTAACCTCACCTTTAGGCGCTAGTCCCTCGGCATATTTTGCAAGCAATGAATGCTTCTTTAAGTAAGTCCAAAAATTATGTAAAGCATTGCCTAAAAATTGATTGGTATGAATAACGAGCCACTTTACTCCTAGGCTAGATAACCAAACAACAACCAGCAACACAAGAATTAACACAAAAAGACGGGTCGCGCTTTCTGGTGAGAGCTCGCTGCTAGCTACCCCAATTAAAACACCTGGCAGGACATAAAGAATAGACCAGCCAATTGCAGATATAATATTTGCCAATAAAAAATGCCAGTGGTTCATGTGCATCATTCCAGCAATAACTGGAATAATTGAACGCATCGGACCAACAAATCGACCCACTAGTACGCTCGTCGCTCCATGTCGTGCAAAAAAATCTTTGCCATATACTAGCCAACTGGGGTAGCGCTTAAATGGCCAAACATTTGTTAAACGATCACTAAATGCATAACCAAGCGCATAGCTGCCTGTATCTCCGGCGATAGCCCCCAATGCAGCAGCAAGGAAGGTTAGATCAATTCGCATGATGCCTGAGCCTGCTAAAATCCCAATGGCTGTCATGGTAACCGACCCAGGAATAATGCTGCCAATAATGGCAAGAGACTCAGTAAAAGAAATGACAAATGTTATTAATAAAGCTAATTGTGGATGGGCATGCAACCAAAGAGTAAGGGGATGAATATAGTCCGTAAATAAATGCATGACGTACTAGCGCCCAAAAATAGTTAAAAAACTCTGAACAAACTCATTGCTAGCTTGCTCCATATTGACCTCAGGGATAAAGTCTTGGATTTGGGTCATAGGCAATTTTGCATAACCGCAAGGATTAATACCAGAAAAAGGGCTTAAATCCATTGCTACATTTAATGCAACTCCATGGTAAGTGCAACCATTTTTAACGCGTAACCCAACTGACGCTATTTTTTTATCGCCCACATAAACGCCAGGAGCCCCGCAACGTGTTTGTGCGGTAATAGTAAGTTTTTCAAGCATTGATATAAGTACTTGCTCCAACTGGCATACTAAGGTGCGAATGCCAATGTGGCGTCTGCGTATGTCCATCATAACATAAGCCACTAATTGCCCCGGTGCGTGATAAGTAATTTGCCCGCCCCTATCTGTTTGGACAATTGGAATAGAGCCCAGATTAAGGATATGCTCCTCTTTGCCAGCCTGGCCCTGGGTATATATTGGAGGGTGCTCAAGTAACCAGAGCTCGTCAGTCGTATTTTCATCACGCTTCCCTGTGAATCGCTTCATATCCTCCCATACGAGGGTATAGGGCTGAAGGCCAAGATAGCGAATGTTAAGCATTATTTAAAGTACCATCTTAATATCTGGGTGTTTGGTGAGTTCCATGTATAGCGCATCCAGCGTTATTTGGTCTTTTACATGTAGCATAATACTAATAGCTAAATAATTATTGTTTTGGCTGGGTTTTTTTTCAATTTCGGTATCAGTTATTTCAGGAAAATGCTTGCGAGCTATTTTAACAATGTCTTTCGCAAATGATTTAGTATTGCTGCCAATGATTTTAATCTGAAAATCACAGGGGAATGTCATTAGAGTCTGTTGTTCGCTCATTATGTCAACCTCTCTAAACCCCAGCTAGGGAGTTGTAACCTTGATGCAGCGAAGCGTAATCAAGGTTTGTGTGATATTTAACCTTGATTACGCTTCGCTGCATCAAGGCTACCGGTTTAAGAGCCGAATTAAGAGCTAAACCAACGCTTACAGGTTAATCGAACTGAATCCTTCATACGAGTAAAGAATCCTCCGTCGGGTGCGCTTTGCAAAGCATACAGAGGTTGATTAGCAATCATATTATTATCAAATTTAACAATCAACTCCCCAATTTTGTCACCTTTTTTTAACGGGGCTTCTACATATTTTGGCACTTTAGTAGTTACGCTTAAACGCTGGTATTGGCCGGTTGGGATAGTTACATATTGAGCATCTCCTACGCCGATACTAATTTTATCTGTTAGGCCTTTGTATAAAGGAAGCTCGGTAATTGCAGCGCCCGATTTATACAGCTCATGTGTTTCAAAAAAACGAAAACCATAATTAATCAATCTCTCACTATCGTCAGCACGTGCTGTTTCAGTGGGAGAGCCTAAAACCACAGCTAACAAACGCATGTTCTCATGTTTTGCAGATGAAACCAGACAAAAACCTGCATCACTGGTATGCCCAGTTTTTACTCCATCTACTTGGCTATTGCGCCATAATAGGCGGTTACGGTTAGGCTGACGTATTCCATTAAAAGTAAACCATTTTTGTTTATACCAATGGTAGTACTGAGGATAGTTGGTAATCAATGCGCGCCCAAGCACAGCCAGGTCTTTAGCTGAGGTATAATGGTCTTTATCAGGAAGGCCTGTACTATCTGTAAAATGACTGTTTACCATCCCCAAATTCTTTGCCTGCTGGTTCATAATTTCAGTAAAACCGCCTTCGCTTCCGCCTAAGTGCTCTGCCATTGCAACACATGCGTCATTTCCTGAATCAACGATGATCCCCTTTAGGAGCTCTTCAACACTAACTTGTTGGCCTTCTTTAACAAACATGCGCGAGCCGCCAATTTTCCAAGCCTCTTGGCTAATCCGAACGGGATCAGAAAGATGGATTTGGTCATTGCTTAGTGCCGTTGAAATGACATATAGGGTCATCATTTTTGTTAAGCTGGCAGGGGGGAGTTTTTCCTCACTATTTTTTTCAGCAATAATTTTCCCGCTGTTTACATCAATAAGAATATAGGCCTTTGCATTAAGTGATGGCGGGGTAGGGGTGATTAGTGGATTATTGACGGCGCTTACAGGACGCATATTATCTTGTGTGAGCGGTGGGTTGGCATATAAAGCCCCGCCTGTAATCCATATTGTAGAAAGTAAACAAATTTTTGCTAGAAAAACGGAATGCTTGTTCATGTAGGTACCCACTAATAAAAAATGCAATAATATTATCACACGCAAAAGGGATCCCGAAACGACAAAGCTAATTTTTTCAAAGATATATTGGATGTATATAATGATTGCATCATTATATATAACAAAATATATAACAAAATGAACTTATCGGAAGCATTGAGTTGTGGCTAAAGGAAAACCAGAGAGTAGGGGATTTTGGCTTGCTAGGACGTTTTGGGGGCAGGGGATTATGTTCGAAGCTGTAATACCTATCACTGACTATGCATTTGATACGCTGGGCTTTGAAACACTTATATTTACCAATGCTGTTGGGAATCAAAGGTCACGCCGTATTAAAGAAAAATCTGGAGCTCGACTTATATCAATTAAGCCGGCTAAATTTGTAAATCCTGATTACACTCATCATGAGATTTGGGAATTGAATAAAGGTAAGCGTTTAATTAACCCCATCTTTCTCAGGCATGATGAGCACGACGGGTATGCTTCTCATATCACTTAATAGCAGAGGATTGATGTTATATGGAAGCATATTTTTCAAGTTGTTCAATTGTTTCGGGGTAATCCTATATGAATATGCGAGCGTTTTTAATGTCACTACTTGTTATTTCTTCAACTATATCCCATGCAAATAATGGATATAGTATTATACCGATTCATATGAACTCTGGTCTAGCAAGTGCCGTTGTAAAAATAAATGGCTATAAAACGCAACTAATAATAGATTTAGGCTCAAGAGGTACCGCGCTTATTTCCCAAAATATGATTAATAAATCACATGCTACATATATTGGAAAAGGGAGGTCCTATACTAGCAGTAATACTTACGATGGCATCTACTCAACAGACAAATCCAAGCAAATTGAATCAACCAGTTATCGTGTTAATGATTTTATTATTGGTAATTATCATCTTAAAAACATAGAGGTAGTCACAGCACCTCGAGCCTCATTTTTCGGCATCAAAAATGAAAAAAAATCTTCTTCTGCGCTTGATAATGGAATGATTGGAATAGAAATATTCAAACAATTTTCTGTTATTTTTGATTATCCACATAGAAAAATAGTTTTAATAAAAGATGATATCATTCCTAATTCTTACAATATTCAAAATTGGAAAAAAATACATTTTGATTACGACTCAGGTGGAGGTATCCTGCTGAATGTAATTGCAAATAACATTCATCTGAGAATGGATCTTGATTCAGGATCGTCAACCAGCACAATTACACCACAAATGGCATCAAAAATAGGTCGCTCTACACAATGTCCTAAAATAATTGACTCAGATTCTCGCTGTAAGCTTTTGACAGTAAAAGATCTTATCGTTGGCGAAAACCATTTTGGTTCAGTGGATTTTATTGTTTTAGGGGGACAGGTGGCTGAAGAAGAAGGAACATTAGGCGTTAATTTTTTTGAAAAAAATATTATTTTTATCGATTTTAAAAACCAAATTATTTTTATAAAATAATTAAATGCAAGATTGAGTCTATCTTTTATTATTTGTAAAACGCTATGTACAAACCAAGCCAGTAGCTGACCTAACCCGCTGTTCTCCCATGCAATCATGTGCTCTTGCCAGAAATGTTCTGTGACTGTTGTTATTTCATTATTCATCAAAAATTCCCTCCTCGTTTTTCATTGAGGAGAGTATCTGTGAGAATTAATTTGGTAGATAGGTGGGGTTAATTAACCGCTCTCGAATAAAGCTGAATGGGCTACTTTCAAAGAAACTTTTAAATAAGTGTCTATGCTTACTAGGCTCATTAAAACCAACACAGGGAGTATAATCATGTATAAAAAAATATTATGGATATTAGGGCGTGTATATAATTCATCCCCTACGCCTACGTATATGGACTCATCCGTTTTTGCAAGTAATTAGCCAGTGAAAAGTG